>NZ_JBEZFV010000018.1:0-112998 GCF_040649655.1 Micromonospora sp. NPDC048905 | reverse complement strand
GCCGTCGGCACTGCCGAGGGGCTTGCCCAGCAGCAGGCGAACGTACTCCGACCCGATGAATCCGGCTCCGCCGGTGACGAGGATCCTCACGGGTCGGGAAGTGTACGCGAAGTTGGGTGCCCTGCGCGGGGCGCGACCCCCCCGCACATCCTGCTTCTGTGCCGCTAGGCTGCCCCGGTGCGTGGAATCCTACTTGCCGGCGGCACCGGTTCTCGGCTCTGGCCGATCACCCGTGCGGTGTCTAAGCAGCTGATGCCGGTCTTCGACAAGCCGATGGTCTACTACCCGCTCTCCACCCTGGTGATGTCCGGGGTGCGGGAGATCCTGGTGATCACGACCCCGGACGACCAGGACCAGTTCCGTCGGCTGCTCGGCGACGGCAGCCAGTTCGGGCTGCGGCTGGAGTACGTCAGCCAGGAGCGCCCGGAGGGCATCGCGCAGGCCTTCATCCTCGGGGCGGACTTCATCGGCACGGAGTCGGTGGCGCTGATCCTCGGCGACAACATCTTCCACGGTGGTGGTCTGGGCCGGCAGCTCGCGGCCCACGGCGACCCGGTCGGCGGGCGGGTCTTCGCCTACCAGGTGGCCAACCCGCAGGAATACGGTGTGGTCGACTTCGACGACGCCGGTCGGGTGCTCTCGATCGAGGAGAAGCCGGCCCTGCCGAAGTCCCGCTACGCGGTGCCCGGCCTGTACTTCTACGACAACCGGGTCGTGGACATCGCCCGCAAGCTCACCCCGAGCGCCCGCGGCGAGCTGGAGATCACGGCGGTCAACGAGGTGTACCGGGAGACCGGGGAGCTGTCGGTGACGGTGCTGGATCGGGGCACCGCCTGGCTGGACACGGGCACGTTCGCCTCCATGATGCAGGCGGCCGAGTTCGTCCGGGTGGTCGAGGAGCGGCAGGGCCTGAAGATCGGTTGTGTCGAGGAGGTGGCCTGGCGGGCCGGCCTGATCGACGACGACCAGCTGCGCGCGTTGGCCGCGCCGTTGACCAAGAGCGGTTACGGCGACTACCTGCTCGGTCTGCTCGCTGAGCCGAGCGGCCGCCAGGGGGTGGCCTGGTGAAGATCCGGGAGCTGAGCATCGAGGGCGCCTGGGAGATCACCCCCCAGCAGCACGGCGACTCGCGCGGCATGTTCATGGAGTGGTACCGCTTCGACAAGCTCGCCGACGTGGTGGGGCATCCGCTGCGGCTGGCCCAGGCCAATCTGTCGGTCTCCGCCCGTGGCGTGGTGCGCGGCATCCACTTCGCCGACGTTCCGCCGGGGCAGGCCAAGTACGTCACCTGCGTGCGCGGTGCGGTCCTCGACGTCATCGTGGACCTGCGGGTGGGCTCGCCGACCTTCGGCCGTTGGGAGGGCGTCCGGCTGGACGACACCGACCGTCGGGCGGTCTACCTCAGCGAGGGGCTGGGGCACGGTTTCTGCGCGCTCACCGACGACGCCACGTTGAGCTATCTCTGCTCGGCCAGCTACAACCCGACGGGTGAGCACGCGGTGCACCCGCTGGACGAGGAGCTGGGCATCGAGTGGCCCGCCGACGTTCCGTTGCTGTCCGCGCGGGACGACGCGGCGCCGACCCTCGCTCAGGCCCGCGAGAGCGGCCTGCTTCCGGAGTACGACAACTGCCGGCGGTTCGTGGCGAGCCTCGGTCCGGACGGAATGTCGCACTCAACCGGTATGTGACCACCCCCGGGGCACGACCTGTGGTGTGACAGTGACGAACCGGGCCTCCGGGCGGCTAATGTCACACCATGGAGCGGCGAATCTTCGGCCTCGAGACCGAGTACGGCGTCACCTGCACCTATCGCGGGCAGCGGCGGCTGTCCCCGGACGAGGTCGCGCGGTATCTGTTCCGTCGCGTGGTGTCCTGGGGTCGGTCGAGCAACGTCTTTCTGCGTAATGGAGCCCGGCTCTACCTGGACGTCGGGTCGCATCCGGAGTACGCGACACCGGAGTGCGACTCGGTGACCGATCTCGTCGCCCACGACCGGGCTGGCGAGCGGATCCTGGAGGGCCTGCTCGTCGACGCGGAGAAGCGGCTGCACGACGAGGGCATCGCGGGTGAGATCTACCTGTTCAAGAACAACACCGACTCGGCCGGTAACTCGTACGGCTGCCACGAGAACTACCTGGTCTCCCGGCACGGGGAGTTCGGCCGGCTGGCCGACGTACTCATCCCGTTCCTGGTCACCCGGCAGTTGATCTGCGGGGCCGGCAAGGTCCTGCAAACCCCGCGCGGCGCGGTCTACTGCCTGTCGCAGCGGGCCGAACACATCTGGGAGGGCGTCTCCTCGGCGACCACCCGCAGCCGTCCGATCATCAACACCCGTGACGAGCCGCACGCCGACGCCGAGCGCTACCGGCGGCTGCACGTCATCGTCGGCGACTCCAACATGAACGAGGTCACCACGCTGCTCAAGGTCGGCACCGCCGACATCGTGCTGCGGATGATCGAGGCCGGGGTGGTGATGCGCGACCTGTCCCTGGAGAACCCGATCCGGGCGATCCGGGAGGTGTCGCACGACATCACCGGCCGGCGCAAGGTGCGGCTGGCCAACGGCAAGGAGGTCAGCGCCCTGGACATCCAGCAGGAGTACCTGTCCAAGGCGACCGAGTTCGTCGAGCGGCGCGGCGGCGACCAGGCCGCCAAGCGGGTCGTCGAGCTGTGGGGCCGGGTGCTCAGCGCGGTGGAGACCGGTGACCTGGAGCCGGTCTCGCGGGAGATCGACTGGGTCAGCAAGCTGCGGCTGATCGAGCGCTACCAGCGCAAGCACGACCTGCCGCTGTCGCACCCCCGGGTGGCGCAGATGGATCTGGCCTACCACGACGTGCGTCGCGGTCGCGGCCTCTACGGTCTGCTGGAACGGCGTGGCGAGGTCGACCGGGTGGCCACCGACCCGGAGATCTTCGAGGCCAAGGAGACCCCGCCGCAGACCACCCGGGCCCGGCTGCGCGGCGAGTTCATCCGGCACGCCCAGGAGAAGCGGCGGGACTTCACCGTGGACTGGGTGCACCTGAAGCTCAACGACCAGGCGCAGCGCACCGTGCTCTGCAAGGACCCGTTCCGGGCGTACGACGAGCGGGTGGAGCGGCTGATCGCCAGCATGTGACGGGTCTGCCGGCCCCGGCGGTGGTGTCCGCCGACGGGGCCGGCCTACCGGTGGGCGCACCGGCGCGGGCGGCGCGGTGGCCGCTAAGCTGGGTCCGCCATGACGACTTCTGGACCTTCCGACCGCCCTGAGCGCGGCGCCGAGCGGCAGAACTGGGTCGAACGCCGGCGGGAGAAGATCCGCGCCGAGGTCGACCGTAACCGCCGTGGTGAATACACCGTGCCGACGTGGGTGCTGGCGCTGGCGCTGGTGCTCATCGTCGGCGGCTGGCTAACCCTGGTCTTCCTGGCCTAACCCCACCCCACCCCACTCCACCCCGCAATGCTCGCGTTGATCATGGGGTTATTGCCCTGACACGCGAGGCGGCGGGCAATAACCCCATGATCAACGGGGCGGAGGACGGCCGGAGGGCGGGCGGTTAGGGCAGCAGGGTGGCGGCGTGGCGGCCTGCCGCGGCGGCGGCCAGGAAGTACGCGTGGTCGGCGTCGAGACCACGGCCCATCGTGGACAGCGGCACGGCGCTGGCGCGCAGCGCGGCGTCGAGACCGGCGGTGGGCACCCGGACGATCCGGTGCCGGGCGGCGAGGGGGGCCAACGACGCGTCCACCTCGGCCGCGAGGGCCGGGTCCAGGTCGTCGGGCACCACCAGCTCCGCCGGGGCGAGGGCCACCCGGCCGTACGCGGTGAGGCTGTGGTGGGACACGCCCCGGTGCCGGGGGCGGGGGTCGGCGTCGGAGATCCGCAGGGAGCCGACCGGCCGTCCACCCAGGGTGGCGATCGCGTTGACCGCCTCACCGACGGCGACACCGGAGAACCCCCACCGGGTGCCGGTGCCCAGGTTGCCGGGCCCCTGGGCGACGATGGCCAGGTCGGCGTCGAGCACGTGCCGGGCGGCGAGCAGGCCACCGTGCAACGTGGTCGCCTCCAGGTCGCCGCCGAAGGACTGTCCGACGGTGATCGTGCCGGCCAGGTCGGCGCGCAGCCCGGCGAGGGTGCGGGAGAACCAGGCGGGCAGGGCCCCACCATCGGTGAGCAGGTACGCCACCCGCGCCTGCGGGAGGTCGGCCCGGATGCCGGCCAGGATCGCCGGCAGCGCCGAGTGCAGATCGGCGGTGACCACCGGCAGGCCGCCGAGGTCGTCCGCGTCGGCGAGTACCGCGCGGTGCGGGGACGCCTCCTCGTCGACGCCGAGCAGGATCGGCTGCAACGGCGTGTAGCGGGCCTTGACCAGGTGCCCGGCGTCGCGGGTGTCGCCGACCTCCGGCGGGTCCGGCGGCAGTCGGTCCGGCAGGGCCACCACCAGGGCGTACCCGCCGGTGCCCAAACCCATCAGCAGCGCGCCGGCGTTGAGCAGCACCCGGTCGCCGGGCTCGGGTGTGCCGACCAGCTCCGGGTAGGCCAGCGCCCGCATGCGCGTGCCGTCGGGCAGGTCGACGTCGAGTTCCACCGCCCCGGTCCACTGCCGTCGCAGCGTCGCCACCGTCCCCGTACGCCATCGCACCATGACGGGCACGCTAGCCGCGCGGACCCGACGGCCCGCGCCCGGGTACGGCGGTGGTGGCGGATCAGGCCGGTTCGGGGCCGCCGGCGTCCGGGGTCGGCCCGGCCTGGGTGTGTCGGGCGGTGCCGGTGGCCCCCGGCAGTGAGCGGGTGGGGTCGAGAAAGACGAAGCGAATCTCCGGGTACCGCTCGGTGAGCTGTCGCTCGGCCTCGTCGGCGGTGGCCTCGATCTGCGCGCCGGTGGCCTCGTCGCGGAAGTCGACCTTCGCGGCGACCAGGATGTCCTGCGGGCCGAGTTGCATGGTCAACAGGGTGTCGATGCGCTCCACCTCGGGCAGTCCGGCCAGGTCCTGCTCGATCTCGCGGCGCAACCGCTCCGGTACGGCCCGACCGACCAGCAGCGACAGGTTGTTGCCGGCGAGGATCCCGGCGACCGTCAGTAGCAGCAGCCCGATCAGGATCGACGCGACGCCGTCCCACACCTCGTCGCCGGTGGCGTGCGACAGGCCGACGCCGGCCCCGGCGAGCAGCAGACCGATGAGCGCCGCGCTGTCCTCCAGGAAGACCGCCTTGACGGTGGTGTCGGCGGTCAGCCGCAGGAACCGCCGCGGCGTGGTGTGCCAGCGCCGCGCCTCGCGGCGGACCTGCCGTACCGCCCGGGCCAGGGAGATCGACTCGATGACGAACGACACCGCCAGGACGATGTACGAGACCAGGTAGTCGCCGCTGTGCTCGTGCACCAGGATCGTGGTGACGCCGTGGGTGACGGCGAAGCCGGCCCCGGCGACGAAGGTGAACATCGCGGCGAAGAACGCCCAGACGTAGCTCTCCTTGCCGTACCCGAAGGGGTGTCGCTGGTCGGCCGGCCGGGCGCCCCGGCGCAGCGCCTGGAAGAGCAGCACCTCGGTGGTGGTGTCGGCGACCGAGTGGGCGGCCTCGGACAGCATCGCGGCCGATCCGGAGATCAGCCCGGCGATCAGTTTGGCGATCGCGATGGCGAGGTTGGCGACACCCGCGACGACCACCGTGCCGACGCTTTCGCTCTCCGGCCTGGCCTCCGCCTGCGACATCCTGTCCTCCGCTTGCGACATGAGGATCACCCTATGACCGGAAACGGCGAGGCGCTGGGGGAGGCCGGATCCGAACAAGTGTGCGGCACGCCCGCGTGGGTGCACGTCGCGGGCGTGTCGGCTGCTAGCGTCTACCGGGTGTCGCGGACCCGCACCGAACGCCTGGTCAACCTGGTGATCTGTCTGCTGTCCACGCGACGGTTCCTGACCGCCGCGCAGATCGCCGCGACCGTGCCCGGCTACGAGCACGACCCGGACGACGCGCGTGACCACGAGGCGTTCCAACGCAAGTTCGAGCGGGACAAGGCCGAGCTGCGTGAGCTGGGTGTGCCACTGGAGACGGGCACGGCGAGCGCCTTCGACGCCGAGCCGGGTTATCGGATCGCCCACCGCGAGTACGCGCTGCCCGACATCCTGCTGGAGCCCGACGAGGCTGCCGCGGTGGGCATCGCCGCCCGGCTGTGGCAGCACGCCGGGCTGGCCGCCGCCGCGTCGTCCGGGCTGGCCAAGCTGCGCGCCGCCGGGGTGGACGTGGATCCGCAGGCCACCCTGGGCCTGGAGCCGATGGTGACCGTCGATCCGGCGTTCGCGCCGCTGACGGCCGCGGCCCGGGACCGCCGCGAGGTCGGGTTCGACTACCGGGTGCCCGACCGGGACGCGCCCAGCCGGCGGCGGCTGCAACCGTGGGGCGTGGTCTGCTGGCGCGGCCGGTGGTATGTGGTCGGCCACGACCTGGACCGGGCGGCGACCCGCTGCTTCCGGCTGTCCCGGGTGGTCGGCGCGGTCCGGGTGACGGGCGTGCCCGGCGCGTACCAGCCGCCGCCGAACGTCGACCTGATCAGCCACGTGGCCCGCTGGTCGGGTCCGGTGGAGCGCACCGGCCGGGCCACCGTGCTGGCCGCTGCGGGCCGGGCCGCCGGGCTGCGCCGCTGGGCCGTGCAGGTGACGACCGGGCCGGACGGCGACCGCCTGGTCCTGCCGTACGCGGACCCGGACGGGTTGGCCGGCCACCTCGTCGGCTACGGCCCGGACGTGCGGGTGCTCGACCCACCGGAGGTCCGCGACGCGGTCATCCAACGACTCAAGGAGATCGCCGTCCGGCACGACGAACTGGCCGTCACCGGCGGTGCCCGGTGACCCGCCCGGCTGCCCGGGGCGGTTCCCGCACGTCCGCCGACCGGCTGGCCCGCCTGCTCAACCTGGTGCCCTACCTGTTGGCCCGACCCGGCATCGAGATCGCCGAGGCGGCCGGTGACCTGGGTGTCACCGAGCGCCAACTGCGGGAGGACCTGGAGTTGCTCTGGGTGTGCGGGCTGCCCGGTTATGGTCCCGGTGACCTGATCGACATGGCGTTCGACGGTGATCGGGTGACGATCACCTACGACGCCGGCATCGACAGGCCTCTGCGGCTCACCCCGGACGAGGCCCTCGCGCTGGTGGTGGCGTTGCGGATGCTCGCCGAGACGCCCGGGGTGGCCAACCGCGAGGCCGTCGAACGGGCCCTGGCCAAGATCGAGGACGCCGGTGACCTGGTGGGTGCGCCGGTGGCGGTCCGGCTGCCCGGCGACACCCGGCGGGTCGAGGCGCTGCGGGCCGCCGTGGAGGGCGGCCGGGCGCTGCGGATCACCTACTACACCGCCGCCCGGGACGAGACCACCGACCGCGTCATCGACCCCCTGCGGATGCTGATGGTCGGCGGCCGGGCCTACGTGGAGGCGTGGTGCCGGCGCGCGGAGGCGGTCCGCCTGTTCCGGGCCGACCGGATCGACGCGATCACCGAGCTGCCCGAGCCGGCCACCGTCCCGCCGCAGGCCGTTCCGCACGACCTCACCGAGGGTGTCTTCCGCCCCTCGCCGGACCTGCCGCTGATCACGCTGCGCATCGGCCGGAGCGAGCGGTGGATCACCGAATATTATCCGTGCGAGCGGGTCGAGGCCGGTGACGGCGACCAGTGGCTGGTCTCCCTGCGGGTCACCGACCTGGGGTGGGCCCGCCGGTTCGTGCTGGGCCTCGGCCCGGACGCCGTCGTGGTCGCCCCGGCCGAGCTGGCCGAGCAGGTCCGAGCGGCGGCGGCCGCCGCGTTGGACGCCTACGCGGTGCCCGCCCCCGCGGCCGAGCTTCGGGTGCCCGAGGTCGACGCGACGAGCGCGCCGGCGGGCGACCCGGCGGTGGCCGGCCGCACCCAGTAGGCTGACCGCCGTGCTGATCTGGATCGTGCTCGCGGTGGTGCTGCTCCCGCTCGTGGCGCTCGTGCTGGCCGTACGCCCGGTGCTGACCCGGCTGCCTCGGCTGCGCCGCGCCGCGGTGGCGTTGCAGCGACGGGCCGCCGAGGCCGAGGCGCTGCGGGAGACCGCCGAGGTGTTGCAGCAGCGCGCCGAGGATGTCCAACGCCAGCTCGACACCACGTCCCAACGGCTCGCGGTGATCAAGGCCAAGCGGGGCTGATCGCGCCCCGCCGGGCTGGGTGCCCGGCGGCGGTTGACGGATCATCGCGCGTTGGTCAAGACTTCACCCTTCGGGTCGAACCACCCCCACCCGGCGGGTGTCAGGCAGCCGATCCGCACGTACGATGGGCTGCGTACCACCCCTCGGACACAGACCGACTGGAGCTTCTCATGGGTGCCCTCAAGCCGTGGCACATCGCTGTTCTCGTGGTTGTGCTGATCCTGCTCTTCGGGGCGAAGCGGCTTCCCGACGCTGCTCGTTCGCTGGGTCGGTCGCTGCGGATCATCAAGGCCGAGACCAAGAGCCTGCAGGACGACGACCGCGACCTCGCCGAGAAGGCCGACGCGCAGGCTGGCTACCAGCCGTTGCCGCCGCACGCCGGGCAGCAGGCGCCGTACGCCGGGCAGCCGCAGCAGGCGCCGTACCAGCAGGCGCCGACGCAGCAGCCGGTCGTCGACCCGGTGCACCGCGTCCGCGACAACTGACCGAAGGGCCCCACCACCGTGGCCTTCGCACTGCGCAAACGCGGCCCCAAGGCGTTCGAGCGGGCCGCCGATGGCTCGATGACACTCATCGAGCACGTCCGCGAGCTGCGTAATCGTCTGTTCCGCGCATCGTTGGCGATCATGCTCGGCTTCGGCGTGGGCATCTGGCTGGCGAAGCCGGTCCGGATCCTGTTGTCGGAGCCGTACTGCAGCCTCGACGCCTCGCTCGACCCGGTCACCGGGAAGTGCAAGTTCGTCCAGCTCGGTGTCGCGGACGTCTTCCTGCTGAACCTGAAGATCGGTCTGTGGGTGGGCCTGATCATCGCGGCGCCCATCTGGCTCTACCAGCTGTGGGCGTTCATCGCGCCGGGCCTGCACCGGCACGAGCGGCGTTACGCGTACATCTTCACGGCTCTCGCCGCGCCGCTGTTCGCGGCCGGCGCGGTCCTGGCCTTCTTCGTCACCACCAAGGGCCTCGAGTTCCTGCTGAACGTGTCCGGCGACGACATCGCGACGAATCTGGAAGTCACCCGGTACATCTCGTTCGTCACCAACCTGATCCTGCTGTTCGGTGTGGCGTTCGAGTTCCCGCTGATCGTGCTGATGCTCAACTTCGTCGGCCTGGCCAGCGCGAAACGGCTGCTCAGCTGGTGGCGGGTGGCGATCTTCGTGTTCTTCGCCTTCTCCGCCGTGGTCACCCCCACCCCGGATCCGTTCGGGATGACCGCTCTGGCGCTCTGCCTCACCGCGCTCTACTTCGCCGCGGTCGGGGTCGCGTTCATCAACGACCGGCGACGGGGGCGGGGCAAGGAGATCTACGCCGGCATCGACGACGACGAGGTGTCGCCGTTGGAGTTCGACAAGGACCCGGTCGTGGCCGGGCAGCGGGTCGACTCGGCCGCGCCGATCGGCGTACCCGAGCCGGTCGCCGCACCGGCACCGATCGAGCGTCGCTACGACGACATGACCTGACGGCCCCGCGCCGCCCGGTCAGCCGACGCCGTCCCCGTTCCCCGGGGGCGGCGTCGCCGCGTTACCGGTGGTGTCCGCGCCTGCCCCCGGAAAACGGTGGGTGTCCGACCGGTACGGTGCTGCCCGTGACCGCAGACGATCACCTGCCCGGCCCGCCCGCCGGTGCCCCGGCCGACCGCGCCCCGCTCCCCGGTGGCCCCGTGGCGGTGCTCGCCAACCCGACCGCCGGTCGGGGGCGGCACCGGGCCCTGCTGCCCCGGCTGTTGGACGGGCTGGCCGCCGCCGGCCGTCCGGTCCGCGTGCTGTCGGCGGTCAGTCCGGGCGAGGCGGAGGCCGCCTGTCGTGCCGCCGTCGCCGACGGCATCGGTGCGCTTGTCGCGATCGGTGGGGACGGCACCGTGCACCGGGCGATGCAGGCGGTCGCCGGCACCGCCGTGCCGTTCGGTCCGGTGCCGGCGGGGACCGGCAACGACTTCGCCCTCGACACCGGGTTCCCCGCCGACCCGGTGGCGGCGGTGCAGGTGATCGCGTCCGCGTTGCGGGCCGGCCGGACCCACGTCGTCGATCTGGCCCGGATGACCGGGGCTGACGGCGCCGAGCGGTGGTTCGGGGCGGTCCTGGCGGCGGGGTTCGACGCGATCGTCAACGAGCGGGCCAACCGGATGCGCTGGCCGCGCGGACCCCGCCGGTACGACCTGGCGATCCTGGTGGAGTTGGCCCGGCTGCGGCCCCGCCGCTACACGCTGCGCCTCGACGGGGTGCCGCACGACCTCGACGCGGTGCTGGTGGCGGTGGGCAACTGCCCGACGTACGGGGGCGGAATGCGGATCTGTCCCGCCGCCGACCCGACCGACGGGCTGCTGGACGTGGTGGTGGCGGGGCGGGTCAACCGCCGGACGCTGGTCCGGGTGAAGCCGCGCATCTACCAGGGCACGCACGTGAGCCATCCCCTGGTGACCAGTTACCGGGCCCGCACCGTGGAGCTGGCCGCCGACGGGATCGTCACGTACGCCGACGGGGAACGTTCCCTGGAGCTGCCGGTGACGATCAGCGCCGTTCCGGGCGCCGTGCGGCTGCTGCGTTGACCCGTACCGCTCCGATGCTGGCCGCGATGACCAGCACGATGGCGGCGCACTCCAGCAGGGTGAGGGCCTGCCGCAGCACCAGCCACCCGGCGAGCGTGGCGACGGCCGGGCCGAGGCTCATCAGCACCGCGAACGTGGCGGTCGACATCCGTCGCAGCGCCAGCAGCTCCAGGGTGTACGGCAGCCCGGAGGCGAGCACCGCGAGGACGGCGCCGAGCGCCAGCACCGGCGGGTCGAGCAGGACCGCGCCGCCGTCGACGATGCCCAACGGCAGGGTGACGAGCGCGGCGACGGTCAGCGCCAGGGCCAGCCCGTCCGCGCCCGGGAACCGGCCGCCGACCCGGGCGCTCAGCACGATGTACGCGGCCCACATGGTGCCCGCGCCGAACGCGAAGGCCACCCCGGCCGGGTTGAGCCGGTCGAAGCCGCTCTGCCCGAGCAGCGCCACCCCGGCCAGGGCGAGTCCCGCCCAGCCCCAGCTGGCCAGTCGTCGGGCGCTGAACACCGACAGCGCCAGCGGGCCGAGCACCTCGAGCGTCACCGTCGGCCCCAGTGGGATGCGTTCGATGGCCTGGTAGAACAGCGAGTTCATGCCGGCCAGCGCCAGCCCGAACGCGCCCGCCGCGAGCCAGGCCGACCGGTCGTACCCGCGCAGTCGGGGCCGGCACACCATGAGCAGCAGCACCGCCGAAATGGTCAGCCGCAGGGTCACCGCGCCGGCCACCCCGGTACGCGGGAAGAGCAGCGCGGCCACGGCGGACCCGAACTGCACCGACAGCGCCCCGCCCAGGACGAGCCCCACGGCGACGACGCCGCCGCGCCGGGCCGGTGGCGTGTCGGCCGGCGTGGGCGTGGGCAGCAGCGTCTCGGTCACGCGCACGACGGTAGCGGTCGGTTCCGGCTCCCTCGCGGCGGTGTCGACCTGCCGAAATGCGAACCCCGGCGGGGCCGACACGGCCGTTCCTGGTCGCCAACGCGGTGCTACCGGCGTACGGTTCCTGGTATGACCAGCGCGATGCGGAAGCTGTCGATCTCCGTGCCACCCGACGTGGCGGAGCGCCTGGAGCGCGAGTCCAACGCCAGCGCCTACATCACCCGGGCCGTCCGGGACCGGATGCGGTTGGACGCCTTGGACGCGGAGTTGGCCCACCAGGGCATTCCCATCACCGAGCAGGGTGTGGCCGAGGCGCGCGCCCGCCGTGCCGCCGTGGAGGCCGACTGGTCCCCGGAGCGCCGCGGCGCGCTTCGGGAGCGGGCCCGCCAGCACGCGCGGGACGCCGCCGCCGGCACGCGCGAACAACCGGCGGCGTGAGCACCGAGGACGACCGACCGGTCCGGCTCGTGCTGGACCGGTCGGCTCTGCTGGCGTACCTGGCGGGGTCGGTGCATGTCGGGGAGCCGCTGCACGAGGTCATCCAGGACCGCAACAGGTTCGGCGTCACCGCCGTGACCGCGGCGGAGACGCTGGCGATCGTCAGTGACCCGAAGGAACGGGCGACCCTGCACCGGCTGCTGAGCCTGGACGCCTGCGAGGTGCTCTCGACCGAGGGGCACTCCTGGCACGAACTCAGCTTCTGGCGCACGGTGACGGGCCGCGCCGATCTGGCCACCACGGCGCTGGCCGTCCTCGAGCACGATGCCTCGATCCTCACCGGGGAGGACCGGTACGGCGACGAGCTACCGGTGATTCACATTCCGGCCTGACGACGTGCGGGTCAGCCCGGCAGGGCGAGGTCGAGCACCGCGCCCAGCCCGTTCTCCCGACCCGGGTCGGCGGTGGGGAGCACCAGCACCGCGCAGCCGGCCGCCACCGCGCCCGCGTCCGCCGGGGTGTCACCGACCATCAGTGTCTGCTCCGGGTCGACGCCGAGCATCCCGCAGGCCCGCCAGAAGATGGCCGGGTCGGGTTTGCAGCGCCCCACCTCGTACGACAGCACGAACGCGTCGACCAGGTCGGTCAGCCCCCAGGTGTCGAAGTGCGGTCGTACGTCGAAGCCGATGTTGCTGACCACCGCCACGGGCACTCCGGCGGCGCGCAGCGCGGTCAGTGTCGGCGCGGTGTCCGGGTACGGCAGCCAGCCCTCGGCGGTCAGCAGCCGGTCGTAGAGGGCGTCGGCGAAGCCCTCGATGCCGGCGTCGACGGTCTCGGCCAGCCCGGTGTACGCGCCTCGGTGGGCGTGCTGGTAGAGGTCCCGGTCGGCCCACAGTTCGGCCAGCCGGGGTGGCACCCGCGCAGGCAGTGGGCCGCCGGCACGCCCCGCGGTCAGCAGCCGGTCGGCCAGCGAGGTGGCGCGGACCCGGTCCAGGGTGACCCCGCACGCCGCCGCGGCCGCCAGCACCCACTGCCGGGGCTCCTCGACCTGGGCCAGGGTGCCGTGGAAGTCGAAGAGCACCGCCTTGACGGGCCGTCGGGACGCCCGGGGGGCGTCGGTCTCGGGGCTGACCGGCGGACGAGTCTGGGGCGGTTCGGCATGGTCCGGCACGCCGTGCACCCTACCGACCGCCTCGGATGGCCCAACGGGTCGGCCTTGTCGGGTGTCCCGTCCCGGCACGCACTAATCTTGGTGCCATGTCGAGCCCCGCCGAGCGGTACGCAGCGGCGCGCCGCCGGGCCGCACAGGCCGCAGAGTTTCCGGCGCTGGACGAGTTCGCCCTCGATCTGGGGTTCGACCTCGACGATTTCCAGCGGGAGGCGTGTCAGTCACTGGAGCGGGGCAGCGGGGTGCTGGTCTGCGCCCCCACCGGAGCCGGTAAGACCGTGGTGGGGGAGTTCGCGGTCCACC
Organism: Micromonospora sp. NPDC048905; assembly: GCF_040649655.1. Lineage (NCBI taxonomy): Bacteria > Bacillati > Actinomycetota > Actinomycetes > Micromonosporales > Micromonosporaceae > Micromonospora > Micromonospora sp. NPDC048905. The sequence goes on along the minus strand of NZ_JBEZFV010000018.1, from coordinate 99,543 downwards.
TGGCGTTGCGCGGGCGGCCCGACGACCCGGTGCCCGGCGACGAGCCGCCGGCCCGGCGCAAGTGCTTCTACACCACGCCGATCAAGGCGCTGTCCAACCAGAAGTACCACGACCTGGTCGCCCGGTACGGCGTCGAGCAGGTCGGCCTGTTGACCGGCGACAACGCGATAAACGGCGACGCGCCGGTGGTGGTGATGACCACCGAGGTGCTGCGCAACATGCTCTACGCGGGCTCCAGCACCCTGCAGGGTCTGGCGTACGTGGTGATGGACGAGGTGCACTACCTGGCCGACCGGTTCCGTGGCGGGGTGTGGGAAGAGGTGATCATCCACCTGCCCGCCTCGGTCACCCTGGTCTCGTTGTCGGCGACCGTGTCCAACGCCGAGGAGTTCGCCGACTGGCTGGTCACCGTGCGCGGCGAGACCGCGGTGGTGGTCAGTGAGCACCGACCGGTGCCGTTGTGGCAGCACATGCTGGTCGGCAAGCGGATGTTCGACCTGTTCCACGACGCCGACGCCGCCCGCAAGCACGACGTGCACCCGGAGTTGCTGCGCTACACCCGGGACCAGGTACGCCGCCTGGAGTTGGGGGAGGGGCGCAGCGCCGGACCGGGCTCCGGTCGACGTGGCCCCCGGTGGCGGGGCCCGATGCGCCCGGACATCGTCGACCGGCTGGACCGGGAGGGGCTGCTGCCGGCGATCCTGTTCATCTTCAGCCGGGCCGGCTGCGCAGCCGCGGTGCAGCAGTGCCTCGCCGCCGGTCTGCGGCTCACCTCGGCGGAGGAGCGGGCCGAGATCCGGCGGGTGGTCGAGTCGCGGGTGACCGCGATCCCCGGCGAGGACCTGACGGTGCTGGGCTACTGGGAGTGGCTCGACGGCCTGGAGCGCGGCCTGGCCGCCCACCACGCCGGCATGCTGCCGGTGTTCAAGGAGATCGTCGAGGAGTTGTTCGTCCGTGGTCTGGTGAAGGCGGTCTTCGCCACCGAGACCCTGGCGTTGGGCATCAACATGCCGGCCCGCTGCGTGGTCCTGGAACGGCTGGTCAAGTACAACGGCGAGGCGCACGTCGACCTGACCCCGGGGGAGTACACGCAGCTCACCGGTCGGGCCGGCCGCCGGGGCATCGACGTGGAGGGGCACGCCGTCGTGGTGTGGTCCCCGGAGACCGACCCACGGCACGTGGCCGGGCTCGCGTCCACCCGCACGTACCCGCTGCGCTCCAGCTTCCGTCCGTCGTACAACATGGCGGTGAACCTGGTCGGCACGGTCGGCGCGGAGCCGGCCCGGGCGCTGCTGGAGTCCTCGTTCGCCCAGTTCCAGGCGGACCGGTCGGTGGTCGGTCTGGCCCGGCAGGTGCAGCGCAACACCGAGACCATCGAGGCGTACGGCGCGGAGGCCGCCTGCCACCACGGCGACTTCGACGAGTACTTCGCGTTGCGGGTGGCGATCGCGGACCGGGAGAAGGCGATCGCCCGGCAGGGTCAGACCCAGCGCAAGGCCGCCGCGGTGGCGTCGCTGGAGCGGCTGCGGATCGGCGACGTGATCCGGGTGCCGTCGGGTCGGCGGGCCGGGCTGGCCGTCGTCCTGGACCCGGCGACCGGCGGGTTCGGTGAGCCCCGGCCGCTGGTGCTCACCCAGGACCGGTGGGCCGGGCGGGTCAGCCCCGGCGACTTCACCACGCCGGCCGAGGTGCTGGCCCGGATCCGGGTGCCCAAGCACTTCAACCACCGTTCACCGGGTGCCCGGCGGGATCTCGCCGCAGAGGTCAGCGGCACCGGCCTGGACCGGCACGGCGGCCGGCGGGGTGGCCGTTCCCGGCAGGCGGCCGGCGACGATCACCAGATCGCCCAGCTCCGCACCGAGCTGCGTCACCACCCCTGCCACGCCTGCCCGGAGCGGGAGGACCACGCCCGCTGGGCGGAGCGCCGGCGGCGACTGGAGCGCGACACCGAGGAGTTGCGCGAGCGCGTCTCCGGGCGGACGGGGTCCCTGGCGCGGACCTTCGACCGGATCGTGGCGCTGTTGACCGACCGCGGTTACCTCGCTCGCGACGGCGCGGTCACCGACGCCGGTCGGATGCTCGGTCGGATCTGGACCGAGGCGGACCTGCTGGTCGCCGAGTGCCTGCGCCGGGGGGTGTGGAACGGCCTGTCCCCGGCCGAGTTGGCCGCCGCGGTGTCGGTGGTGGTCTTCGAGGCGCGTCGCGACGTCGACGAGCGGGCGTCGTTGCCGCGGGGGCCGGTGGCCGACGCGGTGGACGAGACGGTGAAGCTCTGGGGCGAGATCGAGGCCGACGAGGCGGCCCGCGGGCTGACCGCGACCCGGGAGCCGGATCTGGGCTTCGCCTGGCCGGTCTACCGGTGGGCCCGGGGCGAGGCGCTGGCCAAGGTGCTCGGCAGTGGTCACGAGATCGACGGCGAGATGCCCGCCGGTGACTTCGTCCGGTGGGCGCGGCAGGTGGTCGATCTGCTCGGTCAGCTCGCCGACTCCGGCGGCGCCTCGCCGGAGTTGCGGTCCACCGCCCGGCAGGCGATCGCGGCCGTCAACCGGGGCGTCCTGGCGTACCACACCTCCACCTGACCGTCACTTTCAGTAACGATCGCCGACGAATCGGCGCTTCGGACAGTCACCGCGACAGCACCCCCCGAATAGCTTGGGGGGCACTGTTGCGCCTGATCACGCCACCCCTGATCATTGCCGAGCGCCTTTGTTGACGCGCCGGTAACGATCGGGGAGAAGACCGCTGTGGCGGACATCAATCACTTTGAGTACGGGTGGATCACGCCCGCGTTGAGTTACGCGCTGTCCGTGCTCGGTTCGGTCCTCGGGCTGGTGTGCGCGGGGCGCATCCGTACCGCGCGCACGGCCGGCCAGCGGGCCTGGTGGGGCCTGCTGGCGGCCTGGGCGCTGGGCGGCACCGCCATCTGGGCGATGCACTTCATGGCCATGCTGGGCTTCGCCGTCGAGGGCACCCGGATCCGCTACGACGTGCCGCTGACCGCGGCGAGCACGGCCATCGCCGTGGTGGCGGTCGGTATCGGCCTGGCCATCGTGGGCACCGGTCGGTTGAATCCGGTACGCCTGGTCGCCGGTGGCATCTTCACCGGCGCCGGGGTGGCCTCCATGCACTACACCGGCATGGCGGCGATGCGCCTCAACGGCAGCCTCGGCTACGACTCCGTCCGGGTCGTGCTCTCGGTGGTCATCGCTGTCGTGGCGTCCACCGTCGCGCTGTGGCTCGCGATGACCGTCCGCCGAGGGCTGGCGGTCTTCGCCTCCGCGCTGGTCATGGGCATCGCCGTGAACGGGATGCACTTCACCGGGATGAGCGCCCTGTCGGTGCACCGGCACGAACGCGTGGGCGGGGTGACCGGCGCCCAGGTGAGCACCCTGCTGGTGCCGATCATGGTGGCGGTGATCTTCGGCGTGGTCGGTCTGCTCTACGCCCTGCTCGCCGCCCCGACCGACGACGACCGGGCCGCCGCCGCGTACCTCGATGGGCGACGGGTCCCGGAGCCGGCTGCCGCGGTGCCGCCCGCCGCCGCTCCGGACCCGGTCGGGTTGCGCGCCCGCTCCACCCTCGGTCAGCCGGGCACCCCGTTCCCGTCCCGCCGGGACACCCCACCCCGCTGATCGGGGCGCGGCACGGCCGATGCGGGGTCAGGTCGTCGGCCGGCCGCCGTCGATCCGGAGGGTGGCCAGCAGCCCGGGGTGGTCGGTCGTCCCGTGCATCGGCACCGACCTGCGGCAGCAGAGGCCCACGTCGGTCGTCGCCACGACGTGTTGCCGCGCGCCGTCGTCGATCCGCTGGTGACCGGGCGGTACGCAGGAGCGCACGTCGGGGTCGCCGCCGGCGCGCAGGTTGAGGTCGCCGCTCAGCAGGACGGGCACGTACCCGCTCCGCCGACGGATCGGCGGCAGGATCGTGTCGAGCAGGTGGCGGCACTGGGTGAGCGCGACCGCGTAGCCGGTGGCCGCCAGATGTGTGGTGCAGGCGAGCAGGACCGCGTCGACGTCGACGCAGAGCCAGGCTCGTTCCTCGGGGTCCGCGAGGTCCTGTGTCGGGTGGATCCCGCGGTACACGGCGCGCGCGGTGTCCGGCGCCCGCGCCCGCGTCAGCAGTCCCACGCCGTACGGTTGGCCGTTGCGGCACCGCGTGTCGCCTCCGCTGGGGCGGTCACCGGCGGCCTGGAACGCGGAGACGACCCGCCGCCCGGTGTGCACCGTCGCGAACACCCGCTCCAGGACGGCCACGTCGTCCCGGCAGATCTCGTTGAGGGTGACCAGGTCGGGTGCCTCGGTGCTGATCACCTCGGTGGCCCGGTGCAGGGATCGGCCGCTGAAACACCCGGCGCGGCCGCTGTTGCAGAGGTTCATCTGGAGCACCCGCAGGACCGTCGGCCCGGTGCGGTCCTGCGGGCTGGCCGGCGGCGGCCCGGCGGGCAGTGCGGCGGCGGCGAGCAGACAGCCGACGGCCAGGGCGCGACGCAGAAGGCGGTGCGAGCGGGGGTCGGCCACGCGGGCTCCGGGTGCAGAGGGCGGCAGTCGTCGCCGAGGTGCCCGTGATCCTACTGACGGCCGGCCGAGGGGGCACCCGCGGTGCGCGTACCCCCTCGGTCCACCTCAGCGGGCGCGGACCGCGACGACGGTGTACGGCGTGGTCGGGGTCGGTGGCGTGGTGAAGCGGCCGTTGGGCAGGTAGAGCCGGCCCAACGCCTCGGCGACGGTGGTGGGCACGTCGAAGTTCGGGTCGGTGATGGTGCCGGTGACCGTGCCCCTGGTGCCCGCGTGGTTGAGCGTGGCCACCGCGATCTGGTTGAGGCTGTTCTGCACGACGTAGAGCGTGCGCCCGCGCAGCAGCAGCCCGTCGCCGTTGGTGAAGGTGTAGCCGGGCACGTCCACGACGGTGGTCGCGCCGGTCGCCGGGTCGACCCGGTACAGCGTCCCGGTGTTGGACTGCACGACGATCAGCGCACTGCCGTCCGGTGTGGTGGTGATGCCGTTGAGGTTCACGCCGGTGCCGACCTGCTCGTACGCCCCGGTCAGGGGGATGGTGGTGAACGTGTCGGCGGGCGGCAGGGCGCCGCCACGACCGAGCGGCAGCCGGTAGAGCACCGGCCGGTTGGAGTCGGTGAAGTACGCGGCGTCGCGGGTCAGGATGACGTCGTTGACGAACGTCGGGGTGGTGGCGAACTGGTAGCGCGCCAGCACCTCACCGGTGCGGGTGTCGAGCACGCGGGCGTCGCCGGCGGTGCCCCCGGCGACGAAGAGCCGGCCGCGCGGGTCGATCTTGAGGCCGAGCGACGGGGTGCCGGTGGGTGCGCCGATCGCGGTACCCCGGCCGGTGACCAGGTCGACGCGCTGGATGGCGCCGGTGGCGCGGGAGCCGAAATACGCGTACCGGCCGGCGGTGGCAATGCCCTCGGGTGCGAAACCGTCGGGCAGGGCGAGGACGGTGGGCAGATGCCCGGCGGGGTGTGCCTGCGCGGGCGCGACGGCGACGCAGGTCAGGAGGGCGGCGGTCAGGGCACCGCCGAGCGCGGCCCGAAGAGGTCGGTTCACTGTGCTCCTTCCGGGCGGACCGCGGCACGAGCCGACAGATCCACCACGATCACTGGGGCCAGGACCCTGCCACTGTACGACCGCCGCCGCCCGCTCGCCCGGCGTCGCCGGCGCGGTCCTCGGGGTGACCGCGCCGGCGCGCCGGCGAGCTGGGCGGATCGTCAGGCGTTGCGGACCAGCCGCCAGCGGTTGTCCGCGCTGCCGTTGTCCGAATCCTGCACCGCCTGCGCTCCCATCGCGGTCGACCCGTTCAGGATGGCGAGCAGCTTGTTGCTGTTGACGTTGCGGATCTTGTAGGTCCCGTCGCCGTTGTCGACGAGGATCCACCGGTGGTCGGCGGTGCCGTTGTCCGCCCACTGCAGGACCCGGGCGTTGTCGGCGGTGGACATGTTCTCCACACCCAGCACCTTGTTGCTGTGGGCGTTGCGGAACCGGACCGCGTTGCCGTCGGTCACGACCACCCAGTTGTGGTCGGCGGTGCCGCTGTCGCTCCACTGCACGGCCAGACCACCGTCGGCGGTGGACATGTTCTGCACGCCGAGGACCAGCCCGGTGCCGACGTTGACCAGGCGGTAGCTGCCGGTGGGGCCACCGCCGCTGCCGCTGGTGTTCCAGTAGACCGTGTAGTTGTAGCCGTGGGCGTCGTAGAAGGGGGCGAGGTTCACCGTGGACCCGTTGGCGCTGGCGGTGAACGCGAGCGAGCTGGTGCTGGTCCGGGTGATCGAGGAGACGGTGAGGGTGGGCAGGGTGCTCAGGGCCGTGTTGCCGTAGTTGCCGGCCAGCACCGTGGGGCCGTACGTGACCGCTCCGACGTTGGCGTTGTCGTTGGCGGCCTTGATGGCGACCTGCATGGGCAGCCGTACGGTGATGGTGTCGCCCGCGGCCCAGGTGCGCGTGACCGTGGCGTAGCTGCCCGGGGTGGCGGTGACGTTCTCCACCGTGCCGTTGACGGTGATCGTCGCGCCGCTGGTCCAGGACGGGATCCGCACCCGGATGCTCCAGGAGCCGCTCATCGAGCCGGACAGGGTCAGCGTGGTGGTGTCACTGACCGGGAAGCTGGTGGTCTGGGTGACCGTGATGCCGCGCTGGGTCCAGTTCAGCACCGACGGCGTGAACAGGTTCACGCTCAGCGTCGTGCCGTTGTAGAAGTAGATGGAGTCCATCAACCTCGTGTTGATCTCCAGGCCGGTGCCCTGGCAGCACCAGAACGAGTTGTAGTCGGTGCTCCAGGTGCCGCCACCCCACGCCGGGCCCACACCCCGACGGCCACCCGGTCGCAGCGGGGTGAAGTAGGTGATGTGGCCGCGGCTGTCGGCCGAGTTCTGTCCGCCGATCAGGTGGTTCATCAGCGCGCGCTCGTAGTAGTCGAAGTAGTCTGCTCGGTTCGGGTCGAGCAGCCACAGTTCCCGGGTCAGTTTGAGCATGTTGTACGTGTTGCACTGCTCGCACGTGTCGTTGGTGAGGTAGCCGGCGATCGCGTTCGGCGGCCGGAAGTGCTCGGCCTGGCTGTTGCCGCCGATGACGTAGGTGTGCGCGCCGACGGTGATGTTCCACGCGTTGCTGGCGATGCTCCGGTAACGGGTGGTCCCGGTGGCCTTGAACTCCCGGGCCGCGCCGATCCACTTGGGCACCTGCGTGTTGGCGTGCTTGCCGTTGAGCTGGTCCTGGCCGGAGGCCAGCGGGTCGAAGATGCCGGCGTGGTCGAACCGCTGTGCGGTGGCGAGCCACCGGCTGTCGCCGGTCATCTGGTAGATGTCGGCGAGCACGTCGTTCATGCCCCCGAACTCGGTGCCCAGCATCGACTGCATCTGGCTGTAGCTGAGCCGCGACGTCCGGGTGTCGACCCAGCCGGCGAGGGACAGCAGGACCGTACGGGCCTGCGTGTTGCCGATGTAGCGCCAGACGTCGAGCAGCCCGGCGAGGGTCTTGTGGATGCAGTAGTAGGGCACGTTGCCGTTGGACAGCGTCCGTGCCTCGAGCGCGCTGAAGTCGGACTCCGGGAAGCCGGAGAGGTAGCCCGCGCCGAAGCCGGCGGCACCGTTGTTCGCCTGGCACTTGGCCAACTCGGCGACCATGTAGTTGGCCTTGTCCCGGCAGGTGGTGTCGCCCAGCACCGCGTACGCGTACGCCCACGCGCTCAGGAAGTGGCCCTGCATGTGGGTCCGGAACGGGAAGTTCGGCGCGTCCCAGCCTCCGTTGGTGGCGGCGCCGTTCGTGGACAGCCGGTGGTTGGCGCGGAAGTTGTAGAGCATCCGGTCGACGTCGACGAACCGCAGGTAGTTGAGCGTCCGCGACTGGTTGTCCATCCAACGGCCGGAGGTCAGCCGCACCTGACCGAGGTCGAACGCGTACGCCGAGACGCCGATGTCCGCCCGGGCCGGCGGGACCACGGCGGCCGCGGCGCTGCCGGCGACGAGGGTGCTGCCGGCCGCGGAGACCACCGCGGTGGCACCGGCGGCCTGAAGGAGGTGGCGGCGGCTGAGGGGCAGGGATGGCATGGGAACCTCCGGGAAGATTCGGTACGGGGACGGGTGCGCTACGGGGTGGTGCGAACGGTGGCGTGCTGGCGGTCGGCGGCGTGTGAGCTGCCGCGGTGCGCGTCGGTGCTGGCGGTCGGCGGCGCGGCGACAGCGGCGCTCGGAAGACTCGGTGCGCCGCTGGCGGTGGACCGAGCGTCCTGGGTGAACGTGCGTCGAGTCAGCGGCACGGTAGGCGACCTTTCCGAGGCGCGGGACGGGTGTGGTGGCCGCCCGAGCGGTGGTCGGGGGCCGGCTGGTGGCGGCGCATCGATGGCGGCGGGTCGTCAGCGGAAAACACGCACGGCGGGTGCGATGGTGGTGGAGCAGGGTCGCCGTGGACGCGATGGGCTGCCCGGAGGCCTATCGCGGCACATCGATGTGATCGCTAACATAGTTGGTCGTTAACACGCCCGCAACCCCCGAGTGCACCGCGCCGATCGCCTCGCCGCCTCGGCCCGGTGGCAGCACGCCGTGACCCCTGGTCGGCGCCGGTCGAGGGGATCGCCGTCGGTCCGGAATGGACGCGGATGGGGCTTCTGACCACCAGAAGATAACAGCGCGTAACGGGCAGCCGATGCCGGCGGGCGGTGACCGCCCCGTTGACGTCGGCTGCACGGCTCAGTACGTTGCATCGTAAATCTTGGATGTCGTCGTCGCTACATCCTTGCGGCGATGTCGTTACGACGGGCGCTCCGCATCGCCCAAAAGTCCAGGTCAACCGCCGAGGAAGGCATCGACCAAGATCTGTTAGCGCTAACACGGGTGCCGCCCGTGCTCCGTCCCACGCGCACGGTGCAGCTCGTTCGACCGGCAACCCGGATGGCGGTGACTCGTCGACTCGACGCGGACCTCGCGCACAGCGCACTCTCTCTGGGAGTAATCGTGAAGGTGAGAACCCGAGCCACCACCACCCCCACCCTCAGGCGGGCCGTCGCCTGGCTGGCGAGCCTCGTCTGCGTCCTCGCACTGGTCCCGGCCAGCGCCGTCAAGGCGGACAATCCGATCGTTCAGCACGTGTACACCGCTGATCCGGCCCCGATGGTCCACGACGGCCGGGTGTATCTGTACACGGGTCATGACGAGGACGGGTCGACGAATTTCACGATGCGTGACTGGCGGGTGTTCTCGTCGGCGGACATGGTGAACTGGACCGATCATGGATCGCCGATGAGTCTGGCGACGTTCGCCTGGGCGGATGCCAACGCGTGGGCCGGTCACGTGGTCGCGCGCAACGGGAAGTTCTACTGGTACGTGCCGGTCCGGCAGCGGTCGAACGGACAGATGGTGATCGGCGTCGGCGTGGCGGACAGCCCGACGGGGCCCTTCCGGGACGCGCTCGGTCGGCCCCTGGTGGGCAACAACGAGATCGACCCGAACGTGTTCGTCGATGACGATGGGCAGGCGTACCTGTACTGGGGTAATCCGGGTCTGTGGTACGTCCGGCTGAACGCGGACATGATCTCCTACTCGGGCAGCGTGACGCGGATTCCGTTGACGACCGCGGGTTTCGGCACTCGGACGGGGAACGCCTCTCGGCCGACCCTGTACGAGGAGGGGCCGTGGGTGTTCAAGCGCGGCGGGTTGTACTACAACGTGTTCGCGGCGGAGTGTTGTTCGGAGTTCATCGCGTACTCGACGGCCCCCGGTCCGACCGGGCCGTGGACGTACCGGGGGACGATCATGCCGCGGCAGGGCGCCAGCTTCACCAATCACGCCGGGGTCGTCGACTTCAACGGTGGCTCGTACTTCTTCTATCACAACGGGGCGTTGCCCGGTGGAAGTGGTTACACCCGGTCGGTGGCGGTGGAGAGGTTCTCCTACACCTCCACCGGGATGTTCCCGACGATCACGATGAGCACGACCGGTGCGCCGCAGGTGGGGACGCTGAACCCGTACGTGCGCCAGGAGGCCGAGACGATCGCGTGGGGCTCGGGGATCGAGACGGAGGTCGCCAGCGAGGGCGGTATGAACGTCGGGTGGATCGAGAACGGCGACCACGTCAAGGTCAAGGGCGTCGCCTTCGGCGCGGGCGCGACGTCGTTCACCGCACGGGTCGCCTCGGCCACCAGCGGTGGGCGTATCGAGGTCCGCCTCGACAGTGCCAGCGGCCCGGTCGTGGGCACCTGCACCGTGGGCGGCACGGGCGGCTGGCAGACCTGGACCAGCACGACCTGCGCGGTCACCGGCGCCACCGGCACCCATGACCTGTACCTCCGCTTCGCCGGCGGTAGCGGCAACCTGTTCAACATCAACTGGTGGCAGTTCGGCGGCACCGGCGGCAGCGGCACCGTGCTCACCAACGGTGACGTGGAGAACGGCACGACCGGCTGGGGTGTGCACGGCAGCGGGACGCTCTCCCGGAACACGTCGGTCGCCCACGGCGGCAGCGGGTCGCTGTCGATCACCGGCCGGACCGGGGCGTGGAACGGCCCCGGCCAGGACGTGACCTCGAAGCTCACCAACGGCAAGAGCTACACCACGAACGTCTGGGTACGGGCGCAGAGCGGCACGCCGTCGGCCAAGGCGACCCTGTCGCTGACCGCGAACGGTACGACGAACTACGTCCAGCTCACCCCGGCCGTGGGGGTGAACGTCAACGGTTGGACCCTGCTCACCGGCACGACGACCGTGTCGTGGAGCGGCACGCTGTCCAACGCGACCTTCTACGTCGAGACGGCGGCGGGCACCGACAGCCTCCTCGTCGACGACGCCTCGTTCCAGTGACGCGTGCTGCCGGAGCCGGCTGCGGACGGCTCCGGCAGCACAACCCCGGCCGGGATGACCGGAGCGGCCCGCCCGCGACGGCGGATCGTTACGACTTGACGAACGGCATGTTATCGCTCACAGTCGATGTTTGAGGGCGGCCGCACCTGTGGTTCACCGGGCGAGCCTGCTGGTCGCACCTCGGAGCACAACGTCCGCCCAGGGCATGCCGGACGTCGTGTCGGGGTCTCCCACCACCGGTGCCGTGCTGGCGACCGGGCTCTCGTTCGTCCTGGTGTCGCCACCGCGAGCCGACCCGTCTCCATCACCGAACCACCACAGACAAGGAATTCGCATGAATCACAAGAGAGTCCTGCGATTGGCGGTGACCGTCGCTGCCACCGGCGCACTCGCCGCCGGAATGACGATGACGCTGACCTCCACGGCCAGTGCCGGCACGACCCTGAAGGCGTCGGCGGCCGAGAAGGGCCGTTACTTCGGCGCGGCCGTCGCGGGGCAGAAGCTGTCCGACAGCACGTATGTGACGATTCTGAACCGCGAGTTCAACAGTGTCGTGGCCGAGAACGACATGAAGTGGGACGCGACCGAGCCGCAGCAGGGTCGGTTCAACTACACCGGTGGTGACCGGCTGGTCGCGCACGCGCAGGCCAATGGTCAGAGTGTGCGGGGCCATGCGCTGTTGTGGTATCAGCAGCAGCCGGGTTGGGCGCAGAACATGTCCGGCAGTCCGTTGCGCAGCGCGATGATGAACCACGTCACGCAGGTCGCGACCCACTTCAAGGGCAAGATCCATTCGTGGGACGTGGTGAACGAGGCGTTCGCCGACGGTAACAGCGGTGCGCGGCGTGACTCGAACCTGCAGCGCACGGGCAACGACTGGATCGAGGCGGCGTTCCGGGCGGCGCGGGCCGCGGATCCGGGTGCGAAGTTGTGTTACAACGACTACAACACCGATGGGATCAACGCGAAGTCGACGGGTATCTACAACATGGTGCGGGACTTCAAGTCCCGTGGTGTGCCGATCGACTGTGTGGGGTTCCAGTCGCACCTGGGCACGTCGTTGTCCAGTGACTACCAGGCGAATCTGCAGCGTTTCGCCGATCTCGGTGTGGACGTGCAGATCACCGAGCTGGACGTGATGAGTGGCGGCAACCAGGCCAACATCTACGCCGGGGTTACCCGCGCGTGCATGAACGTCTCGCGGTGCACCGGTATCACCACCTGGGGTGTGCGCGACTGTGACTCGTGGCGTGGGTCGGACAACGCCCTGCTCTTCGAGTGCAGTGGTAACAAGAAGGCCGCGTACACGAGCGTCCTGAACGCCCTCAACGCCGGCCCGGGCATCACCCCGTCGCCCACGACGCCGGGGCCGACGACCCCGGGGCCGACGAGCCCTCCGCCGACGAGCCCGTCGCCCACGACTCCTCCGCCGACGACCCCTCCGCCGGGTGGTTGCACGGCATCGGTGTCACTGAACTCGTGGACCGGTGGTTTCGTGGCCAGCGTGAAGGTCACCGCCGGCGCGGCCGGCACGAACGGCTGGAACGTCAGCGTCACGCTGCCCAGCGGTGCGAGTGTCACCAACACCTGGAGTGCGACGGCCAGTGGCTCCACCGGCACGGTCCGGTTCACCAACGTCAACTACAACGGCCAGCTCGGCGCCGGCCAGGTCGCCGAGTTCGGCTTCCAGGGCACCGGCAGCGGGGCTGGCATCACACCCACCTGCGCCGCCTCCTGACCGAGCACGACTGACCGACCCGTCCCCGTCGGCCGGTGTGCGGGACCGTTCCTGGTCCCGCACACCGGCCGTTCGCGGTGCACGAGCCGATCAGGAGTACGGCAGCCGCACCACCGACTGGTTGCCGATGCCCACGGTGCTGGGGTTGTTGCCGATCGCGGACCAGATCTCCACCCGGACCGTGCCGTTGCTCAACGTGCCCAACGTGCCGGTGGCCGAGGCCAGGCCGGCGCTCTGGGTGTAGCGCTCGTAGCCGGGCACCGGGTCGGTGGCGAAGTACCGCAGGGTCTCCACCCGGTCCCAACTGCCGTTGCCGGTGAGGTCGTAGGAGATCCGCACCTGCACACCGTTGCCGACCGCCGTCCCGGCATCCACGAGCAGGTCGAACGCGGTCTGCCCACCGGAGTAGGCGAGGTTCAGGCCGGTCGCCGTGAAGACCTGCGCGTTGGTGGGCGTACCGTCGTGGTTGCCGTTGGCTGCCGCGACCGTCGTCGTGGCCGCGCTACCGGCCGCGCCCAGCCCGCCCCCGGGCAGCAGGTACCGGGTGGGACCGCCCGTCGCCGGCGGCGTCGTGGTCGGCGGAGCGGTGGTCGGTGGGGCCGTCGTCGGTGGGGCGGTCGTCGGTGGGGCCGTGGTCGGTGGGGCGGTCGTGGGTGGGGTGGTCGGCGGTACGCCGCCGGACGCGTTGCCACCACTCCAGGTGTACGCCCCGGTGGTGGCCGTCCGGCCCGCCGCCACGGTGAGTCTGGTGCCGTTGGAGAACGTCACGGTGATCGGCGCGGCGGTCGGGTTCGAGGCCACGTAGGTGCGTGCCCCGTTGCGGGAGAACACCGCCGACAGCGGGTGGTTGCCGGTCACCGTCGGGTCGACGGACCCGAGGGCCGCGAGGTTGCGGATCCAGTGGAAGGTGTGTGCCCGGCTCTCGCCCTCCTCCGGGGTGTAGCCGGGGTTCGCGCGGAGGTTCGCCAGCGCCGCGTCGGGGTCACCGAGGGCCTGGAACTGCCAGAGGATGTCCTGCCACACCGTCGGTTGCCCGCCGTTGTTGCGGACCAGTTCGGCGTAGTTGGTCCGCACGTACGCCGGGTTGTTGCCCAGGTAGAGGTGTCCACCGGTGACCGGCAGCAGGTTGATGCCCTGGATCATCTCCGGTTCGCCGCTGAACCAGGTGGCGTACGCGCCGCCGTCGCCCCAGACCATGCCGACCGTGGAGTGCCCGAAGGCGGCGGGGAAGTTCTGGTCGCTGGAGTCGAACCAGTACTCCTGGATGGCGGCGGCCTGCGTGGTGTAGAGGAAGACACCGGCGTCACGGACGGCGGTGTTGCCGGTGACCTGCCCCCACTGGATCAGGGCGTTGGCGAAGTTCATCCCCTCGGACGAGGACTCCTGGTTGTTTCCGGAGCCGAACGAGCCGTGCCCGGACGCCCAGTCGTGGCCGGCGTAGATGTCGAAGTCCCGCAGGTAGGGGAAACGGGTGTCGCCGCGCTGGTAGTTGTTGGCGTCGCGGATCAGCAGGTCCACCATGCCGCCGTAGCGGCTGGCGGTGGCCCACGTCGGGTCGAACTTGGCGAGCGTGGCGGCGGCGGCGATGAAGTAGCCGTAGTGGAAGTGGTGGTCGTTGAGTTCCTGGTCGGAGCCGTACGACGCCGGATAGCCGATCAGGGTGCCCCAGTTGTTGTCGTAGTAGAAGACCCGGCTGGTCTTGCCGCTGGACGCGGTGAACCAGTCGGTGAGCGTGCCGCGGATGGCGTTCAGCGCGCTGTCGCGCGTCGTGGTGTCGTTGACCTGGTCGGCGATCTCGGCGATCCGGGCGGCCCGGCCCAGCCCCTTGCCGGTCCAGTACGTGTCGGTGCCGCGCTGGTCCATCGGGTTCGCGCGGGTGGCCGCGAGCTGGCTGTTCAACGTGGCCAGGTCGCTTCCGCTACCGTCGCCGACGGCCGGCAGCTCCGGCAGGACGCCCTGGAAGGTCATGGCGGTGCGGAACTGGTTGACGCCGGTGAGCACCTTCATCCGGCCGCGCGCCGACGGGTAGGTCGGGGTGATGGCGGTGGACCCGCTCAGCGACTTCCACTGGTGCGGGTAGAGGCTGACCACGGTCTGCGTGGCGGAGCCCTCCCGGGCGGTCGTGGTGAACGCGTACGTGGTGGTCAGGCCGCTGGTCGACGGGTTGTACGCGTACGACACCTGGGTGCCGGTCACGTGGGCGTGGGCGTACCGGCCGTAGGTCGCGGCCAGGTCGGCGCGCTCCGTGGCGCTGGACGTCGGTGGCAGCAGGGCCACGGAGAAGTAGCCCCGACCGGCGAGGGTGGACGAGATCCGGCCACCGGCGACGGTCCAGCTGGCGCCGCTGGGCGCGTACGCGACGTAGTCGTGCCCGTTGACCCGGAACCCGATGGTGGCGCCGCTGGCGGACCACACGTCGGGGGTGCCGGCGGTGCCGATCACCGCGTCTCCGCCGGTGGTCTGGAAGTACGCGAAGGGCAGCCCGTGGCCGATGGTGGCGCGCATGGTGCGGGTGCCGTCGCTCCAGTGTGGGCTGACCGTCCAGTCGGTCCAGCCGTCCACCCTGACCTGGGGTGCGCCGAGCCCGGCCACGCCGACCCGGATGTCCTGCACGTACGGGTAGTGGTACTCACCGACGCCGGTCGCGGTGCCGCTGATGGTGGGCGTGGAGTTGGCGGAGAAGCCCAGGCCGTCGGTGAAGGTGTCGTACGAGATCGGGTGAGCGTGCAGTGGTTCGCTGAAGGAGCAGTCGGTGCGCTTCCACAGCAGCGAGGACCACCAGTCGTTCGTGGGGATCGGCCCGGCGGGCGCGTTGGCGGTGGCGAACTGTCGGGGGTTGCTGGCCATCGCGCCGCAGCCGCTGGGGAGCGCGCCGACCGGGGTGGTGGTGTAGCTGCCGGCGCCGACAGGTGCGGCCTCGGCGGCGCGGCTGACGGGGATCGTGAGACCGCCGACGACCAGGGCCAGGGCGGTCGCGATGGCCAGGGCCCAGCGGCGGTGGGGGACGGGAGGTTTCATGGTGCCTCCATCGCGCGCCGGGGTGCGGCAGGTGCCGGGTCCGACGCGTTGCGTCTGAATTAGGGAGAAGGTCAGGCGAGAGAGCGCTCTCACGGCAACGGTAGTGGAGCACCTAGATCCCCGTCAATGTGTCAAACCCGTTGCGTGCGGATGTCGCTAACCGCCAGCGCCCGCGTCCGACGCGACGACCGGCGCGCCGCCGTCGTCGAGGTCGCCCAGGAGCGCCTCGGGCGCGCGCATCCGCCACGCGTCGGTCACCAGCTCGCGCAACCGCTCGACATCGACCGCCGCCAGCCGCACCAGCACCAGGGGCAGTCCGGCGTAGCCGGGCGTGGTGAAGAAGAGCTCGGGCTCGCCGAGCACGAGCGCCTGCTTCTCGGCCTCGTCGCCGACGAACAGCACGGCGATGTCGAGTCGGATCACCCGGGGCTGTCCGGGGACGCGCTCCGGGTAGGACCAGATGAAGCCCTTGTCCGCCACCCGGAAGTCGAAGCCGTCACTCGGGATCTCCACCGTGTGCGGCAGGGCCAGCGCCACCCGGCGTACGTCGTCGGCGTCAGCCACCAAGGCCCCCCGCACCACACACGATCAGCATGTGCCGAGATTACGCGGTGGACAGGTCGACGGCGGTGGCGCCGAGGACGGCCCGGTTACCGTCCTCCTGCACGTAGCCGACCACCGAGGCCCCGCGAGGATCGAGATCGGGTGGTGTCGCCACCTCCACCCGTCCCCGCTCGGCGCGCAGGTCCACCGACGTGAAGGCGCGGACGACGTTGTCCTGTCGCAGCGTCCGCCCGGCGTTCTCCCCCCGGGCGATCTCGCTGTCCAGCCCACGTTCCACGATCGCCACGTGCAGCACCGCGCCCTCCGGCGGCGGCGCGCTCTGGTAGTCCACCGCCACCCGTCCGCCGAGGTCCTCCGCCCGGAGCGTGACCGCCGTGGTGGCGCTCGACGCCAGGGCGGACGCGATCGCACCCGCCGCACGCCGCCGGTCCGATCCGACGAACTCGACGGTGCCGTTGACGACCATCTGCGGTGTGTACAGACGCCCGGTGCCAAAGGCGCGGGCGTACGCCTCCTGCCGTGCGGTGTACGCCGCGTCCGCGAAACGGTCGGGCCAGCCCAGGTCGTCCCAGTAGTCGACGTGGAATCCGAGGGCGAAGACCGGCTGTCCCCGATCCCGGGCGTCCCGCTCGATCTCGGTCAGCACCTCTTCCGCGGGAGGGCAGCTCGAGCAGCCCTGCGAGGTGAACATCTCCACGACGGCGAAGCCGAGGTCTGTCGACGGGTTCGTCACCTGGCACGCCTCCTCCCGCGTCTCGACCGGCGGCGGTGCGTTTCCCGTTACCGCCGGGACAATGCGCGCGGCGTCACCTGACCTCGGCCGCGCGGTGAGCGGTGGCGGGGCGGGTGATTGGATGACCGGATGCAGATCACCGTGACAGACGCGCCGGAGCGGGAGCGATTCGAGGCGCGCGACGAGGCGGGGACGATCGCCGGGTTTGTCACCTACCAGTTGACCGGCAGCATCATCGCCTACACCCACACCGAGGTCGACCCGGCGTTCGAGGGCAGGGGCGTCGGCTCGACCCTGGCCCGCGCGGTGATGGACGACGCACGGGCCAGGAAGCGGACGGTCGTACCCATCTGTCCGTTCCTCGCCGACTGGCTGGTCAAACACCCGGAGTACGAGGGCATCGTGGTCCGGTCCACCCGAAAGATCAAATAGAGTGCGACGAGCCTGACCCGCGGTCGGCGCGGCCGCCTCGACGGTCAGGCGTCGGCGCGGGCGGCGAGGGCGTCCACCAGCCGGCGGGTGGAGCCGGCCAGGTTCCAGCGGCCGGCGAGTTCGAGCAGCCGGTCCGGATCGACAGGAGCGGTCGGCAGCGCGGTGGGCAGTTCCGGCAGCGGCACGTCCAGCGCGACCCGGACCACCGTGGGCGCGACGGCCAGGTAGTCGCGGGCCGCGGCCAGCTTGGTACGCAGGCCCGGTGCGAACGACGAGTCGGAGTCGTCGAGCGCGGCCAGGATGCCGGCGATGTCGCCGTAGCGCTCGATGAGCCGGGCCGCGGTCTTCTCGCCGACGCCCGCCACGCCGGGCAACCCGTCGCTGGGGTCGCCGCGCAGCGCGGCGAAGTCGGCGTACCGGTCGGCGGACACGCCGTATCGGGACCGGACCGCCGCGTCGTCGCAGTCGTCGAGCTTGCTGACGCCGCGCCCCACGTAGAGCAGCCGGACCGGCCGCGCGTCGTCGATGAGCTGGAACAGGTCCCGGTCGCCGGAGACCACCTCGACCGGGCCCGGCTGGGTGACCGAGAGCGTGCCGAGCACGTCGTCGGCCTCGTAGCCGGTCGCCCCGACGGCGGTGATGCCGACCGCGGCGAGCACCTCCAGGATCATCGGCACCTGCGGGGACAGGGTGTCCGGGACGATCTCGCCGCCCTGCGGGGCGACCCGGTGTGCCTTGTAGGACGGCAACAGCTCGACCCGCCAGGCGGGACGCCAGTCGTGGTCCAGGGCGCAGACCATCCGGTCGGCGCCGCGTCCGCGGATGAGGGTGGCGAGCATGTCGAGGAAGCCACGCACCGCGTTGACCGGGGTGCCGTCCTCGGTGCGGGCGGTGGACTCCGGGATGCCGAAGTAGGCCCGGAAGTAGAGACTGGCTGCGTCGATCAGCAGGATCGGGGGTTGGTGTGCCACGCCGGACAGCCTGGCACAAGCCTCCGACGATCCGGGGTACGCCCGGCCGTCGGCGGTGTCAGCGCCGCTCGTCGTGCCGGTAGACGGTCGCGCGCCGGGCCAGGTGCTGCACGACGTAACTGGTCACCAGCAGCAGGATCGCGACAAGCACCTCGACCCAGGCCGCGACGCCGTCGGCCACGGTGACACCGATGATCAGCAGGACCAGGCCGACGAGCGCGAGCACTCCCGCCCACAGTTGGCGGCGTCGGCGGGTCGCCGCCCGGTCCTCCTCGTTCGGTGCCACGTGATCCTCCCGGCCGGCGACGCCCGCGCGGGCATCCCGGATCCAGGCTATGGCCCCGTCCGCCCGTTCGAACGGGAAATCACGGTGCCTGTGGGTGGCCCGGCCACGCCGTCGCGTCGGGGCAGCCAGGTCGGATCGTCATCGATACGCTCGTCGCGCAGCCGCGTCAGGACGGACCCGGCAGCCGGCCGGGTGCCGTGACGCGGGGAGAGTCGATGGACGAGTCGGGGGCGCGCCGAGCAGAGCTGCTCACTCAGGTGCGAGCCGTGTTGGCCCCGGGCGAGACCCTGCGGGAGGCGTGCTGGGTGGGCCGCGTCCCGGGCCGCCGGTCGGCGGGGGAGGTGTTCCGTGCGGCGTTCAACCCGCTGCGGGTGGCGGAAGGGCTGGCCGGTGACGCCGTCGGGGTGACCGCATCCACCGGGCCGGGGGTGGAGTGGTACGAGGCGGCCCGCAACGGGGTGCTCGGCGGTCCGCCGGGTTCGTTGGCGGTCGGGCTGGACGAGCAGTTGCCCGAGCCCAGCGTGGTGCGCGTGCTGGCGTTGACACACCGCCGGGTGTTGGTGCTCCGCCGCCGCGCGCGACCGGTCGGGACGCAGCTGGCCGCCGGTGGCGGTCTGCGGGATCGCCTGTCGGCGGCGGCCAGCCAGGTGCGGGCGGCCTGGCAGGGACCCGGCCCGGTGGACCGCCACGCGCCACTGGAGGTGGCCTGGCAGGTGGGTCTGGAGTCGTTGGTCCGCCTCGACGCGCTGCCCGGCGGCATGCTCGGGCGTCTCGCCCTGCTCTTCGTGGACGGGTCGTGGATCGTGCTCGGCCCGCCGGACTCCGCGACCGCGTTGCGGATGGCGGCGGCGCGCGCCGGGTGATCCGCACGGCCCTCGTGGCCGCGGCTGGCCGAGAGTGCCTCCTGCGGTGCCGCCCTCACCGCCGAACGGCGGTGACCGGCGACGCGACGGGGCGCGGTTCGTCGTGGTCGGTGAGGTCGCGCAGGTGGCGGACGGGGGAGAGCAACAGCACCAGCGGCGCGCACACCAGTGTCGCCGCGAAGACGAACAGGGTGGCGCGGGCGCCGAGCGGGCCGGCCAGCGCGCCGGCGACCAGCCCGCCGACCGGGATCGCGCCCCAGGAGACGAACCGTACGGTGGCCATCACCCGGGAGAGCAGCTCGGGCGGGCTGGCGATCTGCCGGTACGTCCGGGTGGTCACGCTCAGCACCACCGTCCCGAGGGAGAAGACGACGCTGCCGGTGGCGAAGGCGGCGTACGCCGGCCAGCCGGTGCCCCAGGGGAGCAGGAACGAACCGGCGACCGTGGTGAACGCGGCGGCGAGCAATGCTCGGGCGGTGCCGATCCGCGCGGTGATGAGCGTGGTGAGCGCGGCCCCGACCAGTGCCCCGACTCCCTCGACGGCGAGCAGCACCCCGACCAGGCCGGCTGGTGCGTTCAGCTCGCGGAAGAGGTAGAGCGGGAAGAGTGCCAACTGTGCGCCGCAGACGAGGTTCATCGCCGTCGCGGCCCACATGCTCGGTCCGATCACCGGGTGGTGCGCGACGAAACGCCAGCCGGCGCGGATCAGCTCGCCGACCGGCGGCCAGCGGTCCGGCGCGTCGACCCGACCGGCGGGCAGCGTGCGCAGCAGTGCCGCCGAGACGAGGTAGCTGGCCGAGTCGACGAGCAGGGTGGGCACCGCGCCGAGCGTCTGCACCGCGAGCCCGCCGAGGGACGGGCCGCTGAGCAGGGTCACGGCGTGGGTGCCCGACGTGAGGCTGTTGCGCGACTGCAACTGCTCCCGTTCCACGATGCTGGGCAGGAAGGTCGAGTTGGCCACGTCGAAGAGCACGTTGGCGAAGCTGACCACGAGCGCGGTGACCACCAGGTGGGCGACGGTGAGGTGCCCCCACCACCAGGCAAGAGGTATGGACGCGACGGCGACCGCGCGGGCCAGGTCGGCGCCCACCTGGGCGCCGCGCAGCGGCAGGCGTTGCACGATGACGCCGGCGGGTAGCCCGATCACGAGCCAGGCGACGTAGCTGGCCGCGGTGATCACGCCCAGCTGGAACGCGGAGGCGTCGAGCACGGTGAGCGCGGTCAGCGGCAGGGCCACCGAGCCGACCGCCGATCCGACCATGCTGGTCGTGCCGGCGGTCCAC
Source organism: Micromonospora sp. NPDC048905 (assembly GCF_040649655.1). Classification (NCBI taxonomy): domain Bacteria; kingdom Bacillati; phylum Actinomycetota; class Actinomycetes; order Micromonosporales; family Micromonosporaceae; genus Micromonospora; species Micromonospora sp. NPDC048905. The sequence continues at coordinate 78,851 of NZ_JBEZFV010000018.1, read as the reverse complement.
CAGCGCCAGAAGGCTCCGGCCCGATCGTCGACGCGCATGTCGTCGGCCCCCGTTCGTCGAACCAGTGCGTTCCAATCTGGAACGCACTATAGTCGGTGGGGACCGACGGAGGTAAAGGGTGCGGCGAGAGGATCTCGCCGATGCGGACTGCGGCATCGCGCAGGCGCTCGGCGTGCTGGGGGATTGGTGGACGTTCCTCATCGTGCGCGACGTCGCCGGGGGAACGACCCGCTTCGACGCGCTGCAACGCGAGCTGGGCGTCAGCCGGCGGGCGTTGACCGAACGCCTCGCCGCCCTGGTGCAGCACGGGGTGCTGGAGCGTCGGTCCTACTCGCGGCACCCACCGCGCTACGACTACCTGCTCACCGTTCGGGGCGAGGGGCTGCTGCCGGTGCTGATCGCCCTACAGGACTGGGGAACGAGGCATCTCATGGGTGACGGCGAGCTGACCGCGACGGCCGACGCCGACTCCGCCGAGGCGCAGCGGGCGCACCACCTGGTCGGGCGGCGACTGCCCGAGGTAGCCCTGCCCGGTCCCGGCGGTCGGCCGGTCGCGTTGGCCACGATGGACACCTGGGCGGTCCTCTACCTCTTCCCCGGGGCGTACGCGCCGGGAACGCCCGGCTACCCGCCGGGCTGGGGGGAGATCCCCGGCGCCCGGGGCTGCACCCTGGAGTCGCGCACGTACGCCACGCGTCACTCGGACTTCCAGGCCGCCGGGGTACGGGTGCACGGGATCAGCACCCAGCGCCCGGACCAGCTCGCCGACTTCGCCGCGTACGCCGAACTGCCGTTTCCGCTGTTGTCCGACGAGGATGGCCGCCTGGCCGCGGGCCTGCTGCTGCCGGTCTTCCGGGCCGGCGGGGTGACCCGGTTCAAGCGGCTGACGCTGCTCGTCGACCCGACGGCGGTGGTGCGCGCCGTGCAGTTCCCGGTCACCGACCCGGCCGGCTCGGTGCAGGAGATGCTCACCCTGGCCCGGGAACACGCGGCGGTCCCCGGCTGACGCCTGGGCGTCGACCGGGGACCGGGGACCACGCCGGTCAGGCCGGGAGCGTCCAGCGCTGGTTGGCGCCGGCGAAGCAGTCCCAGATCTGCAGCCGGGTTCCGTCGGCGGAACTGTTGTCCGTGACGTCCAGGCACTTGTTCGACTGCGGGTTGCGCAGGGTGCCGTTGGACTGCGCCTGCCACACCTGGGCGCCGCTGCCGTTGCACTCCCAGAGCTGGACCTTCGCGCCGTTGGCGGTGGAACCACTGGCGATGTCGGCGCACTTACCGAGGGCCCGCAGCGTGCTGTCGCCGGCCACCGTCCACGTCTGCGCGGTGGTGCCGTTGCAGCCGTAGAGCTGGATGGCGGCGCCGTTGGCGGTGCTGGCCGCGGCCACGTCGACGCACTTGCCGCCGAGGCCGGTGATCCGGCCGGTACGCCCGGTCGGCGGCGGGGTGGTGCCGCCCATGATGGTGTCGTACATGGCGCTGAGCAGTGAGGTCGAGCCGCTGGTGTCCTGGCTCAACTCCCAGTTCATCACGCCGCCGGCGTTGGCCAGCGCCCACTGCGTCTTGCGCTTGACCGTCGGGATGCCGTTCCAGCACTGCTGCGACCCGCCGATGGTGGCGCAGTCCCGGTTGGCGTTCGCCGGGTCCAGGCCGACGATGTACGAGTAGTTGTAGTACACCGGGCGGCTGTAGAAGGGGATGCCGAGCACCGCCTTGCTGGCCGGCAGACCGCGCGCCTTCCACAGGTTGATGCTGTTGATCGACCAGTCGTAGTTGGCGTGTGGGCTGCCGCCGTCGTACGCCATGATGTTGAGCCAGTCGACCTGGTTGAAGACGGCGGTCTGCACGCCCTGCACGCTGCCGCCCTCGGAGACCACGGCGGCGGTGAGCAGCTTGCCGCGGCTGTGCATGGCGCTGCCGAGCTGCGTCATGAGCGCCGTGTAGTTGTTGGCCGAGGTGCCCGGGTCGGGGTACTCCCAGTCCATGTCGACGCCGTCGAGGTTGTACTGGTTGACGAAGTTGACCAGGTTGTTCACGAAGTTGGTCCGGCTGCCGGAGTTGGCCGCCAGGGCTTCGAAGGCCGAGTCGTTGCCGTCGTTCCAGCCGCCGACCGCGATCGAGACCTTGACGTTGTTGGCGTGTCCCTGCGAGACCAGCGAGGACAGCCGGCCCCCGTCGACTCCCTGCAGGCTGCCGTCGGCGTTGGGCAGGATGAAGGCGTAGTTGATGTGGGTGAGCTTGTTGTACTGGATGGTGTTGATGTTGCCGGCCCAGGAGGGCATGTAGCCGACGCTCTTGAAGTTGTTCGGCAGCACCACGGCCTGCGCGGCGGTGGAGGTGACGGTGAGGGTGGCGCCGGCGGTGGCCAGCGCGAGGAAGCCGGCGGCGAGGGCGCGGCGCAGTGGTGAGGACATCGGGGGCCTTCCCGTGGGCGGGGGACGACACCCGCCCACGCGGGTTGTCGCGGACGGGCGGTGCGGGACGCAGGAACGGGTGGGCCTCGAGGCAGCCAAATCTTAAAGAGTGTTAACTGTCCGCGTCAATCAACATCTGTGAATTCCCCGACACTGGTGCCGATATGGGGGTTTACCCAAACGACCGTTAAGCTGATGGCGTGGGACTCGACGAGCTGTACCCGCCGGACCGGCTGATCGCCGCGCAGCGCGCCACCGCCGCTGCGGGGCTGGACGCCCTGCTGCTCACCCCCGGTTCCGACCTGCGGTACCTGACCGGCTACGACGCCCACGCGGGGGAGCGACTGACCTGCCTGGTGCTGCCCGCCCAGGGCGAGCCGACCCTCATCGTGCCCACGCTGGAACGCCCGGCGGCCGAGGCGGCACCGGCCACCGGCGTCCGCATCGTCGACCACCTCGACGGCACCGACCCGTACCCGCTTGTCGTCGCCGCCCTCGACGGCCCGCCGGCGGCGGTGGGGCTGGCCGACCGGATGTGGGCCGAGCAGGTCCTCGCGCTGCGGGCCGCCCTGCCCGGTGCCGCGCAACGCCTCGCCGGCGAGGTGCTGGGCGAGCTGCGCGTGCGCAAGTCCCCGGCGGAGGTGGCCGCGCTCGCCGAGGCCGGCGCGGCGATCGACGAGGTGCACCTGCGGATGGGGCAGTGGCTGCGCCCGGGGCGCACCGAGGCCGAGGTCGCCACGGACATCGCCGCGGCGATCCGGGCCGCCGGACACGTCCGGGTCGACTTCGTCATCGTGGCGGCCGGGCCGAACGGCGCCAGCCCACACCACGGCACCTCGGACCGGCCGATCGGCGTCGGAGAGCCCGTGGTGGTCGACATCGGCGGCACGATGGCCTCGGGATACCGCTCGGACTGCACCCGCACCTACGTGGTGGGCGGGCCGGCGCCGGCGGACTTCCTGGACTACTACGCGGTGCTGCACGACGCCCAGCGCGCCGCCGTCGCCGCGGTGCGGCCTGGGATCACCGCGACGGCCGCCGACGCCGCGGCCCGGGACCCGATCGCCGCCGCCGGCTACGGCCGCGCGTTCCTGCACCGCACCGGCCACGGCATCGGTCTGGACGGTCACGAGGAGCCCTACCTGGTGGCGGGCAACGACCGCCCGATCGAGGCGGGGATGGCGTTCTCCATCGAGCCGGGCGTCTACCTGGCGGGCCGGCACGGCGCCCGCATCGAGGACATCGTCGTCTGCACCACAGACGGCGTGCAACGGCTCAACACCACCCCCACGGAGCTCATCGCGCTATGACTGTCGACCGGATCCTCCCCACCGACGAGGCCCACGACCTGCTGGGTCTCGCCACCGAGCTCGCCGACCGCGAGCTCGCGCCGAACGCCACCGCCTTCGAGGAGCGCGCCGAATTCCCCCGCGGCGTACTCCGGACCCTGGGCCGCGCCGGCCTGCTCGGCCTGCCCTACCCCGAGGAGTACGGCGGCGCGGCCCAGCCCTACGAGGTCTACCTGCAGGTGCTGGAGATCCTGGCCAGCCGCTGGCTCGCGGTCGCCGAGGCGGTCAGCGTGCACACCCTGTCCTGTTACCCGGTGTTCGCGTTCGGCACCGACGAACAGCGCAAACTGCTGCCGGACATGATCGGCGGCGAGCTGCTGGGCGCGTACTGCCTCTCCGAGCCGCAGGGCGGCTCGGACGCGGCCGCGTTGAGCACCCGGGCGGTTCGCGACGGGGACGCGTACCTGGTGTCCGGCACCAAGGCGTGGATCACCCACGCGGGGACGGCCGACTTCTACAACATCTTCTGCCGCACCGGGGGACCCGGGCCGAAGGGGATCTCCTGCCTGCTCGCCGACGCGGGCACGGCCGGCATTCAGCCACAGGCCGCCGAGCGGACGATGGGACTGCGCGCCTCGCCGGTGGCGCAGATCGTCTTCGACGAGGCGCGGGTGCCGGCGGACCGGCTGATCGGCGGCGAGGGCGCCGGCTTCACCATCGCCATGTCCGCGCTCGACTCCGGTCGCCTGGGCATCGCCGCCTGCGCGGTGGGGCTGGCCCAGGCGGCGCTGGACTACGCGGTGTCCTACGCCCGGGAGCGGCAGCAGTTCGGCCGCTCCATCATCGACTTCCAGGGCCTCGGGTTCCTCCTCGCCGACGCGGCCACCCAGATCTCCGCCGCCCGCGCGTTGACCCTCGCCGCGGCCCGGCTGCGCGACGCCGGCCGCCCGTACGCGATCGAGGCGGCCAAGGCGAAGCTCTTCGCCACCGACATGGCGATGCGGGTGACCACCGACGCGGTGCAGGTGCTCGGCGGCGCAGGCTACGTGGCCGATCACCCGGTGGAGCGGTACATGCGTGAGGCCAAGGTGTTGCAGATCGTGGAGGGCACCAACCAGATCCAGCGCCTGGTGATCTCCCGGGCCCTCGCCCAGGGCTGAGGTCGGCCTGTGCTGGTGGGGCCGCGGCGAAGCCGCCGCGGCCCGCCGCTCGGGTGCCGCGTAGGGCGCTGCGTCGCCGTGCGGCGGTTTTCCCGGTAGGTTGCACGCCGTGGAGGAGATCGACCGCGCTATCGTCGCCGCGCTGACCGCCGACGGCCGACTGTCGTACACCGACCTGGCCGAGAAGGTGGGGCTGTCGGTGTCCGCCGTGCACCAGCGGGTGCGCCGGCTGGAGCAGCGTGAGGTGATCAAGGGGTACGCCGCGCGGGTGTCGTTCGAGGCGCTGGACCTGCCCCTGACGGCGTTCGTGGCGATCCGCCCGTTCGACCCGTCGCAGCCGGACGACGCGCCGGAGCGTCTCGCGCACCTGCCCGAGATCGACTCCTGCTACTCCGTGGCGGGGGAGGACTTCTACATGTTGTTGGTGCGGGTGGCCAGCCCCACCGACCTGGAGCGGTTGCTGCAGGAGATCCGCACCTCGGCCAACGTGACGACCCGGACGACCGTGGTGCTGTCCACCCCGTACGAGAACCGGCCGCCGAAGGTCACCGCTGCGGTATCGAGTCGGTCGCGGTCCCGGGCGCCGGAGGAGCCGGCTGGTTCCACCGCAGGATGACCTGCCGGCCGTGCTCGTGACCGAGCGCGCTGACCGTGGCGGTTTCCAGGCGCAGTCGTCCGCCGGCGGACGGGGGCAGGCCGATCCAGCGAGCGCCGAGCACGCGCAGGCTGTGCGCGTGGCCGACAAGCGCGACGGTGCCACGGTCGAGCAGTGGGGTGACCCGGGCCAGCACCCGGTCGAGCCGTTCGCCCACCTGCGCGGGTGACTCTCCGCCGGGGCAGCCGTCGGTCCAGATGTTCCAGTGCGGGTCGTCGGCGTGGATGTCGACGGTGGTGCGGCCCTCGTACTCGCCGTAGTTCCACTCGCTGAGGTCCTCGTCGACCCCGTCGACGGTGAGCCCGGCCAGCTGCGCGGTGCGCAGCGCCCGGGCGCGGGGGCTGGCCAGCACTGTCGCGAACCGCCGGCCGGCGAGGAACGCGGCGAGGGTGCGGGCCTGCCGCTCGCCGTCGGGGGTCAGCTCGAGGTCGGTGTACGAGGTGTGCCGGAGGCTGGCGCTCCAGGTGGTCTCGCCGTGCCGGATCAGCAGGAGCTCTCCCATACGGCCAGTTAACCATCGCGGCCGTTGCCGGCAGGCGACCCTCCCTCAACCTATCTTCCTAGGATGCCTGAGCGGGTGTGCCGACCGGCACCACCGGTTTCGGCACCCGGAGACCGGGCAAGCGAACGAGGACAACCGCCAGACCGAGGAGGCGCGATGAGCTTCACCGAGAAGGCCAAGAACAAGGTCGAGCAGATGGCCGGCGCAGCACGTGAGCGCGTCGGCGACATGACCGACAACGAGCGGATGCGTGGCGAGGGCGCCAGCCAGGAGAGCGACGCGCGCGCCAAGCAGGCCGGTCAGAACGTCAAGGACGCCGGTCGCAACATGAAGGACTCCTTCACGAAGTGACCTGAGCGGTCCACGGGTCCCCGGGCGGCATGACCGCCCGGGGACCTGTCGCGTGCTGCGGTTAGTGTCGGCCGGTGACCGTGCTGCGTTCCCTGGTGTTGTTCGCGCTGGCCGCGGTGGCCGAGATCGGCGGCGCCTGGCTGGTCTGGCAGGGCTGGCGGGAGCAGCGTGGGCTGTGGTGGATCGCCGCCGGCGTGGTGGCGCTGGGCTGTTACGGCTTCGTCGCCACGTTCCAGCCGGACGCGAACTTCGGCCGGATTCTGGCCGCGTACGGCGGGGTGTTCGTGGCCGGCTCGTTGGGCTGGGCGATGGTGGTCGACGGTTTCCGTCCGGACCGGTGGGACCTGGCCGGTGCGGCGCTGTGCCTGCTCGGCGTGGCGGTCATCATGTACGCCCCCCGCGGTACCTGAGACCCTTGCCGCCCTGCGCTTCGGGGACGGTGAGCGTTCTTCGCTTCTGCGATGATCGGCGGCGTGAATCGACCTCGGCTTCGCTTCCGGTGGGGCGTACTGGTGGCGGCGGCTGTCCTCGGCAGCGCCGCGTGCTCGGCGTCCCGGGTGCCCCCGACGGAGCGCCCGGCCTTCGTCGGCTCGTCCGCCACCACTGCGGCCCCGTCGGCCAGCGCCGCCGCACCGGCTGTCCCGGGTGCGACGCGGGTGGGGACCCGGGCACCGGTGGTGGATCACGGCCCGCGTACCGGCGCCAAGGTCGCGTTGACCTTCGACGCGGACATGACCGACGGCATGCTGGCCAGCCTGCGGGCCGGCCGCGTGAAGTCGTACGCGAACCTGCGCATCCTCGACCTGCTGGAGCGGGAAGAGGTGCCGGCGACGTTCTTCCTGACCGGCAAGTGGGTGCAGCGGTATCCGGATGTGGCGCGGCGGATCGCCGGCAATCCGCGCTTCGAGTTGGCCAACCACACCTACGGGCACGCGGCGTTCACCGCTGACTGCTACGACCTGCCCTCGCTGCCGGTGGACAAGTTGGCCGCCGACGTGGCGAAGACGTTCGAGGTGATCAAGCCGTACGGGGGTCGGCAGACCCGGTACTTCCGTTTTCCGGGGTTGTGCCACGACGCGGCGACCCTGGATGCCCTGGCGCCGCTGGGTGTGACTGTCGTCGACGGGGACGTGGTCAGCGGCGATCCGTTCGCGACCGCGTGGAAGCCGCTGGTGCGGGCGGTCCTGGACCACGTCCGCCCCGGGTCGGTCGTGATCATGCATGTGACCGAGGCGAACGCGGCGATGACCGATGAGGCGTTGCCGCACATCCTGGCCGGGCTGCGGGAGCGCGGGCTGGTGCCGGCGCCGTTGTCCGAGGTGCTGGCGAAGGGCTGAGGCTCAGCTTTCCGGTACGTCGTCGACGGTCAGGACGATCTTGCCGCGGCGGGATCCGCGCTCGGCCGTCTGGTGTGCGTCGGCCGCCTTCTCCAGGGGGAAGGTCGCCTCGATCGGCACCCTGAACCGGTCCTCGGCGAACAGTTCGGCGACGGCGCCGAGACCGTGCCGGCCGTCGGGCTCACCGGCCAGTTGGCCCATGGACAGGCGGATGCCGTACGTGGGGGCGGTGAAGTCGGCGAGGGTGACCACTGCTGTGGGGTCGTCGGTGAGGCGGAGCAGTTCGCTCAGGGACCCGGCGCCGGCGACGTCGAGGGCGCGGTCGATCCGGGTCACTCCCAGGGCGTCGAGGCGGTTGGTGAGGTCGGGGCCGTAGGTGACCGGTGTCGCCCCGAGCTGGCGGAGGAAATCGTGGTTCTCGGCGCGGGCGGTGCCGATGACGTGGACGCCACGGGCGGCGGCGAGTTGGACGGCGATGCTGCCGACACCGCCGGCGGCGCCGTCGAGGAGGAGCGTCATGCCGGGCCGCAGGTCCAGCAGGTCGAGGGCCCGGGTGGCGGTCTCGATGCTGGTGCCCGCGGCGCCCGCCTGGGCCCACGGCATGGCGGTGGGCTTGTGCGCCCAGAGCTGGAGTACCGCGAACTGTGCACTGGCGCCGCCGAGCCGGGCCAGTTCGACGATGCCGAAGACGTGGTCGCCGACTGTCACGCCGTCGACGTCGTCGCCGATCTCGTCGACGATTCCGGCCGCGTCGACGCCGGGGATGTGTGGCAACGGTAGCTGGGCGCTCATCGGGGTGCGGCCGGAGCGGAGGCCGACGTCGACGGGGGAGACCCCGGCGGCGTGGACACGGATGCGGATCTGGTCGGCCCGCGGTTGTGGCGCGTCGGTGGTGCCGAGGTGGAGTACGTCGGGACCGCCGAACTGGTTGTACTGCACGGCGAACATCAGGGGCTCCTCTGCCTGGTTGACATGGTGGTAGTCGTACCGTAGGCCGGAAACGGAGCAGCTGTTCCGCTGTGGGGTCAAGTGAGAGTGGGGCGAATCGGGGATGTCTCAGATACGGCGTGCTGATGCCCGGTTCAACCGTGATCGGGTGATGGCGGCGGCTCGGGAGGCGTTCGCGTCGGCGGGGCTCGAGGTGCCCATGCGGGAGGTGGCGCGACGGGCGGGGGTTGGTGTGGCGACCCTGTACCGGCACTTCCCGACGCGTACGGAGTTGGTGGCGGCGGTCCTGGCCGAGCGGGTGGACGACTGCGGTGTGCGGATGCGCCGGGCGCTCGACGACCCGGACCCGTGGCGGGCGTTGTCCGGCGTGGTGCGCGAGTTCGCTGAGCGGCAGATCCATGACCGGGAGCTCAACGAGGTGCTGTTGGGGCCGGGTGAGTTGGGTGCGGCGTTTCAGCGGGAGCGGCGGGAGCACGCGCAGGCGTTGAACGTGCTGGTGGTGCGGGCGCGGGCCGCGGGTGTGCTGCGCGACGGCGTCGGCGCGGACGAGGTCCGGGCCGGGCTGCTGGCCATCGCGTCGCTTCGGCGGTTGCCGGCGACGACGAGCGTCCGGGTGATCGGTCTGGTGGCGGACCTCGTCGTCGCCGGTATCCGTGCCTGACGGTCGTCAGTCGTCGCGGTGGGCGGTCCACCACTGCTGGCCGTCGGCCGGGAGGGTGTCGATCGGGTCGTAGTAGGCGTAGCGCTTGTTGAGCGCCTCCAGGTCGGCGGATTCGATGGAGGTGCGGTAGTTCTTGGTCCAGTAGGAGATGCCGCGCTCGCGGTCGTAGTCGGTGAGCATGTGCACCCAGCGTTTGCCGACGAAGGGCACGTCGCAGACGATGCGGGGGGTGGCGTAGCCGGGGAGGTAGCCCATGATGTCGTGCTGGAGTTGCTGGGCGTGCCAGACCGGAACCCGCCAGTGTTCGGCGTTGGGGATCATGTCGCACATGTAGAAGTAGTACGGCAGGATCCCGGCTTCGCCCTGGAGGGCGAAGCAGAGGTCGAGCAGTTCCGGGGTGGTGGCGTTGACGCCGCGCATGAGGACGCCCTGGTTGCGGACGTCGCGGACGCCGACGTCGAGGGCGGTCTGGGCGGCCCTGGCGACCAGTGGGGTGAGCGACTGGGCGTGGTTGACGTGGGTGTGGATGGCGAGGTTGACGCCGCGGCGGGCGGCGGTGCGGGCGACGCGTTCCAGGCCTTCGACGACGTCGGGTTGCAGCCAGTGCTGGGGGAGGCCCATGAGGGCTTTGGTGGCGAGCCGGATGTCGCGGACCGTTTCCAGTTCCAGCAGGCGCATGAGGTACGACTCGAGGTTGCGCCAGGGGACGTTGGCGACGTCGCCGCCGGAGACGACCACGTCGCGGACGCCGGGGTGGGCCTTGAGGTAGGCGATGTGGGCGTCGTAGCGGTCGACGGGCTTGAGGGTGAGCTTGAGTTTGTCGACGGCGGGGGTGGAGTTGCCGACGAGGTCCATGCGGGTGCAGTGCCCGCAGTACTGGGGGCAGGTGGAGAGCAGTTCGGCGAGGACCTTGGTGGGGTAGCGGTGGGTGAGGCCTTCGGCGACCCACATGTCGTGCTCGTGGAGGCTGTCGCGGCTGGCGTAGGGGTGTGAGGGCCAGTCGGTGCGTCGGTCGGAGGCGACCGGGATCATGTAGCGGCGGATGGGGTCGGCGAGCAGCGCCTCGGTGGTGGGGGTCGCGAACGGCACCATCGTGTTGATCATTTGGGGTGGCACCAGCATGGACATGGTGGCCATGGCCTGCTGGTCGGCCTCGAGGTCGGCGTAGAAGGTGTCGTCGACGAGGTCGCCGAGGACGGCGCGGAGCTGCTTGGTGTTCTTGACGCAGTTGACGCGTTGCCACTGGGCGGATTCCCACTGGTCGCGGGTGATGTGGCGCCAGCCGGGGAAGCGGGTCCAGTCCGGTTCGACCAGGGGGCGGCGGTGGTATTCGTAGGGCTGCCCGGCGGTCGGTACGGCGACCGGGGCGTGACGGGGTTGAGGGATGGTCTCAACCGGTTGGGTCTGGGTCACGGCCCCTCCTCGGTGTTACGGCTGATCAGCAAGGCCCGAAGGCTACTGGAAAATATTCGGTGCAGAAACTAGTCTGCCGTAAGTTTTCCCGTTACGCGAGCCTTGACCGGGGGGCTTCGGGCGGCGGCTGGGGGAGGTTGGCGTGACGTCACCGGTGGGCTTGCACCGTGTCGTGCAACCGGCGGGGGTGCTGCCGCAGGCGGCGTGGCGCCTGGACGCGTCGGCGGCGATCGGGCCGAACGAGGTGCGGATCCGGGTGCAGCGGCTCAACCTGGACGCGGCGAGCTTCCGGCAGTTGTCGGAGAAGCACGGTGGGGACGGCGCCGCGGTCCGCGCCGAGGTGTTGGAGATCATCTCCACCCGGGGGAAGATGCAGAACCCGGTGACCGGGTCCGGCGGCATGCTGATCGGCACGGTCGAGGAGGCCGGCCGGCGTTCCCCGCTCGGGCTCAGGGCGGGGGAGCGGGTCGCGACCCTGGTGTCGTTGACGCTGACGCCCCTGGTGATCACCGACGGGTTGGCCCGCTGGGACGGGCGCAGCGAGCAGGTGCCCTGTGACGGGTGGGCGATCCTGTTCGCGCGGTCCATCGCCGCGGTGCTGCCCGACGACGAGGATCCGCAGTTGTCCCTGGCGGTGCTGGACGTGTGCGGGGCGCCCGCGCTGACCGCCCGGGTGGTGTCGCGCTACGTCGAGGAGCGCGGTCGCCTCGGTGACCCGACGCCGGTGCGGGTCGCGGTGATCGGCGGGGCGGGCAAGAGTGGGTCGCTGTCGCTCGCCGCGGCGCGGCGGGCCGGTGCCGCGCGTACCGTCGGGGTGGTGCCGGTGGCGGCGGAGCGCGACGCGCTGACGGCTGCCGGCCTGGCGTCGGTGGTGGCGTTGGCCGACGCGCGGGACCCGGTGGGGTTGTCCACGGCGGTGACCACGGCCCTGGGGGCGCCGGCGGACGTCACGGTGGTGTGCGTGGACGTGCCGGGGTGTGAGCACGGGGCGGTGTTGGCCACCGCGGACGGCGGCACGGTGATCTTTTTCTCGATGGCGACGAGCTTCTCCGCGGCGGCGTTGGGCGCCGAGGGGTTGGCGGCGGACGTGACGATGCTGGTGGGCAACGGGTACGTGCCGGGGCACGCGGAGTTGGCGCTGGGCCTGTTGCGGGCCGAGCCGGGCGTGCGTCAGCTTTTCGCGGCGCGGATCGCGGCAGACTGAGAGTCATGACGAACCCCTCGACGTTGTACCGCGGCGGTGTGCTGCACTGCCCCGCCGACCCGAGCGCCACCGCGCTGCTGGTGTCCGGTGGGCGGATCACCTGGTTGGGGACCGACGGTGACGCGCCGCCGGCCGACCGGGTGGTGGATCTGGGTGGGGCGCTGGTGACGCCGGCGTTCGTCGACGCGCACGTGCACGCCACGGACACCGGGTTGGCGTTGGCCGGGCTGGATGTGGCCGGGGTGCGGTCGGCGGGGCAGTTGCTGGACGCGGTGGCCGGGTTCGCGGCGGGTCTGCCGGCGGACGCGGTGGTGCTGGGGCACGGCTGGGACGAGTCGGGCTGGTCGGATGCGACGTTGCCGGACGCGGCGGCGGTGGACCGGGCGGCTGGTGGACGGCGGGTGTATCTGTCGCAGGCGTCGCTGCATTCGGCGTTGGTGTCGTCGGCGATGCTGGCGGCGTGCCCGGAGGTGGTCGGGGCGGTCGGTTACGACGCGTCGGGCTGGTTGCGTCGCGACGCGCACCACGTGGTGCGGGCGGCGGCGCAGGGGTCGGTGAGTCGGGCGCAGCGGGTCGCCGCGCAGCGGGTGGCCCTGTCGCACGCGGCGTCGTTGGGGATCGCGGCGGTGCACGAGTGTGGTGGGCCGGAGATCTCCGACGAGGAGGACTTCACCGGCCTGCTGGGCATCTCGGGTGCGGGGTTGCCGGAGGTGTACGGGTACTGGGGTGAGTTGGGTGGCGCGGCGCGGGCCCGGGAGTTGGGTGCGGTGGGCGCCGGTGGTGACCTGTTCGCCGATGGCGCGTTGGGCTCGCGGACGGCGCATCTGTCCCAGGAGTACGGCGACGGCGCCGGGTGCGGGCACGGGTACCTGACGACCCAGCAGGTGCGCGATCACCTGTTGGACTGCGCGGCGCACGGTGTGCAGGGTGGGTTCCACGCGATCGGTGACGCGGCGATCGGCACGGTGCTGGACGGGTTCGCGGCGGCGGCGACGACGTTGGGTGTGGAGCGGCTGCGCGCGGCCCGGCACCGCATCGAGCACGCGGAGATCATGAACAAGCGGTTGATCGCGCGGTTCGTGGAGTTCGGGGTGGTGGCGAGCATGCAGCCGGCGTTCGACAGGTTGTGGGGCGGCGCGGGCCGGATGTACGAGTCACGGTTGGGGTTGGACCGGTCGTTGGAGTCGAACCCGATGGGCGCGATGCACTCGGTGGGTGTGGCGTTGGCGTTCGGGTCGGATTCGCCGGTGACGCCGTTGGATCCGTGGGGGTCGGTGCGGGCGGCGGCAGCGCACCACAACCCGACGCAGCGGATGAGTGTGCGTTCGGCGTTCGCCGCGCACACCCGTGGTGGGTGGCGGGCGGTGCACCTGGACGCCGAGGGGGTCCTCGCGTTGGGCGCGCCGGCGACGTTCGCGGTGTGGTCGACGCCGGCGGGGGTGCAGCGGGGACTGCCGGTGTTGCTGGCCGAGGATCCGGAGGCGCGGGGTCCGGACGACCCGACGCCGTTGCCGGTGTGCCGGCGGCTGGTGCTGCGCGGTGAGGTCATCTACGAGGAAGGGTCATCATGACCGGGAAGCTTGATCTTGATCCGGTGCTGGTGGCGCGGGCGCGGGAGTTGGCGCGTCGGGCCGGGCAGCCGGTGGTGGACCTGGCCCGCAGCCACACCACCGTGTCGGTGGAGCGGGCGGTGCTGCGGTTGGCCGGGGTGACCGGTGCGGACCCGGACGGGATTCCGTGGGTGAACCGGCTCGTCGACGCGGTCGCCGCGGACGTCGGGTTGGGTCACGGGGTCGCGGTGCCGGTGTTCGACGCCCTGGCCCGCGAGGGCGGCACCGACGTGACGTTGCTGGCGCAGAAGGCCGCCGCCGGGTCGGTGCGGTTCGACCTGCCTACCGGGCGGGCCGCCACGGCCGCCCGGTCGGCGGCGCGCAGGGCCGTCGGCGCGGGCATTCGGCGCATCGACCGGCGGCGCGCCGAGCGGGACCGGCTGATCAAGCGCCACGGTGACCCGAAGCAGCGGCCGTGGATCTACCTGATCGTGGCCACCGGGGACATCTACGAGGACATCCCGCAGGCGCAGGCCGCCGCGCGGGCGGGCGCGGACGTGATCGCGGTGATCCGCTCCACCGGCCAGTCGTTGCTGGACTACGTGCCCGAGGGTGCGACCCGGGAGGGGTTCGCCGGCACGTACGCCACGCAGGAGAACTTCCGGCTGATGCGGGCGGCGTTGGACGAGTCGTCGAGGGAGGTGGGCCGCTACGTGCGGTTGACCAACTACGCGTCGGGGTTGTGCATGCCGGAGATGGCGACCCTGGCCGGGCTGGAACGCCTCGACATGATGTTGAACGACTCGATGTACGGGATCCTGTTCCGCGACATCAACCCGGTGCGCACGTTCGTCGACCAGCGGTTCTCCCGGCAGGTGCACGCCCGCGCCGGGATCATCATCAACACCGGTGAGGACAACTACCTGACCACCGCCGACGCGGTCGACGAGGCGCACACGGTGACGGTGTCGCAGCTGCTCAACGAGTTCTTCGCGCACGAGGCGGGGTTGGCGGACTGGCAGTTGGGGTTGGGGCACGCGTTCGAGATCAACCCGGAGGTGCCGGAGTCGTTCCGCCTGGAGTTGGCGCACGCCCTGCTGGCCCGGGAGTTGTTCCCGGACGCGCCGTTGAAGTGGATGCCGCCGACGAAGCACATGACCGGTGACGTGTTCCGGGGCAACCTGCTCGACGGGTTCTTCAACCTGGCGGGCGCGCTGACCGGTCAGGGCATCCTGCTGGTGGGGATGATGACCGAGGCGGTGGTGACACCGTGGTTGTCGGATCGGGACATCGCGTTGCAGAACGTGCGGTACGTGCTGGGCGCCGCCGGTGGGCTGCACGAGGACTTCGTGCCGGCGCCGGATGGGTTCATCCGCCGCCGCGCCAACCAGGTTCTCGGTGAGGCGCTGGACCTGCTGGAGCGCATCGGGGAGCAGACGTTGCTCACGGCCATCGCCGAGGGCACCTTCGGGATCATGAAGCGGCCCGCGGACCGGGGCAAGGGCCTGTCGGGAGTGGCCGCGCACGAGGCGGACTACTGCAATCCGGCCACCGACATCCTGGAGGTGGCGGCGTGAGCGAGCGCAGCGAGCGAACCGGCAAGCAGATCGTGCGCCCGTACGGGGACACCACCGGTGACGGGATGGTGCAGGTGTCGTTCACCCTGCCGGTGGCCCACGACAAGCGGGCCGAGGGCGCGGCGGTGCAGCTGGCCAACAAGATGGGCATCGACCCGGCGATGGTGGTGCACGCCAAGCCGATGGGTGACGGGTTCACGTTCTTCGTGGTCTACGGGCGGGTCAACCACCTGGTCGACCTGAACGCGGTGCAGGTGGTGGAACGGGACTTCGCGCTGCTGTCGGCGAAGGAGGTCAACACGGTGGTCAAGCAGCGGTTGCGGCGCAAGCTGTCCGTCGTCGGGGCGTGCATCGGCACCGACGCGCACACCGTGGGCATCGACGCGATCCTCAACGTCAAGGGCATCGCGGGGGAGAAGGGCCTGGAGTACTACCGGGAGTTGAAGGTCACCAACCTGGGCGCGCAGGTCAGTGTGCCGGAGTTGGTGGAGGCAGCGAGGGTGGAGAAGGCCGACGCGGTGCTCGTGTCGCAGGTCGTCACGCAACGCGATGCGCACCTGCACAACACCCGGGAGATGTCGGCGGCGTTCCGGGAGGCGATGCCGGCGGGCCGGCGGCCCCTGTTGATCGTCGGTGGTCCCCGGTTCGACGAGTCGATGACCGACGAGTTGGGCGTGGACCGGATCTTCGGTCGGGGCACCACGCCCGGCGAGGTGGCCAGTTACCTCGTGCACGCCCTGATCACGCAACGGAAGGTGAACGCATGACCGACGCACGGCTCGGGTTGACGGTGACGCACCGGCGGTATGTGCCGTACTCGCACGCCCACTACGCCGGCAACCTCGTCGACGGGGCGTACGCCCTCGGGTTGTTCGGCGACGTCGCCACGGAGGTGTGTATCCGCACCGACGGCGACGAGGGCCTGTTCGCCGGCTACGCCGACGTGCGCTTCCACGCGCCCATCCATGCCGGTGACGTCATCGAGGTCACCGCCCAGGTGTCGCGGGTGGGCACCCGCAGCCGCACCCTGGAGTTGAGCTGTGCGGTGGTGTGCCGGGGCCGACCGGAGCGCTCGGCGTCCGCCGCCGAGGTCCTCGACCCGCCGATCGTGGCGGTCACCGCGACCGGCACCGTGGTCGTTCCCGCCGACTCGTGACCCTGGCGGTCTGCGCGGACGTCGGTTCCACGTACACGAAGGTGGCGGTGGTGGACCTGGCCGCCGGTGTGCTGGTCGGCGCGGCGGCGGCGCCGACCACGGTGGGCACCGACGTGCTGCACGGCCTGGACGCCGCGGTCGCGGCGGCCACCGCCGGACTGGGGGTGCGCGACGCGCCGTGGTACGTGTGCTCGTCGGCCGGTGGTGGGCTGCGGCTGGCCGTGGTCGGCTACGAGCCGCTGGTCACCGCGCAGGCGGGCCGGCGGGTCGGGTTGTCCGCCGGCGCGCACGTGGTGCACGTGGCGGCCGGTCGGCTCGGCGCGGTGGACCTGGCGGCGATGCGGGCGGCCCGCCCGGACGTGGTGCTGCTCGTCGGTGGCACCGACGGCGGTGACGCCGAGACGGTCACCCACAACGCGACCCGCCTGGCCCGCGCCCGGTGGCGGGTCCCGGTGGTGTACGCGGGCAACGCCGACGTGCGCGCCGAGCTGACCGGGTTGCTGGAGGCCGCCGGGGTGCCGGTGACCGGCGCGGAGAACGTCCTGCCCCGCATCGGGGTGCTCGCCCCGGCGTCGGCGCGGGCGGCGATCCGCGCGGTGTTCCTACGCCACGTCATCGGGGGCAAACGACTGTCGAGGGGCACCCGGTTCGCGCGCCTGGTGCGCGCGGCCACCCCGGACGCGGTGCTCACCGGTGTGGAGGTGCTCGCCGACACCCTCGGCGGTGACCTCGCCGTGGTCGACGTGGGTGGTGCCACCACCGACGTGTACTCGGTGCTCACCCCCGACGAGCGGGCCAGCGGGCCGGCGCGGCAGGTCGCCGGGAACCTGTGGCGGGCCCGTACCGTGGAGGGTGACCTGGGCATGCGGTGGAGTGCGCCCGGGGTGGTGCGGGCCGCCGTCGAGGAGCGGCTGCTCACCCCGGACGAGGCCGACGACCTGAGCGCCGCCGCGGCGGGTCGGGCCGCGGACCCGGCGTTTCTGGCTGTCGACGACATCGAGCGGGCCGTGGACCGGCGGATCGCCACCCTCGCGGCGACGGTGGCGTTGCGCCGCCACGCCCGCGGCGCCGCCACCGGTGAACGGGCCGGGCGGGACCTGCGCGACGTGCGGTTGCTGGTGGGTTCCGGTGGGGTGCTGCGGCACGCCTCGGCGGACACGTCCGCGCAGGTGTTGGCGGCGGTGCTGGCCGACCACGCCGGCGGGTGGGCGTTGCCGCGCGCCGCCGCCGCGGTCGTCGACACCGAGTACGTGCTGGCCGCCGGGGGGTTGCTCGCCGAGGAGCACCGGGCGGCGGCGGGGGCGCTGTTGCGCCACCATCTACGCACGCATTGAGACTCGCCGACCCGACACGCCGTGTCGCAACACACGACAGGCCGGGGGTGGGTTGACAACCGACGGGGGTCGGCACGTACCGTCTTTGAGTCCTACCACGGGAAGCGGCTGTTGTTCGCTTCGTCCTCTCGTCCGCTGGCCGAGCGACATTTTCAGCGTCATCGTCGCGGCGGCCAGGTCCAGCGGGCGGGGGTCGGCGGGGCGGCGCGAACCGGCCGCGGTTACCGGTGTACGGGCAGGGTGAGGTGCACGGCCAGTAGACAACGGCCCGGCGGGGGCAGCCAGTCCACGTCCGGTCGGTCCGAAGGTCGTCGTACCCCATCCTCGCCACACCGGCCGGGAAGGGCCTGGGAGCATCGGGGCGCGGCGTGAGCCGCGCCCCGATTTCATGTCCGCTGGGCGGTCTGTGCCGGCCGGCCCGATGCGGTCGGTTCGCAGGCCAGCCAGGTAGCCTTCGCCCCGTGATCGAGGTGAAGCGGTGACGATTCTGGACCGGGACGACACCCACAGCCCGGCCGCGCCGAGTCAGCCGGTCGGGACCGGTCGGCCGCTGCCGCTGCGGGTCGCCGTGCCCCTGGCCGTGGCCGCCGGGCTGGCCCTGCTGGTGGCGTTCCCCCCGTACGGGGTGTGGCCGCTCGCGCCGGTCGGGGTGGCGTTGCTGGCCGCCGCCGCACACCGGCGGCGGTTGCGCGCCGGCGCCGGCCTGGGCTTCCTGACCGGGGTGGCGTTGTTCGCCCCGCTGTTGGCCTGGACGAACCTGCACACCGGTTACCTGCCGTGGGTGCTGCTGTCGTTGCTGCAGGCCGGTTACCTGGCGCTGCTGGGCGTGGCCACCGCCTGGGTGTCGCCGCTGGCCGACCGGGTCCGCTGGGCGTGGCCGGTGCTGACCGGGCTGCTGTGGGTGGGGCAGGAGGCGCTGCGCGACCGCACCCCGTTCGGTGGGTTCCCGTGGGGGCGGTTGGCGTTCAGTCAGGACACCTCCCCGCTGCTGCGTCTGGCCGCGCTGGGCGGCGCGCCGCTGGTGACCTTCACGACGGCGCTCGTGGGCGGGTTGCTGGTCACCGCCGCGTGGCGGGGCTGGGCCGCCGCCCGTCCCCCCACCTCGCCCGCTGAGGGCTCCCAGGACGCCGACGGCGGGCGGGGGGTCACGTCGGCTCGCCGGTGGGCGCCGGTGGCCGCACCGGCCGCCGTGGCCCTCGCGCTGACCGCTGGGGGCCTGCTCGTGCCGGTCGCCACCGCCGGGTCGGGCGCCACCACCACCGTGGCGATCGTGCAGGGCAACGTGCCGCGGCTGGGCCTGGACTTCAACGCCCAACGGCAGGCGGTGCTCAACAACCACGTCGACGCCACCATCGAGCTGGCCGCGCGGGTCGCCGCCGGTCAGGAACGTCGCCCCGACCTGGTGGTGTGGCCGGAGAACTCCAGCGACATCGACCCGCTGCGCAACCCCACGGCCGGCGCGCGGATCTCCCAGGCCGCCGACACGATCGGCGCGCCGATCCTCGTCGGGGCAGTGCTGCTCGGCCCCGGCCCCGGGCAGGTCCGCAACGCGGGCATCCTGTGGCACCCCGGCACCGGCGCCGACCTGGACCAGCTGTACACCAAACGCCACCCCGTGCCGTTCGCCGAGTACGTGCCGCTGCGCGACATCGCCCGGATGGTCAGCAAGCAGGTCGACCTGATCCGCAGCGACTTCGTGCCCGGAAGCACCCCGGGCGTGGTACGCGCCGGCCCGGCCGTGCTCGGCGACGTGATCTGCTTCGAGGTCGCCTACGACCACGTGGTCCGCGACACCGTCGACGGCGGCGCGCAGCTGCTGGTCGTGCAGACCAACAACGCCACCTTCAACGTGGCGGAGGCCCGCCAGCAGATGGCCATGGTGCGGCTGCGGGCGGTGGAGCACGGCCGACCGGCGTTGATGGCGTCCACGGTCGGCGTGTCCGGGTTCGTCGCACCCGACGGGCGGGTAAGCGATGCCACCGGGTTCAACACCCGGGAGGTCGTGGTGCGGCAGTTGCGGCTCGACGACGGACGTACCCTCGCCACCCGCCTCGGCTGGTGGCCGGAGGTGACGCTCGCCGCGCTGGCCGTGGCGGCCCTGGTCGGCGCGGCGGTGCTGCGCCGGCGGCAGCGGGTCATGCCCGGGTAGCAACAGCCGGTACGCCGGCGGGAGCGGAGGAACCATGATCCAGGCGACCGATACGATCCGACGCCCGGACGAGGTGCCGGGCGTGGGCCGGGTGCTGGTGGTGATCCCCACCTACAACGAGGCGGCCAACATCGCCTCGATCGTGGGTCGGGTCCGACGTGCCGTCCCGGCGGTGCGGATCCTCATCGCCGATGACAACAGCCCCGACGGCACCGGCGCGATCGCCGACGCCCTCGCCGACGGCGACGCGCACGTGCAGGTGTTGCACCGCCGGGGCAAGCAGGGCCTCGGAGCGGCGTACCTGGCGGGGTTCGGGTGGGCGCGTGAGCGCGACTACCAGGCGGTCGTGGAGATGGACGCCGACGGCTCGCACGCGCCGGAGGACCTGCCGGCGCTGCTGGAGGCCGCCCGCGACGCCGACGTGGTGATCGGGTCACGGTGGACCAGCGGCGCGCGGGTGCTCAACTGGCCGCTGCGGCGGCTGCTGCTGTCGCGCGGCGGCAACCTGTACGCGCGCCTCGCCCTGGGCATGCCCGTCTCGGACGCCACCGGCGGTTACCGGGTGTACCGGATCAGCGCGTTGGACGCCATCGACCTGGAGTCGGTGACGTCGCAGGGGTACTCGTTCCAGGTGGAGCTGTCTCGGCTGGCGCACCGGGCCGGGGTGCGGATCGTGGAGGTGCCGATCACCTTCGCCGAACGGGAACACGGGGACAGCAAGATGAGCCCGCGGATCGTGGCCGAGGCGCTGTGGCGGATCACCGCCTGGGGTGTGCAGGACCGGCGGCAGGCGGTACGCCGTGGCCTACATGGCACCACCACCGGTCAGGCGCGGTGGCCGTGAGGCGCCGCAGGCGCGATGGTCGTGAGCGCGGCCGTGTCATGCTGGATGAGCGGGACACGTCCATGGTGTCGCGGGAATGGCGATGAGGTGAGATGCGCCGAGGACTGAGGTTCGTGCCGTTGGCCCTGTTGCTGGCGGTGGTGCTGGAGTTGGCGGTGTTCGTCGGAGTCGGACGGGCGCTGGGGTTCGGGGCGGCGGTGCTGCTGGTGTTCGCCGCGTCCCTGCTGGGCCTGGTGCTGCTGCGCCGGGAGGGGATGCGCGCCTGGCGTGGTTTCCGCTCCGCCGCGGCGGCCGGGCAACCACCGGGTGGGCAGGTGACCGACGGGCTCGTCGGGTTGGGCGGCGCCCTGTTGCTGGCGGCGCCCGGGCTGGTCAGCGGGCTGATCGGGTTGCTGCTGCTGGTGCCTCCGGTGCGTCGACTGGCCCGCGCGGGGGTGCGACGTGCCACCGAGCGGCGGGTGTCGTCGATGGTCGCCGGTGACCTGTTCGGCCCCCGCACGGTGCGGGTGCGCCAGGGTGCGCCGCAACCGGCCCCGCAGCCGCAGCAGCCGGTGGTCGTCGACGGCGGTCGGGCCATCGAGGGCGAGATCATCGAGCCCGGTCGCTAGCCTCAGCATCACACGCGGACACGACGGCGCCCCCGGGATGATCCCGGGGGCGCCGTGTGTCGTGCGGCTCAGGCGCGGCCGCGGCGGGTCCGAACCTCCTGCAGACGCTCCTCGAGGATGTCCTCGAGCTCGGCGATCGAACGCCGCTCCAGCAGCATGTCCCAGTGGGTACGCGGCGGCTTGGCCTTCTTCTGCTCCGGCTCGTTGCCGTCGACGAGTCGGGCGACGCTGCCGTCGAACTTGCATTCCCAGGTCATCGGGACCTCGGCGTCGACGGCGAACGGCACCTCGAACTGATGGCCCTTGGCGCAGAGGTACTCGCGGGTCTGACGCGGCGCGAGCTCCGTGTTGCGGTCGGATTCGTAGCTCACCGCGCCAAGGCGGCTTCCGCGCAGCATACGCTCGCCCATGATCGACTTCCCCTCGTTCGTGGTGCTGGTCTTCTGGGTGTAACGGCGCGTTCCCGTCGAGCCATTCCCGCCCGAGGGCGTGAGGCGTCCACGGGTGGGGCCGCGACCAAGGGTAGCCGGCCGGGACACGCACCCGGCCGGGTGATCCCCAGGCCTGTCGCAACGGGGGTGTGGATCCGCTGCCACCGGGGAGGTTAACCGCCCGGGGGCGGCGGAAGTTGCGCCCCCGGGCGGCTCAACCGGTTGTCGGCACCGAGCCGAGCCGGGCCAGCGCCGCCGCCAGGTCGCTGACCTGGTCACCGAGCTGCGCCACCCGCTGCTGAGCCAGGTCCCGGCCGCCTTCAGCCGCGTCGAGTCGTACCGTCAGGGCGGTGACCTGGCTCTCGGCGGTGGCCGCCGCCTGCCGGGCGGCGGTCAGCTCGGCGGTGAGCGTGTCGCGCTGGGCTTCGGTGGCCGCCAGTTCCGCGCGCAGCCGTGCCGCCACCTGCGCGACCTCCTGCCGGGCGTCGTCGACCTCGCGGGCGGCGACCTGGGCGCGCTCGCGGGCCCGGTCGGCCTGCTCCCGCGCCCGCGTGGCGTCGGCGGCCTCGGCGCGGGCGCGCGCGGCGTCGGCGCGGGCCTGCTCGATCTGGCGGCGCACGTCCTGCACCTCGGCCTGCCACCGGCCGGCCCGTTCGGTCGCGTCGGCGGCGACCCGGGTGGCTCGTTCGGCGTCGGCGCGGACCGCGTCGCGTTCAGCGGTCAGGTCGGCCGCCCGCTGCCGCTCGGCGTCGCGTTGCGTGCGCAGATCCCGCACCTCGGCGCGGGCCTGGTCCCGGTCGCGTTCGGCCTGGGCGCGCAACGCCTCGGCGGCGCTGACGTCGTGGCGGGCCTGGTCGCGGGCGGCCTCGGCGTGCCGCGCCCGCTCGTCGGCAGCGGTGGCCTGCTGGTGCGCCCGCTCGGTGGCCTCGGTGGCCTGCTCGGCGCGTCGCCGGGCCTCGTCGGCGTCGGCGAGAGCCGTGCGGGCCTGCTCCCGGGCCCGCGCCGCGTCGGCGGCGGCGGCCTCGGCGTCGTCGCGGGCCTCGTCGCGTTCGGTCTGCGCCGCCGCGACCTCGGTGGCGGCCTCCGCGCGAGCCTGGGCGATCTGGCGCTGCACACCCACCGGTGACAACTCGGCGTGCAGGGACTCGGTCAACGTCTCGACGATCTGGTCGAGGCGGTCCACCGCCTCCCAGGTGCGGGCCACCTGCCCCGGCAGGCCGGGGGCGTTGCGGTGGCGCATCCGGCTGTTGCGGGAGGCGCGCTGGCAGGCGCCGTCGTTGTCCCGGCAGTACCGAAACGGTCGGCCCGCGCCGACACGCTGCGGCACCGGCAGTCCACAGTGGGCGCACGGGCGGGTCTCGGTGGTGGTGGGCTGGGCGTCCATCGAGGTGGCAGTCTAGTGCCGGGCGGCGCCGCCCGGCGCACCGCGGCGGGGTCAGCTCGCGGCGCGGGCGCTCGCGTCCAGGGTGTAGCGGCGTTGCAGCAGCAGCGCCGCGAGCATCGCCACCGCCGGCAGCACCCCGAAGCCGTAGCGGACCGCCGCCAGCGCCGCGTCCGGCTGCGTCGGCGAGTCACCGGCCGTCGAGGCCACGAAACCCCCGACGGCCAGGCACAGCGCGTACGCGTACGGGCCCAGGGCCGCGCCGGTGGCCTCGGTGGCCGTCCACACCCCGGTGTAGGTGCCGGCGCCCGTCGGTGCGGCGGCACCGGTGCTGTCGGCGGTCGGTGCGCGGTCGCTCGCGGCGGCGCGGATCACGTCGGGCAGCATCGAGAAGGGCAGCAGTTGCATGCCCGCGAACGCCACCCCGAGCACTGCCACCGCGCCGATCAGCACCGGTAGTCCGGCCGGGCGACCCACCGCGAGCACCAGCGAGCCGAGGGCGAACGTGCCCTGCGCGCCGAGCAACGCCCGCTGCTTGCCGACCCGGCGGGCCACCACCAGCCAGGCCGGGGTCACCAGCAGCGCCGGCGCCACGAACGCGGCCACCAGCACCGTGGTCAGACCGGGCGCGCGCAACTCGTACTCGGCGTAGTAGGGCACCCCGGCGAGCACCAGGTGGGTGGCGGTGGACATGGCCAGGTACGCGGTCACCAGCCAGCGGAACTGTCGGTCGCGCAGCGCGGTGCGCAGCGCCCGCCACCCGCCGTGCCCCGCTCGCGTGGGGTCCGCCGCGCCGCCGCGCAGCCGGGCGATGCCGGCGACACCGACCAGCATGGCGGCCAGCATGCCGACGGCGAGGACCACCCCCATCCGCTGGTAGCCGCCCCGGGTCGCGGCGTCGCCGCCGGTGAGCAGCGGGGCCAGCAACCCGGAGAGCAGGATCCCCAGGGTCAGCACGACCATCCGGAACGCCATCAGCCGGGTGCGTTCGTCATAACCGATCCGCAGGTCGGCCGGGGTGGCCAGGTAGGGGACCTGGTAGGCGGCGAAGAGCAGGTTGCCGGCGACGAAGAACACCGCCACCCACGCGGCCGCCGGCACGCCGGTCAGGCCGCCGGGCACCGCGAAGAGCGCGGCGAACGCGACCGGCAGGGCACAGCCGAGCAGCAGCAGGCGACGCCTGTCGCCCCGGCGGGTCTGCTCGACGTCGGCGCGGTGCCCCACCCAGGGGTGCAGCAGCACGTCGGCGATCTTCGGCAGCAGCAGCGCGAGGCCGGCCAACCACGGCCCGACCGCCAGCACGTCGGTGAGGAAGTACAGCAGCAGCAGGCCGGGAACTGTCACCCAGACACCCATGCCGAGCGAGCCGGCCGCGAAGCCCGCCAGGGGACCACGGGCAAGCGTCGCGTCGGTGGCGGCCACGGGCCGCCGGTCGAGCCCGGTCATCGCCGCATCCCCTCGGTAATCCAACGGTTGCTGGATTCTAGGGGCAGAATGGCGGTCATGACCATGCCCCGCCGCCGTCCCGGTCGGCCCCGCCGCGACGAGACCCGGCCGACCCGGGAGGTGGTGCTCACCGCGGCGACCGCGCTGTTCGCCGAGCGTGGCTTCGACGCCGTCGGGCTGCGGGAGGTCGCCGCCGCCGCCGGGGTCGACGTCGCCACGGTCGCGCACCACACGGGTACGAAGGCGGCGCTCTACGACGCCTGCTTCGCCCGGGTCTTCGCCGCCGAGCAGGAGGTGCTCACCCGCGCCGCCGAGCAGGCCCGCGCGGCCCTCGACGCGGGGCCGGACGCCTCCCGGCGCGCGCTGCACGACCTGGTCGACGTCTTCGTCGACTTTCTGGAGGACCGCCCGGAGACCACCGCGCTGTGGCTGCGCCGCTGGCTGGAACCGCAGCGGCACGACGAGCTCGACAAGCGGTACGCCGAGCCGTTGTACCGGCTGGTCGCGGAGCTGCTCACCGCCGCCGCGGCGGCCGGGGCGCTGGCCGAGCCGACCCCGCACATCACCGTCCGCAGCCTGGTGTGGGCGACCCACGGTCACGTGGTGGCGCTGGCCGCGGGTGCGCCGGGCGCTCGGGAGCGGCGTGAGTTCCGCGCGTTCGTGCATCGCCTGCTCGTCGGCCTGTACGGACCGTCGACCCCTTGACGCGTCGCCGCCGCGCGACGATTATCCAGCAGACGTTGGATTAAATGGGGGCGGCGATGGGTGTACCACCCAGGGTGGCGGTGATCGGCGCTGGCGCGGCCGGGCTCGCCGCCGTCAAGGCACTGCGCGACGCCGCGGTGCCGGTGATCGGCTTCGAGGCCGCCGACCAGGTCGGTGGCCTCTGGGTGTACGGGGCACCCGACTCGCCCGCGTACCGCACGCTGCACCTGAACACCAGCCGGGGGCGTACCCAGTTCGCCGACCACCCGATGCCCGGCGACTGGCCCGACTACCCCGACCACCGCCGGGTCGCCGCCTACCTCGCCGACTACGCCGACCGTTTCGGGCTGGGCGAGGACATCCGGCTGCGACACACCGTCGAGCAGGTCACCCGGGACTCCGCCGGCACCTGGACGGTGACCGCTCGCGGGCCGGACCGGTCGGTCGAGGTCACCGTCGACGCCGTGGTCGTCGCCAACGGGCACAACCGGGTGCCCCGGCTGCCCGACCCCGCGTACCCGGGCACCTGCACCGCCGAGCAGATCCACAGCCACGACTACCGGGGCCCGGAGCAGTTGGCCGGCAGGCGCGTCCTCGTCGTCGGTGGCGGCAACTCCGCGATGGACATCGCCGTGGACGCCTCGTACGCCGCCGCCCGCACCCTGCTGTCGTTGCGCCGGGGTGTCTGGGTGGTGCCGAAGTACCTGCTGGGTCGCCCCTCGGACACTCTCAACGGTGCGCTGGCCCGCCGACTGCCGTGGCGGCTGCGCCAACGCATCAGCCAGACGATGCTCAGCGCCACCGTCGGCAGCCCGGCCCGCTACGGGCTGCCCGCGCCGACGCACGGTCTCCTGCAGGACCACCCGACGCTCTCCGACGGGCTGCTGTCGCGGCTGACCCACGGCGACGTCGAGGCCCGACCCGGCGTCACCGCCCTCGACGGCGACCGGGTCGAGTTCACCGACGGCCGCAGCGACAGCGTCGACCTGATCGTCTGGTGCACCGGCTACCGGGTGGAGATCCCGTTCCTCGACCCGGCGCTGCTCGGCCGTGGCGCCGACACCCTGCCGCTGTACCGGCACGTGTTCCA
The DNA here is from genome assembly GCF_040649655.1 of Micromonospora sp. NPDC048905. Classification (NCBI taxonomy): domain Bacteria; kingdom Bacillati; phylum Actinomycetota; class Actinomycetes; order Micromonosporales; family Micromonosporaceae; genus Micromonospora; species Micromonospora sp. NPDC048905. The sequence continues at coordinate 52,649 of NZ_JBEZFV010000018.1, read as the reverse complement.
CACCGACGCCCCCGGCCTGACCTTCGTCGGCCTGATGCAGTCCACCGGGTCCGCGTTCCCCCTGGTGGAGGCGCAGGCCAAGCTGATCGCCGCGCAGCTCGCCGGCCGGTACGCGCTGCCGGACCCGGACCGACAGCGGGCCACGTGCCGGGCCGAGTTGCGGTCTGCGACCGCCCGGTGGGGCCAGCGCCGCCCGGCGATGCGCGTGGACTTCGACGCCTACCTGGCCGACCTGGCCCGCGAGTTGACCGCCGGCACCCGCCGCGCCCGATCCGGTGCCGCCGCTGCGACCGCTACGGCCTCCTCGGTCGGGGTTCAGCAGTGAGGGCCAGCGCATTGGCGGGCCGTCGGGTGCTGCTGACCGGCGCGAGCGGAACCTTCGGCCGGCATCTCGGCGCGGCCTTCACCGCCGCTGGCGCGCACGTGGTGGGCCTCGACCTGCGCGCGCGCCCCGACGGCGACCTGCCGGTGCTCAGCTGCGACCTGACCGACCCGGACGCCGTGGCACCGGCCGTACGAGCCGCTGTCGACCGGCTCGGCGGGCTGGACCTGCTGATCAACAACGCCGGTGTCGGTGGTCCCGCCCCCGCCGAGTTGCCACCCGACGAGGTGGTCCGCCGACAACTGGAGGTCAACCTGCTCGCCGCCTGGCGGACCACCGCCGCGGCACTGCCACCGCTGCTCACCGCGCGCGGACGAGTCATCTTCGTGGCCAGTCGGATGGCGGTGCTGCCCCTGCCCCTCGCCGCCGCGTACGGAGTCAGCAAACGGGCTCTGGTCGCGTACGCCGACGCGCTGCGCCACGAGGTGGGCACACACGTCGGGGTGAGCGTGGTCTACCCGAGCATGGTCGTCTCACCCATCCACCACAGCACCGCCGAGGCCGGCCTGTCCCTGCGGGGGGTGTCCCGCCCCGAGCCCGTCGAGGGGGTGGTCGCGGCGATCCTGCGGACCGCCACGGCCCGGCGGGCACCCCGCGACGTGGCGACCACGACGCGCGGTCGGCTGGAGTTGGCCGTCGGCCGGCACGCGCCCGCGCTCGCCGATCGGCTGGTCCGTCGTACCCTCGCCGCCCGGCTCGCCGCCGGTGACCTGGACGCCGCGCCGCTGGCCGCCGGGATGGTCCGCCGCCACCGGGGGCATTGACCGCCTCGGTCCGGGCGTGGCTCTCGGTGGTCCGCCGCGACCGTGGCAGCGACCGTCCGGTCAGGGCGTGGCGACCGCCGCGCGGGAGCGGTCGGCGGCGATCCGGACCGCCAGCCCGGCCAGGGCCGTCCCGGTCACCCACCGCTGCGCCCGCAGCCACCCCGGTCGGCGGGCGAAGAACCCGGCCAACGAGCCGGCGCTGAGCACGATCAGCGTGTTCACGAACAGCGCCACGGTGATCTGGGTCAGGCCCAGCAGCAGACTCTGCGCCGCCACCTGCCCGCGCGCCGGGTCGATGAACTGGGGCAGCACCGACACGTAGAGGATCGCGATCTTCGGGTTCAGCAGGTTGGTGATCAGACCCATGGTGAACAGCCGCCGGGGCGGGTCCGGCGGCAGCGGCGTCGGCGTGAACGGTGAGTGCCCACCCGGGCGCAGCGTCTGCCAGGCCAGCCAGAGCAGGTAACCGGCACCGGCCAGCTTCACCACCGCGTACAGGGTCGGCACCAGCACGAAGACGGTGGCCAGACCGGCGACCGCCGCCGCCAGGTACACCCCGAAGCCGGCGGCCACCCCGAGCAGTGAGACCAGGCCGGCCCGACGGCCCTGGGCCACCGAGCGGGACACCAGGTAGACCATGTTCGGGCCGGGCGTGAGGACCAGCCCCAACGCCACCAGCGCGATGCCCAGCAGTGCCCCCGTGCTCACCACGATGTTTCCCCCGTTCGTCAGCCCCGTACCGACGGTAGGCGGGGCGACCGTGTCGACCGAGGGCCACCTCGCAGGTCGTGGCCCTCGAATCGGACACCTGGGCCGAAACCACCTCGGCCGGTCGCCGCCGGGAATGGTCACCGTCGCGGGCGCGCTGACCCCCTACGAGCGCGCGTCGCCGGGCGGAGGCGGCGCGTTACCGTGGCCAGGGGAGGTGCCGCAGAGTGACCGATGCGTGGGAAGCGGCCGTGGAGGCGCAGATCCGGGGAGCCGTGCAACGCGGCGAGTTCGACGACCTGCCCGGCATGGGCAAGCCGATTCCCGGCCGGGGAGCGCCGTACGACGAGTCGTGGTGGATCAAGAGCTTCCTGGAACGGGAGGCGCTGCCCAGCGACCTGCTCCTACCCACCCCGCTGCAACTGCGCCGACGTGTCGAGCAGGTCCCCGACGAGGTCCGTGACCTGCCCACCGAACAGGCCGTCCGTGACTTCGTGGGTCAGTTGAACACGCAGATCGTGGCGTGGCTGCGCAACCCCGACGGCCCCCGCGTGGCGGTGCGTCCGGTCAATACCGACGAGGTGGTACGCTGCTGGCGCGCCGAGCACGCCCCGCCCAGCCTCCCGACGCGGACGACCGACCGGGTGACCGTCGTCGCGCCACGCCGGCCGCGTCGCGCCTGGTGGTTGCCGTGGCGCCGCCGGTCGCGCTGACCCGCCTGCTCGGCCGTGCCCGGCACCGGCAGACTGTGCAGATGGTGATCGACCCACGAACGTCCGGCATCTCCTCGGTGCCGGGCCTGGCCCTGCGTCCCTGGGCGGACGACGATCTGGACGCCCTGCTGGACGCGTACCGGGATCCGGTGTTGCGTCAGTGGACCCGGCTGCCGGTGACCAACCCGGCCGAGGGCCGGCAGTGGCTGGAGCGGGTGCGAGAGGACTGGGACGCGGGTCGGCGGTACAGCTTCGCGGTCGTCGAGGACGACGACGCGGACGGGCCGCGGCTGGTGGCGAACGTGGTGCTCAAGCGGGTCAGCGAGGATTGGCCCGCGCCCGAGGTGGGTTACTGGACGGCGGCGTGGGCGCGCGGGCGCGGCGTCGCTCCGCGGGCGGTCACCGCGCTCAGCCGGTGGGCGTTCGACAGGTTCCCCGCGCTGGAGCGCCTCGACCTGCTGCACCAGGTGGACAACGTGGCCTCCTGCCGGGTGGCCCAGAAGAGCGGCTACGTGTTCCAGGAGGTGCTGCCCGCCCGGCCGCCGTTTCCGCTGGACGGTCACCGGCACTCGCTGAGCGTCGACTAGCGGTCAGCTGACCGCCGCCTGCCACACCCACGAGGTTCGCCGCGCTCGGCCGGGCAGCTCACCGCGGCCGGTCATCCAGAGCAGCACCTCCGGTGCGGCGCCGCTGGGGGCGTCCGGGAACAACCGCCGCAACACCAACGTGCTCAACCGCTGCGGCGGCTGCCACGGCACACCGAGGCCGACGCTGATGTCGTGGGTGTGCAGCAGGATCTCGGCCACCCCCATCGCGGCGAAGCCGGCCGGGTCGCAGGGACCGTAGTGCCAGGCCCGCGCGTCCGGCGGGGCGGAGTCGACGGCGGCGGCGAGCAGCCCGGCGCAGGCCCGCGCCACGGTGAGGGTCTGCGCCGGGCTCGCGTCGGGGGAGACCCGCAGGTCGTACGGCAGGTAGCCGTCCTCCGGGCGGCCGGTGACCTGGCCGGCGTACGCGAGCAGGTCGTGTGCGACGTGCGCGGCGGTGGTCCAGCAGTTCCAGGTCAGCGGCCCGGCGGGCACGGACCAGTCGCGCTCGCGGTGCGGGTGCAACACCCGGGTCATCTCGTCGGCCGCTTGGAGCACCTCGACGCCGGTCACCGCTGACATTCGTCGACCTGCCGGACAGCATCGGAAGACGTGGGAATTTCGTCGTCAGCAAGGAGATTCGTCGCATGCAAGAATCCATTCTTGCATGCGGGGAGGCGAGTGGAGTGTTGCCCAACCTGCTGGTGGACACGACGGTGTTGGCACCGGCGGACAGGTTCGAATTCTGGCATGCCCTGGTCGCCCAGGAGACAGCGCCGGCGCACATCAGCAGTGCCCAGCTGGACAACTTCGTCGCGTACGCCCAGGCGATCGATCTCGGTCCCATCCGGCTGACCTCGCTGCGGTACCCGTCGCTGGACTCGACCCGGCCCGCCCAACTGGTCCGCAGAGCCGAGGCGGACGTGTATCAGCTCGCCCTACCTCTGACGGGCCGCAACGTGTTGACTCAGGACCGCAACGAGTCCGCGTTCGAAGCCGGGAATCATTTCACGCTGCTGGACACCGCGCGGCCGCACGTGGCCCGGCACAGCGCTGACGGCCCCGGTCTCGCCGCCACGATCACTGTGCAGATACCCCACGCGGCGCTACCTTTCGCGCCGGACCTGCTGCGCCGTTTGCTGGCCATGACGATGCCGTCGCACCTCGGCGTCGGCGGGTTGTTGGCCAACCACCTCCGGAGCGTCGCGGCGCAGCCGGAGCAGTATGGGCAGGCTGACGCCGAGGTCCTGGGCCGGGTGGCACTTGACCTGCTCACCGCCATGCTCGCTCAGCACCTCGATGTCGAGGGCACCCTGTCACCGGAGGCCCGGCACACCGCGCTGCGCGCCCGCGTCGTCGATTTCATCGATCGTCATCTCGGCAGTGCTGAGCTCAGCCCTCGTAGCGTCGCCGCCGCCCACCACATCTCGCTGCGGTCGCTGCACCGTCTGTTCGAAGGGGAGACGACGACGGCGGCCGAACTGATCCGCGTCAAGCGTCTGGAACAGTGCCGGCGTGATCTCGGGAATCCGCTGCACCTCCGGCAACCGGTTCAGGCCATCGCCGCCCGGTGGGGGTTTGCGGACAAGGCCCACTTCAGCCGCCTGTTTCGTGCTCGCTTCGGACTTTCACCGCAGGCATACCGGGCCGCCGCCCACCAGCGCTCTCGTTCGTAAATTTCATCTGTCTGATAAAATCTTGCAGGCCGATGTTGATTTTCGTAGGCTGCCCTGGTGATCGATCAGCCCCTGGTTCAGGCGAGGCAGTTGACCAAGGTCTATCCACCGCGTGGGTCCACAGCGGAGTTCCGCGCGGTCGACGGCATCGACTTCGAGGTCCAGCGGGGGGAGTCCTTCGGGCTGCTCGGCCCCAACGGCGCCGGCAAGTCCACGACCATGCGGATGATCGCCGCGACGTCGCCGATCAGCGGCGGCAGCCTGCGGGTGCTCGGCCTGGACCCGACACGACAGGGGCCGGAGATCCGCGCCCGGCTCGGCGTCGTCACCCAGGACGACTACCTGGACAACGAGCTGACCGTCCGGGAGAACCTGCACATCTACGGGCGCTACTTCAGCCTGCCCCGGGCCGTCATCCGGGACCGCGCGACCCGACTGCTGGACTTCGCCCAGCTTCAGGAGAAGGCCGGCGACCAGGTGGAGACGCTCTCCGGCGGTATGCGCCGACGCCTGACCATCGCCCGTTCCCTGATCAACGAACCCGACATCCTGCTCCTCGACGAGCCCACCACCGGCCTCGACCCGCAGGCCCGGCACATCCTGTGGGACCGGCTCTTCCAGCTCAAGCAGGAGGGCGTCACGCTCATCCTCACCACCCACTACATGGACGAGGCCGAGCAACTCTGCGACCGGCTCATCGTCGTCGACCACGGCCGGATCGTCGCGCAGGGCTCACCCCGGGACCTGATCACCAGGTACGCCACCCGGGAGGTCCTCGAACTGCGGTTCCGCCTCGACGACCGGGACACCGCGACGGAGAAGCTCCGGACGTCGGCCCTGGCCACCGACGGCAACGACACCGACGGCCGTGTCGAGTCGCTTCCCGACCGGGTGCTCGTCTACACCGCCGACGGTGAGGCCGCCCTCGCCGCGGTGCACGCCATGTCGCTCACGCCGCTCACCGCCCTGGTCCGTCGCGCGACGTTGGAGGACGTGTTCCTCACGCTCACCGGCCGATCGCTCATCGAGTAGCAGAGGAGACCACGGTGTTGCAGGCATTCGGATACTGGATGGTCCGCTACCGACGCACCTGGCGTGGCTCGATCGTGATCAACGTACTGAACCCGCTGCTGTTCCTCATCGGTATCGGCGCCGGCCTGGGCGCCCTCGTCGACGACAACGCGCCGGCCCAGATCGCCGGCGTCTCGTACGCGGCGTTCTTCGCCCCGGGCATGCTGGCCGCCGCGGCGATGCAGAACGCGTTCCTGGAGGGGTCCGGGGGAGTTGCCCGGGCCGCGGGTTTCGGGGCGTACCGCAGCGCCACCCCGACGCCGCTGGGCCCGGAGCAGCTCGCCGCCGGGCACCTGCTCTTCATCACCTTCCGGGTGCTCATCGCCAGCGGCGCCTTCATCGTGGTGATGGCCGCGTTCGGGTTGGTCGGAGGCTGGTGGGCGCTCGGCGCCCTGCTCGGCGCGACACTGACCGGGGTCGCGTTCGCGGCACCGGCCGCCGCGTGGGCGGTCGGGGTACGCAAGCTGCGCCACATCGACACGGTGTTCCGCTTCGTCATCATGCCGCTCTACATGTTCTCCGGCACGTTCTTCGCCGTCTCCCAGCTGCCGGAGTGGATCCGCCCGGTGTCCTACCTGCTGCCGCTGTGGCACGGGGTGGAGCTGTGCCGCACCCTCAGCCTCGGCACCGCGACGATCACCGGCAGTTCCGTCCACATCGCCTACCTGCTGACGCTGGCCGTCGGCGGCTTCCTGGTCGCCCGGGTCACCTACCGGCGACGGTTGCACCCGTGACGGCCCACCCACCGAGTCCCGTGGAGACAGCATGAGCACCGTCGTGGTCGTACCGGCCTGGACGCGACGTCGCGCGTTCGCGCTCGTCGAACGCAACTTCATGATCTACCGTCGGTCGGTCACGCCGCTGCTCAACGCGCTCGTCGAACCGATCCTGTACCTGCTGTCGATCGGCGTCGGCGTCGGGATGCTCGTCGGCGCCGTACCCGGGGTCGACGTCCCGTACGCCGTCTACGTGGCCCCGGCGATCCTGGCCACGACCGCGATGAACACCGCGTTCAACCAGACCAGCTTCGGTGTCTTCGCCCGGATGAGGATCGAGAAGACCTACCAGGCGATCCTGCCGACGCCGCTGTCCGTCACCGACATCGCCGTCGGCGAGGTCACCAGCGCGATGATCAACGCGTTGCTCACGTCGATCGGATTCCTCATCCTCATGGCGGTCGGTGGGCTGGTGACCTCGGCGTGGGTGCTGCTGGCCCTACCCGCGTCGCTGCTGATCGCGTACGCGTTCGCCGCGGGCGGGCTAGCCGTCACGACGTACCTGCGCGACTTCCCGGACTTCCAGTACATCCAGCTCTTCATGCTGCCGATGTACCTGTTCGCGACGACGTTCTACCCCCTGTCGGTCTATCCGGAGGCGGTGCGACCCCTGATCCAGGCGCTGCCGCTCTACCACAGCATCGAGCTGGTCCGCGAACCGACGTTGGGTCGGCTCGGCTGGGACCTGCTGATCCCGGTCGTCTACCTGCTCGCGTTCGGGTCGATCGCGATGATCGTCGCGACCCGTCGCATGACCCGGATGATGCTGCGCTGACGGTGCGGCTGGGTCGGGTCGGTCCGCTGGTGGTCACCGCCTTGCGTCGGTCGGGTCGTCCGCGGCGAAGTCGCGGACGGCGGCACGGATCGCCTCGCCGTACGGGTCGTCGGGCAGGTGCGCCAGGTGTTCGCCGGCCCGAGCCAGGTGCTCCCGGGCCTGGGCGGGGTTACCCAGACGCCGGTGGCAGTCGGCCAGGTTGAGATACAGCGACGGCAGGAACGCCCGGACCTGGAGGGAGGACAGGTAGCGCTGGGCGCGTTCGTCGGTCAGGTCGGACACCGCGGCCAGGGCGCGCTCGTCCCAGGTCAGCTCCGCCTCGGTGGTGTCCTGGAGATCGGCGAGGTAGTGGGCGAGGGTGCAGCGGTGGAAGGCGTCGCCGGTGGGGCCGATCTCGTCCCACAACGCGGTGAGGGCGTCGCGGGCGGGACCCTTGCGCCCTGACCGGCCGAGCTGCACCGCCTCGCCGATACGGGTCATTGTCGGGTCGGGTGTCGGGTGGTCGTCCATACCGCCGATGCTCGGGCCTCGACCCGGTCGAGGGTCAAATCAGCTGCGCCCTGGTCGATCTCGGTTGCGGTCCGTGCCAGCACCCGGGCACGCTTCCCGGATGCCCGCAGCCCACGCGTACCACGACCAGGCCGGTGACGTGTTCGCGGCGCACGCCGCCGACGGTCCGCACAACGCCTACACGGACCGACCAGCCATGCTGACGCTCGCCGGCGACGTCGCCGGTCTCCGGATCCTGGACGCCGGCTGCGGTGGCGGGCACTACGCGGTCGAGTTGGTCGACCGGGGAGCCGAGGTGGTGGCGGTGGACGGCAGCGCGACGCTGGTCCGGCACGCCCGGGCACTGCTCGGCGACCGCGCCGACGTCCAGCAGCACGATCTGGACGCCCCGCTGGAGTTCGCGGCCGACGCGTCGTTCGACGGAGTCGTCTGCGCGCTGGTGCTGCAACACCTGACCGACCGCGCCCGGTTCCTCGGGGAGGTGCGGCGAGTGCTGCGGCCGGGCGGCTGGTTCCTGCTGTCGACGACCCACCCGACGTCGGACTGGCGGTACTTCGGCGGATCGTACTTCGACGAGAGCTGGGTCGAGTTCCCGGCAGCCGACGGGATCACCATGCGCTTCCAGCGGATGACCATCGAGTCCCTGGTGACCGAGGTGCTCGACGCCGGGTTCGTGCTGGAGCGGCTGGTCGAGGCGCGGGCGGTCGAGACGCTGCGCGCCGTCAACCCGGAGCGCTACGAGCGGCTGACCGAGCGCCCGAGTTTCGTCGCCCTGCGCGTACGCCACCCCTGACGACGCGCACCCTCCGGTCACGCTCGGGAGACCTCCGGCGGGGCGGAGGAGATGACGCCGTCGAGGACATCCCGCACGGCCCGCAGGTCGTCGATGGCGGCGGTGAGGCGTTCGCGTTCCCGATTGAGGTCCACGAGCAGCTCCGGGCAGTCGACGATCAGGCGGTTGCCGTCCGTGCCCATGCAGGGCAGCAGATCGGCGATCGTCGCGGTGGACAACCCGGCGGCCAGCAGCGTGCGGATGTGCGCCACGGTGGCCACGTCGGACTCGCGGTATTCGCGGTAGCCGCTGGGGCGGCGTTCTGGTCGCAGCAGATTCTGCTCCTCGTAGTAGCGCAACAGCCGGTGGCTGACGCCGGTACGACGCTGAAGCTCTCCGATTCGCATGTGCTCACGCCCAACTGCTTGACTCTCACATCGATGAGAGAGTTTAGCCTCGGCCCATGACCACCAACCACGCCGATCAGGCCGCATCGACCGGGGCTGCGCCACGCCAATGGCTCGGCCTGGCCGTGCTGGCCCTACCCACCTTCGTGCTGTCCATGGACGTGACGGTGCTCTACCTGGCTGTACCGCACCTCGCCGTCGACCTGCGTCCTAACGGCACCGAGCTGTTGTGGATCACTGACATCTACGGATTCATGATCGCTGGCTTCCTCGTGCCCATGGGGGTCCTGGGGGATCGGATCGGACGGCGCAGACTCCTCCTCGTCGGCGCGGCGGTGTTCGCTGCCGCATCCATACTCGCCGCCTACTCGACGAGTACCGGCATGCTCATCGCCACGCGCGCCGTGTTGGGCGTGGCCGGCGCCACGCTGATGCCGTCCACCTTGGCGTTGCTCAGCAACATGTTCCAGCAGCCACGGCAACGCGGCACCGCGATCGGCATCTGGGCGGCCTCGCTGTCCGCAGGAGTGGCGCTCGGACCGCTGGTGGGGGGAGCGTTGCTGGACTGGTTCTGGTGGGGCGCCGCCTTCCTGATCGCCGTACCGGTGATGGTCCTGTTGCTGATCGCTGGGCCCTGGCTCCTGCCGGAGTTCCGCGATCACCGGTCGGCCCGCATGGATGCCGCCAGCATCGCGTTGTTCCTCGCCGCGGTGCTGCCGGTCGTCGGCGGGATCAAGCAGCTTGCCAACTCCGGCGCCACACCAGTGGCCGTTGCCTTCATCGCGTGCGGACTCGCCGCCGGTCTGTCGTTCTGGCGGCGGCAACGACGGCTCAGCAATCCGATGGTGGACGTGGGTCTGTTCCGCGACCGCAAGTTCGCCACGACGATAGTCACGCTGATCCTCGGGCTCGCCTCGGTCGCTGGCGTCTATCTGTTCGTCACCGTGTACCTGCAGTACGTGGCTGATCTATCCGCGTTCGAGGCGGGATTGTGGCTGCTGCTACCGGCGGTGGCGATGACCGTGACATCCATACTCGCGCCGCGGCTGGCCCAGCGCTGCTCCGCCAGTGGCATCGTGTGCGGCTCGCTTGCGCTCTCCGCGATCGGGTTTGCCCTGATCACACAGATCGACGCCAGATCGGGCCCGGTCCCCCTCCTGGCCGGCATCACCGTGGTCTACCTCGGTCAAGGTCCGATCATGGCGTTGGGCACCGATCTCGTCGTCGGTGCGGCACCTCCCCGCAAAGCCGGCGCGGCTTCGGCTCTCTCCGAAACGAGCGTCGAACTGGGACTCGCGCTCGGCGTCGCGCTGCTCGGCAGCCTCGGCAATGCCGTCTACCGGCAGCACCTCACCGTGCCCGACGCGCTGTCAACGGCAGCCGCGGAGACCGCTCGGCAGTCGGTCATCGACGCCGCCGCCATCGCGGGTCAACTGCCCCACGGGCTGGCCGGTGACCTCACCCAGGCCGCCCGGGAGGCGTTCGCCATCAGCCTCAACCACGTCGCGGTCGCCGCCGCGACGACAGCCGGTCTGCTCGCACTCCTCACCATCACCGCACACCGACACCTGCCGAAACGGTAGGCGGGATTGCGCTGGCGGGCCGCGTACCGGTTCGCCTACCCGACCCGGCCAGTCGGTCGGGCCGTGACACTGGCCAGCGCCTCGACCAAGGGCAAGGGGTTGAGGTAGTCGCGATAGGACAGAATCTGGCCATTGCGAACTCTGATGACCGCGATCACCGTCTGCTCGAAAGGCTGGCCGGTGACGACGAGGTTGCCGTACGCCTCGTACTCCACGATGACGACCTCCGGGTCGGCGGTCTCGTGTAGCACCACGTTGCGGTATTCGTCGAACGTGACGAAGGTGCCGGCTGTCTCCGTGAGATGACGGCGAATCTCCGCACGCCCTCGCAGTCGAGCGGGCACGCCCGGCGGTCGGTAGGGCCACTCGATGTATCCGTCCGGCGCCATCAACGCCACGAACGTGTCGACGTCGACCTCGCGGCCAGCCCGCAGCACCTTCTCGACGACAGTGCGAGACGAGGTTGTCATCGCGACCTCCCGGCCAGCATTGATTGAACAAGCGTTGATTGAACCAGCGTAGAACGAACGAGAGAGCCGGTCAACAACCGTAGAATGACCAGGTGACCGAACCGAGCCCGCGGTTGACTCGAGCCCAACAGCGCCGCCAGACCGAAGAGAGCATCCTGACGGCGGCCCGGCAGATGTTCGCCGAACTCGGCTACGAGCGCACCACGATCCGTGCCGTGGCCAGGGCGGCCGGGGTCGACGCCGGCCTGGTGATGCACTACTACGGAACCAAGGACAACCTCTTCTCCCGTGCCGCCGAACTGCCCGCCGACGAGCTGCCGGCCGCCGATCTGCCCAGCGGCGGGGATGAAGGGATCGTCGACGTCCTGCTCGCCTCGCTCGCCAGCCGCCTGGACGACGAGCCGGTCGCCTCACTGGCGGTCCTGCGGTCCATGCTCACCAACAGCGACGCCGCCGAGCGGTACCGGGCCGCCGCCGAGCCTCAGCTCAGCCAGATCACCACCGCGATTCCGACCGAGGACGCCGAACTGCGCGCCAGCCTGCTCAGCGCGATCGTCCACGGCGTGATCATCGAGCGTTACCTGCTTCGACTCGGCCGACTCGCGGACGCCTCACCCGATGAGATCATCGAGCTGCTTCGTCCGTGCTTCCAGACGTTGGCCACCGCCGAGGTGCGGCCGTCACCGGTCCGGTCTGCCGGCGCGAACTGAGCCGCGACCCGAAGGGCTCCGCACGGCACCGCGCGGGTCGCCGGTCGCTGGCCCGGCAAACCGTCTCGCGCTGGTGTGGGGGACCCTGAGCACTTCGGGCACCGTGCCGGCGCGCCGGTCGGGTCACTCGCTGTCGGACGGACGCAGATCTTCCACGTGGGAAGTCCAGGTGGTGAGCAGTCCCTCAAGTGCCTTGGTCTCCGCGGTCGTCAGCACGCTCAGCAGGCGGCGCTCGTTGCGCATGTGGTCGGTGAATGCCTGGTCGATCAGTTCGCGACCGGGCTGGGTGAGGGCGACGATCCGGCCGCGCTGGTCGTCGTCGGAACGGCGGCGGGTGACCAGTCCGGCCCGCTCCAGGCTGTCGATTCGCTTCGTCATCGCGCCGGTGGTGACCATGGTGTGTGCGGCGAGTTCGCCGGGCGCGCGCTCATAGGGCTCACCAGCGCGGCGCAGTGCGCACAGGACGTCGAACTCTCCCTCGCTGAGTCCGTAGCGGCGGTAGACGAGGCAGAGTTCTTCGGTGAGGTGGTCGGCCAGGCGATGCAGCCGACCGATCACGCCCTGCGGGGAGATGTCGAGGTCGGGCCGCTCGCGACGCCAGTCGGCCTGGATGCGGGCCACGCGGTCCAGCGGTTGCGGGTCGTCCATGTACCCCAATATAGCTTCGGAGGAAGCTATATTGTCTTCCGTGGAAGCTAATCTGCGGTGGGTGGCCCTGACCGCTGTCGCACCGGTGGCCTGGGGCGCGAACTACTACGTCACCCATGAATTTCTGCCACCCGACAGCCCTCTCTACGGAGCCGCTCTGCGGGCGCTCCCCGCCGGCCTCGTCCTGCTGGGCCTGTGCAGGCAGCGACCGCGCGGTGCGTGGTGGTGGCGTTCCGCGGTGCTCGGGCTGCTCAATGTGAGCGTGTTCTTCGTGCTCGTCTACGCCGCCTCGCAACTCCTCCCGACGAGCATCGCCTCGACCGTCATGGCGCTGTCCCCGCTGGCCATGATGCTCATCGCCTGGGCCCTCGTCTCCGAGCGCCCAGGCATCGCGCACCTCGCCGGCGCCGCGATCGGGCTCGGCGGGGTCTGCCTCATGCTGCTCACGGGGGCGGGACGAGTGAGCACGCCGGGAGTCCTCGCCTCGGCTGCGGCGATGCTCGTGTCGGCCTTTGGCCACATCCTGACCAAACGGTGGAACAACACCGGTGCCGACGTGCTCGCCTCGACCGCCTGGCAACTAACGGCCGGAGGGCTGTTCCTGCTGCCTGTCGCCGCGGCCGTGGAGGGCCCACCGCCCGCGCTCTCCGCGCCGGCACTCGTCGCGTTCGGCTACGTCACAGTCGTCGCCACGGCGCTGGCATTCGTTGCCTGGTTCACCGGGCTGCGGCACCTGCCCGCGGGGACGGTGGGCCTGGTCGGACTGCTCAACCCTGTCACCGGCGTGCTGCTCGGCACGGCATTGGCCGGAGATGTGCTCACAGTTCAGCAGTTGTGCGGGCTGGCGCTCGTTCTGGTCGGAGTCGTCCTGGGGCGGCCCACACCCGCAGGACGACGCGATGGTGGTCGGACTCCTCCCAACCCGCACCCGACAAGTGCCCCGCCCGCTGAACTGGTGCCCCTCAGGCCTGGGCGGCGATGGCCGTGAGCACCGCACGGGCGGACGTCGGACGGTGACCGATGAGGGCCTCCAGTGTCGGGTCGGTGACGGCGAACTCGCCACGGCGAGCCGCGCGGTACATGCCGAGGGTGAAGTCCGCTGCCGCCGCGGGCATGCCGCGGGCGATGGCGGCGGCCCGCCACTGGTCGTCATCCACGACGACGCGCCTGATGGTGCGGCCCGTCACGGTGCTGAGGATGTCCGCCACCGCCTCGAGGTCGAGCATTTCCGGCGCGGTGAGCGGGGCCGTGACCCCGCCGAGTACGCCGTCCTCGGCGAGGGCGATGGCCGCGGCCTCGGCGAGGTCGGCGTGTGCGGTCCAGGAGACCGGACCGTCCGCTGGTGCCACGAGCTGACCGGTGTCGAGGGCCGTGCCGATGGCGAAGCCGAGCGTGCTCGCGTAGAAGCCGTTGCGCAGGGCGGTGAAGGGAACACCCAGTCCGGCCAGATGCTCCTCGGTCTCGGCATGCGTGTGCTGGGCGGGAAAGAGCGAATCCCTGGCCGCCGCCTGGTGGCTGGTGTACAGCACGCGCTTGGCCCCGACGGCGTGGGCGGCGTCGATGGCGGCGCGGTTCGCGGTGATCGCACCGCTGCCGCGAATGGCGGCGGACACGACGAGGACCTTCTCGGCGCCCTCGAAGGCGTGTTGCAACGTGGTCGGTTCGGTGAAGTCTCCGGCGCGGACCCGTACGCCGCGCGCGGCGAGACCCGCCGCCTTGGTCACATCGCGCACGCTGACGCCCACGGTGTCGGCGGGCACCCGCTCGAGCAACCGGTCGACGATCTGGGAGCCGAGCTGACCGGTGGCACCGGTGATGACGAACATGATGGGCACTCCCTGTTATCGACGTTATCGTGGCAACGTTAGCAGTGATAGTACTAGGATAACAAGTTTCTGTTAGCATTGATCCATGACTGCGGCGCAGGACACGGCATCCCGAGACGACGTGCGGCTCGGCATCGTCACGGCGGCCAGCCAACTGCTGCGGGAGAAGGGCGCGAACGCGGTGACGACGCGGGCCGTCGCCCAGGCGGCCGGTGTGCAGGCGCCCACCATCTACCGCCTCTTCGGCGACAAGGACGGCCTGATCGATGCCGTCGCGGAACACGTCATGGCGACCTACGTCGCCGCCAAATCCGCCGTGGTGCAGGCCGCCGAGGGAGATCCGGTAGCGGACCTGCGGCTCGGATGGCGGGTGCACATCGAGTTCGGCCTGGCGAATCCCGAGTTGTACGCCCTCATCGGCACTCGGGAGGCCGGGAGGGCGTCGCCGGCGACGGCTGCCGGCATCGAGGTGCTGCGCACCCGCGTGCGGCGACTGGCCGCGGCCGGCCTGCTGGGCGTCGACGAGCGGCGTGCGCTCATGATGATCCACGCCGCCGGCAACGGAACCATCCTCGCCCTCCTGGCGACACCTCCGCAGGAGCGCGACAGTGGTCTGGGTGACGCCATGTTCGACGCCGTACTCAGCAGCATCCTCGTGAGCGCTCCAGCGACACCCGACACCACAGTGAGCGCGGTGGCGGTCACCTTCGCCACGGTGGTGCCCGACCTTCCGGGGCTCACCGACGCCGAACGCGCGCTCATGACGGAGTGGCTCCACCGATCGTTGACCGCGCCCCGCGGGCCAGCCCGAAGGTGATCGCCTGGCGCGGAAAAAGCATTGGACGCGATGATGCGCGCCTTGTAGTTTGCGCCTGACCGTGACAGCACCCGAGGAGGTGAGACCCATGACCGCTGTATCGATATGGGTGCTCCCCATCCCGTCATGGCCGGGCGATTGACGTAGGTGTCGCCGGGAGCGCCTCGCCACCAAGGCACTCTCGAAGGGCAACACCTATGCGTTCTCCGCAATTCACCACCGCGCAGCCGTCTGCCAGCCGGGCCGACCGCGCACCCCTCACCTTCGATGTGATCATCGTGGGATGTGGACCGACCGGAGCCATGCTGGCCGCCGAGCTACGGCTGCACGAGGTGCGGGTACTCGTCCTGGAGAAGGAAACCGAGCCCGCGTCGTTCGTCCGCATCGTCGGTCTGCACATGCGCAGTCTCGAGCTGATGGCGATGCGTGGACTGCTGGATCGCGTCCTCCCGCACGGGCGACGGCGTCCAGCTGCCGGCTTCTTCGCCGCCATCGCCAAACCCGCGCCCAAGAGCCTGGACTCCGCGTACGCCTACCTGCTGGGAATCCCGCAGCCGGTCATCGTGAACGTGCTCGAAGAACGCGCGCTCGAACTGGGTGCGCAGGTACGGCACGGGTGCGCGGTCACCGACGTGCAGCAGGACGACGAGGGTGTGACAGTCCTGCTGGCCGACGGGGAACGGTTGCGGTCGCGCTACCTCGTCGGCTGCGACGGCGGGCGCAGCACCGTACGAAAACTGCTCGGTGTCGGCTTCCCCGGTGAGCCGACACGCACCGAGACGCTGATGGGCGAGATGAAGGTGGGCATGCCCCCGGAGGAGGTCGCCGCCACGGTGGCCGCGCTCGGCGAGGCCCCACAACGGTTCTGGCTCCGGCCTTTCGGGGAAGGGGTCTACAGCGTGCTGGTCCCTGCCGCAGGAGTCAGCGACCGCACGGGACCACCCACCCTCGAGGACTTCCAACAGCAGTTGCGCAGCATCGCCGGAACCGATTTCGGCGTCCACTCTCCGCGCTGGTTGTCCCGCTTCGGTGACGCCACGCGGCTCGCCGAACGTTATCGGGTCGGGCGGGTGCTCCTGGCCGGCGACGCGGCGCACATCCACCCACCCATCGGCGGACAGGGCCTCAACCTGGGCGTCCAGGATGCGGTCAACCTGGGCTGGAAACTGGCTGGGCGGATCCGCGGCTGGGCGCCGGATGAACTGCTGGACACCTACCAGGCCGAACGCCGTCCGGTCGCCGAGGACGTGCTGGACAACACCCGCGCCCAGACGGAGCTGCTGTCCACCGAACCGGGTCCACGGGCCGTGCGCAGGCTGCTCACCGAGCTGATGGACTTCGACGAGGTCAACCGCTACCTGCTGGAGAAGATCACCGCGGTCGCCATCCGCTACGACTTCGGCGAGGGTCCCGATCTGCTCGGACGCCGCCTGGGTGACGTCGCCCTGAAACAGGGCAATCTCTACGGTCTGCTGCATCGCGGCCGCGGCCTGCTGCTGGACCGCACCGAACGCCTGACCGTCGGCGGCTGGTCAGACCGGGTCGACCACCTCGCGGATCCCACCGCGGCGCTGGACGTGCCGGGTGTCCTGCTGCGCCCCGACGGGCACGTCGCCTGGATCGGCGACGACCAAGAAAGCCTGGACGACCACCTTTCCCGCTGGTTCGGCACGTCCACCCACTGACGTCGCTTCTTGATCGACTCGATCGACACCGGGCAGACTGATCGCATGACAGGTCTGACCGCCGAGCTCGTGGTCGATGGTCGTACCCCGCAGAGGCCGGCGCTCGCCCCGAACGGGCGCCGGCTCTGCTACGTCCTCGCTCCGACCAGCCGGACCGGTGACCACCTCGACACCGAACTCTGGCTCGTCGACACCGATGGCGCCGTCGCGTCGCACCGGGCGACCGCCGACACGGCGACCGAGTCCGTACCACGCTGGTCGGCCGACTCGACGACCCTGTTCTTCCTGTCCGACCGCGCCGTCCGTGGCACCCCGCAGCTACACGCCCTCAACCTCTCCGACGGCACGTTGACCACGGTGACCAGCTGGCGCACCGGCGTCATCGACCATCTGCCGCTCGCCGACCCCACCCTGGTCGCTCTGCTCGCCGAGGACGAACCCACCGGGCCGGACGCGCGCCGCGCCCGGGACCGCGACGACGCCATCGTCGTCGGCGAGCGCGAACCGCGTGCCCGGTTGCGTCTGCTCGACCTGCGCACCGGCCGGATCACCACCCCGAACGTGTTCGGTGACCGGCACGTCGTGGAACTGCGGCAACGTCCCGACGGCGGCCCACTTGCCGTGCTGACCAGGGCCAGCGCCGACAACGACCACGGCCCGCGCGGCGGCCAACTGCACCTGCTCGACCCCACCACCGAAACCGTGGAGAACCTCGGACCGGTCGGGGTCGACGCACAGTCGCTGGCCTGGTGGCCGGGCGAGGACGGTTGGCACCTCGGACACCTCGCGCTCACCCCACCGGGTCTGCAGGCCGGCACTGCCGTGTTCGACCTGGCCGTGGACAGCCGCGTCCTGCGCAACCGCACGGCTGGTCTACCGATGTGCCCCACCGAACTCTGCCAGACCGACGCCGCGCCGTTGGTGGTGTGCGCTGATGGCCTGAACACGACCCTGGCCCGACTCGACCCCACCGGCCTCACGACCCTGTCGCAGCACCCGGGACGCCTCGACAACCTGACCACCACCCCAGCCGGTGCGGTGATCGCCGTCCTTACCGGGACCCGCTATGAACCGCCGAACGTGCACGTCGGACCGCCAACCGGGGCGCTGCGAAGGATCACCAACACGCGCCCGGAACTGGACGGCGTCGCACTCGGCACGCAACAACCGTTGGCCTACCGGGCCGCCGACGGCCTCGACCTGGACGGCCTGCTCGTCCTGCCGGTCGGAAGAACCGCAGCGCAGGGTCCGTTCCCGCTCATCACGATCGTGCACGGCGGCCCGTACGACCGCTACGCCGATCGGTGCCAGTTGTTCTGGTTTCCCAGCGCGCAGTGGCTGGCCGCCGCCGGCTACGCCGTGTTGTTGCCCAACCCGCGCGGTGGTCAGGGCCATGGCCACGGCTTCGCCGCCAGCGTCGCCGGCCGGGTCGGACAGCAGGAGTGGACGGACATCCTGACCGGCATCGACCTGCTCGTCGCCGAGGGCATCGCCGACCCCGACCGGCTGGGCATTGCCGGCTGGAGTCACGGCGGCTTCATGTCCGCCTGGGCCGTCGGCCAGACCGACCGCTTCCGCGCCGCGGTGGTCGGCGCCGGCGTCGTCGACTGGGGCATGCTCGCCGCAACGGGGGAGAACGGCCAGTTCGAAGCCGCACTCGGTGGCAGCACCGGCTGGTCCGGCACCGGACCACACCCACACGACGCGGTCAGCCCGATCTCCTTCGCCAGCCACATCCGCACTCCGGTGCTCATCCTGCACGGCGCCGAGGACACGAACGTTCCCCTCGGACAAGCCGTGTACCTGCATCGCGCGCTGCGCCACTTCGACGTCGAGCACGAGTTCGTGATCTACCCGAGAGAGGGCCACTCGATCCGGGAACGCCACCACCAGATCGACGTCCTGCGCCGCACCCGCGCCTGGTTCGATCGCTGGCTGCGGCCCTGACCGGGGGGCACGTGGACGGGATCACCGCAGGTCGTACCCAGTGGTGGTGTCGACGTGGTCGGGCACGGGGTCATGGTGGTCGCCGACGGTGAGGGTGCCGGTGGGTTCGAACATCAGGATCGCGGCACCGTCCGCGGAGGAGGGTCTGTGGTCGGTGCCGCGCGGTACGACGAACACCGACCCCTGTGGCAGCACCACGGTTCGTTCCTGCTCGCCCGGTAGGCGCAGGGCGATGGTCAACTGCCCGGACAGTACGAGGAAGAACTCGTCGGTGTTGTCGTGGCGGTGCCACACGTGCTCGCCAGCGACCTTGGCGATGCGTACGTCATAGTCGTTGACCCGCGTCACGATGCGCGGGCTCCACAGCGCCTCGAAGGTGGCCAGGGCGGTGGACAGCTGGACCGGTTCGCTGATCATGGCTGTCATCGTGGCCGATGCCGTCAGCCAGGCGTGAGTGCTAGAAATCGCGTATGCCGCACCAATCCTCGCAACCTGGCGACGCGCACCGGGTGGTGATGCTCGTCGACGACGGGTCGAACCCGTTCGAACTGGGCGTGGCCACCGAACTGTTCGGCCTGCGCCGCCCGGAGATCGACCGCCGCTGGTACGACTTCACGCTGTGCGCCGCCGCCCCGGACACCGTGCTGCACGCCGGGCTGTTCACCCTCAGCGGCGTACCCGGCCTGCACGCCGCCGAGGGCGCCGACACCCTCATCGTGCCGAACCGGCCCGACCCGCACGTCCCGCCCGCGCCCGCCGTCATCGACGCCGTGCAGCGGGCTGCCGCCCGCGGCGCCCGACTGGTCAGCTTCTGCACCGGCACGTTCACCCTCGCCGCCGCCGGGGTGCTCGACGGCCGGCACGCCACCACCCACTGGCGCTGGAGTGATCTGTTCGCCGCCCGCCACCCCCGGGTGTTGCTGCACCCCGACGTGCTGTTCGTCGACGACGGTGACGTCCTCACCGCCGCCGGCAGCGCCGCCGCCCTCGACCTCGGCCTTCACCTGATCCGCCGCGATTACGGCGCGGAGATCGCCAACACGGTCAGCCGTCGGCTCGTGTTCGCCGCGCACCGCGACGGCGGGCAACGCCAGTTCGTCCCCCAGCCACTGCCGGCCGTACTCGACACGTCTCTGGCACCGCTGCTCGACTGGGTCCGAGGACGGCTGCACCAACCCCTGAGCGTGACGGACCTGGCCACCCACGCCGCCGTCAGCCCGGCTACCCTGCACCGCCGCTTCCACAGCGAACTGGGCACCACCCCGCTGGCCTGGCTGACCAGCGAACGCATCAATCTGGCCTGCCGCCTGCTCGAAGCAGGTGAACCACGCCTGGACAGCGTCGCCCGCGCCAGCGGCCTGGGCACCAGCGCCAACCTGCGTACCCAGATCCGCCGCCACACCGGGCTGACGCCCAGCGCCTACCGCGGTCGCTTCACCACCGCCGCCCGCCCGCACCAACGGGGCCGTGCTGACAACTGACCACGAGACATCTCCCGCCCCGGCGCCGGGCCTGCCGTCAGGCTCGGTGCGTTACGGGGAACGCCGCCGCACGTCGCCCGTACCTCCGACTGCGGTAGGCCCGAGCAGGCGGCCTGAATGAGCGGCTGTTACGGCCGGACCGCGGCACGGGGCGCTGGCCGTGGCGGCTGAGCCGGGTACGGCGACGCCGCGCGAATGTGCTGACCACCGCCGGGCAGCTGGCCCATCGGCAGGGCCTGCGCTCGTACGCCGAGCACCTCGACCATATCGACGGGGGACCCAGCCACCCTCGACGCGGCGATCGCGCTCGTCGACGGCGTCCTCACCGATCTCAGCGACCGCCCTCCTGAGTTCCGTACCGATCCCTGGGACCCGATGAACGGACCGAGCCGAACCAGGCAGGGACCCAGTGTCCTAGGACGGCTTAGCAGCCGTGCGGCAAGCTGCACCAACAGCAAAGATGAAACGTCGCTCCGCGCCGTTACCAATCACCCAAAAAGAGGCCCGGGCGGAGGGCTGCACTCGTCACCGCCAGGTTCTGGTGCGACGGAAGCCCGTCGACCCTTTACGCCGCAAGCACCAGCCGACTAGGGGTCACCGAGCAACCATCGCCATACGCGATCACGCTGCCGTCGTTGGGGGAGGAGCGGATCGCGATCGTCGTCCTCGATTCGCCGGCGACACCGTCTCCTCACCGCGACGCGCTCCCGACGCCTCGGCTGCCGCAGGGGCCAGCAGCCCGTCGTACGTGGCCACTTCACCGAACTCCGGCCATACGAGAAGATCGTCTTCACATTGGGCTGGGACCCCACGCCCGACCTGACCGACCTGCCAGCACGGCCGGAAACGCGACGTCGGCCATACGTGACGCGTGCCGTGCCACCTTGATCGCGCATCCACTTCTGGCCGATGAGCGTGCGGGCGATCGGAGCAGTGTGATCGCGTCGCGTCACGTGGCCGTGGCGGAGTTCGGATACGGCTGATCCGGCACGTTGTCGTGGGCCTTCTCGTCGTGGACGGTGCAGCGTCGACGGTGATACGCCCAGGTGGCCAATCCCAGCGTCACGCCCCACGGCAGCCATACGAGGTTTCCGACCCATGCTGCCCAGTTGGCCGGGTCGAACTGAGCCAGGGCTCGCCACATCGTGACGCCTGACCCGGTGAGGATCACGGCCACGACCGTCGCCGGCACGACCGCCAGCAGCCGTGGCACACGCATGCCGAGCATTCGTGTTCCCCAGGGCTGGGTGAGCCCGAGCGTCAGCAGGCCGCCGCCGGCCGCGGCGCACGCGAAGACCAGTTCCCGCGCGCGTCCGGCTGGCGAGGACACCATCACGGTGGTCGCCGCAT
This sequence comes from Micromonospora sp. NPDC048905, assembly GCF_040649655.1. Classification (NCBI taxonomy): domain Bacteria; kingdom Bacillati; phylum Actinomycetota; class Actinomycetes; order Micromonosporales; family Micromonosporaceae; genus Micromonospora; species Micromonospora sp. NPDC048905. The sequence goes on along the minus strand of NZ_JBEZFV010000018.1, from coordinate 30,994 downwards.
CAAGCCCGAACGGATAACCGGCGGCCCACACCGCTCGCGGTACCGCATACACGAACGGGAACGCTGCGGCGAGCAACGTCACCGGCCGGCCCCAGGGCGGTGCGGTGCAGGGTGTGGGCCGGCGTGCCACCGCCGCCCACAACGCGCCGCCCGCCGCGAACCAGGCCTGCGCAACCGCGGCCGTTTCCACCCGATCTGCCCGCAGCATCAGCAGTTCGCCGACCGCGAGCAGCAGACGCCCGTCGGGGATGACCAGGAGGAGTACGGCGGCGGCCGGCCAACCGACGAACCGCAACGGTGGGCGCCCTGCCGGCAGCACGGCCACGACCGCGCCGAGCGCGGCGAGCACGGCGAGGGCGAGGCCGGTGGGGAGCGGGTCGAGGCCAGTCAATACCGCGCCCATCCGGGTGGCCCGATCGCTGTCACCGAACGGGAAGCCCGGGCCGCCGGTCGCCCACATCAAACCGGCTACCGCGGTCGCTGCCGACCATCCGGCGGTCGCTGTTTGCACGAGGTTCTTTCGCATGCAGACCAGCGTCGGCGCGGAGCCGTTGCCCGTGTACCTGCCGAACGGCCGGTTCCGGGCCGCACCCGCTACGCACTTCGGCCGTTGGGCAGGTGTGGCCGGTGCGGGCAGGTCACTAGGGTTGGCACCGTGCTGACGTTGGCTTCGGCCGTGCTCGCGGTGGTCGCGGCCGTGTTGATCGTTCGGGGCAGGTTCGGCGGGTTCGCTGTGGCCGTCGCCGTCACGGGTTCGATGACCGTCACGGTCGCCGGGCGGAGTCCCAGCGGCTCGCCTCCGGCCTGGGGGCTGTCGCTGCTGCCGTTGCTGGCAGAGTTCGCGGCGCTGACGGTGATCGTGGCCTGGGTGACGCGCCGGACCGGGCCACGGGCAGCGGCGCTCGGGGCGGGTTCGGCCGGGGTGGCGGTGGCCCTGCTCGTGTTGCGGCTCACCGGGCCGCCGTCGCTGCTCGCCGCCGTCGGGGCATGCTGCCTGTGGGGATTGCCGGCTGTGGGTGCGGTCGCTGTCGGACTGCACCTGCGTCGCCAGGACCGGCGACGGGTACAGGTCGCAGCCGAGGCGCGGCGGGCACAGCGGCTGGGACTTGCGCGGGATCTACATGACTACGTTGCCCACGACGTCAGCGAGATGGTTGCCGCCGCTCAGGCCGGGATGGTCGTCGGCGGCGACCCGGCTACCGCGACGGCGCTGTTCCGGCGGATCGAGCAGGCAGGACAGCACGCGATGGCCGCACTCGACCGGACCGTGCACATGCTCGGCGATCAGCTACCGGGCCTCGACGAACTGCCTGTGCTGGTGGCCGGCTTCGACGCCGCCGGTCCTGTTCGCGCCGACCTAGACCTCGACCCGGTACCCGCGGGCTTGGTCCCGGCCGACGTCTCGGCCCTCGCCTACCGCACGGTGGCCGAGGCGCTCACCAACATCCGCCGGCATGCCCCGACCGCTACCGCGGTCTCGGTCACGGTGGTCCGTACCGACCTCGGCACCCTCACCGTGACTGTGACCAACGACGTGCCGACCACCGCGGCGGCACCGGCTCGGGCCACACCCGGTGGGCGTGGGCTACCGGAGCTCACCGCGGCCGCGGCAGCTCTGCACGGACGCCTCGACGCGGGAGCGCACGGCGGCGGCTGGCGGCTGCGTGCCGAACTACCACTGGCGCCGGGGAACGGCCGGCCGTGACGACGATCAGAATCCTCCTGGCCGACGATCAAGAGGGCATCCGGGCCGCGTTCCGCCTGATCCTTGACGCCCAGCCCGACATGACCGTGATCGCTGAGGCGGCCGACGGCGTCACCGCCCTGGAACTGGCTCGCCACCTGCGCCCGGACATCGTGCTCGCCGACGTGCGGATGCCCGGCCTCGACGGATTGCACCTCGCCCGCGAGCTCGCCGGCCCCGGTGTCGCCGACCCGATCCGGGTCATCGTGGTCACCACCTTCGACCTCGACGAGTACGTGCACGCCGCGCTGCGCCACGGCGCGTCCGGGTTCATGCTCAAGCGGTCGGGCCCGACGCTGATGATCGAGGCAATCCGAGCGGCGATGGCTGGCGACACTCTGATCAGCCCACAAGTGACGATGCGCCTACTGAGGCATCTGAACGCCAAGGCTGCCATCGCGCCGGAACAGCCCGATGCGGCCATGCTCACCGGGCGGGAACGCGACGTCGCGCGACTCGTCGCTACCGGCCGGTCCAACGCTGAGATCGCCGCTGAGCTGCACATCTCCGTGGGCACGGTGAAGGGGCACCTCACCGGCATCCACGCCCGGTTGGGAACCCGCAACCGGGTCGAGATCGCCGTCTGGGCCCATGAGTCGGGCCTGACCGGCCGTGCATAGGACCGGATGTACCGTCGTGCCGCGACCCGCGTCCTCACGACCCGGCCGGGACCACCGCCGGACCGTCGCCGGGACCGGTCGTCGGGATGTTGCCACCCGGCCCATGCAGGCAGCCTGGCCATACGGTGCTCGGATGAGTACCTGGCCGCCGACCCGGTCGCCGCGCACGCGGTCCTCGCGCAGGCTTGGCTCACCTCATCTGTTCGAGCTGAGGCCGGATCCGAGTAAATGGGAGGCCTCGGCACGCCAGCTGCGGGACGGGCGCGAGAAACTGCGCCGATCACCCGGGGACGCTGGCAGCCCAGTTCGCACTGGGAGTAGCGCTGATCATGACCTCCACCCGCAGGCGCGGCCTCACCCTGGTCGGGCAGTCGCTTGCACGGATACACCGCGCCGTCGGCCTCAAGTCGGACCTGTTCGCGCAGGGCCTGGTCGCGCTGCTCGTACTCCCCTTGCTTGCCCGCAGAGTTCTGCACCTGCTCAGCCGGGCAGGCTCAGCAGCCGATCACGAATGAGCACCGAAAGGTCTGGACCTTGACCGAGCTGTACCCACCAGTCGAGCCGTACGAGACCGGCATGCTCGACGTCGGCGACGGCAACGTCGTGTACTGGGAGGTGTGCGGTAACCCGGCCGGTAAGCCAGCGCTTGTCGTCCACGGCGGGCCCGGCTCGGGGTGTGGGACCGGCTGGCGTCGGTACTTCGATCCGGACCGGTACCAAGTCGTCCTGTTCGACCAGCGTGGTTGCGGTCGGAGCACACCACACGCCAGCGATCCGGCGACCGACATGCGGCACAACACCATCTGGCACCTGATCGCCGACATGGAGCGGCTGCGCGAACGCCTCGGCATCGACCGCTGGCTGCTTCATGGCGGATCCTGGGGTTCCACGCTCATCCTGGCCTACGCGCAGCAGCACCCTCGGCGGGTGACCGAGATCGTCATCGCCGGCGTCACCATGACCAGGCGCGCCGACATCGACTGGCTCTACCGAGGCGTCGGGCGGTTCTTCCCCGAGCAGTGGGAACGATTCCTCGAAGGAGCTACGGGCACATCCCGCGACGGGGACGTTGTCGCCGCGTACGCCCGCCTCATGGAACACCCCGACCCCGCCGTGCGGGACAGGGCCACGATCGATTGGTGCGCCTGGGAGGACGCGGTCCTGTCCGGGGAGACCGGCGGCGCATCACGTCCGTACGGTGATCGCCCCCCTGCGGCGCGGCTGGCTTTCGTGCGCATCTGCGCGCACTACTTCGCCCATGGTGCGTGGCTTGAGGAGGGCGCGCTGCTGCGCGATGCCGGCCAGCTGGCCGGCATCGCCGGTGTCCTCATCCATGGCCGACTCGACCTGGGCGGGCCGCTGCAAACAGCGTGGGATCTGCATCGTGCCTGGCCCGACTCGACGTTGACCGTGATCGAGAGCGCGGGTCATCTCGGTACCGTGGAGACGCGCGAGCATGTTCTTCATGCCCTCGACCGATTCGCAGTCAACGATTCCCTTGGCGTACGAGGCCGCCCGTGCTGGCCTGAGGTGGGCGCTGTCATCTCGTGAACCGGAGCAGTCGCCCGACGCGAAGCCCCGATCGAACTCTCAGGATGGCACCCCGTAGCGGGCGGCGATCGTGGCCGCTCGGTTACGGAGGGAGGTGCGCAACCACTGCGGGGCCAAGGCTTCCGCGTTCGTGGCGAGCTGCCAGAGCGCCCATTCGGCGTGTCTTGGATCTTGGAAGGTCGCCTCCATCCGTAGCCAGCCGTCTGCGTCGGTCTCCTCGGCGTGGACGGCCAGTGCGGTGCCCACCAAGTCCTCCCGCCGCGCGGGGTTCACCCGTACCAGCACGGTGACCTGGTCGCCGCCGTTGCGAAACTGCGCGCTGCGTTCCTGCCAGGCCCCGTCCAGGTCGACCTGGTCTGGTCGCTGTGCGGGTTCGGCGAGTTCCTCGGCGGCCACGATCCGGGACAGCCGGTAGGTGCGGTCCGTGCCAGACCTCGTGGCCAGCAGGTAGCCCTGGTCGCGTACCGTGACGAGGCCGATGGGGTCCACCGTGCGCCACGTCGGGGTTTGGTCCACGGCTGCGTAGTGGATGCGCAGCTTGTGTCCGGCGAACACCGCACGTCGGACCTCGGCCACGACGGCGTCGGGCACCTCGTCGGGGACCTGCCGGCGCGACAGCAGGTCGGTCTGTGGGTCGATGAGCAATCGCTGGACCGCGTCGGCCGCAGTGGCCCGGTAGCCTTCGGGCAGCGCGTCGACCACCTTGCGCATGGCCGAAGCCAGCGCCGAGCCGAGACCGAATGCCTGAGCGCCGCGCCGCGATCCGGCGACGAGCAGGGCGAGCGCTTCGTCGTGATTCAGTCCGGTGAGTTCGGTCCGGAACCCGGGCAACAGTGCGAATCCTCCGTGCCGACCGCGGTCGGCACGTACGGGGACGCCTGCGGCGGACAGCGCTTCGATGTCGCGCAGCACCGTGCGGGTGGACACCTCCAGCTCGCGGGCCAGCGTGGCCGCGGACAGCCGACCGCGTTGGCGCAGCAGCAGCACCAGCGAGACCAATCGGTCGGCACGCATGCGAAGACTCTACCGATACACGACACAGGGTGTCGTGATTGCTTGGGAGGCTCATCAACGCGACGTCAACGACGGTGGCTACCGAGCCCGTGGGCGTACGTCCTTTGAGTCGAATGGAGCTGATGTGGCAGTGCAGCGAACGGCAGTCAACCCCGTGACCTGGTCGTTGGACATGGGATTCAACCAGGGTGAGATCGTGTCCGGGCACACCCGGACCCTGTACTGCTCCGGACAGACCGCGATGAGCGGCGACGGCAAACCTCTGCATGACGGGGACCTGGCCGCGCAGTTGGCGCTGAGCCTCGACAACCTGGAGGCCGTGCTCGGCGAGGCCGGCATGTCCCTCGCGAACCTCGTCCGGCTCAACGTCTACACCACCGACGTCGACCTGCTGTTTCCGCACTACGGCGTCCTGGCGTCGCGGTTGGGTGCCGCCGGGGTGGCACCGACCACCACGATGCTCGGGGTGACACGGCTGGCGATCCCCGGACAGATGGTCGAACTTGAGGGAACCGCCGTCGCGTGAGGTGACCTCGTCGCCTCTGGTGCTCGTGCCGGTTCAGCCGGCACGAGCACCAGGCATGGATGGTGGCGGTGCTCAGTCCCGCTGGAAGTCCTGCGACGCTTATTTATCGTATTGCCAGTAACAGTAATCCAGTAAATCACCATCACAAAAGGGGCGAACCAGGCGTACACCATAATGACAGTTCTTGTGCGTAAGGCATCCGGCTGGTGTGGATCCGTCGATGACGCGGGTTTTCGGTGCGGGCGCGGGCCACTGAAGCCGCTCAGTGGCGGCGACGGTGTTTCGACCGATGCAGGTGGCCTGCGAGCATCGTGCGATGGAGCGCTTGGATAGTCGGACCGTCTACACCAATGCCTGGATGACCGTCCGGGAGGATCGCGTTCGCCGGCCGGACGGCTCGACCGGCATCTACGGGGTGGTGGAGAAGCCGGACTCCGCGCTGGTCCTGCCCCGCTGGGCTGAGGGCTTTTGGCTGGTCGAGCAGTTCCGCTACCCGGTCGGCCGGCGAGCCTGGGAGTTTCCTCAGGGCAGTTGGGGACACGGGGTCAGGGGCGACGCTGCCGAGCTGGCTCGTCAGGAGTTGGCCGAGGAGACCGGATTGCGTGCGGAGACCGTCACCCATCTGGGGCACCTGTACGAGGCGTACGGGTTTTCCACCCAGGGCTGCGACGTCTACCTGGCCACCGGGTTGACCGAGGGAGAGCCGGACCGCGAGGCGACCGAGCAGGACATGGTGCACCTGTCGTTCACCGACGTGCAGATCCGGGCGATGGTGTTGGCTGGTGAAATCGTCGATGCGCCGTCGCTGGCTGCGCTGACCCTCTACGCGATGTCCCGTTGACCCCGCCGCTCGACCGACGGCAGACCGGCGTGGCGGCTGCGATGCTGACGGACCGGTTCGGGTTGGGGAGGTGTTCGTGGTGGTGCGTCAGGGAACACGCTGTCAGCGGCCATGCGCGGAGCGGGCTTGGGCTACCTCGGCGGCTTGGCGTTCGCGCCATCGGCGTTGAGCCTCCCGGTTGCATGTCCGGCAGACTCGCCGGTACCGGTTGGTCACCGGGTCGAGTTCACGGTCGTGGCCGTTGCGGCACAGTGCCGGCTGGTTGCGGGTGCGGCAGGTCTCGGCCCGGCTGAGCTGGCGCAGGTGCGTCGGCTCGATACAGTCGGCGGCGCCGCAGGTCTGGTCGACGTCGAGGGCAGCGTCGTACCCGCCGACGAGGACGACGTACGCGGCGATGTGCGCCCACGCACGACCGGCGACCTTCTGGTGCACCCCGCGTCGCCGCCCGTAGCCTTCGATGACCAGGCAGCCATCCTCGGTGCGGTGTGAGCGCTGCAGCAGGTAGGTGCGCAGCGACTCCTCGGTGTGGTAGCGGGACAGACCCTTCACGGCCGAGAGCACGGTGTCACCGTACCCATGTCGGGGATGCTCCCGGTCGCCGGCCGCGCTGTCCCGCCCACGACCTGATAGGAATATCGACGTCGGCGGGTTGGCGATGCGCCGCCGAAGATGTCGGGTTGTCGGGTGGAGGTCATTGGTGGCGTTGTCAGTCGAAGACAGGCTCGCGGTGCATGAGCTGATCTCGTTGCACGGGCATCTGATGGACAGCGGCGAGTTCGACCGGATGGGTGAGCTGTTCTGTACCGACATCGTGTACGACGTCTCCGCGTTGGGGTTCGGTGAACTGCGTGGGTACGAGGCGATCACCGAAGCCAGCCTGGCGGTAGGCGATGCGAACCCGGTGGGGCATCACGTCACGAACATCTGCGTGACCGAGGATCCGGACGGCACGGTGCGGGTGCGGTCAAAGGGAATCGGGATCTCCGCCGACGGCGGCGTGGGCAGTGTCGTCTACGAGGACGTCGTGCGTCGGGAAGCGGCTGGATGGCGTATCGCGTATCGCAGGGTGATTCCCCGCCGCACACCGCTGCACCCCTGACAGGTGGGGGAGAGCACGGTGGTCGCGGGCGGTCGGCGTGCGGAGGGGACGGGCGTGGACGTCGTACGGGGGCAACTGCTTGACGATGTCGCTGACCTGGTTCCGACGTTCGCCGCGCCGCAGTGCGTGCGGGTGGCCGTTGACGGGGTCGATGGGGTGGGGAAGTCGACGTTCGCCGGCGAGCTGGCCGCGTCGCTGAGCGAGCGGGGACGTCATGTCGTGCACGTGTCGGCGGACGACTTTCATCACCGTCGGGCCGTGCGGCATCGCCGGGGCCGGGATTCGCCGGAAGGATTCTGGCTCGACAGTTACGACTACGACGCCCTCGTCCACAACGTCCTAGAGGGGTTCGGTCCCGGGGGCGCGCGCCGTTACCGCCCTGCTGCCCACGATCTTCGGACCGACGAGGTCCTGGATCTTGCGTGGCGGACCGCGGCGCCTGGCACGGTACTCATCGTCGACGGGCTGTTCCTGCACCGAGACGAACTGGTGGACTTCTGGGACTTCTCCGTCTTTCTCGACGCGCCGTTCGCGGTCACCGCGGCACGGATGGCCGGACGCGATGGCTCGCATCCGGATCCCGACCATCCCAGCCTCGGCCGCTACGTCGGCGGCCAGCGGCTGTACTTCGCCGCCTGTGCGCCGCACGAACGCGCGGACGTCGTCATCGACAACCAGGATGTGACCCGGCCGATCCTCACCAAGGTCGACATCGGCCGACGAGGGTCGAGCTGAGTGCGAACGAGCCTGAGTGGAGAGACCATCGGAGCGACAGGACCCGTGGTGCGTGGCTGAACTTGCCGGGACCAAGGGGGTGCTGCCTGGTCAGGTGAGCTTCGACGATCGCGCCTACCTGCGTATCCGCGGGTTGGGTAGGAGGTGAGCGTTACGCCGGCGGTCGGGTGATTTTGCCGGCCACGGCGTCGAGGACCCAGTCCAGGCCGGTCGCGAAGGATGCTTCGGGGTCCACCTCGGTGCCGTCGTGCACGGCCTTGGACAGTGCCGGGAAGCGACCCGTGGCCAACATCTTCGTCACGTGCGGGCCGAAGGCGCGTTGCCAGTCGCGCTTGGACAGGCCCGTGGCGCGCTCGGCCCGCAGGTTCGCGGTTTCGCGCCTGATCGCACCGATGACGTAGGCGCTGACCGTGTCCACGGCGCGCAGGACGGTGTCGATGTCGGCGAGACCGTCGAGGGCGGCCAGCTTGGCCTCGGTCACGGCCATGGCGTTGGGGCCCAGGGTCGGGCGGCCGCCGAGCAGATCGGCGAGCCAAACGTGGCGCAGCGCGGCCTGCCTGGTGCGGTGGGCGAGGATGCGCAGCGTCTCCCGCCAGTCACCGGGCCGCTCCGCGGGGAGGATCTCGGCGTGGACCTCGTCCACGATGAGGTCGAGCAGTTCGTCCTTGGTGGAGATGTATCCGTACAGCCGCATCGGGCCGGCGTTGAGGCGGGCGGCGACCTTGCGCACCGACACCGCCTCCAGTCCGCCCTCGTCGGCGAGCGCGATGGCGGCGGTGATGATCTGCTCCCGGCTGAGCGGCACGGGGCGATGCGGCGGCTCCGGCCGGTCCCACACGGTCATGATCACTCCCTGTTGTTGCGATGCATTGTACGGGCGATATACGGTGTATCGCTATGAGACACCGTATCGCGGTGGTCGGGGGTGGCCCGGGGGGTCTCACCTTCGCCCGTGTCCTGCACCGCCACGGCTACCCCGTCACCGTCCTCGAACGCGATCCCGCGCCCGACGCCCGCCCCCCGGGCGGCACGCTGGACCTGCACGAGGGGCTGGGCCAGCTGGCACTGGACAAGGCGGGGCTGCGGGCAGAGTTCCAGGCGCTGTCTCGTCCCGAGGGGCAGGCCATGCGCATCCTGGACACTGCTGGGACCGTTCTGCGCGACTGGCGACCCGATCCGGAGGAACAGGCCAATCCGGAGATCGACCGCGGGCACCTTCGTGACCTGCTGCTCGGCTCCCTCGACGTGCAGTGGGGTCGAGAGGTGGCGCAGGTGGTGTCGGGGGCCGGGGATGGCGTACTCATTCGTTTCGCCGACGGGCGGCAGGAGACGTTCGATCTCGTGGTGGGCGCGGACGGCGCCTGGTCCCGGGTACGCCCGGCAGTCTCGCCGGTGACGCCGCAGTACACCGGCGTCACCTCGGTCGAGACCTCCCTCGACGACGTCGACACCCGCCACCCCGCCCTCGCCCGGTTGATCGGCGACGGTTCGGTGGCCGTGTACGGCGTGAACCGATCTCTCGTCGCCCAGCGCAACAGCGGCGGTCACGTCAAGGTGTACGCCAAGTTCCGCGCACCGCTGGACTGGCACGCCGGCCTGGACCTGGCCGACGTCGAGGCCACGCGATCGGGCCTGCTGGCGCTGTTCGACGGCTGGGCACCTCCCGTCCTCGACCTGCTCGGCCACGGCACCGCCTTCGTCCACCGCCCGTTCTACGTGCTGCCCGAATCCCACACCTGGGTCCACGTGCGCGGGGTGACGCTCCTGGGCGACGCCGCCCACCTGATGCCGCCGTTGGGCGCGGGCGCGAACCTCGCGATGCTGGACGGTGCCGAACTCGCGGAGTCCATCGCCGCCGAGCCCGAGAATCTGGACGAGGCCGTCCGCGCCTTCGAGGAACAGATGTGGGCACGGGCCGGCAGGTGGGCGACGATCACGACGGCCGGTCTGGAACGTCTCGTGAGCCCGGACCCCGCCGACGCCCTCGCCCTCTTCGACGACGTCCAGCCCTCCTGACCTGCGGGAGCGAGAGCGGCGCCGCGCCATCGCTCCCCGTCTGCGGACATCGTCTGCACGTCCACGGTGAGGCCGGCCGACCGCGTGTGCGGGCGGCACGTCGCCGGCAACTGCGCGATCCTGGTCACTGTGATCACACAACGGCTTCGCGTGGCCGCGTACGCGGTGTGTCTGCGGGACGAGAGTCTGCTGCTCGCCCGTTGGGTGTCGCCGGACGGGGCTCGGCGGCACTGGACGCTGCCCGGCGGCGGGGTCGAGCACACCGAGGATCCGTTCGACGCCGTCGTGCGCGAGGTGGCGGAGGAGACGGGGTACGCGGCGCGGGTCGAGCAGTTGCTCGGGGTGAACTCGCGGACCAGGAACGTGGAGCGACTCGACGACGACGTCGTCGAGCTGCACATGCTCGCGGTGTTCTATCGGGCCCGGATCGTGGGCGGTGAGCTTCGATCCGAGACCTGTGGCACGACCGACCTGGCGCAGTGGGTTCCGCTGGCGCAGGTCGTGGCACTGGAGCGGTCCGTCGTCGTCGACATCGGTCTGCAACTGCACCGCACCGCGCCACCCACCGGGCACGTGGAGCCGATCCACACGACCGGCCTGCTGCGACACTGACCGCCCGTCCAGGGCTCGTCGGCGAGGATCAGGTGTAGGGGCTGCGAGCTGGGACGTCCCGAAGCCAGGCCGGACGCGTCCCCCACGAGGCCGACGGGGTGCTGCCCCACTCGCAGGCCGGCCCCACGAGGGGATCGATCTCCAGAGGTGAGGTGTCCGGGTCCGCCGCGAACAGCGCGAGGTCCTGGGCGTAGCGGACGAGCAGTTGCGTCCAGGATGGGGCCAGCACGTCCCAGGAGGCGCACTCGACATCCACCCGGACCACCTGTCCGGGCGTTCCTCCCGGTGCCGGGTCACCGTCGAGCAGCCACAGCACGTCGCCGTTCATGTGCCCCACGACCACCGCGCCCGGCGTGCCGACGATCGGCCGCACCGGGCCGTTCAGGCAGAGCATTCCTCTGTCGACCAGGTAGGCCCAGACCTGAGGGTCGTCCCAGTCCGGCTCCGGACCGTAGTTGTCGCGCCACATCCGGGTCATCTCGATGATCTGGTCGGTGTCACAGAGGTTGTCCAGCGGTACCGGGGTCGGCTCAACAGCCGGCAGTGTCGTACCGGGGTCGGTCCCGTTGTGGATGCGGAGACTTGCGCGGAAATCGGGCGGCAGTGTGATGGCCAAGGCGGTTTCCACCGCATCGATCGCGGGTGCCGGGGCCGGTGCGTTGAGCTGGCTCAGGGAGGACGGCAGGACGCGACCGAGGCCAGCCTCGATCCGCGCCCACGCCTCGGCGACGGGCCTGTCGACCTCGGTTGCGGTGTCGGTCACGACGCCGACCTTAGCCGTCACCACCTCGTCTTCGCGGCCCCGGCCCCACGACCGGCGCCGGCCCGCACGGTGGCGTGCGGGCCGGCGGACGCCTCAGCCCTGGCGGCCGAGCCACTCCCGGTAGGTGGTGGGGGCGATGACGGCGTCGTCGGCGGCGATGAGCACCGCGCCGGGTACGGCGGCGAACATGCCGGCGCTGTCGTCGGTGGTGACGGTGCGCTGGTCACCTCGCGCGGCGAGGGTGACCCGTCCCAGTTCGTCGAGGGCGAAGACGTCGGGGCCGGCGACGTTGCGGACACCGCGCAGCGGTGCGCCCGTGCTGACGTCCGCGACGGCCTGCGCCACGTCGGCCGCGGCCATGGGCTGCACGGGGGTGCGGGGCAGGCGGACGGTGGTGTCGTCGGCCGTCCACGACAGGATCGCCTCGACGAACTCGAAGAACTGGGTGACGCGCACGATCGAGTACGGGACGGGACCGGCCTTGAGGATGTCCTCCTGGAGGACCTTGGCGCGGTAGTAGGCCAGGTCGGGCACCTGGTCGACGCCGACGATGGAGAGCACCACGGCGTGGCCGACGCCCGCGCGATCGGCCGCGGCGAGGAGGTTGTCCATGGTCGTCTGGAAGAAGGCGGGGGAGGCGTCGTCGAAGGTCGGCGAGTTGGTCAGGTTGACGACGACGTCCGCGCCGGTGAGTCCGTCGGCCAGGCCCTGTCCGGTGAGCAGGTCCACCCCGGTGGACGGCGACAGTGGCACCGCGTCGTGACCGGCGGCCCGCAGGATCCGCACGACCTGCGAACCGATGAGCCCGGTCCCACCCAGTACGGCGATCTTCATGACAGTGCACCTTCCCGTGACGTTGTGGGGTCTTTGTCCGGCCGCACTGTGCGCGGCCGAAACTCGGACCTTTCCTGTCCGAGAACAATACTCGGACATTTGAAGTCCGAGTAAGTGGGGTTGGCTAGGGTGAGGGCATGAAGATGTCCGGCGGGGTCGAGTGGGCGCTGCACTGCTGCGTGGTGCTCACCACCAGCAGCGCGCCCGTGCCGGCGGCCAAGCTGGCGGAGCTGCACGACGTCTCCGGCAGCTACCTCGCCAAGCAGCTCCAGGCCCTGGCCCGCGCCGGCCTGATCCACTCCGTGCAGGGCAAGGCGGGCGGCTACGTGCTGACCCGGGCACCGCAGAGCATCACCCTGCTCGACGTGGTCCGGGCCGTCGACGGCCCCGGCCCGACCTTCGTCTGCACCGAGATCCGCCAGCGCGGCCCGTTCGCGACCCCGGCCGACGCCTGTACCACGCCGTGCCCGGTCGCCCGCGCGATGTGGGCAGCCGAGGACGCCTGGCGCCAGGCGCTCGCCGCGGTCACCATCGCCGACCTCGCCCGCGACGTCGACGCCACCTCCGGCCCCGAAGCACTGGCCGGCATCCAGACCTGGCTGACCAGCGGGGCCGGCTGACCACCGCGGCCCACTGCCGACGCGCGCGCCCCGGGGGCATCAGCCGGTGTGGCGTACCTCGGTGTCCCAGATCTGCGCCCACGGACGCCGCAGCCCCCGGCAGACGTGGATCGGGCCGCCGTTCTCGTCGTTGTCCACCTCGACCCGCTGATCCACCCGCCCCGCGAGCGTGCACTCGTCGAACCAGGCGGTCAGCGGCTCGGGGCGCTCCCAGCCGACCGCGATGACCACGTCCGCGCTGGCCGGCGGCTGGCCGAAGTCGACCATGCTGTTGTGCCCGGAGTAGGCCCGGGGCAGCTCACGGACCGGACCGTAGCGGGCCAGCGCGCCGGCCTCGCCGTAGTTGCTGGTCAGGATGACCGCCCGGGGGCGCTCCTCGGGCGGCAGCCCACGATGGACCGTGGCGACCGAGTCGGCGAACGCCGGCCAGCCGATCGTCTCGCCGGCGTCGTAGTTGACGTCGACCACGAAACCCGGCAACCGCTCGGCCGGCAGCACCGGCAGCAGCAGCACGATGTTGGGCAACAGGAACGGCACCACGCCCAACGCGAGCAGCGCTCGGCGCAGCCGGACCGACCCGCGCGACGCCCACCCGACGGTCACCACCGCGCCGGCGGCCGTCAGCACCAGCAGCAGCGGCGCGTCGTAGTAGCCCTTGCCACCGGCGATCAGCACGATGCCGAACACCACCAACCGGGCCCAGCCCACCGCCCGGTAGGCCCGCCACGCCGGTCGCCGCAGCAGCGCGACGAGGCCGGCGATCCAGATGGGTACGGCGTACGGGCTGATGATGACGAACTGGAGGGTCAACGCGTCGCGGCGGCCACTGTAGGAGCTGTCACCGTCGGCGATGGACGCCGCCACGTCGAGCTGGGGAAAGCCGTGTGCTGCCTGCCAGATCAGGTTGGGTGCGGCCAGCAGCACGGCGATCCCGGCGGCGGCGAGCACCCAGCGGTCGCGCAGCAGCCGACGTGGCCCGCCGATGAGCACGCCGGCGATCAGGCCCACGGCCAGCAGCGCGGGCAGCAGTTTGCTGAGCATGCCCACGCCGAGCGCCAGCCCGATGCCCAGCGCCCAGCGGCTGTCGCCGGTACGCAGCAACCGCACCGCACACCACGCCGCGGCCAGCCAGACCAGCAGGTCGACGGTGGTGGTGCTGAGCAGGTGCCCGCTGGCGAGCACGATGCCGGACAGTGCGGCCAGCACCGCCGCGCAGGTCTGCGCACCGCGACCGGCGCCCAACTCGCGGGCGATGGCGGCGACCAGCAGCACCGCGCCACCGGCCAGCAGCGCCGACGGGGTCCGCAGAATCACCAGGTTGTCCGGCGCGATCGTGTCCAGCAGCCGGGCCAGCGCCGGGACCAGCGGCCCCTGGTCGACGTAACCCCAGTCGAGGTGCCGGCCGGCGAGCAGGAAGTACAACTCGTCGCGGTGATAGCCGTAGCGCCCGGCGAGCAACAGCAGGACCACGCTCGTCGCCAGGGCCACCAGCCCCGGGCCGCGGGTGGGCGCACCGGGCTCCGGTGCTCCCGGCGGTGATGTCGGAGCCGGCCGGTGAGGCCGGTCAATGTTGATCGCGGACTCGCTCACCCGCCCATGATGACCGGCGAGGTGACCGCGCGGGTGCCCGTGCCGGGGCCTGGCGGCCTCCGTGTGCGGGTGGCCCCACCGAGTGCGAAGATCGGCTTTGTCACTCGGACCGAAAGGACGATATGCGCTACCGCACTCTAGGCAGCACCGGCACGGTGGTGTCGACCCTGTGTCTGGGCACGATGACGTTCGGGGCGGAGACCGACGAGGCCGGCAGCTTCGCTCAACTCGACAGGTTCGTCGAGGCCGGGGGCACGTTCCTCGACACCGCCGACGTCTACTCCGCGGGTGTCTCCGAGGACATCGTGGGACGCTGGCTGCGGACGCGGCCCGACGTGCGCGACCGACTGGTGATCGCCACCAAGGGCCGGTTCCCGATGGGTCCGGGCGCGAACGACGCCGGCCTGTCCCGGGTGCACCTCACCCGCGCCCTGGACGCCAGCCTGCGGCGGCTCGGTGTCGAGGCCGTCGACCTGTACCAGGCGCACGCCTGGGATCCGCTGACCCCCCTGCCGGAGACGCTGCGGTTCTTCGACGACGCGGTGCGCGCGGGCAAGATCCGCTACGCGGGGGTCAGCAACTTCACCGGTTGGCAGTTGCAGAAGGCGGCCCTGCTCACCCAGCACCTCAACCTCACCCCGATCGTGTCCCTGCAACCGCAGTACAACCTGTTGGCCCGGGAGATCGAGTTCGAACTGGTGCCGGTCTGCGAGAACGAGGGCATCGGCATCCTGCCGTGGTCGCCGCTGGGCGGCGGCTGGCTGACGGGCAAGTACCAGCGCGACAACACGCCCACCGGCGCGACCCGACTCGGTGAGAACCCGCAGCGCGGCGTCGAGGCGTACGCCGGTCGCAACGCCGAGGAGCGCACCTGGCGGGTGCTCGACGCGGTGCGCCGGGTCGCCGACGAACGGGGCGTGTCCATGTCGGCGGTGGCGTTGGCCTGGCTGGCGGCCCGCCCGGCGGTCACCTCGGTGATCCTCGGCGCGCGTACCACCGAGCAGCTCGACGACAACCTCACCAGCGCGGACCTGGTCCTCGACGCCGAGCAGATGCGGTCACTGGACGAGGCGAGCGCCCCGCTGGTGGGTGACTACCCGTACGGCGGGGCGGGTGTGCGACAGCGCGCCCGCGACCTGCCCACCGGGTCGTGACTGCCTTTCCCGAGCCGACCGAACCGGCCGGCAGCCGCACCGAGGTCTTCCTGCGCTACCTGGACTACTTCCGCGAGACCTTGGTGGCCAAGGTGTCCGCGTTGGCCGAGCCGGAGTTGCGGCGCAGCCGGCTGCCGTCCGGGTGGACCCCGCTGGAGCTGCTCACGCATCTGCGCCACGTCGAGCGGCGCTGGATCGAGTGGGGGTTCCAGGGCCGGGACGTCGCGCAGCCGTGGGGCGACCGCCGTGAGGACCGCTGGTACGTCGCCCCCGACGAGACGCGGGAGGACCTGGTGGCGGCGCTGCGGACGCAGGGCGCGCACACCACGGCGGTGGTGACGGCGCACGACCTGGCGGAGATCGGCGCGCCGGGGCCGCGGTGGAACGGCGCGGACCCGGCGTCGCTGGAGCGGGTGCTGTTCCACCTGGTCCAGGAGTACGCCCGCCACCTCGGTCACCTCGACGTGGTCGCCGAACTCGCCGGGGGCCCGACCGGCGAGTGACGCCGCCGCGCCCACCGGGAGCCTCGGCGGCCAGCAACAACCGGACCACCCGGTGGCCGGCGGCGGGTAGCCGCACCGTGCCGCTGGGTGCGAAATTGCCGTTGTGCCAGAGAGTAGAAATTTCTCTGGCACGCCGCTGATGTCATGCCCGGCTGGCACGACCTGCCGCTGACGCTGCGTCCGCGCCCGCCTACCCGGGGTTACCTGGGGATTCGCCCCAACCTCTCCTCGCCGACTCATCGGCGAGTCCAGTGTTAGCGCCTCTGTCATTGATGCGTCACTTTAAGTGACGGTCTTTTCGCGTTGGCGGATGGAAGGCTGCCGATGGCTGTCCGGCCCGCTGTGTGAGCCCTCCGGGGCCGAGCCGCCCGCCATGGGGGTAGATCTTCCGCCGTTCGTCTTCAGCAGAAGGGTGTCACATCATGCGAGCTGGATTCGCTGATCGAACCAACGACGAGTTCCTGCAGGAGGTGCTGACCAAGGTCAACCAACTGCGGGCACGGCACGGTTCGTCGCTGCTCACCCTCGACCCGGAACTCGTGGAGTATTCGAAGTCGAGGGCGTCCTTCATGGCCGAGAGCACCAAGCTCACCCACGAGGGCCTGCGACCGGACACCGGTGAGAACGCGTCGTGGGCGGGCGCCTCGACCGGCCCCACGGCGGGTTCGGGAACTGCCGCGGTGGAGAATTGGTACGCCGAGAACAGCAACTACAACTTCGCCACGGGCGAACCCATCGACCCCACGAAGCCGATCGGGCACTTCACCGCACTGGTGTGGAAGACCACCACCAAGCTGGGTGTGGGGCGGGTCGCCGGCCAGGGCACGAAGTGGTGGGAGACCTTCATCGTGGCCAACTTCTCGCCGCCCGGAAACATGGAGGGCCAGTACGTGATGAACATCGGACCCGCGAGCTGACACACCGACCCCCTCGCGGCGGGGCGTACCGGCGATGGCCGGTGCGCCCCGCTCTGCGCCAGTCGAGCGGCCGAGGCCCCTCATTCCGGAGCGCCGGACCTCCATGTCGTCGGCGTCGCACCATCATCGCGTTGCATCGCCCGTGGCAGTCGCAGGGCGACTATGCCGGTGGCCACCAGACCGCCGACACCCGCGATCACCAGGGTCACCGGAGCGGACGTGAGGTCCAGCAGCAGGCCACCGGCCAGGTAGGACGCCGCAGCGGCGACCCCGATCGCGCCGTACAGGTTGCCGAAGACCCGGCCGAGCATGCCCGCGGGGACCGTCCGTTGCAGCAGCGTGCTGGAGGCGACGTCCATGGCCGCCAGTCCGAGCCCCCGGACCCCCTGGAGCGCGATCGCGGCGGCGACGGCCCAGGCGAGCCCGGTGAGCAGGTTCCCGAGACTGCTGACCCCGAAGCCCACGATCAGCAGCAGCGCCATCGACGCCCGGGTACCCCACCGGGACAACACGGCGTACCCGGCGACGAGTCCGATGCCGACCGCGCCCAGCAGCAACCCGAACGCGGAGTTGCCCACCTCGAACGTGTCCCGGGCCAACACCAGCAGTGCCACGTCGTCGACCCCGTTGAAGGCGACCACCGCGGTGAAGCCCAGGAAGATCACCCGCACCGTCGGAACGCTCAGCAGATAGCCGATTCCCGATCTGGCCTGGCGCAGGAGCGACGGCTGGCGCCCCTCGGGGGTCACCGCCGGAAGCGAAGGGAGAGTCGCGAGCAGGACGGCTGAGACGAGGAACGTCACCGCGTCGGCGAGCAGCAGCCCACGCACTCCGACCAGCGGGAACAGGGCCGCGGCGAGGAGCGGTCCGGCCGCCTCCGCCGCGTTCGAGCCGAACCCGACTGTGGAGTTGGCGGTCTCCAGGTCACGGTCGGCGACCAGTGCGGGCACCGCCGCCCGCGACGCCGGTTGGAAGATCTGCGAGGCGGTGGCGCGGATCGCGACGAGGGCCAGCAGCACCGGCAGCGGGGGCAGCGTCACCACGATCACCAGCAGGACCGCGGCCTGGACGAGTTCGCAGACGACCATCAGCCGCCGGAGGTTGAGCCGGTCGACGAGCGCGCCGCTGAAGGGACCCAACATCGAGGGCGCGAGGTCTCCGACAAGCAGCAGGAGGGAGACGGCCAGCGCCTTCCCCGTCGTCTCGCTGACGTGCAACATGAGCGCGACGAGGCTGAGCGAGTCGCCGGCGTACGAGACGAGCCGGGCCGAGAAGAGATTGCGAAAGGGCCGACTGCGGCGAAGCAGTTGGGTGGGACGCAGCGAGTCGCCGCCGGTCGCTGCGCCTGACATCGAGAATCCTCCGACTCATGGATGTGCCGTTTCCCGACCAGCCTCTGGGTGAGGCTAGCCATACCGGCGTCGCAGAGCGCGCGATTAATGCAGCGTTTTCGCGTCGCGATGACCCGCGACGCCGGCTGACCGACCACCCCGCTCGCAGGCTCCCGGCGCTGGGCGAGAGCCTTCTTCGTGGGCGCGCACGGTCTGGCTCACCGAACGCCGGCGGGTCCGGCCGCTCGCGGTTGCGGGGTGGTCGGCCAGGTGAGTCGGCGTACGCCGGGGACGAGTGCGGTGCCCGCGCAGGAGACGAGGACCAGCAGGCCGGCGACGGCCAGCGGGACGGGTGCGCCGAACGCGTCGGCGGCCAGCGGCGCCAGCGCGTACCCCAGCGGCATGGCGCCCAGCGACACCAGCCAGTCGTAGGAGGTGACGCGGGCCAGGACCTCCGGCGGGAAGTGGTGCTGCACGACGGTCTCCCAGACCGGGTTGAAGTAGCCGAGGGCGCTCAGCGCCACGGCGTACGTGGCGATCACCGCCGGGGCGGGCGCGGCGACGGCGAGCAGGATCAGCGGCGCGGCGTAGCTGGCCAACGCGAGGTTGGCCAGCAACACCGGTCGCCGTAGGCGGACCCGCCCGGCCAGCAGTGAGCCGGTGAGCATGCCGATCGCGCCGGCCTGCAACAGCAGCACCCAGGTCGTCTCGCCGCCGAGGCGGTCGATGGCGACGGCCGGCCCGAGGGTCATCAGTACGGCGGCGGCGCCGTTCCACACGCCGTGCCCGAGCAGGCTGGTCCAGAACCAGTCCCGGGCGCGGACCTCCCCGAAGCCGTGGCGCAGGTCGGCGAGTACGGACCGGTGGGGCACCGGCACGTGGCGGATCCGCACCAGCGCGAGCAGTGCCGCGCTGAGCGCGAACGACGCGCCGTCGAGGATGAACGCCCAGCCGGGGCCGGCGGCCCAGACCAGCGCGCCGGCCAGCGCCGGGCCGGCGAGGCGACTGGCGTTGGCGGTGATCCCCATCAGGGCGTTGGCCCGCTGCCGGCTGGCCGGTTCGACGGTGCCGGCGACCAGCGGAGACGCGGTCGGTATCGCGAACGCCGACGCGGTGCCGCCGAGGGCGGACGCGATGACGACTGTGGTCAGTGACGGATCACCCCCGAGTAGCTCCACGCCGACCGCGAGCTGGGTGGCGCAGCGGACCAGGTCGGCCAGCAACGCGACCCGTCGGGCGTCGAACCGGTCGGCGACGACACCACCGAGTGGCAACAGCAGCAGCCGGGGGACCATCGCCGCGGCCAGGACGACGGCCAGCGCGCCGGTGGAGCCGGTGGCCCGCAGCACGGCCAGGGCCAGCGCGGCGGGCACCACCGCGTCGCCGACGGCGGAGACGGTCCGGCCCAGGAACAGCAACCGGAACGAGCGGGTACGCAGGGGGTGGGTCATACCGGCAACATACTTCGAGGTCGAACCTTTCGACAACGAATATTTCGACGTTGAGGTAAACTGGGGCGGTGACCACGACTCCCGACACCGTCGACAGCCACATCGAGCGGTGGCTGCCGGTGGTGCCGCACCTCGACGCCGACGTCGAGGGCGCGGTGACCAGGATGATCAAGCTGACCCGGCACCTGCGTTCGGTGAAGGAGCGGGTCCTGGCCGATTTCGACCTGTCGGTCCATGAGTACGACACCCTGCAGGCCCTGGCCGGCCGCCGGGGCCGGGCGGCGCCCTCGGACCTCGCCACGGATCTCGCGATGGCTCCCGCCTCGATCACCGCGCGGGTGGACGCCCTGCTGCGGCGCGGCTTCGTGCGCCGCATCCCGTCCACGGTCGACCGTCGGCGGGTGGACGTGGAACTCACCGACGCGGGGCGGGCGGCGTGGCGCGGGGCGATGGAGATCCAGGGCGCGGAGGAGCACCGGTTGCTCGGCGCGCTCACGACGACCGAGCGGCGACACCTCGCCGACCTGCTGCGCCGGGTGCTGCTCGTCGCCGAGCAGCCCGCGGCCGACTGAGCCGCCCGGCGGGAGCCGTCGGCCGGCTGGCGTTCGCATGGTGAGTCACCGCAGTGCTGCTGCGAGTTCGGTGGCGTTGTCGAACGCCGGTGCCGCCCGTTCGGATTCGTCTTCGGTGAGCGTGACGGACTGGGCGCGGGTCAGCATCTCGGTCGCGGTCGATGGATCGTGCAGCACCAGTGCGAGTTCAGCGCGGTAGACCAGGACCTCTACCTGCTCGACCGGGTCGTCGTCGGCCTGCGGGCGGGCCAACGCGCTGTCGAGGATCCGAACGGCCTGTCCCACGCTTCCCCTGGAATCGGCCTGTACGACAGCATTCGCCAGGGCCTTGGCCAGCCGCCCGGCAGTCGTGGCGGCCGGCAGGGGCGCGGTGGCGGCGTCCCGGAAGACGCGGATCCAGTTGCCGCCCGGGTCGATGACGCTGAATCCGCCCAACCCGTCGGCGTTCTTCCGCGCCCTGGGTCGGGTCATCCGCGGCGTTCCGGACACCAGTACCTTGCCGTACGCGGCGCGCATGCCGGCCGCGAATGCCCGGTGTAGTCCCTCGATGTCGGCGGTGATGACGAGGCAGGAGCCATAGGACTGCTCCGGGTCGAATCCGGTGATCTCGAAGAACTGCAGATGCAGGTCTTCGCGCTGCACCCCCACACACGCGTTGGGCTTGCGTTGCTTGTACGTCGTGCGGAAACCGAGAACTCCGTAGAAGTTCTCGATGTCGTCGATGGATGCGCACGGCAGCAGGGGAACGGTCCGCTCGTTGGTCATGCCTTCTTCCTAGGCGTGGGAGGGTGCCCGTCGCACATGGAAATAGCCGATCATCGCCTTCGGCCATCCGATCGGCCGGAAAACGCCTGGCGGTGCGCGTACCGCTGATGCGAGGGTGACCGGCGTGACTGCGCATGCTCTGGCCGGGACGCTGGCCGACGACGGACGACGACGGATCTTCGCGGCGATCGTGCTGGGGGCGACCAGCGCGGCGCAGGTCGCCGAGCGCACCGGCCTGCCGGTGCGGGTCGTGCTCACCGGGGTTCGTCGGCTCACCGACGCGGGCCTTGTCGCCGGCGCGGACGGCGCGCTCGCGGCCGACGAGGCGTCGCTGCGGGCGGCCGCCCGCGACAGCCGCCCGGCCGACGACACCGACCCGGCCGCCGATCCGGTGCTGCGCACCTTCCTACGCGGAGACGTCCTGGTGGGCCTGCCGGCGCAGCCGAAACGGCGGCGCGTCCTGCTCACGCACATCGCCGAGCGGTCGTTCGAGCCGGGCACCCGCTATCCGGAGCGGGCCGTCGACGAGGTGCTCAAGGCGTGGTGCGCGGCGGGCGGGTCGGACCACGCCACGCTACGTCGGTATCTGATTGACGAGCAGTTGCTCACCCGGGAGCACGGCATCTACCAGCGGCCCTGATCGTCCACGGCGCAAACCGTCTGGTCGCGGAGCATCTTGCTAGCCTCGGCGCATGACCTCCTGCACGCCCGCCGACGGCCCACCGGACCTGTTGTTCCTGCTCTCCTGGGCGAGTCACGCGTTGCAGACCGAGCATGCCGCGGGGCTGGCCGAGTTGGGTATCTCGCCGCGGGCGCACTACGTGCTGGCGCAGGCCCGCACCGGCGAGCTGACCCAGCGCGAGATCGGCGAGCGGTGTGGCGTGGACAAGACCACGATGGTCGTCACGCTCGACCAGTTGGAGCGGACCGGGCTGGCCGAGCGCCGACCGGCGCCGACGGATCGGCGAGCCCGGCTGGTCGTGGTGACCCCGGCGGGGGAGCAGGTCCTGCAACGGGCGCAGCAGGTGGTCCGGCGCATTCAGGACGACCTGCTCGCGACCCTGCCCGAGCAGGACCGGGAGGCGTTTCTGCGCGCCCTGCTGGCGTTGGTGAGCGGCCCGCTGGCCACCACCTCCCCGTACGCGCCGGGTGGCCGCTCCACCTGTTAGTTCCGAGAGAGATAGTTCCGAACAAGACTATCTGCTACGGTCGTACTCGTTCGTTTCCCCTGAACGAGGAGCCGTCATGAGCGCTACCGCCGTCACGACCCCCACCACCTCGACCCTGCGCCGCCGCGCCCTCGGCGTCGCCGCCGCCGTGGTGGCCGCCCTGGCCGTCTGGGCGATCGGCGCGCTGGCCGGCGTCGACTTCACGGTGGAGAGCCCGGGTCAACCCGCCATCGACATCGGGGCGGGGGAAATCGTCGTGGTCGCCCTGGGCGCCGCCCTGCTCGGCTGGGCGGCGCTGGCCCTGCTGGAGCGGTTCGCCCCAAAGGTCGCCCGGCCGGTCTGGATCTCCCTCGCCGTGGTGGTCACGGCGGTGTCCCTCGTCCCCCTGTTCGGCGTCGAGGCCACCGGCGGGGCCAAGCTGACCCTCGGCGCGACGCACCTGGCCGTGGCGGTCCCCCTGATCGCCCTGCTGCCGGCACGCCGCCGCTGACCACCTCGATAAGCGATTGACCGGGCGCTGATGATCGACTGGTGACCACCACCGGACCGACCTGGACGACGAGCGTCAGCCGACCCGACCAACCCGACGCGGTGCTGCTGCTGCGCGAGTACATGACCGAGATGGTGGTGCGCCACCACCGCCGCCCGGCGCTGCCCGGCGAGGTCGACAAGGCGCTCGCCGAGATGCCCGGCGATGACCTGGCCCACCCGAGCGGGTTGCTGGTGCTCGCCCACCACGGCGCCGACCTGGCCGGCTGCGCCGGGCTGCGCTGGCATGCGGGCTGGGCCGAGCTGACCCGGGTGTTCGTCCGCCCCGCGCACCGCGGCGGCGGTGGCGGTGCCGCACTGCTGACCGCCGTCGAGCAGCGGACCCGGGCGGCCGGGACGGACGTGATACGGCTCGACACCCGCGCCGACCTGGTCGAGGCCCGCGCCCTGTACGCCCGGCACGGCTACGTCGAGATCCCGGCGTACTCGCAGGACCCCTACGCCGAGCACTGGTTCGAGAAGCGGCTGCGCTGAGCGGTTGACGTCCGGTCGGGGGATGCGCTAAATAAGAAGAGGAAGTTGAGTCGACCCGGCTCAACTCATCACCTTCGGCCAGGAGAACCGAGGAGGCATGACCATGTTGATGCGTACCGACCCGTTCCGCGAGATCGACCGGCTCGCCGAGCAGTTCTTCGGTACGGCAGCCCGTCCCGCGATGATGCACCTGGACGCCTACCGCGACGGCGACCACTTCTACGCGGCGTTCGACCTGCCCGGCGTCGACCCGGACACCATCGACTGCACCGTCGAGCGCAACGTGCTCACCGTCCGCGCCGAGCGTCGCCGACCCAGCGGCGACGGCGTCGAGCTGGTCGCCGCCGAACGCCCGATGGGCACCTTCACCCGGCAGCTGTTCCTGGGCGACACCCTGGACAGCGACAAGCTGGAAGCCGGGTACGAGCACGGGGTGCTGACGTTGCGCATCCCGGTCGCCGAGCGCGCCAAGCCCCGCCGCGTGACCATCACCGCCAACGGCGACGGGCGTCGGCAGATCAACGCATGAGCACGGTGTCGGGTGGGATCGGCGCGCCTGCGCGCTGATCCCACCCGAGGCTGAGAACCTTTTTCACATGGTGTTCTCCGACGCTCCGGTGCTGGCCCGCCCGTCCGCGCCACCCGCGCTGCCGAGTGGACCGGTCGAGGTCACCGAGGCGTGGCTGCGTAACCGGCGGTTGTCCGAGCACACCCGCGACGCGTACCGACGCGACGTCACCGGCTGGCTCACCTGGTGCGCCGGCCGCGACCTCGACCCGCTGCGCGCCACGTTCCTGCACGTCAACGACTACGCCCGGGCGTTGGAGTCCACCCTCGCCGCCCGCAGCGGCCGACCGCTGACCCCGGCGACCGTAGCGCGACGACTCTCCGCGCTGTCCAGTTGGTACGACTTCCTGGTGAAGCTGGGCGCGGTGCCGGCCAACCCGGTCTCCGGCGCGGACCGGCCCCGCGTCGACCGCGACCACTCCGCCACCCTCGGGCTCAGCCCGGAGGAGGTGGACGCCCTGCTCGCCGCCGCCGACGCGGACACCGGCCCGACCGCCCTGCGCAACCGGGCGGCGATCGCGCTCCTCGCCGACCTGGGCCTGCGGGTCGGCGAGCTGATCTCGCTGGACCTGACCGACCTCGGCACCGAACGCGGCCACCGCAGCGTGCGCTTCGTCGGCAAGGGCGGCAAGCAGCGCCGCCGGGCCCTCACCCCCGGCAGCGGGTACGCCGTGGACGCCTACCTGGCCCAGCGGGCCGCCGCCACCGGCGTGCCCGTGCCACAGCTCACCGGGCCGCTGCTGGTCACCGCCAGCGGCGCCCGGCTGGACCGGCACTCGGTGTTCCGGATGGTCCGCCGCCTCGCCCGCGCCGCCGGTATCCCGGCCTGGGCGAAGCTGTCCCCGCACTCACTGCGGCACGCCTTCGCCACCACCGCCCGCTCCGAGGGGGTGCCGCTGGAGGACGTGCAGGACGCGATGGGCCACGCCGACCCGCGCACCACCCGCCGCTACGACCGCGACCGGCACAACCTCGACCGCGACCCGGCCTACGTGGTGTGGGCGGCCCGGTCCCGCCGCCGCAGCTGACGTCGTACCCCCGTCCTACGGTCGACCGATGAGACACGGTCTGGAAATCTCCTGCGGCGGCGCCTCCGTCGCGGTGTCCACCCTGGTCGAGCTGGGTGAGCTCGCCGAGCGCGCCGGTTGGGACGGCGTGTTCCTGGAGGACTACCTGATCTACTACTCCGGCGACGACCCGTCCACCTACGACCCGTGGCTGGTGCTCACCGCGATCGCCGGCCGCACCGACCGGGTGCGGCTGGGCACCACGGTCACCGCGCTGCCCCGACGCCGCCCGGCGAAGCTGGCGCGGGAGGTCCTCACCCTCGACCACCTCAGCGCGGGCCGCGCCACCGTGGCGGTCGGCGTCGGCGACCCCGCTGACCGGGGGATGGCGGCGTTCGGCGAGCAGACCGAGGTGTCCGTGCGCGCCGCGATGCTCGACGAGGGCCTCGACCTGCTGACCGGGCTGCTCAGCGGCGAGCGGGTCGACCACCACGGCACCCACTACCGCGCCGACGGCGTCGCGCTCCGACCACCGCCGGTGCAGTCGCCCCGGGTGCCGGTCTGGGTCGGCGGCAGCACCCAGGCCGGGGCGGTGCGCCGCCGGGCGGCCCGCGCCGACGGCATCGTGCCGTACAAGCTCACCGACACCGACGGGTGGTCCGACTTCACCCCCGACGAGGTCCACGACCTGGTCAGCGCCCTGCCCGCGACCCGCGCCGACGGTCAACCGTTCGACGTGGCGATCGGTGGCCGGCGACGCCGATCCGACGAACGCGCCGAACGGGCGTACCTCGGTGACCTCGCGGCAGCCGGCGCCACCTGGTGGTTGGAGTTCATCCCGGTCGACGACCCGGGCACGATGCGCGCCGCCGTCGCCCGAGGCCCGCTGCGCTGAGCGTCGACCCGCGGACGCGGTCGGGTCAGGGGACACCGAGCGGCCAGAGCGTCACGCGGGTGCCGTCGCCGCAGATGAGCCGGGCGCCGACCCGCCGGCAGCCGCTCAGCCCGGCCGGAAGCACCGCGATCACCCGGTGACCGTCCGCGCCCACCGTCGCGACCAGGACGCGCCGGCCGTCCGAGGCCAAGCCCAGCAGCACCAACGACTCGCCGGCGACCCGAGCGCCCGCGACGGTGTGCCAACGCGCCCCGCCCGGCCACGTCCACCGCCGCGCGCCGGTGCCCGCGTCGATGGCCCAGCGGCCCTGCTCGTCCTGCCCGCAGATCAGACCCTGGCAGGGCCGCAGGGTCAACTCGCCCGGCTCGGCCGCCACCTGCCAGCGCGGCGTCAGCCCGGGCAGGTCGTAACCGGTCAGCGCCGACCCTCCGCTGCCGCTCGGATGCCGCAGCACCAGGTGCGCGCCAACGACCTGCGGGTTGTCCGGGCCGTAGTCGGCCGGCGGAAGTCGCCCCCGCCCCCGGTCGGCGCCGTCGCGGATGTCGAGCAGCCGGGCCAGCCCGTCGTCCTGGACCAGCAGCAACCGCCCGGGTACGTCGGGCAGCACCCGCAGGACGGCCGTGGAGGGCACCGGCACCGACCAACGATTGACCCCGGTGGCCGGATCGACCCCGTGCACGCCGCCCTCGATCCGGCGACCCGGCTCGGAGGCACTGCGTACCTCGCTCACCGCGACCGCCACGTCGCCGGCCGCGTACACCCGCTCGGGTCGTCGCCACACCACCTGGCCCGTGCGGATCGACCGGGCGGTGGTCACTCGCGTCCCGCGTACCTGGTCGCGTTCGGCGACCAGCACCACGTCACCGACTGTTTCGGCGGACCACCCGGAGCCCGGCGGCACCGCGACCCGCCACCGCGCCGGGCGACGTGGCGCGGCCGCGTCGTAGGCACTCATCGTCGGCGGGTCCGGGCCGGGGTCGACGACCAGAAGCAGCGGCCCCGCACCGAGCACGGTCGCACCGGCGGGCGTCGCCGGTCCCAGCTCAGGTGTCAGGTACGCGGGCTCGGCGGCCCCGCCGAGCAGGGCGCACGCCACCACCAGCAGCGCCACCCGCCGACCCCGCGACACCTTCGGCGGGGGTCTGTCGTCGTCTCGGGGCGCACCCCGGTCGTCGCCCAGCTCGATCAGCACCGACACGGGTGCCCGTCCGTGTGCTCGCTCCGGCCGGTCAGCAGAGCAACTCCAGGTGGTGGTGGGCGTCCTCAGCGATCTCTTCGTGCCGCAGCCAGCGCCGCGCCCACAGCCGGGCCGCCAGCTCGGCCTGCTCGTCACCCCACGCGGCGTGCTCGGTGAGCAACGCGGTGGTCAGCGCGTACGCCAGGCGCAGCGCCAGACCACGGGCACCGGCCTGCACCGCGGCGGCGCCCGGATCGGCGGTCACCGAGGTGATCGTGTCGCCCAGCGCCGTGGCGGCGGCGGCCAGGGTGTCGGCAAGCGTCGGCGACAGCGGTCGGGCCAGGTCGACCGCGGCGGCGAGCCGGCCCAGCACCGGGGTCCCGGCGTCCTCCCTGGTCAACGCGCGCAGCACGTCCAGGGCCAGCACGTTTGTGGTGCCCTCCCAGATCGGCAGCACCTGCGCGTCGCGCAGCAGCCGGGGCACGCCGGTGTCCTCCACGTAACCGGCGCCGCCGAAACTCTCCACGTACTCGCTGGCGGAGCTGACGGCCAGCCGGCCGGTGGCCAGCTTCGCCAGCGGTGCCACGATGCGCAGCTCCGCTGCGGCCTCCGGATCGGCGCCGACCTCGACCCGCCCCAGCAGGGCGAACGCGTGCCCGGCGAGGGCGAACGCGCCCGCCGCGTCGACCGCGAGGGTGCCCAGCGTGGCCCGGTGCAGCGGCGAGGACAGCAACGGCCCGCCGGCGACGTGCCGCACGTCGGCGTACGCGCGGGCGTAGTCCAGCCCGCGGCGCATCCCGCCGGCCGCCGCGGCGGCGTTGTGCACCCGGGTCACCACGACCAGGGTCATCGCCCGGACCAGGCCGGGCACCGCCGGGTCGCCCAGCGGGAGCGCGTACGCGTCGTGCAGACCGATCTCGGCGGTGGGCAGCGCGCGGGTGCCGAGCTTGTCCTTGAGGCGGCGCACGGTGACACCCGATGCGGGCGCGTCCGGCGCCCCGCCGATGCTCAACGGCGAGTCGGCCGCGTAGCGGGGGACCAGGAACGGTGCCAGCACCCGACTGCCGCGTCCGGCGTCCTCCGGTCGGGCCAGCGCCACCGCCATCGCCGCGTCGGCGGCCGAGCAGAACCACTTCTCCCCGGTCAGCCGCCAGGACCCATCCGCCGCCGGTCGGCCGATCGTGCTCGACCGGCCCAGGTCGGAGCCGCCCTGCGACTCGGTCATCCACTGCCCACTGGTGATCGCCGTGGCCGGGTCCGTGGAGATCAACCGGGGCAGCCACGCGTCGCGCACCCCGGCGTCCACGTCGGGCATGCTCAGCAGCGCCGCCGCCCCGTCGGCCATCGCCACCGGGCAGGAGAACGTCGCCGACTCCGGCCCGTACAGGTGTAGCAGGGCGTGTTGCACGACCCGCGCGGCGGCGCCCCAGGTGCCGCGCGCTTCGGTCAGGTAGGGCAGCGCGACCACGGCGTGTCGGGCGGCGGCGGCGCGCTGCGCCTGCCAGCCGGCGGAGGTGTCGATCCGGTCGATCCGGGCACCCCACGGGTCGTAGCGGACCAGGGTCGGCGGGTGCGCCTCCGCGTCGGCGTGCGCCGCGCGCAGCGGCCCGCTGACGTCGGCGGCCAGGTCGGCGAGGCGTCCCTTCGCGGCGGCGTGCCCGTCCGGACCCAGGTGGCGCTCCAGCCAGGAGCGCAGCAGGCCGTCACCGGCGTACGGGTCGACGGGAGGTGGCACCGGCTGCACGAAGCGGCTCATCGATCGACTCCTGGCACTGCTCGGGGACGTGCGCCGACGGTAGACGATCCGTGGCCGCTCCGAACAGGGCAGTCCCACCGACCCAGGTACGCCCGATTTCCGACTTGTCGCACTTCAGTGCGATGGCGTTCTCTACGGTCGGTAGTCGTGGGTGCCGGCCAGCCGTGGAGCCGACCGGCCCGGCGCAACCGCCCGATGCGCACCGGGCTGGCGTTCGCCGGGTTCGGTGTGGCGCTGTGCTGCGTCGGCGTGGCCGGGGTGGCCGCCTGGAACCTGCAGACCGTCCGCCAGGCCGCCGGCCCGATCCGGGAAACCGCTGACGACTTTCTCAGCGAGGTCGCCCTGGGCGACAGCGACCAGGCGTACGAGCGGCTCTGCGCGGACGCGCGCAGCCGGTGGAGCGCGATCGGCTTCACCAGTTGGGTGCGGACGCCGCCGATGGTCACCGACTACGAGATCACCGACGTGTCGGTCGCCACCCGCAGCGGACGACCGCACGGCACGGTGACGGTGAAGGTGACCCGTGACGGCGGGCTCAGCGAGGAACGGCGCCTGCCGGTGGTCCGCGAGGGCGGGGACTGGCGGGTGTGCGGTGACCCCTTCTGAGCCACCGACCTCCACCCCGGTACGTCCGCAGTTGTTGCGCCCGCGCACGGGGGTGCAACCGACCACGTCCACCGAACTCTTCTTCGACCTGGTCTTCATCTTCACCATCACCCAGTTGTCGCACTACCTGATCGCCCACCCGGACTGGCGGGGCGCCGCGCGGACGGCGCTGCTGCTGGCGCTCGTCTGGTTCGTCTGGGTCTACACCACCTGGCTGACCAACTGGTTGCAACCGGATCAGGGGCCGGTGCGCACGGTGCTGATCGGGGTGGCGTTGGGCAGCCTGTCGTTGTCGGCGGCGATCCCGGAGGCGTTCGCCGGGACCGGCCTGCTCTTCGCGGTGGTCTACGTGGCCGTACAGGTGGGCCGCACCCTGTTCGCGTTGTGGGCGGTGCAGGGCAGCCCGTGGCTGGTCGCCGGATTCCAGCAGGTGCTGCCGTGGATCACCGGGACGTCGGTGCTCGTGGTGCTCGGCGGCCTGGCCAGCGGGGTCGCCCGGGAGGCGTTGTGGGCGGCGGTGATCGTGCTCGAGGTGGTCGGCCTGCTGATCGGTTACCCGCTACCGGGGCGGGGACGCAGCCGCCCCGAACGGTGGATGGTCGAGGGCGGGCACCTCGCCGAACGGTGCGCGGCGTTCGTCCTGATCGCGTTGGGTGAGTCGATCCTGGTCACCGGCAGTACCCTCACCTCACACGTGGACCTGGTGACGTCCGGGGCGTTCCTGCTGGCGTTCGCCGGTTCGGTGGCGCTGTGGTGGGTGTACTTCGCCCGGTCGGCCCCGGCCGCGACCGAGGTGATCGCGGGGGCGGGCGAGCGCACCGGGGCGTTGAGCCGGGTCGCGTTCAACTACCTGCACCCGGTGATCGTCGCCGGCGTGATCGTCGCCTCCGCGGGCGACGAGCTGTTGCTGCGGGAGCCCGGCGCGCCGGCCACCACTGTCGCCGCGCTGTTCACCCTGGGTGGTCCGGCGTTGTTCCTCGCCGGGCACGGCGCCTACAAGGCGTTGCTGTGGCGACGCCCACCGACCAGCCGGATCACCGCCGTGCTGGTGCTGCTGGCGCTGGTGCCGATCTGCGTGCGGCTGGGACTGCCCGTCGCGGTGTGCGCCGCGCTGGCGTTGGCGGTGACCGTCGCCGTCATCGTGACCGACCGGTCGCGGGCACGGTCCGCCGCCCGAGGGCCGTCCTGACCCACCGGCGGCACTGCGTCGGTTCTCGGACAACGCCAGCGTCGACGGGCCACCGGATGGTTAGCGTGGGTGACCGGCCCTCCGGGTGACCCTCCGCGGTGCTCGGACGAGCGGAGGCGACGCGATGGCAACCGACCGGCGGACCCGAGCCCAGCGGTGGCTGATGATGGTGGCCGCCGCCGGTTACGGCAAGAGCACCGCCCTGGAGACCATCGGCGGAGACGGTCCGACGACCTGCCACCGGGCGACGGACCTGATCGATGCGTTGTCGCAGCCCACCAGCCCGTCGGACGCGCACCCGCTGGCCCGGGTCGCCGTGGACGAGGTATCCGCGCTCAACGGGGACG
>NZ_JBEZFV010000017.1:0-115532 GCF_040649655.1 Micromonospora sp. NPDC048905 | reverse complement strand
TCGCGGCGAGTGGCGCGACGCGGCTCCAGCCGAACGGTATTCCGCGAAGGCGATATTAGGTGAGGCCCGGGGACACTGAGTCACACCGACACCCTCCACAACCAGCCAGGCCCCCACGTTGTTCCCACGCCCCTCCCTACCGCCAAGCCGCCACACGACGGTGGCCGGCAGCGCGGTCAGCGTCGCGCGCTCGCGGTAGGGATAACGGTCGCGATGGCAGTCCGCGCGGCCGTGGTCGTGCGGTCGCGGCGGCAGTCGCAGTGGCGATCGTGCGGTCGCGGTGGCAGTCGCGGTCACGGCGGGCGGTCGCGCGGCGGCAGTCGCGGACGTGCTGGTGCTGGTGCTGGTGCCCTTGCCCTTGCCCTTGCCCTTGCCCTTGCCCTTGCCCTTGCCCTTGCCCTTGCCAGATCGTGCTCGATCCTTGTTGTAGTGGCCACCGTTGCCGATCGAGGGGACTACAACCAGGATCGAGCACGATCTTGGCCGCGGTGGGCGGTCGCGCAGTGGCGGTCGGCGGTCGGCGGTCGGCGGTCGGCGGTCGGCGGTCGGCGGTCGGCGGTCGGCGGTCGGCGAGATCTTGGACAGTTACCGTTTCGCGCGAACGGAAACTGTCCAAGATCTGCGAACAACCACCGATCAGGTCGGGGTAATCAGCTCCCCGGCACGCCCGAGGGTGCGTCGGGCACCTCACCGCCCAGCCCGCCAGCCCCGACCGGGCGGCGGATACGCCGCTGGCCGGCACCCGGTTTGCGGGGTGCCGGCCAGCGGTCCGTGTAGTGCGGTAGTGCGGTAGTGCGGTAGTGCGGTGGGTCAGCTGTTCCAGTGCTGGGCGACGAGGTCGGTGGCCTGCTGCTCCCACTGGGCGTAGGCGTCGGGGTAGGCGGACACCTGGACGGTCTGTGCGGCCTCGGTCAGGGGCATGTCCTGCCAGCCGTCGACCTGCTTGAGGCCCTTGAGGAACGCGGTGGTGGAGTAGGCCGGGTCGGTGATCTGCTCCGGCGTACCCCAACCACTGGACGGGCGCTGCTGGAACAGGCCCAGCGAGTCGTGGTCGTTCATGTCGCCCAGGTGGCCCAGGTTGTCCAGCTTCGACTCCTGCAGGCTCGTCGCGATCGAGATCACCGCGGCGCGCTCCGGGAGGCCGGCCTTCTTCGTGGCGGCGATGATCGCCTTGACGTTGGCGGTCTTCTCGTCGTTGAGGTCGATGTGCGACTGCTCGCCCTGCGGCTTCGGCGCGGTGGTCTGCACGGCCGCCGCGACGGGCTTGCCCTCGACCGGGGTGGCGGCGTGGGCGGCGATCGGGCCGGCGAACACACCACCGGCGAACGCGAGACCAGCAACGGACAGGACGCTCTTACGCATGATCGTGTTCATGGGGGTAGCTCCTTCGGGGGTAGGAAACACCCCGACCGCCAAAAGGGGGAACAGCGGCAGGGTGTGAGCACCTCGTCCGGCGCTGCACGTTCACAAGGGGGAAAGTCTGAGGGGTGACACCCTGTCGGGCGTCAGCGTCGGCGACCTACCGAGCGGAGGCTCGGGGCGCCGGGGTCCAGATGTAACGACCGGCGGGCCAGGGTCATTCCGGGGGGCGGCCCATCCATCGGCACCCACGTGAAGGCGATGCCCGCGGTCGTTCATGGGGACTGCAACGACCCGACCGTGTCCCGCATTCCCACCCCCGGCGGGCCGGGCGGCGGGGCGGTGGTCCTGCGATCGTCAGGGTATGTAACGACCCCGACCCCGCCATCATTCCGGCCCACCGGTGCGCCCGACCACACCCCACAAACACCCGTAACCGAACAAACCACCCAGACGGCACGGCTCGTACGACCCCAAACCACTGTCACTCGCGTGATCCACTCGGGTTTCCGGAAGTCGAGGCATCCCGGACTCCCGGACGCCCCGACTTCAGGAAACCCGAGTCGATCGCGACGGGCCACGCCCGCCAGCGCGGCGCAAAACGGACAAACCTCGGAGTGCTGACGGCCAGGCCGGCGCGCCTGGAGCAGGGCGCTCGGATCGACCTGAGCGACACCTGGTCTGCCGGGCGTTACCCTGACACCATGCAGGCCGTCTCCCCCACCCCGACCGGCGTGGCCTTCCTGGCCCGCCCGGGTCGCCCTGCCGTGGTGGCGAGAACGCTCGCCGAGCTGGCCGGTCCAACCCGGGGTGTCGTCGAACTGCCCGTGCGGTTGATGTGGAACGCCGACCGCACCTTCGACCTCGGCGACCCTGACCAACTGCTCTGGATGTACGAGAACGTCCTCCGCGAGACCACCCGGGCCGAGGATCTGCGAGCGCTGATCAACGGGCGCACGCTGCGCCGGGTCTGGCGACTGCTCAACCTGCCCCGCGGCGTACGACAGGCGTGGGAGAGCCGGCACCGCGGCCTGCGCGCGGCGTGATCCAGCCGCACCTGCACGAGTTCTACCGGGAGGTGGCCCGGGTGGCGCTGACCGCCGCCGGGCCGTACCGGTTCGTGTTGGGCGGTGGGGTGGCCTGGGCGGCGCACGGATTGGTCGCCCGCCCGACGGAGGACGTCGACCTCTTCGCCGACGTGGAGGGCGCTGCCGCGGCGGCGTCCGCCGGGGTGCGGGTGGCACTGGAACGCGCCGGCTTCAGGGTCACCGACGCCGACCCGGACAGTGAGCTGGCCGAGCTGTTCGACGGGTACGGCCAGGACATGAAGGACTTCGTGGTGAGCCGCGACGGCCGGCAGATCCGGCTCAGCCTCGCCCGGTTGGACCGTCAGCAGAGTCCGGTGGTGATGGACCTCGGTCCGGTCATGGACGTCCGTGACCTGGTGGCCAACAAGATCGCGGCACTGGTCAACCGGCGGGAGGTCCGGGACTTCATCGACGTGGCGGCGGCGCTGGAACACTACGACGTGACCGAGCTGTTGGTGCTGGCCCGGCAGGTCGACCCCGCGCTGGATCCGGCGGACGTGCGGGCCGCCGGCCGGTACCTCGACCGGCTTTCCGAGCAGCGCTTCGGCCGTTACGGCCTCAGCGCAGCCGACATCGCCCAGGTCCGCCGGCGCTTCGCCGCGTGGCCGCGCTGACCAGCGGTCCACCCGAACAAACCGCACGACCAGGCCGGACCGGCGGGTGGGCGTCCCGGCAGACACCCACCCGGCGGCGGATCACTTGGTCGGTCGACCGCCCGTGACCCCCAGGATTTCGCCGGTGACGTAGCTGGACTCCTGCGACGCGAAGAAGACGTACGCCGGGGCGAGCTCGGCCGGCTGGCCGGGACGACCCTCCGGGGTGTCGGTGCCGAACTGCTTCACCTTCTCCTCCGGCATCGTGGCCGGGATCAGCGGCGTCCAGACCGGGCCGGGGGCGACCGCGTTGACCCGGATGCCCTGCTCGGCCAGGTCGGCGGCGAGGGCCTTGGTGAAGTTGGCGATCCCCGCCTTCGTGGTGGCGTAGTCGAGCAGCTGCGGCGACGGGTCGAACGCCTGGATCGACGCCGTGTTGATGATCGCCGACCCCTCGGCCAGGTGCGGGATGGCGGCCTTGCAGAGCCAGAACATCGCGTACAGGTTGGTCTTGAGCACCCGGTCGAACTGCTCGGTGCTGATTCCGAGGATCCCCTTGTCCTGCGACATCTGGTACGCCGCGTTGTTGACCAGGATGTCGATCCCGCCCAGGTCGCGGACCGCCCGATCGACCAACTCCTGGCAGTGCGCCTCGTCGGTGATGTCGCCGCGGACCGCGATGCCTCGCCGGCCGGCGTCCTCGACCAGGCGGATGGTCTCCCGCGCGTCGGCGTCCTCGTCCTCGCTCAGGTAGGAGATGAGCACGTCGGCGCCCTCACGCGCGTAGGCGATCGCGATGGCCCGGCCGATTCCCGAGTCACCGCCGGTGATCAGCGCCCGCTTGCCGTCGAGCTTGCCGCTGCCCCGGTACGACTCCTCCCCGTGGTCGGGCTTCGGGTTCATCGCCGCGGTCGAGCCAGGCGCCGACTGCTGTTGGGCGGGCTGACCGGACTGCTGGCCGTACTGGCTGGTCGGGTCCCGCTGGGTGTGCTGGTCCTCACTCACCGATGTCTCCTCGCGCCGCGCGGGAAGCGGGGGCTGTCCCGCGATTTCGTCCCTGACCGCCGTACCCCGCGTCGGTCTGCGGAAACCGTGACCACCGCCGGGGCTGGCGTGGCGGGAGTGACGGCTGCTGGTTATGGTGCGCAAGGCGCTCACGAGGCGCGTCCACCCCCATGGAAAGGCACGTCATGACCTCTCCCTCCGGCCCGTCGCGTCGTCAGGTGCTCGTCGCCGCGGCGGCGGCGACGGCCGCCCCGCTGATCGCCGCCGCGCCCGCGCAGGCGGCCGGCAGGCCCCGGCCGCGCACCTGGGACCTCACCCTCCTGGGCACGTCGGACACGCACGGCAACGTCTACAACTGGGACTACTACCGCGACGCCGAGTACGACGACAGCAAGCAGAACGACATCGGCGTCGCGAAGCTGGCGACCCTGATCAACCAGATCCGCCGGGAGCGGCGCGGCAAGGCGACGCTCGTGCTCGACGCCGGTGACACGATCCAGGGCACGCCGCTGGCCACGTACTACGCCA
Organism: Micromonospora sp. NPDC048905; assembly: GCF_040649655.1. NCBI lineage: Bacteria > Bacillati > Actinomycetota > Actinomycetes > Micromonosporales > Micromonosporaceae > Micromonospora > Micromonospora sp. NPDC048905. Next base: position 110,959 of record NZ_JBEZFV010000017.1, on the reverse strand, counting down.
AGCAGGAGCCGATCACCGCCACCGGGGAGAAGCACCCGATGGCCCGCGCGATGAACGTCATCGACTACGACGCGGTGACGCTGGGCAACCACGAGTTCAACTACGGTCTGCCGTTGCTGGACCTGTGGATCCGCCAGCTCGGGTTCCCGGCCCTCGCCGCGAACGCCGTCAACGCGAAGACCGGCAAGCCGGCCTTCCTGCCGTACGTCATCAAGAAGGTCGCCCTCGGTCTCGCCGCGCCGACCCTGCGGGTCGGCATCCTGGGGCTGACCAACCCCGGTGTGGCCATCTGGGACAAGGGCAACGTCGAGGGCAAGCTGCGCTTCGACGACATGGTCGCGACCGCCGCGAAGTGGGTGCCGGTCATGCGGGCGCGTGGCGCGGACCTCGTGCTGATCTCCGCGCACGGCGGGGACAGCGGCACCTCCAGCTACGGCCCGGAACTGCCGAACGAGAACCCGGTCGCGCTGATCGCCCAGCAGGTGCCGGGGATCGACGCGATCCTCTTCGGTCACGCGCACAACGAGGTCGTCGAGCGGTTCGTCACCAACGAGCGCACCGGTACGCAGGTGTTGCTGTCCGAGCCGTCGAAGTGGGGCCAGCGACTCACCCGGATGGACTTCACCCTCACCCGCGAGCACGGCCGGTGGACGATCACCAAGAAGGCCGCCAGCATGCTGAACACCAACACGGTGGTCGAGGACCCGAAGGTGCTCGCCGCCGTGCGGGCCCAACACCAGAAGACCATCGCGTACGTCAACCAGGTGGTCGCGCAGTCCACCGTCGAGTTGTCGGCGGCGGAGTCTCGCTACAAGGACACGCCGATCCTGGACTTCATCAACCAGGTGCAGACCGAGGTGGTCGGCGCGGCGCTGACCGGCACCACGTACGCGGACCTACCGGTGCTGTCGATCGCGGCGCCGTTCAGCCGTACCGCGGTCTTCCCCGCCGGGGACGTGAAGATCCGCGACGTGGCCGGCCTGTACGTGTACGACAACACCCTCGAGGCCGTGGTGCTCAGCGGGGCCGAGGTGCGCGCGTACCTGGAGTACTCGGCGAAGTACTTCCGGACCGTCGCGCCGGGCGCCCCGGTCGACCCGGAGCAGATCAGTGACCCGGCCGTGCCGGACTACAACTACGACGTGTTCTCCGGCCTGGACTACGACATCGACATCTCCAAGCCGGTCGGGCAGCGGATCACCCGACTGGTGCTGACCGGCACCGACACCCCGGTGGCCGACAACGCGCAGTTCGTGGTGGCGGTGAACAACTACCGGCGCAGCGGCGGCGGCAACTTCCCCGGCATCGTGAAGACCCAGGTCTACAACGCGCAGCAGGAGATCCGGCAGCTGCTCATCGACTGGGCGCAGGCCAGGGGGACGATCGACCCGGCCGACTTCTTCCAGCCCAACTGGCGACTGGTCCGCGAGGGCGTGCCGGTCTTCTGATCCCCGATCGTCGGCGGGCCGTGGGTGGCGACACCCGCGGCCCGCCGCGCGTTCGTCAGCCCTGCACGTTCCAGCGGACCGGGTCCGCGGGCTCCGGCTGGTCCCGTCCGGGGTCGGTCTCGGTCAGGGCGACCCGCTCGTCGGGACGGACCGCGGGCGGCAACTCTCCGAAGCGCGCGTGCCGCAGGAACGCGTACTCGTCATCGGTGAACGGCTGCTCGGCCATCGGCACCTCCTGTTGCTTCCCTGCCATTGTCCGGCGTACGCGGGTTCGGCGCCAGGATGGCGTCACACCGCGTGAAGCATCCTAGGATCCTGGGTGAGCGATGGTGGGCTGTGGGCGCCGATCCGGCAGCCGGTCGAGCACCGCGAGAGCTGCCCGGATCGGCCGCCGTCGCAGCATCTCGGCGAAGCTCGCCCGGCCCTGGCAGAACTGGACGAACATCCGCCACCCCGGCGGGGTCGCCAACAGCGCGTGGAACACCTCCGGACGCCTGGTGAACACGTCGAGCAGCCGGAATCCCGCCCGCATCTCCGGCAGCAGGCGCTCGGCGACCGCCCGCTCGTACCCGGCCAGGTCACCACCGGCCACCGCCGCACCGGCCAACTCACCCGAGCGCAACGCGAAGCTGATGCCCTCCCGGCTCCACGGCTCCAGCAACCCGGCCGCGTCCCCCACGACGAGCACCCGACCGTTGCGCAACGGCGAATCCTCCTCGCGGCACCGGGTCAGGTGACCGGAGTCGTGCTCCGCCGGCAACCCGGTCAGCCCCAACCGGTCGACGAACCGCCGCAGGTAGTCCCGGGTCCCCTCCCCCGCTCCCCGAGCGGCGATCACACCCACGGTCAACGTGTCGTTCTTGGGAAAGACCCAGGCGTACGAGCCCGGCATCGCACCCCAGTCCAGCAGCAGCCGCCCCCGCCACCGCTCCTGCTCCGCGGGCGGCACCGGGATCTCCAGCTCCAGACCCAGGTCCACCTGCCGGTAGCGCACTCCCACGTGCCGGGCGGTCACCCCCGAGGAACCATCCGCCCCGATCACCGCACGGGCCGCGATCGTCGTACCGTCGGCCAACCGCAGGCGTACCCCCTCGGGGTCCTGCTCGATCGCGCGGACCGCGACCCGCTCGCGCACCTGCGCGCCGGCGTCCACCGCCGCCGTGCGAAGCCGGTCGTCGAACTCCTCGCGGCGCACCATGGTCACCACCGGGCTGTCGTTGCGGCGGGTGAACTCCCGACGGCCGTCGCGGGTGAACGTGACCCGGTCCACCCGGTCGTGCGCCGGCACCTCGATCCGACCCTGGACCGCCGCCAGCGAGGTGCCGATCAGGCCACCACCGCAGGTCTTGTACCGCGGGTGCGCGGCCCGCTCGACAACCAGGGTGGACACACCCGCGCGGGCAGCGACGTAGGCCGCGGACAACCCGGCGGGGCCGGCGCCGACGACAACGAGATCCCACATGATCACGAAAGCAGCCTAGGGGATGGCGAGGGTCCCGCCGAGCCGCGCGACCGCGCACCGTCGACGTGTTCCCGCACGGCTATCCTCGGTCGGTCCGCGCCCGCATCCCTTCGCCGGACCGACCGCCATCCGGACCGGGAGTCGTACGTGGTCATCAGCATCGACGGGCTCACCCTGGGGTACGGCGACCACGTCGTGGTGGCCAGCTTCGGGCTCGACGTCCACCCGCGGGAGGCGGTGGCCCTGCGCGGCCCCAACGGCGCGGGAAAGTCCACCCTGCTGCGGTGCGTGGCTGGTCTGCACACACCGGGCGCGGGAACCTGACGGTGGCCGGATCCCCGGTGGACGAGCGGGACGCGGGGTTCCGCCGCGCCGTGGTGGCGATGCTCGACGTGGCGCTGATCGGCACCCTGCCGGCCCTGGCCGCCATCACCGCCGACGGCTTCGGCGGCACCGCCCGTGGTCATTCAGGCTGTCGTGTCCCTTGTCGTGCTGACCGCGTTCCTCACCGCGTCCGCGACGCGCCGGACCCGTGGACGTCTTGGTCGCTCCGCCCGCGCGGCCGTCACCCGAGCGGTGACCGTGGTGTGGCGGCTCTGAGCCGCCCGCTGCCGTCGCCCGCCGGCCGCGCCTGATCCCGCACCGCCCGATCGGGTGTGCATCTTCGGTCAGCCAGGGGGTAACCGGCGCACGGCAACCGCCGCACGATGGCGGACGAGTGAAGGAGGAACCCATGCAGCAGGTGCAACTGTCGGAGGCCGAGCAACGCGTGTACCAGGCGGTCACCACTCTTGAGGCACGCGGACAGGTGCCCTATCCGGACCTGATCGCCGAGGAGTCCGGGCTGACCGAGGAACAGGTCGGCAGCCCCCTGCACCTGCTCACCGAAAAGGGCCTGCTGCACCGCGAGGACTCACCGATGGCGGGTCTCGACTTCGGTCCCCGGTTCTGCGCCCGCCAGATGGCGTGACCGGCAGAACAAGCCGGGACGATTCGCCCCCCGGTGACCCGGGTAGGGGTCAACAATGCCTGATCAACGGTCAACGGGGGGCACGATGAGTGCGGCGCAACCGCCGCAGCCGGTGGACGCGGCCGCGAACCGACGACGCTGGCAGGCCGTCGGCGTCGGGCTGGTCGCCGCGTTCATGACGTTGCTCGACGTCAGCATCGTCAACGTCGCGGTGCCCTCCATCGACCGGGCGCTGCACGCCTCGCCCAGTGACCTCCAGTGGATCCTCTCCGGATACGCGCTCACCTTCGGCCTGGCGCTGGTGCCCGCCGGTCGCTTCGGTGACGCCCGCGGCCGGCGCAACGCGTTCGTCTTCGGCATCGCACTGTTCACCCTGACCAGTGCGCTCGCCGGTCTCGCCACCTCCCCGACCTGGTTGGTCATCACCCGCCTGCTCCAGGGTGCCGCCGCCGGCATCGTCAACCCGCAGGTCATCGGACTGATCCAACAACTCTTCCGCGGGCCGGAACGGGCCCGTCCGTTCGGGCTGCTCGGCGCCACCATCGGTATCTCCACCGCGGTCGGGCCACTGCTCGGCGGGCTGCTCATCGCCATCGGCGGCGAGGAACACGGATGGCGGTGGGTCTTCTTCGTCAACGTGCCGGTCGGCGTCCTCGCGGTGATCCTCGGCTGGCGCCTCCTGCCCGGCCGCCCCGCCGGTCAGCCCGGCTGGCGCCAACTCGACCCCGTCGGCGTCCTGCTGCTCGGTGTCGGCGTGGTCCTCGTCCTGCTTCCGCTCGTGCAGGAGCAGCAGTGGCGGACCCCCTGGAAATGGGCGCTCATCCCGGCCGGACTCGCGGTGCTGGGCGCCTTCGGGCTGTGGGAACGGCGATACGCGCGCCAGCACCAACCACTGTTCGACCTCCGCCTGTTCGGCCTCCGGTCGTACACCCTGGGGTCGCTCATCGCGCTGGTCTACTTCGGCGGCTTCACCGCGATCTTCTTCATCTTCACGCTGTTCCTGCAGATGGGTCTCGGCTACAGCGCGCTCGTCGCGGGCCTGGCGATCACCCCGTTCGCCCTGGGTTCGGCCGCCGCCGCCGTGCTGGGTGGCCGCATCGTCAACCGCATCGGCCGACCTCTGGTCGCCATCGGTCTGCTCACCATCGTGGTCGGTCTGGCCGCGACGGTTGTCGCGTTGCGCCTCGCCCCGGACGACCCCGCCCCCTGGGTCACCGCCGGTCCGCTGCTCGTCGCCGGCATCGGCAGCGGGTTGGTGATCGCACCCAACCAGACGATCACCCTCGCCGACGTCCCGGTAGCGCAGGCGGGCAGTGGCGCGGGCATGCTCCAGACCGGTCAGCGGATCGGCGCCGCCGCCGGCATCGCCGCCGTCGGCTCGGTGTTCTTCTCGTCGCTGGCCGACAGCCGCGGCAACTGGACCACGTCCTTCGAACGGTCGCTCATGCTGGCCACCGGCATCATCGCACTCGCGCTGGTCTGCGCGCTTATCGACATCCTCCGCACCCGCCGCCAAAAGACCTGACAACACCAGGGGTACGCCGCTGGCCGGCACCCGGGTTGCGGGTGCCGGCCAGCGGTCGGTGTCGTGCGTGTGGTGCTGGTGTCAGCTGTTCCAGTGCTGGGCGACGAGGTCGGTGGCCTGCTGCTCCCACTGGGCGTAGGCGTCGGGGTAGGCGGAGACCTGGACGGTCTGTGCGGCCTCGGTCAGGGGCATGTCCTGCCAGCCGTCGACCTGCTTGAGGCCCTTGAGGAACGCGGTGGTGGAGTAGGCCGGGTCGGTGATCTGCTCCGGCGTGCCCCAACCGCTGGACGGGCGCTGTTGGAACAGGCCCAGCGAGTCGTGGTCGTTCATGTCGCCCAGGTGGCCGAGGTTGTCCAGCTTCGACTCCTGCAGGCTCGTCGCGATCGAGATCACCGCGGCGCGCTCCGGGAGGCCGGCCTTCTTCGTGGCGGCGATGATCGCCTTGACGTTGGCGGTCTTCTCGTCGTTGAGGTCGATGTGCGACTGCTCGCCCTGCGGCTTCGGGGCGGTGGTCTGCACGGCGGCCGCGACGGGCTTGCCCTCGACCGGGGTGGCGGCGTGGGCGGCGATCGGGCCGGCGAACACACCACCGGCGAACGCCAGACCAGCAACGGACAGGACGCTCTTACGCATGATCGTGTTCATGGGGGTAGCTCCTTCGGGGGTAGGAAACACCCCGACCGCCAAAAGGGGGGAACGGCGGCAGGGTGTGAGCACCTCGTCCGGCGCTGCACAAACGGGGAAAAGTCTGAAGGGGTGACACCGTGTCGGGCGTCGGCGTCGGCGACCTACCGAGCGGGGGACTCGGGGCGCCGGGGTCCAGATGTAACGACCGGGGGGCCAGGGTCATTCCGGGGGGCGGCCCATCCATCGGCACCCACGTGAAGGCGGCGCCTACGGTCGTTCGTGGGGACTGCAACGACCCGACCGGGTCCCGCATTCCCACCCCCGGCGTGCCGGGCGGCGGGGCGGTGGTGCTGCGATCGTCAGGGTGTGTAACGACCCCGACCCCGCCATCATTCCGGCCCACGGGTGCCGCCGGTCACCGGTCGTCAGAGCCCGGGGCCGGACAAACCGCCCAACGCGGCCCACCGTCGGCGACCTGCCGGCCCCACACCAGGCTCAGACACGCTCAGACAGCGGCCCCGGGCATGACCCACTTGACTTCACGGATATCGCGGTATTCGTGACGGTCCGACACCCCGACACCAGGAAGCCCGAGTCGATCAAGAACGGCGACGGACGGGTGCGGGGGTGCCGGCGAGGCCGCCTCGAACGGCACACGGACGGGCTCACCAGACGGCCAACAGACGCTGGCGCCCGTCGGATCACTCCGACGGGCGCCAGCTTCAGGTGCGGTCCGGGCAGTGCCCGGTGGTGTGCGGACTAGTGCGCGGCCCCACCGAGGCGCTGGCGGCGACGCCAGGCCAGGGTCAGCAGCAGCATGACCGCTCCGGCGCCGACCAGGCCGCCGCCGAGCTTCATGGGCGTGCCGATGCTGTCACCGGTGACCGGCAGCGGCTGCTTCTTGTGCAGCACCCGCAACTCGGCGCTGGCGGTACGGCCGGACTCCCGACCCGTGGCGGTGAAGGTCAGCAGACCCGTCACCGACGGCTTGTAGCTCTTGGTGAACCGTCCCTGGGCGTCGGTGTACGCCGTGAAGTTCAGCGGCGCGCTCGCCTGGTAGGCCACCGGTGCCATCGCCACGGTGGTGCCGTCGCTGCGGCGGGCCGGAGCCTGGCCGCCGGCCGGAGCGGCCAGCGGGGCCACCGTCACCGCGATGTCGACAGTCTCGTTCGGACCGAACCCGGTGCCGGTCAGGATGACCGTCTCACCGATGAAGATCGTCGTCCGGTTGACGGTCAGCGATGGGTTGGCCGGCGGGTACGGCGGGTACGGCGGCGGCTGGGTCGGGTCGGTGGTGGCGCTGGGCGTCGGCTGCGGCTGTGCCGCCCCCGCTGCCGTCGGCACGGCCACCACGGCCAGGCCGACCGTGAGCGCCATGATGATGCGGGAAAGCCGCATGATTGGTTCCCTCCTACTGGTCACAGCTTGGTGCGGAATGAACTTGGGTGATCCAGGGGTTGGCGGTGGGGGTCAGCCACAACTCGGCCTGCCCGACTCCGGTCTTGGCCGTCAGCACGGTGGCCTCCAGCACCTTCTCGGCGCCGGGGCCGACGTCGACACTGGCGGTCGCCACGTGACGGCGGCGTTCGGTGCCGCTGCCAAGCGCCGCCTCGGCCCCGTTGAGCCGGGCCTCGACCACCGCGCCACCAGTCGGGCTGAAGATCGACACCAGGGTGCGAACGGTGTACGGGTCGCCAGCCAGACCGAGGCCGAGGACGGATTCGCTAAGTCCGGACTTCGGCGCCGTCGAGCGCAGGGTCACCCGCAGCCGTAGCTCGCGGCGACCGTCGGGCCGGCACTCGCCGACCGTCAGGTTTGCCGTCGGCCGCAGGTAGTAGCCGAGCTTCGCGCCGCTGCCGTCGTTGAAGAACACGCCGACCGTTGGCACGGTGTCCTGTTCCGGAAGCGTCCCGGCCATCCGGCTCGCGCCGAATGTCCGCTGTTCCTCAGGTCGGGCACTCCAGAACAATATCCGTCGTTCAGTGATAGCACGGTCAAATGCGGACAACAACACACGCGGGTTGACATTCTTCTTGAAAAAGGCGTCGAACACCGACGCGGCGGAGGCCGCGAAGAACTCGTCCTGCTGCCGCAGGTCCAGCCGCTGGTAGCTGTCATTGAGCAGGGTCTGCACGACCTTCTCGCTGGCCAGCGGGACACCTCCGGGCACCAGCACCGGTCCGGTCGCCTTGAGCAGGTACGACAGCACCACCGGGTCGACGGCGAGCACCCCGTCGACGGTGATGTTCGTCGAGCGCCGGAACATCTCGCGGTACAGCGCGGCGGCGCTCGGGAAGTGCGGTGACAGGTTGACGTCGGCGGGATAGATGCCGGGCAGGTCGGTCCAGATCGCCCGGATCTCGGCGGGCACCTTCAGCGGCGGGGTGAACCGGCCGAGCGAGGCACTGCTGCCCTGCTTGCCCATCTTCACCGCGCCGTTCTGGGCCTCGATCATGGCGTACGCGCCGAACATGCCGCCGGTGGCGCGCAGCTCGGCGAGGTTCTGTGAGACCAGCAGGTATCGTCGCGGCCCGTTCGCGCCGAGCAGCGGCGGCAGCAGGCGGGCTCCCTGGTCGGCGGCCGTGGTGAGGCTGGCCAGACGGTCGATCTCGTCGCGCAGGTCCGTCAACGCCTGCCGGACCTGGGTGACCAGGCGGTCGGCCGGCACCGCACCCAGGTCTCGGCGGGTCCGCTGCACCGACTCGTTGACCCGGGTCAGCTCGGTGGACACCGCGGTGAGCTGAGCGAGGTCCAGCCGTCCGCCGCTCGGCACCAGTCGGGTCAGGTCCGTGCGCAGCAGCGTCGGAAACGCCTCCCGGGCCAGTTGGTCGATGGCGACGGCGATCCGGCGGACGGCGTCGAGATCGTCACCCGCGAGCGGTGTTCGCCGACCGAGTCGCCAACTCGGATCAGCCGTCGCCGCCCGAGCGGCACCGGACTGTTCCTGCAGGGCGGCGAGCGTCCGCTGGGCACGGTCGGCGTCCCCACCCACCACCTGGGCGCTCAACTCGCGGGCCAGCCCGGCGGCGTTGAGTAGATGGGTACGCGCCTGCCAGCCACGGAAGCCGATCCAGCCGCCGGTCGCCAGTAGCAACGAGCCGACGACCAGGGCGCCGAGGAGGGCACGTCGCAGTCGGGCACGCCGACGACGTCGGGACCGGCTCCGCCGTCGGGTCGGCCGTTCGCTCTCCGTCACACCACACTCCCGTTCGCGGAACCGGACAGAAGGTCGGTTCCCTGACGTTCTTAGCACGTGTCGGGGAACTTCGTACCCTTATCGACTTCTTCGCCCTTTAAGCGAATTTCCTTCGCAGATCACCGGCGGGCTCCGTGACTCGTCCCGCCGCCTCGTGCAGCAGCCGCTCGATCCGGTCCACACCAGCGGGCAGCGACATCTCCCGCAGGTACGCCGCCCGCCCCCGGCGACCCATCTCGGTACGCGCCGGCGGCGGGATGGTGGCGGCCAACCAGAACCGGTCGGCCAGCGCAGCCCAGTCCTCCGGTGGGCAGGACAGCCCCGCCCTGACTCGTTCGACCAGGTCGGCAGTGTCGCCGCCGGCCGACGCGACCACCGGTGCGGCGCAGGAGAGCGCCGCCTGCACCTTGCCGGGCACCGTGCCCCGCAGTTCCGGCAGGTCGCGCAGCATGACCAACTGATAGTCGGCGGCGGCGTACAGCTCGGGCATGTCGACAGGCGACCGACGCTCCACGAAGCGGACGTTGTCCGCGCCCAACTCGGCGGCGAGCCCCCGGACCCGCCGCTCGGCCGAGCCCGAACCGACAAGCACCAGGTCCATCGTCCGGTCCAGCGCCGCGGCCGCCCGGACGGCGGTCTCCAGCCCCTGCCGTGGGCCGATCGTGCCCGCGTGCATGACCACGCACCGACCGTCCCGGCGGACCAACTGGCGGGCCGCCGCACCGGGCGTCGCCGGATAGAAGATCCGCTCGTCGGTCCAGTTGAGCACCAGCCGGACCCGATCCGGCTCGGCACCGGCGGCGACGACCAGATCCCGCATCGACGGCGCCGCGACCGCGATCCGCGCGGCGGACCGGTAGATCCGGGTCATCGCGCTGCCCATCCGCGCCACCCAACGCCCCTCGCCCGCCTCGTCGGCGCCGTCGCGGGTCCAGACGTCCTGCACGTGCAGCACCGTCGGCACCCTCCCGAGCAGCCGGAGCACCCCGGCGGCGGCGAACGTCGTGGCCGGGAGTTGAAAGACGTACAGCGCGTCGAGGTCGCTGAAGTACCGGCGGGCGGTCAACGTCGCGCTGCCGGCGAAGGACAGGTAGCTGGCCATCCGGGCGCCGGTGGACGTGGCACCTCCGGGGTAGCGGGGCACCCTCCGCACGGTCAGCCGTTCACTGTGCGTCTCGTGGTGCCACCGCTGTCTCCAGCCGGGATAGACGTGCCCGCCCGGGTAGTCCGGAAACCCGGTGAGCACGCGGACCTCGTGCCCCCGCGCGGCCAACTCCTCGGCGAGGCTGCCGGGGATGAACGCGGGCTCGGGCGGAAAGTGGTAGGACAGAATTCCGATCTTCATCGCCGTGCCCCCGTCGGCCGCGAATCGGCGGCGATCGGCGCGGCACCCGGACCGACGGGTGGACGGCCCGCGTACGATTCCGACAACCCCTCCCCGCGCGGCCGCCGGCACCGACGCACCGTTCGCACGGTGCGCCCGCCCGCGTCCGCACCGACGAGAGGGGCACCGATGGCTGATCGCGTGTTGTTCGTCTGCCACGCCAACCTGTGCCGATCACCGATGGCCGAGCACCTGGCCCGCCGGCTGCTGGCCGAACATGTCACGGTGGCCAGCGCCGGCACCGACGCGATCGACGGGCTGTCCATGCATCCGTACGCCCTGGAGGTCGCGACCGAGAGCGGCGCGGACCCGTCGGCGTTCCGGACCCGCGGTTTGCGGCCCGAATACCTCATCGACGCGACGCTGGTGCTGACCGCCACCCGACGCCAGCGCTCGATCTGCACCGCGCTGGCGCCCAGCGCGCTGCACCGGACGTTCACCCTGCGCCAGTTCGGTCGGCTGGCCGCGGCAGCCGAGCCGCCCGCCGAGCCGGCGGACGACCCGTTGCGGGCGGCGATCGCCGCCGTCGCCCAGGCCCGGGGACGGCTGCAACCCGCCGCCCCGGACGCGGACGACCTTCGGGACCCGATCGGCGGTACGTCCGCCGACTTCCGACGCTGCGCCGAGGAGATCGAACGGTCGCTGCGACCCCTCGCCGCGCTCATCGGGGCAGCCGGGTGAGTTCCTGGGTGTGGTCGGCGACGCCGTTGACCCCGGTGGTGGTGTCGCTGTGCCGGCCGGCCATCGTCCGGTCCGCCGGCACCGCCGCCGGAGGTGTCGAGGCGACCACCCGGTAGGCCTCGTACTGGTACGCCTCGGCCTTGGCCACCTTGGCCATGTTCAGCACGCAGCCGAGCAGGCGGACCGAGACCGAGTGCAGCGCGCGGGACGCCGCGGCGACCTGGGTCCGGGAGGTACGGCCCTGCTGGCTCACCAGCAGCGCGCCGTCGGCCTGCACGGCCACGACCACGCCGTCGGTCACCGCGAGCAGCGGAGCGGTGTCGATGATCACGATGTCCGCCGATTCCCGCAGCGCCAGCAGCAGGTCCGACATCGCCTTGGAGCCGAGCAGCTCGCTCGGGTTCGGTGGGGCGGAACCGCTGGGTAGCACGAGCATCGACTTGTCGCCCCAGCGCTGCACCACGTCGCCGACCTTCACATCGCCGACGAGCACGTCGGTGAGGCCGACACCGGCGTCCAGCCCCAGGTACTCGTCGACCTTCGGCCGGCGCAGGTCCGCGTCGACGAGCAGCACCCGCCAGCCCGCCTCGGCCAGCGCGATGGCCAGGTTGCAGGAGAGCGTGGTCTTGCCCTCGCCCTGCAGCGCGCTGGTCACGGCGATGACCCGGGCCGGCTCGTGGACATCCACGAAGCGCAGGTTCGTCCGCAGCTTGCGCACCGCCTCGGCGCGGGCCGAGGTCGCGGCGTCGCCGATGATCAGCGGCTCGGTGCGGGCGCTGCTCTCGTAGGGGATCTCGCCGAGCAGCGGACTGCCGGTGGCGCGTTGCAGGCCGGCGGAGTCCCGCAGTCGGACGTCGGCGACGCCGCGCAGGATCGCCAGGCCGACGCCGAGCACCAGGCCGATCAGTCCGCCGAGGGTGAGGTTGCGGGTGGGCTGCGGTGAGACCGGGTTGGCGGTGACCCGTGGGCCGCTGACCACCTCGATCTTGATCGGCGCCTTGCCCTCGGATGTCGTCTCGACCTTCTGCACCAGGTCGACGAACTTCGCCGCGAGCGACTCCGTCACCCGCAGCGCCCGAGCCTGGTCGGTGTCGGTGACCGAGGCGCGCAGCAGGACGGTGCCGGTCTCGGTGGAGGTGCTGACCCGGCTCCGCACCTCGTCCGCGGTGAGGCCCACCGGGGTCTCGGCCACCACGCTCTGCGCCAGCCGGTCGCTGGTGAGCAGGTCGGCGTAGGACTTGACGCGCTGTTGGAGGAAGAGCCCACCCTGGTAGGCATCGCTGACGCCGGAGTTGGGGGTGGTGACGAAGAAGGTCACCGAGGCGACGTACCGGGGTTGTGCCCGTACGGTCAGGAACGCCGAGGCGCCCAGGGCCACCATGACCGTGACCAGCACGACCCACCAGTGCCGACGCACGTGGCGCAATTGGCGGAGCAGGTCCATCAGGTGCGCCTCCGCGTCGGTCCGGTTACGCCAAAAAACTTCACGAAAACCCCCAAGGTCGTCTGTCAACTCGTGAAACCATTAAAGCGGCTCTTACGGCTTATGTCCGGAGTTAGGTGGTTCTGACTTCGACACGTGCGCCCGCATAACCAACCGGGCAAAGGGGCATTCGGCTGCGGCGAGACCCGGGGAAAAAGTCGGCTGCCGATCGGATACCGACCGAACGACCCCTGCGGTCGCCACCGCACCCGAGCCCGGATAAGGACGGTCGGTGGCGCGCTGCTGCTGCTCGGCGCCGTGACGGCGCTGCTCTGGGCCAACTCGCCCTGGTCCGACTCGTACACCCGGCTCGGCGGTTGGGTGCCCTGGCCCGGCGGCGCGCCCTGGCACCTCGACCTGGACGTGGCCACCTGGGCGGCGGACGGCCTGCTGGCCGTCTTCTTCTTCGTGGTGGGCCTGGAACTCAAGCGGGAGTTCGTCGCCGGGGAACTCCGCGACCCGCGCCGGGCCGCGCTGCCCGTGGTGGCCGCCCTCGGCGGGATGCTGCTGCCGGCGCTGATCTACGTGGCTGTCGTCGTGGCCGGGGGTGGGCCGGGGCTGCGCGGCTGGGCGATTCCGACCGCCACCGACATCGCCTTCGCGCTCGCCGTGCTCGCACTGGTCAGCTCACACCTGCCCCAGGGCCTCCGCGCCTTTCTGCTCACCCTCGCCGTGGTCGACGACCTGTTCGCCATCACCATCATCGCGGTCTTCTACACCGCCGACTTCCATCCCGTCCCGCTGCTCGCGGCGCTGGCGCCGATCGGGGTGTTCGCGGTGCTGGTGCGACGCGGCCACACGTGGTGGTGGGCGCTGATCCCCCTCGCGGCGGCGGCCTGGGCACTCGTGCACGCCTCCGGCGTGCACGCCACAGTGGCCGGTGTCCTGCTCGGCTTCACCGTCCCGGTGCTCGCCCGCCACCGGACGGCGGGCACCAGCGGCACGGAGACGGACGACGGCGGGCTCGCGGCGCGCCTGGAGCACCGGTGGCGGCCGGTGTCGGCAGGCATCGCGGTGCCGATCTTCGCCCTGTTCGCCGCCGGGGTCACCCTGCGCGGCACCGACCTGGGCGCCCTGCTGACCGACCCGGTGGTGCTCGCCATCGTCGCCGGACTCGTACTCGGCAAGAGCATCGGCATCTTCGGCTCGACGTACCTGCTGGCCCGGTTCACCCGGGCCGAGCTCGACGAGGACATCACCTGGGCGGACCTGGGCGGAATCGCCCTGCTGGCCGGCGTCGGGTTCACCGTGTCGCTGCTCATCGGCGACCTGGCCTTCGGCGCAGGTAGCACGGCCGACGACCGGGTCAAGGTGGCCGTGCTGCTCGGCTCGGTGCTCTCCGCCGGGCTGGCCGCCGCGGTGCTGACCCGCCGCAACGCCGCGTACCGCCGGGTGGCGCAGCGGGAGCGGCTCGACGCCGACGGCGACGGCGTTCCCGACGTCTACCAGCGGCCCACCGACCGTTGAGCGACGCCCGGCCGGGTCACCCGGCGGTCAGCGGTGACGCTCGGCGGGCGGCAGGTCCTCGGTCTCCTCGGCCAGCGCCTCCGTGGCCGGTGCGGTGAGGTCGTCGCCCGGCACCGCGACCGCCTCGACACGATCCTGCTCGTCGGCCTTGCCACCGGGCGGCGGCTCGGGAGCGGTGCCCTCGCCGGCGAAGCCGTACTCGTTCGGTTCGTCGTGCCGGCTCATGTGGTTTTCCTCCCGCTTTCCCCGGTTTCACCTCTCACCGCCAACGGTAGGCGGTGATCGTCCTCGGCGCAGGGCGCCGGGGATTGTCGGGACCAGGGCGGTGGGGTGCTCAGCGCCGCCCCGAGCAGTTGGCGCAGGGCGATGATCGCCACCGCGCCGGCCAGACCCTTCCACCCCGGATCACCGGCCAGCCGCAGCAGGCCGGCCGCGGTCAGCAGATCCAGCAGTACCCGGACGCCGCTGCGCAACGCCCCGGTGAAGAGCGTGGTGAGCACCCCGGCGACCAGTGCCAGGGCGGTGACCGCCGTGATCAGCACGCCCGTTCCGTGCGTCGCTCACCCTCGGCCACCTGCCGCTGCTCCTGACGAATCTCCCGACCCAGGAAGTAGTTGAGCGCCGTTCGGATCGTCGCGATCGCGGCCAGTTGGCCGATCTGGTCGAACGACGGGGACACCGCCGTCCGCAGGACGTCGGCCGCCAACTGGAATTCGAGGCCGAGGGTCAGGAAGCGACCCAGGGAGAGCCGGATCGGCGTGAAGCGGGCGGCGCTGCGGTGTCGTAGCCCTTCGACCACGAACCGCACCGCCGCCCAGACCGCCCCGACGAAGATGACAAGCGCGCCGGCGACCTCCACGACGGCAACCAGCACCTGGTCGCCCTGGCGCAACAGCTCGGCCGCCTCCACCGGAGGCCGTTACCCGCCCTCGGGCCAGCTAGTCGACACTCAGGTCAGCTCGTTGACCGCCTCCAGGATCAGCCAGAGACCGGAGATGGCGAACAGGATCGCGGCGCCGTACTTGATGGTCTTCTCCGGCAACCTCTTACCGAGCATCCGGCCGACCAGGATGGCCAGCGCGTCCGCGGCCACCATGCCGATGGTGGAGCCGAGCCAGGTGCCGAACCAGCCGTACTTGGTGGCGAGCGTGATCGTGGCGAGCATCGTCTTGTCGCCCAACTCGGCCAGGAAGAACGCCACCGACACCGCCACGATCGCGGTCTTGCTCGTCTTCTCCGCCTTGCGCTTCTCCTCCTCGGTGAGCTTGTCACCGCGCAACGTCCACGCGCCGAAGCCGAGGAACGCCACACCGGCCACCAGGGAGATCCACTCGGTCGGCAACACCGCCCCGAGACCCACGCCGATGGCCACCGACGCCAGGTGCACCACCGCCGTGGCGACCGTGATGCCGATCAGCACCGGGATCGGCTTGAACCGCGTGGCGAAGGTCAGCGCCATCAACTGGGACTTGTCCCCCAGCTCGGCGACGAAGATGACGCCGAAGCTGATCACCAGCGCGGCGAAAAATCCCTCCATGACATCCTTCCCGTTCACGCCGGGAGGAGGTACAGGGGCGCCCTCGACCCGGCTGCAACAGCCTGAGTCGAAGGTCTCGCCCGCCCCGGAAAGGACCGGGGCCGCGTGGCCGGATGCGGAACGCACCAGTATGTCGACCACGACATTGGGGGCTACTCCCCTTCGCGGGATCAGCCTAGCCGATCACCACCGGACCGGGCCGGGGTGGGTGAACCGGCTCACCGTGCCCGCGCCAGCGTGACCCCGAAGAGCCCGTCCGGGTCGGTCCAGAACTCCGTCGTGGCGAAGCCCGCCGTGGCCAACTCCCCGGCGATCCCCTCCGGGCGGAACTTCGCCGAGACCTCGGTACGCAGTTCCTCCCCGGCGGCGAAGTCCACGATCAGGTCCAGCACCCGTACCCGCATCGGCCGGGTTGCCCGCAACCGCATCTCGATCCACTCGTTTGTCGGGTCCCAGTGGGCCACGTGCGCGAACGCCTCCGGATCGAAGTCGGCGCCCAACTCCCGGTTGATCACCCGCAACACGTTGCGGTTGAACTCGGCGGTGACCCCGGCGGCGTCGTCGTACGCGGGCACGACCACCGACGGGTCCTTCACCAGGTCGGTGCCGAGCAGCAGCCAGTCGCCGACCTCCAGCGCGCCGCGCATCGCCGTCAGGAACTCGGCCCGCTCGGCGGGCAGCAGATTGCCGATGGTGCCGCCCAGGAACGCCACCAACCGACGGCCGCCGGTGGGCAGCCGGTCCAATTGCCGGGTGAAGTCGCCCACGATGCCCCGGACCCGCAGGCGGGGAAAGTCCGCGGCGATCTGGGCCGTGGAACTCGTCAACGCGCTCACCGACACGTCGAGCGGGACGAACGTGCCCAGCCCGCCGCGCCGGCTGAAGGCGTCCAACAGCAGCCGGGTCTTCTCCGACGAGCCGGAGCCCAACTCGATCAGGGTCTTGGCCCCGGTCAACGCCGCGATCGCGGGAGCGCGCTCGGCGAGCACCGCCCGCTCGGCCCGGGTCGGGTAGTACTCGGGTAGCCGGGTGATCTCCTCGAACAACTCACTGCCCCGGGCGTCGTAGAACCACTTCGGCGGCAGCCATTTCTGCCCGGCGCTCAGCCCGGCCCGGACGTCGTCGCGCAGGCCGCGCTCCAGGTCGCCCTCTTCGAGGTAGATCTCCAGCGGATCCGCGGTCATCGGTTCGCCTCTCTCTTGGACCAACAGGTGGTGCCTCGATCGGTGCGGTTCACCGGATCGCCAACGGGCGTACCCGCACCTCGCCCGCCGTGGCCAGGACCAGGTGCCCCTCCGGCACCGCCCGCCACCCCGGGTCGTCGTCGTGCGGCTCGGAGGCGAGCAGCACCGAGCCCGGCGTCGCACGGACGGACAACGCGTGCCCGTACACACTGGCGACCGCCCGGCGGCCGTCGGTGAGCAGCAGGTTGAGCCGCGACCCGGGAGCCGCCGCGGCCACGTCCGTCACCGTCCGCCCGACCGCCTCGGACGGGTCCTCGCCGGCGCGCAGCCGATGCCGCACCAGCGCCCAGAGCAACGCCGAGTCGGTGGCGGCGTCCAGCGTGAGCAGGTCACGCACCGGCAGCCCGGCGGCGAGCGGCACCACCGCGTCCGGCCAGCCGCGGACCACGCCGTTGTGGCTGAACAACCACCGCCCCTCGGCGAACGGCGCGGCCGCGCCGTCGACCACCGCCATCCCGACGGTGGCCGAGCGCACCGCCGCGAGCAACGCGCCGGAGGAGGTGACCGCGGCGAGCTGGGCGATCGTCGGGTCGCTCCAGATCGGCTGCGCCCGCCGGTAGCGCACCGGCTCGCCGTCGCCCGGATACCAGCCGACCCCGAACCCGTCGGCGTTGATGGTGCCGCCGCCACGCATGTCACGCGGCGCCCAGGACTGCCGCACCAGCGAGTGCGCCGGGTCGAAGAGCACCTCGGCCAGGGTGACCGGCGGCCCCAGGTAGGCCAGGTGACGACACATCAGCGCCCCGCCCGCGCCGGGCCGCCGACCGCACGGTGGATCACCGGTACGACTCCTCCGGTCGGACGTCGCGGGCGCAGCGGAAACCACTGAAGATCTGCCGGCGGATCGGATAGTCCCAGTTGCGGAAGGTGCCCCGACAGGCCGAGCGGTCGGTGCCGAACGAGCCGCCGCGCAGCACCCGGTAGTCGCCGCCGAAGAAGACCTCCGAGTATTCGCGGTAGGGAAACGCGGTGAAGCCGGGATGCCCGTCGAACGCGGTCGAGGTCCACTCCCAGACGTCACCGATGAGCTGGTGCACACCCAACGGCGAGGCGCCACCCGGGTACGCGCCCACCGGCGCCGGCCGCAGATGACGTTGGTCGAGGTTGGCGTGGGCCTCGGTGGGGTCGTCATCCCCCCAGGGATAACGGCGCGACCGCCCGGTCGCCGGGTCCCACCGGGCCGCCTTCTCCCACTCCGCCTCGGTCGGCAGCCGCTTGCCGGCCCACGCCGCGTACGCCTGCGCCTCGTACCAGCACACGTGCACCACCGGCTCGTCGGCGCGGACCCGGCTCCACCGGCCGAAGCGCCGGTACGACCAGTCGTCACCGTCGCGGCGCCAGTGCAGCGGCGCGCCGAGCTGCTCCCGAACCCGGTGCGACCAGCCCGCCGCGCTCCACCACCGCGGATCGGTGTAACCGCCGTCGTCGATGAACGCCGCGTACTGCCCGTTGGTGACCGGGGCGGCGTCGATGACGTACGCGGGCAGGTCGACGCGGTGGGCCGGGCGCTCGTTGTCCAGCGCCCACGGGTCGCTGTCGGTGCCCATGGTGAACTCGCCGGCCGGCACCAGCACCTCGCCACCAACCCCGACGGTGGGCTCGGGCGGCGGCGGGGCGTGCAGCACCGCCGACCCCGATCGCAGTTGGTGGGTGGCGAGCATGGTCTCGTCGTGCTGCTGCTCGTGCTGCACGATCATGCCGAAGGCGAACCCGTCGGCGACCAACGGCCGCTCGGTGAACGACACCCGGTCGAGCAGGTCGTGCACCTTGTCCCGGACGGTGGCCAGGTAGGCGCGCGCCTCGGCGGGCGGTAGCAGCGGCAGCGTGGGACGGTCCCGTCGCGGCTGCTTGAACGCGTCGTACAGGTCGTCGATGTCGCACCGGACCGGCTCGCGGCCCCCGACGTCACGGACCAGCCACAGCTCCTCCTGATTGCCCACGTGGGCGAGATCCCAGACCAGCGGCGACATCAGCGGTGAGTGTTGGCGCAGCAGATCCGCCTCGTCGACCACCTCGGTCAGCAGCGTCGTGCGGGCGCGGGCCCGCGCCAACTCTCCCGCGATCCGGTCGCGCAACCGCTCCCCGTCGGTGTGTCCCGTCGTGCTCGCGCTCACCACGCCGCCCTTCGCTCGCGTCCCCGGCGCACTCCTCGTGGTCACCTGTGCCGCCCTCCCGTCGCGGCGGACAGCCGCCGTCGTAGTCCGTGCTGGATCTCGTCGTGGATGCCCGCCGCCAGGTCCAGCCGGGGCAGTGTGCGCAGGGCCAGGTCGAGCAGCGCCGCCGCCGCGGCGGCGAGCGCGGGGTCGGCCAGGCCGTGTCGGGCGGCGGCCGACCAGCGGTGCGCCACCGGCGCGGCGACCTCGTGTGCCGCGCGCACCGTGCCCGGATCGGTGAAGAGGGCGGCCAGCACCGCCAGCGGTAGTCGCCAGTCCCGGTCGGACTGGGCGTCCAGGTAGCGCAGCTCCAGATAGCCGCGCGGGCGCACCGGCGGAAAGAGGGTGCTGACGTGGTAGTCGAGGTCGTCGGTGGTGGGCGGTCGGGGCAACGCGCCGTCGAGCCAGTCGGCGAAGGTCACGCCGGGCGGCGCGGTCCAGTTCGTGCCCTGCCGGCGCAGACAGAGCAGGGGCGCGGCCAGCACGTACCGGATCCAGCTGGCGGTCGGGTCGTCGTCGGCGTGGCCGGGCGTCCAGACCGGGCGGGTGCGGGCCGGGTCGATGGCCAGCCAGGCGGCCATCCGCGCGGAAGCCCAGCCGGTGCGCCGCCCGGCGTGCCGGTTGGCCGACGCGAACACCGCGAGCAGCGGCGGCCCGACCGCGTGGGCGGCCGCCCAGCGAGCCGCGACCTGGTCCGGCTCACCGGCGTCGAGGCAGATTTGCAGGCCGGCGGTGCTGTACATCATCGTGCGGCCGGCTGCGCCGTGCCTGTCGAAGGCGTCGCGCATCGCGCGGTAGCGGGGAGTTTCCACCACCGGGCGGGGCCGTCGGTGGGGGTCGATGCCGCTGCGGCCGAGGATCAGCCCGGCGGCGGCCAGCAGGTCGGTGACCTGGGCGATGTCGGCCTCGGTGGCCTGGATCAATGCGGTGACCGAGGGGCGGGGCGGGGTGGATATTTCCAACTGGCCACCCGGCTCGAGGGTCACCAGGCCGCCGTGTCGCAGCGGCTCGGCCGGGCTGGTGGCATCCAGCGTGGCGGGGCTGTGCCGCCCCAACGCCGCCCGTAGCCGCGTCGGGTCGACGGGGCGGGCGGGATCGGCGGCGTCGTGCACGGTCCATTCCAGTTCGACGCCGGTGAGTGTCGGTGGGCCGGTCTTGAAGCAGATCCGGGCGAGGTGGTGGCCTGCGGCTCCGGACTCGCGCAGGATGGCGCTGCGATCCAACTCGGGTGACGTCACCAACGGTAGGGACCCCTCTCCGTGTGCCGACTCCGGGACACGGGTGCCACCGTAAACCCACCCACCGACACCGTCGGGGACGTACGAGCGCCACCCACCCCTGTCTAACAGACGATTTTCCCACGCAGGGCGGAACGGAAACGCGGCTGCCACCGGCCGTTCACGGACGGGCGGGGTGGCCCGTCGGTGACGGTGGCGCCTTGGGCTTCGCCGGCTCGGACGGTCGGGACTCGGGCACCAACCGCTGGCAGTACGCCTCGACTTCGGCCACGCCGCCGGCGGCAGCGACCAACCGCTCGAAAGCCGGCGTCCGTAGTGCCTGCTCCCGTTGTTCGGGCTTCTTGGCCTGCCAGGCACGGCACAGGCCGTGCAACTGGCCGGCCGGCGCGCCAGGGGTCGACGGCGTGCCCGGTGACGGCGGGCCGGGCACCGGCGGCCGGTCCGACACCGGCGCGCTGGGAGACGGTTGGCCCGACGTCGGTGGGGCGGGCGGGGTCGATCGACCGGGCTCGCCGGACGTGGGTGCGCTCCGGTCGGGGCTCGCCGACGTCCGCGACGGCGTCGGTACGACCGGCTCCGGTGTCCGGTCGAGATTGACCGCGGCGAAGGCGGCGCCCGCCGTGGCGGTGGCCGCGACCGCGCCGATCCAGATCAACGCGCCGGTGGTCAGGCGGCGACGGCCGGGTCGGTGGGGCACGGACGGCGCCGGCGCGGCCCGGGCGGCCCGGAACGCGGCCAGCGCGGCCTCCTCGCCGGCCAACTCTTCGGGCCGGGCCGGGCCGGAGGCCGCGGCGAGCACGCCGGCCACCGGGTCCGCCGGGGGTACGCGGGCCGGCTCCCCTCCGGGCGACGTGGCCCGTCGTGCCTGGTCCGACGACGCGTCCACGTCGGCGCGGGCCGAGTCGAGCAGCCGTTCGGTCTCGGCGTGGTCGACGCGCCGGAACGGGTTCATCCAGAATCCCCTCACGTCAGCCGTCCGCCGGCTCGGCGTGCGGTGCCCGCAGGGATGCGCTGCCGCCCGTGCGGGGTGGTGGCACCCCGTCGACCTCGACGGACGGCTCGGCCGCGCGCTGCGTCTCCAGCACGGCCGCGAGCCGCCGCAGACCGCGGTGGGCGGCCGTGCGGACGGCACCGGCCCGGCGGCCCAGGACCCGACCGGCGGATCCCGCGTCCAGCCCGATCACGGCCCGCAGCAGGACCGCTTCGGCTTCCCGGGGAGGCAGGGTGGCGATCAGCGCCAGGGCCGTCTCGGTGCCGATCGTCTCGCTGGCGCCCTCGGCGGTGTCCGCCGTGCTGGCCAGGTCGACGAGCGCGTGCACCGGGACCGGCAGGGACGGTCGACGGCGCAGCCGGCGCAGGTGGTCCATCGCCCGGTTGCGGGCGATCGTGACGGCCCAGGCGCGGAACTCGCCACCGGTGAAGGTGGGCAGGTCGCGGGAGATCTGCAACCAGGTCTCGGAGGCGACGTCCTCCGCGTCCGGGCCGACCAGGGCGGTCAGGTAGCGCAGCAGGCCCGGTTGGAGACTGCGGTAGAGCAGGCGGAACGCGTCCTCGTCCCCCGCCTGCGCCGCGCTGACCGCCTCGGACAGTTCGCCGGTCATCCGCGCCCCGTGGCGTGTAAGGCTCGGGCCGCCCTGCTCCGCCGCGACGGAGCAGACCACGCGGTACGCATCGTCCGACCGCTCACCACCCGCCCCGCCGCCCTCCGCCGATCTGGTCCCACCCGTGACCGAGGTCGTCGGTCCGGGGTGTCTGTGGGCCGACGCCAGGGTCGTCAGCTCGGCGCGCCGACGGCCGAGGTGACCGGGGGCGGCTCGAGCCGGGCTAACGCTAGGACGGGGCCAACGACGCGACAAGCCGGGACGTTGTCACGGAAGAGTGACAATAATCAACCCGGCGAGCCGGCGTGTCGTCATCACTGCCCGTGAGCAGAGCGCGCAAACCTGGCCGCTTCCCACCCTTTCGGCCAGCGTCGATCACACCGACGTGCCGAGATATGTCACCTTTCGTCACAACACGTTGCCGCACCGTCACGGGGCGGCGGTGTCCATCCAGGTCAGAGCGGATACGCCGCGGTTGTCACTCGTTCGGCGGACAGCCCGTGTCGCGCCGCCGCGCGCCACTCTGGGTACGGTATTGCGGTGTTGTCATCGGGGGTCGTGCTCAGCGGTCGGTACCGCCTGGACGAACGTGTCGCCACGGGCGGCATGGGCGACGTCTGGCTTGCCGCGGACCTGATCCTCGGCCGGCAGGTCGCGGTCAAGGTGTTGCTGCCGACGCTGGTCTCCGACCCCGACTTCATCGCCCGGTTCCGAGCCGAGGCCCGGATCATGGCGGCGCTGCGGCACCCCGGCATCGTGCAGGTCTTCGACTGCGGCGCCGACGACCTGCCCGACGGCGCCGGTCGGGCGGACTACCTGGTCATGGAGTTCGTCGCCGGCGAGCCGTTGTCCAAGCGGATCGAGACGGCCGGCCGCCTCGACGTGGGCGAGACGATGTCGATCGTGGCCCAGGCCGCCGCGGCGCTGAACGCGGCGCACCGCGGCGGCATCGTGCACCGCGACGTCAAGCCCAGCAATCTGCTCGTGCTCGAGGACGGCTCGGTCGTCCTGGTGGACTTCGGCGTGGCGCGTTCGCTCGACATCACCAGCATCACCAGCACCAACGCGGTGCCCGGCACCGCCCTCTACATGGCCCCCGAGCAGGCCGCCGGGCGACCGGTCACCGGCGCGACAGACATCTACGCGCTGGGCGCGGTCACCTACTGCTGCCTCACCGGGAGTCCGCCGTTCACCGGCGACAACCCCCTCCAGGTTGCCGTGCGACACCTCGACGACGAGCCGCCGGAGCTGCCGCACGAGATTCCGGAGGCGGTCCGCGCCCTGGTGTCCCGGGCCCTGGCCAAGGACCCGCTGGACCGTTTCACCAGCGGCGCGGCGATGTCCGAGGCCGCCCGGACCGCGGTGACCGGCGGCGAGCCGCCCACCGCGATGGTGGCAGCCGCTCCGCTGCGCGACGCCGGGCCGGGCGCCCGCGGCGACGGGCCGGTTGGCGCGGCGGTGGCGGGTGGGGCTCGGGACGCGCGTCAGCGACGCCGGGGTCCGCTGGTCGGCGCGGCGGTGGCCGTGCTCGTCGCGGTGGTCGGGCTCGGGGTGGCACTGGCCACGGCGCGCAAGCCCAACGACCCGGCGGTCAACCTGCCGTCCAGCTCGCCGACGGCGGCGCCGAGCGGCCCGTTGGATCTGCCAGCGGGCAACGAGCAGATCGCTACCGGTGGCCCGACCCGGCCCGACCGGTCGGTGGTGCCCGGCAACTCCCCGTCGGCGTCGATCTCCGTCACGCCGAGCACGCGCCCCAGTCAGACGGTCAACCCGCCGACACCTTCGGTGACGCCGACGATGACCACCCCGCCGACCACCACCGCGCCGAGCACCCCGCCGACCCCGTCTTCCGTGCCCACTCCGACGGCCACGGACAGCCCGCCGGCCGTTCCGGAGGGACCGGAGGTCAACTGAACGCGCCGGCTTCGCCGGGCGCCGACAGTCCCACCAGCACCGATATCCCCAAAACGGACTTGAACCGCCGAACACCCCTCTAGGCTCCTCAGCAGGTCATATCCACCATCTGCTGCGGGAGCCTGGGTGAAGGCTGAAAAGCTGGTCGTGATCGGTCAGGGGTACGTCGGGCTGCCGCTGGCGATGCGCGCGGTGGAGGCGGGGCTGGACGTCGTCGGCCTCGACGTCGACGCCGACCGGGTGAAGCGTCTCGCCTCGGGCGAGTCGTTCATCGAGGACATCCCGACCGACCGGCTGGGCCGCGCGTTGGGGAGCGGCCGGTACCACCCCAGCACGGAATACACGGATGCCGAAGGCTTCGACATCTGTGTCATCACCGTGCCGACCCCGCTGCGCGACGGCACCCCCGACCTGAGCTTCGTCGAGCAGGCCGGTGTCGGCATCGGCCCGTACGTCCGCCCGGGGTGCACGGTGATCCTGGAGTCGACCACGTACCCGGGCACCACCGAGGAGTTGCTGCGCCCCCTGTTGGAGTCGGCCAGTGAGCTGCGCAGCCCCGGGGACTTCCATCTCGGCTACAGCCCGGAGCGGATCGACCCGGGCAACCCGACGTGGCGGTTGGAGAACACGCCGAAGGTGGTCTCCGGTGTGGACGCGGCGTCGCTGGCCAGGGTGGACGAGTTCTACCAGCGCCTCGTGGAACGCACCGTGCCGGTGGGCTCGACCCAGGTGGCCGAGCTGACCAAGCTGATCGAGAACACCTTCCGCCAGGTCAACATCGCGCTGATCAACGAGCTGACCATGCTCTCGCACCACCTCGACATCGACGTCTGGCAGGCGATCGACGCCGCCGAGACCAAACCGTTCGGATTCCTGCCGTTCCGGCCCGGTCCCGGAGTCGGCGGACACTGCCTGCCGATCGACCCGTGTTACCTGTCCTGGCAGGTCAAGCGGCGCCTCGGCCGGCAGTTCCGGTTCATCGAGCTGGCCAACGACATCAACCACGAGATGCCCGAGCACGTCGCGCAGCGGATCATGGCGGGACTGAACCGGGACAGCCGGGCCGTCAGCGGCGCCCGGCTGCTGCTGCTCGGTCTGGCGTACAAGAAGAACACCGGCGACATGCGCGACTCCCCCGCGGTCGACGTGGCCCTCCGGCTCCGGTCGCTGGGCGCCGAGGTGCACGCGGTCGAGCCCTACGCCGAGGCGCACCAGATCCCGGCCGGGGTGACCGTGGTCGGGCTCACCGAGCAGGAGATCCGCGCCGCCGACGCGGTGGTGGTGGTCACCGACCACGACAGCTTCGACTACGACCTGGTGGTCCGGCACGCGCGCTACGTCTTCGACACCCGCAACCGGTGCGTCGGCCCGATGGTCGAGCGCCTGTAGACCCGGCACCGCTGGCCGGTCCCGCCGCCGGGGAAGACGGCGGGACCGGCCGGCGGATGTCCGTTCCCGCCCCCGGACGGCCGGCCCCGTCGACGGAGCCGGCCGGCCGCAGCGGGCGGCGGCAACCGCTGGACGCAGCGGACGGCGGCACCGCCGGCGGGTCCAGCGTCGGTCACTGGTCGGCGAGCGCCTCGACGACCGGGCGGGACAGCGCCCGGCGGGCCGGCAGGACCGAGGCGAGCAGGGCGGCCAGCACCGCGACGCCGAGGATCAGCCCGAGCTGGCCGAACGGCAGCACCAGGTGGAAGTCCCCGCCGAGGCGGGTCAACAGGGCCATCGCGGAGGCGCTGACGCCGGTGCCCAGCCCGACGCCGAGCACCGCACCGACCAGTGCCATCAGCACCGCCTCGACGGCGAGCACCGCCCGCATCCGTCCTCGGGTGAGCCCGACCGCCCGCAGCACGGCGTTCTCCCTGGTCCGCTCGACCACCGACAGGCTCAGCGTGTTCGCCACGCCGACCAGGGCGATCACCACGGCCAGGCCGAGCAGCGCGGTGATGAAGCCGAGCACCATGTCCACCGTGCCGGTGAGCATCTTCTTGTACGCGCCCTGGTCCATCAGGTTCACCGTCGGGTAGCTGGCCAGCACCGCCTCGACCACGTCCCGGGCCCGCTCGGCGCTCACCCCGGCGGCGGGGTCGATCTCGGCCAGGAAGCCGCGCTGACCGGGGAAGAGCGCGGCGAAGTCCGCGTCGGCCATGTCGATGACGTGACCCGCGGGCGCGCCGTCGGCGGGTGTGTCGTCGGTGACCACCGCCGCCACCCGGAACGACCGGTCCGCGACGGTCACCGGGGAGCCGACCTCCAGGCCGCGTGCCTGCGCCAACTCCCGGTGGACAAGCACCTGCCCGGGACCCACCCGGGTGGCGTCGCCGGTCAGCACCCCGCCCAGTGTCCGGCTGACCAGCGCCGGGTGGGCCGCCCGGATCTCGACGCCGGCGACGACGGTGTGGCGCTGCTCGTGCACCACCCCCAACTCGGGTCGGGCGGCAAGCTCGCCGGTGAGCGCGGCCGGGAGTTCCTGGCCGATTCCGCTGACCACGAAGTCCGTCCCGATCTGGGCGTCCACGCTGCGCTCGATGCCGTCCTTGGTGCTACGCGCGCCGACCACGAAGGCCGACACCAGTCCGATCCCGATCACCAGGGCGGTGGCGGTCGCGGCGACCCGCCGCGGATTGCGGACCGTGTTGGCCACCGCCAGCGCGCCGGTCGCCCCCAGGACGCGACGGGCCGGCCAGCCGAACACCCGGGCCAGCGCCGGGACGAGCACCGGCCCGAACAGCACGATCCCGAAGAAGGTCAGCACCCCGCCGGCCGCCACCAGCACCAACTGGCCGGCGCTGGCGGCACCGGCCAGCGCGGCGACACCGACGGCCAGCAGCACCGCGCCGAAGGCCAACCGAACCCGGCCGGCGCCCCGGCTCGGCTGCACCGCGGCGTCGGTGAGCGCGGCCACCGGCGCGATCCGGGTGCCCCGCCAGGCCGGGAACAGGGCGGCGCACACGGTGAGCGCGGTGCCCAACAGCAGGCCGGTCAGCACCGTCGAACCGGTCACGGTCAGACCACCGGTGCCCGGCACGTCCAGATGGGACATCAGCAGCCGCAGTCCGGCGGCGAGGGCCACCCCGAGCAGCACCCCGAGTGCGGAGGCGGCCAGCCCGAGCACCGCCGACTCCAGCAGGGCGGCCCGGAACACCTGCCCCCGGGTGGCGCCGATCAGGCGCAACAGGGCGGTGCGCCGGGTGCGCTGTGCCAGCACGATCGCGAAGGTGTTGGCGATCACGAAGCCGGCCACCACCACCGCGACCCCCACAAAGATCAACAGCAGCATCCGGAACTGGTCCACATTGCGGACCGACTCCTCGACGGCCTCGTCGAGGATCCGCTGGCGACTCTTCACGGTGGTGTCGCCGCCGGCCACGGCACGGACCCGCTCGGTCACCGCCGCGACGGAGGCGCCCGGTCGGGCCGCCACCATGATGCGGCCGTACCCCCGCTGGCCGGTGAGGGCCAACGCGTCCGGCCCGACCAGGCCGACGAACGGGCCTCCCACGTCGCGCACGGTGCCGGCCACGTCGACGGTGCCCACCAGGGTGTACGGGCGGGCCGCGCCGCCACTGCCGCCGACGCGAACCTCGTCGCCGAGGGCGAAGCCCTCCTCGGTCGCCGTCGGCGCGTCGAGCACCACCTCCCCGGCCCGGTCGGGCAGCCGGCCGGCGACCACGTCGTACGAGCGCAGAGCCTGCTCGGTGGGGATGGCCACGAGCATGGTGAAGCCGAGCACCGGACGGCCGTCGGAGCCGACGATCCCGGCGGTGTTGGTCAGCTCACCGGCCGCGGCGGCCACCCCGTCGACCGCCCGCACCTCATCGACGAGGGCCGGCGGCAGCAACTCCGCGCCTGTCGCGTAGACCCCCAGGTCGGTGTGCCGGTCGAAGGTGCCGGCCCGCTCGTACGCCCCGGTCCGCATCCCGTCTACGAAGATCATCGTGCCGGCGACGAACGCGACACCGAGCACGACGGCCAGCGCGGAGAGCAGCATGCGCAGCGCCTCGGCACGCAACGAGCGCAGGGTCAGGCGGATCATGCGGGGCTCCCGGTGCAGGTGGCGGATCGGACCCCTCCGACGCTATGGTCGCCGCCGGTCGGTGGATCTCCACCTGCACTCTCGACCTGCGTGCGTCCCGGGTCGCGGTGCGCCCACCGCCCCCTACGCCCCAGGTCGTACGCGGCGTCATCCGCCGGGTGTCACCAGCCCGCTCTCGTACGCCAGGACCACCGCCTGGACCCGGTCGCGCAGCTGGAGCTTCGCCAGGATCCGACCGACGTGGGTCTTCACCGTCGCCTCGGCCACGTGCACCCGGGCGGCGATCTCCGCGTTGGACAGGCCCTGTGCGACAAGCAGCAGCACCTCCCGCTCCCGCTCGGTGAGCTGCGTGAGGCGCGGGTCCGCGCTCGGGGCGGCGCCGAGCTGCCCGGCGAACCGGTCCAGCAACCGCCGGGTGATCGACGGGGCCACCACCGAGTCGCCCTGGGCCACCACCCGGATCGCGGCCAGCAGCTCCTCCGGCGGGACGTTCTTGAGCAGGAACCCGCTCGCCCCGGCCTGGAGGGCGGCGAACGCGTCCGCCTCGGTGTCGAAGGTGGTCAGCACCAACACCCGGGGCGGGCCCGCGGGCCGGCCGGCGCAGAGCTGCCGGGTCGCCTCCACGCCGTCCATGGTGGGCATCCGGATGTCCATCACGACCACGTCGGCCTCGGTGCGGGCGAGCACCCGCAGGGCGTCCGCGCCGTCGATCGCCTCCCCGACCACCTCCAGGTCGGGCTGGGAGCCCAGCACCATCCGGAACCCGGCGCGCACCAGCGCCTGGTCGTCCACGATCACCACCCGGACCGTCATGCCGCGATCACCTCCGTTGCCGGCTCCGACGGTAGCGGTAGCCGGACCTCGAGCTGCCAGCCCCCGGCCGGCCGGGGGCCGGCGGTGAGGCTGCCGTCGTACACCGTCACCCGCTCCCGCATGCCGAGCAGACCGTGACCGCCGGACGGCGCCGGGCTGACCAGCGGGCGACCCCGGCCGTCGTCGCGCACCCGGACCACGACGGCCTCGGCGGTGTGGGTCAGGGCGACCTCGACGACGGCGCCGACGCCGGCGTGCTTGAGCGCGTTCGTCAGCGCCTCCTGCACCACCCGGTAGACGGTCAGCTCCAACCCCGGAGGCAGGGCCGGCTGTTCGCCGGTGACGGTGCTGCGGATGTGCAGCCCGGCGTCACCGAAGCGGGCCAGCAGGTCGGGCAGCTCGGCCAGCGCCAGGCGCCGGTGCTCCGGGTCGGCGGCCGCCACGAGCCCGTCGCCGCCGGACGGGCCGGCGTCGCGCAGGACGCCGACCAACCGGCGCATCTCCTCCAGCGCCGACCGGCCGGTGTCCGCGACCACCTTCACGGCGGTGCGGGCCTGCGCGGGGTCACGGTCGAGCATGAACCGGGCGCCGTCGGCCTGGACGATCATCACCGCCAGGCTGTGGGCGACGACGTCGTGCAGCTCACGAGCGATCCGGGTGCGCTCCTCGGCGACCGCCGCCCGGGACTCGGCCTCCCGTTCGCGTTCCAGGGTGGTGGCTCGTTCCTCCAGGCTGAGCACGTAGAGCCGGCGGGTCCGCACGTTCAGCGCGACCAGCCACACCGCGCCGGTGACCAGCGCGTACCACAGCGCGGTCACCCACCAGCTGATCACGCCCGGCGTCTGCACGGCGGCGAGCACCACTCCCACGGCGGCGACCGCACCGGCGAGCACCGCCGCGCGCAGCCGCTCGCCGTACTTCACCACGCTGTAGAGCGCGATCAGGACGGCGACGTCGAACGGCAGCGGACCCCACCGGGCGATCACCTGCACCAGGCCGAGCGCGGCGATCACCACGGTCACCGCGCCCGGGTGCGCGCGGCGGAACAGCAGCGCCACGGCCATCCCCAGACAGACCAGCGCGGCCGCCCAACCGCCCGCCAGGTTCGCCGCGCCGGCCAGGCCGATGAGGGCCACCACGACGGAAACGGACACGTCGAAGGCGACGCCGCGCAGCGGGCGACCGAACATCGTGCGTTCCACGGTCACCCAGCGTACGTACCGGTCGACGGGTCCTCGCGCCTTGGCCGGACCGGTTCGCGCGCGGTCCGGCGCGGGTCAGCGGCCGAGGACCTCGCGCATGCGGTCGATCTCGACGGTCTGCTCGGTGGCGACCGAGGTGGCGAACTCGTTGAGCGTGAGGTCGGAACCGACGGTCAGCAGGTTGGTGGCCATCTCGATGGCACCCTCGTGGTGCGCGGTCATCATCTGGACGAAGAGCCGGTCGAAGTCGGGGCCACGGCTGGCGGTGAGCTGCCGCATCGCCTCGGGTGACTGCATGCCGCGCATGGCGCCGTGGTCGTGCCCCTCGACCTCCGCCGGGAGGCCGCGGGTCTGCAACCAGCCCCGCATCATGCCCATCTCCGGTCCCTGGCTGGCCCTGATGCGCTCGGCGAGGGCGCGGATGTCGGGGTCGGCCGCGCGGTCCGGGGCGAGTTCCGCCATCGCGAGGGCCTGCGCGTGGTGCGGGATCATCATCCGGACGAACAACACGTCCAGCGAGTTGTGCGGTGCGGGACCCGCGTCGCGGACCTCGTGGGCCGCGCGGGTGGCCGCGGCCTCACCCGGGCGGCCGGGCGCGATGACGGTCAGGTCGGTGGGGACCGGGCTGACCGTCGGCGAGGCGGAGGTGGCGGGCGCGGATGCGGACTGGGCGGCGCCGGTCGGGGCGTCGCCGCCGGCGCGGCTCACGACGACTGTCACAAGCGCGAGCAGGAACGCCAGTGTGACGATCGCCAGGGTTCGTGCGCGCCGATCGGTCATGGGCCACTCCCTGGAGTCGAGGTCATCGCGATGCTATCCATTGACGCAGGCACTTTGATGTGACCCGCATCACATCGACGTTCTTCGTCGGACGGTAAGGTGTCGACAATCATCTCCCCCTTGCGAAGGGCCTCGCCGATGATCAGACTCCACATGCCACGGCCACGACAACTCCGCATCGTGGCGCTCGCCACAACCGGGCTCCTCGTCGCCAGCGCGCTCGTCGCCCCGCCCGGCAACGCCCAGGTGGCACCGCCGTCGGCCCCCACCACCAACGCGATCCCCGGCGTCGACGAGATCGTCAGCAGCCCCAACCTGCGGCAGATCGCCAACGTGCCAAAGGTCGCCCCACTGGACGCGACGAACAGCGACATCGCCTTCCAGGGCAAGTACGCGTTCGCCGGCAACTACAACGGCTTCGTCATCTACGACATCTCGCGGCCCAGCGCCCCGACGGTCACGGCCCGGGTGCTCTGCCCGGGGTCGCAGAACGACATCTCCGTGCACGGTGACCTGCTCTTCCTCTCCACCGACTCGTCGCGCAGCGACGACTCCTGCAACAGCACCACGCAGGGGGCGGACGTGAAGGGGTCCTGGGAGGGCATCAAGGTCTTCGACATCAAGGACAAGGCCAACCCCCGCTACATCAAGTCCGTCGAGACGGCCTGCGGCTCGCACACCCACACCCTGGTGCCGGGCAAGGACCGCAAGGCCATCTACCTGTACGTCTCGTCGTACAGCCCGCGGGCCGAGTTCCCGGACTGCCAACCGCCGCACGACTCCATCTCGATCATCAAGGTGCCGCTGAAGAAGCCCACCGACGCCGCCGTG
The DNA here is from genome assembly GCF_040649655.1 of Micromonospora sp. NPDC048905. Lineage (NCBI taxonomy): Bacteria > Bacillati > Actinomycetota > Actinomycetes > Micromonosporales > Micromonosporaceae > Micromonospora > Micromonospora sp. NPDC048905. The sequence continues at coordinate 79,367 of NZ_JBEZFV010000017.1, read as the reverse complement.
GTGGCGACGCCGAACCTCTTCCCGGACGGCGGCTTCCCCGGCAGCGGGACCGGCTCGGCAACGACCGGTTGCCACGACATCACCGCCTACCCGTCGAAGGACCTGGCCGCCGGCGCCTGCATGGGTGACGGCATCCTGCTCGACATCAAGAACCGGGAGGCGCCCCGGGTCATCAACCGGGTCCGGGACACCGTCAACTTCGCGTTCTGGCACTCCGCCACGTTCAACAACTCCGGCACCAAGGTGATCTTCACCGACGAGCTGGGTGGCGGCGGGGCGGCGACCTGCAACGAGGCCATCGGACCGAACCGGGGCGCGGACGCCATCTACGACATCGCCGGCCGCGGCGACGCCCGGACGATGACCTTCCGCAGCTACTACAAGATCCCGCGGGTCAACGCGGCCACCGAGAACTGCGTGGCACACAACGGCTCGTTGGTGCCGGTGCTCGGTCGCGACATCATGGTCCAGGCGTGGTACCAGGGCGGCATCTCGGTCTGGGACTTCACCGACTCGGCCAACCCGAAGGAGATCGCCTTCTGGGAGCGTGGCCCGCTCTCGGCAACCCTGCCCGTCGGTGGTGGCACCTGGTCGGCGTACTACTACAACGGCCACATCTACTCCAACGACATGGTGAAGGGCCTGGACGTCCTGGAGCTGAACGACTGGCGGACCTGGACGGCCAAGCTGACCCGTTACAACGAGCTCAACGTGCAGACCCAGCCCAGCTTCCTCGGCTGGTAGGCACCAAGCACGACACCGGGCCCGGCCCTCGAATCCGCAGGGCCGGGCCCGTCCACGTTCCCAGGGGGTACGCGCGTCAGCGCACGGCCAACTGGTAACGGCGCTCGCCACCGCCCGCGGTGATCAGTCGAACCTCACCGCTGCGCAGGCCGTACGTCACCGACCAACGGGTATGCCCCTGCCGAACGGCGGCGAGGATGCGGTGCGCCGCGTCGGCGTCCACCACCGCGCCCGCGTCGGTGAGCACGGCGGCGATCTGCCCGTACCGGCGGTCCTCCCGGCGGCGCTGCTCGGGCACCCCTGCGACCGGCACGTTCGTGAGCGCCTGCCAGCCGCCCGTGCCCCGCTCCACCCGCATCTCCCCGTCCACGAACTCGACCACGGCGGATGCGCCGGACGCGTCGCCCAGCAGGTAGTGCAGCGGCGGCCCTCCGTCGAAGTCGAGGTTGTGCCGGGTGAACACGGCAACGGCCTCGTCGACCGTCGCGGCCCGGTCCAGCACCAACCGCAGGATCCGCACCGAACCGACAGTGGGTCTGCCCGCGACCGGGCGGGCGGTCGCCGCGTCGTCCGCCGCCAACCCCACGGCGAGGCCCCGCTCGTTCATGCCGTCGAAGGGCAGCAGCGGCGCGTCGAGCAGCCGACGGTCACCGGCCGGGTCCGCGCCGACCCCGAGGTAGGAGATGTCGACGAGCGACACGGCCGCGTAGCCGTCCGGCGGGTCGGTCCGCAGCACCAGCGCCGGGTTGGCGTCCCAGTCGAAGTTGCGGGCGAACAACGGCCGCGCCAGGTCACCGGCGGCGACGAACAGCGAGCAGCCGAACGGACTGGGCGGGGCCGCGTCGGTCCCCACCGTCGGGTCGTATGCCCCGACGTACGTCATCTCGTACAGCGGCAGGTCGTCGACCCGGCGCAGGCTGGCCATAGTCTGCTCGGCCTGGGCGGCGTCCTGGCGGGAAGCGGCCGGGGTGGCGGCCGGCGACCCGACGCGCGACGGGCCCGCCGGCCCGGATGTGGCACAGGACGTCAGGGCGAGCAACAGGGCCGTCGCAACGGCCGGCAGGGTCCTCCGCATACCCGTTGGACGCTATGGCAGCGGTAGACGGTTGTCCACCGCGCTGTTTCACCCCGGCGCATCGCCCACCCCGGCCGCCCCGAGTTCACCTTTGCTCTGCTTCAACGGGCGAATCAGCAGGGCGACGGGCCGCCAACGGTGCGGCTCGTCACCCCAGTGGGGGCGGCGACGCCGCCGGCCGGACGCTGTGCGAACGTGGTCAGACGTGACGACCGCAGCCCCGCCCGAGCCGACCACGCGCTGGCGACCCCACCCGCTGGACGCGGTGGCGGTCGTCCTCGCCGTCCTCGGCCTCACCTGCGCGCTGAGCGGGCTGCTGCCACGGGCGGAGACCACCGCCACCCTGCACCGGATCCTGCCGCTGCTGCTCTTCCTCGGCACCGTGATCGTGCTCGCCGAGCTGACCGCCGTGGCCGGCGTCTTCGACGTGCTGGCCAGCCGACTGGCCATCGCCTCCCGGGGCAGGTGGGCGGCGCTGTTCCTGCTCTGTGGTGGCCTGGCCACGCTGACCACCCTCGTGCTCAACCTCGACACCACCGCCGTGCTGCTCACCCCGGTGCTGCTCGCGTTGGCCCGCAACCTGGGCGTCCCGGCCGGCCCGCTCGCGGTGACCACGGTCTGGCTGGCGAACACCGCGAGTTTGCTGCTGCCGGTGTCGAACCTGACAAACCTGCTGGCCGCCGACCGGGTCGGGTTGTCCCCGTTGGCCTACGCCGAGCGGATGGCGCTGCCGCAACTCGCCGCCGTGGCGGTCACCATGGCGCTGCTGTGGTACGCGTGGTGGCGGCGGGACCAACCGGTCGGCGGGCGTTTCGTACCGCCGGCCCGGCACGTGCCGCCGGATCCGGTGCTGCACCGCGTCGCGCTCGCCGGCTGTCTGCTCTTCGTCGCCGGCATCCTCGCCGGGGTGGAAATCGGTCTGGCCTCCACGGTCGCGCTCGCGCTGGTGCTCGTCGGGTTCGTCGTACGCTCCCCCGCCACGCTGCGCCTGAAGCTGGTGCCGGTGCGGCTGCTGCTCTTCGTCGTCGGTCTGTTCCTGGTGGTGCAGACCCTCGGGCAGCACGGGTTGGACGACCTGGTCGGCGGCCTGCTCGGCAGCCACGGTGGAACGCTCGGCGAGCTGCGCGCGGGCGGCACGGGGGCGTTGCTGGCCAACCTGGTCAACAACCTGCCGGCCTACCTGGCCGGCGAGTCGGTGTTGCCGCCCAGCGAGCACACCCGTCTGCTGGCGCTGCTGATCGGCACCAACGTCGGCCCGCTGGCCGTCCCCTGGGCGTCGCTGGCCACCCTGCTGTGGTTCGAGCGGTGCCGGGCGGCCGGGGTGACGGTGCCGATGCGGCGGTTCGTGCTGACCAGCGCCCTGCTCGCGGTGACCGGCACGGTCGCGGCGGTCGGCGCGCTCCTGCTGGCTAGTTGAGCCCCTATTGAAGGGTTCTCACTCTGTTGCGGTGTTTGACCCACCGATACGTGTTATCGACCAGAAGCGCGAGATGACCGTTTATGCTGGTTCGACACCGATACGAGTAGGAGAACCGATGACAGCGCAGCACGAGCTGGACACAGCCCAGACGATTCCTTCGGACTACCGCCCGCCGACGATCCAGCGCCTGGGCACTCTCGCCGAGTTGACCAAGGGCGGCACCGTCGGCCCGGACGACGGCCTGGGCGGCGGCGGCGACGGTTCGCTCTGACCCGTCACCGCCCGCCATCGTGGGAGGACCGCCGCTGCTCACGATCCGCCGGGCACAGCGCCGGTTCGGTCGCCGGGTGATCTTCACCGACCTGGACCTCGACGTCCCGGTCGGTGCCCGGCTGTTCCTGGGCGGCAACAACGGCTCCGGCAAGACCACGCTGCTGCGGTGCCTGTCCGGCACGCTGACCCTCAGCGCCGGACAGGCCACCGTCGGCGGCCATCCGGTCGGCTCACTGCCCGCCCGGCGCCTGACCGCTGTCTGCCTCGCCCCGGAACAGGGCCTCTACGAGCAACTGTCGGCACGGGAGAACGTCACCCTCGTGGCCCGACTCCGGCTGCCCCGGCGAGCCGTCCGCGCGGCCGTCGCCCGGGTCGAAGCCGAGCTGGACCTGGCCGGCTACGCGACCGTGCCCGTGCAACGGTGCTCGGCGGGGATGCGGGCCCGGGTCAGCATCGCGCGGGCTCTCGTCGCCGAGCCCGCGCTGCTGCTGCTCGACGAGCCGGGCCGCTCCCTCGACGAGCCGTCGCGGCTGCTGTTGTGGCAGGCCCTCGACCGGAGGCCCGAGCTGACCTGCGTGATCGCGTCGCACCTCGCCGACGACCGCGACCGGTGCCGGTCCGCCCTGACCCTCCCGTCCCGCCGATGACGACGCCGACCACGCCAGCCGTCGCGGCCGCGACCACCAGCCGACCGGTCGGTCGCCGGGCCGCCGGCGCCGGGCCGGTCGCGATGGTCCTCGCCCTGGTCCGCCGTGATCTCGGCGACCCCCGGCAGTTCCGGCTGCCGCTGCTGCTGGACCTCGCCTTCGGGGTGGTGAACCTGGTCGTCTTCCTGTTCATCTCCCGGGTGCTCACCCCGTCGGCGGGCACCGACCTCACCCACGCGCCCAGCTACTTCGACTTCGTCGCGGTCGGCATCACCTTCCTGCTCGTCCTCCAGGCCGCCACCACGCAGCTGACCGGCCGGGTGATCCGGGAACAGCGCAGCGGGACCCTGGAGGTGCTGGCCGCCCAACCCGTGCCGGTCACCGCGCTGGCCATCGGGACGGCCGGCTACCCGTTCCTGTTCGCCCTGCTGCGCTCCTGCGTCTACCTGGCCATCCTCGGCACCGTGCTCGGCCTGCACACCGACCGGGCCGACTGGTGGGGAGTCGCGGTGCTGCTGGTCGCCGGCACCGCGTCGCTGCTGGGCATCGGCATCGCGCTCGCGGCGTTCACCGTCGCCGTCGGGCACGGCGACGCCGCCGCCCGGCTGTTCGTCGTCGGGCTCACCTTCGTGTCCGGCACGTACTTCCCGGTCTCCGAACTTCCCGGCCCCCTGCCGGAGCTGACCGCGGTGCTGCCCAGCCGGATCGCTCTGGACGGCCTGCGCGCCGCGCTGGCCGGCGGCGACTGGGCCTGGTCGGCAGTCGCGCTGCTCGGTGCCACCGCGCTCCTGCTGCCGCTGTCGAGCTGGGTCTTCGCGGGGGCGCTGCGGGTCGCCGCCGGCCGCGGCGCCCTGAAACGCGATTGAGGTACGACATGCTCCGTCCCACACCGTTCGACCTCGCCACCGGCACGCTGCTCGGCGTCGGCCCGCCGCGTCGACCCGTGGCGGCCGGCGTACCGGACCCGTTGGGTGCGCTCGACGCGGCCGTGCTGGCCGGTCTGAACCGCCCACCGTGTGTGGTGAGCTTCTCCGGTGGGCTGGACTCGTCGCTGATCCTGGCGGTGGCCGTCCGGGCGGCCCGCCGGGAGGGGCTGCCGGACCCGGTCCCGGTGACCTGGCGGTTCGGCGGGGCTCCCCGGGCGGACGAGTCGCACTGGCAGCAGCGGGTGATCGGGGCGCTGGGGATCGGGAGGTCCTGGCAGATCCTGCGGGCCGACGACGACCTAGACCTGGTCGGGCCGGTGGCCCGCCGGCTGCTGCACCGCCACGGGGTGGTCCATCCGGTCAACCTGCACCTGCACCTGCCCATCGCCGAGTTGGCCACCGGCGGCTCGCTGCTCACCGGTGCGGGCGGCGACCAGATCCTGGCCGGGTGGCGTCGCCCACCGGCGACCTCGCTGCGCGGCCGGCTGTGGTGGCTGCGGCACGCCGCGCGTACCCGGCGGGGGCCGGCGGAGATGTTTCCGTGGCTGCGGGCGGCTGTCGCCCGGGAGGCGCACCGCGCACAGCGCGCGGAGCAGCGCGCGGAACCGCGTCGCCTGGGACAGCGGATCGCCTGGCACACCCGGCGGCGAGACCTGCTGACGACCTGCTCGGCCCTGGCCGCGCTGGCCGCCGAGCACCGGGCGGCCGCGATCCAGCCGCTGCTCGACGAGGGATTCCTGGCCGCGCTGACGACGCGGTACGGCGACCACCGGAACATCGGCCGCGACCGGCTGCTGACGGAGATCGCTCGGGGGGCCCTACCGGCCGAGGTCACCGCGCCGCGCCGCAAGGCCCGCTTTCTCGAGGTGTTCTTCCGGACGCCGACCCGCGAGTTCGTCAGCTCCTGGGACGGCGCCGGCGCCGAGGAGGAGTTGGTGGACACGGAGGCGCTCCGGGCGCTCTGGTCGCACTGGCCGATCCCCGGTGGCACCGCCAGCCTGGTCCAACAGCTCTGGCTGGCCGCCAACCCGCCCGACTCCGCCCGCCGGCCGGAGCGTTCCGACATCGACGTGGAGGTCACACCGTGACAGAGCAGGAGATCGTGCACCGGGTCGACCCGGACCGGGTGGCCTGGCGGGTCGCCGGTGACGAGGTGGTCGTGCTGGACACCCGCAACTCGGTCTACTTCGGGCTGGACGCCACCGGCGCGTTGCTGTGGCGACGACTGGCGACCGGCGCCACAAGTGCCGAGCTGGTCACGGCACTCGTGGAGACCGCCCCGGTGGACCGGGAGCGAGCCCGCGCCGACGTGGCCGCGTTCCTGGCGGACCTGCGCAGGCACGGGTTGCTGGTCGAGCGGCCCTGACCGACCCCGTCGGCCGGACGGGACGACAGGCGTCACCGGGTGGGTCGACGGTGAACCCGCCAGCGGTCAGCCGCGACCGCCGCGCCGGGCCGCGCGGACCTCGCCCAGCGCGGCCGGTAGCCGTCCGGCGTTTCGGGCCAGCCGGCCCAGGTGCGCCAGCAGCAACCCGACCGGGCCACGTCGGGCCAGCGGACTGGCGTGCCGCATCGACGCCGGTGTCGGGAACAGCCGCGGGCCGAGGTGCCGCAGCCGGTCGACCACGGTGGGCAGTTCGGCGAGCTGCGCGATCGTCAGGGCAGCGGGTGAGGCGCGGTGGGCGCGCAGCCACAGCGCGGGCGTGCCCTGCCGGGGCAGGGCCAGCGTGCCGGCCAGGGTCGCGCCGGCCGGCGTCAGGCGCAGGCCGAACGCGAACGACGGCAGCGCGCCGGTCCGCGCGGCGAGGTCGGCCGCCGCCCGCCAGGTGTCGACGGGAAAGATCTCGAGCGCCCGCAGCAGGTCGGCATGCGGCCGGTCGGAGCGACCCGGTGCGGCGGCGTGCAGGGCGACCAGCAGGGCAGCGCCCGCCTCGTCCGGCACGGTGACCAGGCCGCCGGCCAATCTGATCCATTCCGCCGAGCCCCACAGCGCGGTCCACAACGCCTCCGCGTCGGCGACCCCGTGGAACCCGCGGTGCAGGTCGACGGTGAGCGCCAGCGGGCCGGGCATCCGCCAGGGGCGCTCGTACCAGTGCGACCGGTGGTCGGGCCGCCCCTCGGGGAGCGCGCTGACACAGCCGAGGTCGGCGAGCGCCCGCTGCGCGAGGTCGAACGAGGCCGGGGCGACCAGCAGGTCGACGTCGGTGTAGACCCGGTGCCCCTCCTGGCCCAGCCGGCGGGCCAGCCCGGCCCCCTTGAGCAGGACGGCCTCCACCCCCCGGTCGGCGAGTGCGGCGGTGACGCCGACCGCGGCCGTGTCGAGACTCAGGCAGCGGACCGCTGACGGTAGGTCGTTCACCGCGTCGCTCCCACGGCCGAGGCGGCGACGACGGCGGCGGCGAGCAGCCGGTGGGTGTCGTCGAGGGCGGCCCAGTCGCGCGGACGGGTCAACTCCCACGCCGGCAGGGCGGCGAGCGACAGCAGAGCGGCCGGATCGGAGGGCAACTGCCCGAACGATCGCTGGCCGGCGAGCCGGGCCAGCAGGGCGGCGCCGGACAGCCGGGTCAGGGTGAGCGCGGCGCCCCAGCGCGGGAACAACCAACCGCCCAGCCGGACGCGGGGCGCGATCGGCGGCAGCCCCACCCGCAGCAGGGTGCCGGCCCGGACCGGCCGGGTGGGCAGGCCCACTCCGGGCACCGGCTGCCGCAGGTCGACACAGCGCGGGCCGGCGAAGGCGTCGACGCCGTCGACGACCAGGATGTCGTCGGTCAGGATCGGCAGACCCCGGGCGGCCAGGGCGGCGAGCAGGCTGCTCTTGCCGGCGGTACGCGGGCCGAGCACCGCCCAGGCCCGGCCGGCGAGCACGAACGCGCCACTGTGGAACGTCTCCCGCCCGGCCCACCTGCTGACCGTCGTCGCCACCGGCGCGAGGTACGGGTGGGCCAGCACGTCCGGGGCGAGCGGTGGCCCGTAGAAGGTGGCGGTGCCCCGCAGCCGGTCCACGGAGAGGGTTCGCCCATCGGCGAGGATCCGGGTGCCCCGCGCGTCGTTCAGGGGCACGGGTGCTGGTGGCGGTGCGTCCACCTGGCAGACCCGCACGGCGGGCCACCCGAGGGTCGCGCCGTCGGCCGGGGGCAACTCGGACGCCTCGTCCACACCGTGGACCAGAAGCCCGTAGACAGCTCGTCCGGGTGTGGGCATGTTCTCCCCGCTCATCGTCTGCTCAACGATCATGGACAGCGACGCGATGCGGGTGGCGCTCGTGGAGACGCGCCACCCGCACTATCCAGCGACGAGCGTCAGCGGATCGTGCCTCTGTCGACTGTCACCTTCTGCGACTCCTTCAGCCGCTTGGCGTCCGCCGCGCGCTGCTTGGTCGCCTTGGCGCTCTTCGCCGACGGCGCGATCGTGGGGACGACGCCCCCGCCGAGCGCGTCGACGTCGTACGCCACCCAGAACGATCCGGGGGTGTCCACCGCGAAGCTCAACGCGACGTGGATCGACGCGCCCGGTGCGAGCCCACCCAGGTCGATGGGGATCGTCAGGGTGGTGCCCAGCCCACCGCCCGGTGGGCTGGTCGCCGGAGTGTCCATGGACAGGTTGCGCACCAGCAACGTGCGGCCATCACTGATGGTGATCGACGTGGTCGGGTTGGCCGGGTTGACCAACCGCAGGTTGGAGTGCACCTGCGGCGACGACCCACCGGGATACGGTGCGCCGTTCTCCGCGCTCAGCGACGTGATCCGGATCCGCGCCTGGGTGATCGGCGCGGACGACCGGTTGGTCAGCGTCCGGCGAATCACCAGGCTGTTCGGCGTGCGGACCCGGTTCGGCGCGACCGACGCCGCCACGTTCGGATCGAACAGCGTCGACTGGACGGCCGCGTTCTGCTGGTAGGTGCCCAGCGTGTTCTGCGGTGAGGGGCTGCCGAGTGTGGACGGCACCCCGTTGATCGGCCCGAGCACGGTGGCGACCAGCCGGAAGTCGGCCACGTTGTTGGCGGTGTCCTTCAGATTGCCCCCGATCCGCAGGCGGTTCCAGGCGTAGGGGACGAACGGCGGCGAGTTGAAGGCAGGCAGAGGCGGGCCCTCGGAGAAGCCCGGCGTCGACCCGGCCCGGTCGGTGACCGTCTTCGCCGCGTCCGGTGCGACGAGCCGGAAGCCGCCCTGGCCGAGGCTGGGGACGACGAGGTCAGGTTGGATGTTGTACAGGGAGTAGTTGGTGGCCGCGATCAGATAACCCCGCTTGGGCGGCAGCGGCCGCGCGCTGCCCGGGATGGTGATGGACAGTCCGCCGGGCGCCTCCACCTTGAAACCGGCGATCGGCAGGTTGATCGCCGTGCCGTTGACGATCGAGACGAACTGGTCGGCGAGGCCGCTGATGCCGGACTGCGCGAACTGGTCGATGACCACCTGGCGGGGTGCCGCCGAGACCTCGATGGCGACCTCGTTGGACACCGCCTCGCCCAGCGGGCCGGTCCCGTCGTACTGCGCCCGGAACTGGTTGTGCCCGAACGCCGGCACGTAGACCTGGAAGGTGGCCACGTTGAGCGACAGCGGGAAGGTGCCCAGTGGGGTCTCCACCCCGTTGGGCAACTCGTCGATGAGTGTCACGCTACCCTCGGCGACGCCGGGACCGACGATGACCTGGAACTGCACCGAGCTGCCGAAGTTGATGGCATTTGTGGACACGCTCAACGTGGCCACGCTCTTGGGCTGGATCAGGATTCGGATCGGTCGGTTGGCGGCGAAGCCGTTGGCGTCGGTCACCCGGACCGTCGACGGGTACGCGCCGACAGCTGTCGGCCGGCCGGACAGCAGGCCGGTCGTCGGGTCGAGGGTCAGGCCGGGCGGAAGCGAACCGGCCGGCAGCGACCAGGTGAACGGCCCGGTGCCGCCGATCACGTTGAGCTGCTCGGAGTAGGGGGCGTCGACCTCACCCAGTGGCGGCGCCGGGAAGCTCAGGAGGGGCGCCTTGTTGACCACCAGGGTGATCAACCGGGTGCCGGTCTCGCCGTCGGCGTCGATGACCCGGATCACCACCGGGTAGGTCCCCGCGGTGGTCGGCACGCCGGAGATGCCGTTGGTGACGGGATTCAGCGAGATGCCGGGCGGCAGGGTGCCCGAGTCGACGCTCCAGAGGTACGGCGGCACGCCGTGCGTGATGTTCAGGGTTGCGGTGTACGCGATGCCGACAGTCGCGTCGTTCGGGTGGTTGAACAGCAACGTCGGCGAGACGTTGGCGATCACCTCGTCCGACGGGGCGGACTCGGGGCCGGTGCCCTGGGAGGTGCGGGCCGCCACCGTGAACCGGTAGGCGGTGGTGGGGAACAGACCGGTGACCGTGTTGGTGGTGGCCGCCCCGAAGGTCTGGGCGGGCTGGCGCACGCCGTTGACCCAGGGGGTGACGATGTAGCCGGTGATGGGTGAGCCGCCGTTGGGGCCAGGCGTCCAGCTCAGCAGGGCCGTGGCGGTGTCGGCGGTGACCGCGATGATGGTCGGCGCGCCGGGCAGCGCCATGATCTTGGCAGCCGTGGAGGGCTTGCTGGCCGGGCCGACGCCCTCGGCGTTCTTCGCGGCGACCGTGAAGGTGTAGGTGGCCTTGGCGGTCAGACCCTCGATCTTCTGGGTGGTCGTCGACGCGTCGAAGGTGGCAGTTTTCGCCTTCTTGCCGTTGCGGTACGCGGTGACCAGGTAGCCGGTGAGGGCCGAGCCGCGGTCAGCCGGCGCCTTCCAGTTCACCGTGGCCGTCCCGGCACGCCAGGACGCGGTCGGCTTGGCCGGGGCGGCCGGTGGCTGCGCCGGGGCGGCTGCCTCGGCGATCTGCTGCATGGCGACGGCCGGCGCGGCCGCCGGCGCGGACACGGGTGTGGGGGTGCGACTCGGGGCGCGGGCCGAGGCCGCCGTGGGTGCGACGAGCAGGCTGACGAGCAGCGCCAGGATTGCGGCGCAGGCCGTGACGGCCCGTGGACGGGCACGGAGCACTGGGGACATGGATGTTTTCTCCCTCTCCCGGGGATGAGGGCCACCGCGGGCGGGGAAAGGACCAGGCGACCGGCTCATCGTGCGTGGCGGCCACGCGCCTGATCCCCCCGGCCGCAGGGCGACTGGCGGAAATTCGACCGTCACGCACGGAATGGCTTTCACGTGTTGAGTGACGGATCTCTATCTACTCCTACCAGTTTTCCCAGGTCAGGCCATTTTCGGGCGGGTAAAGTGTCCAGCCTTGGGCGGAGGCTGTCCGAATTCCGACTGCCGTCGCGTCCTTTTGCGGCGGGCACGACGGCAGGGTCGCGATCAGTCCCGGCGCACCGCGAGCTGAAGCTCGGTGACGCCCTTCTCCGGCTGCTCCGGGCAGTAGTCCAGGTACACCTCGCGGGCGAAGCCGTCGGCGCGGTAGCCGTTGTCGTCGATCCAGCGGGCGAGCACCTGCATGCTCTGCTCGACGTCGTCCATCGCCCCATGGTGGACGATCGTCGCGGCGGCGCCCAGCGCGGGCAGGTCGCGTACCTCGACGTCGGGAACGCTCGCCGCGCCGACGGCGACGGTCACCCCGGCGTGCACCAGCACCGCGTCGCCGTCGCCAGGCGCGGCCGGCTCGTACCAGGCGATCGTCGGTCCGGTCGGGGTGATCCCGGCGTCGGCCAGTCGGCGGAACAACTCCGGGTAGAGCGGCCCGATCACCGGGCCGATGTCCTGGCTCTGGTAACTCGGCGCGAGCGCGGTCAGCTCCGCGACACGCACCGGTGCGACCTCCTTCAGGACGACGTCCTGCGTACTCATGGTGCCCTCCGACTCGATCATCCGGAGCCTCGCCTCGACCGCCGCCAGCCGGGCGGCGTCCGCGGCCAGTTGATCCTCCAACTGGGTACGCCGCAGCCGCAGCATGCCGCGCAGCTCCACCACGTCGACCACGTCGTCGACGATGACCCGCACCTGCTCGAGGGTGAGGCCCAGCTCCTTCAGGGCGATCACCCGGTTGAGCCGGCGCAGCTGGTCCGCGCGGTAGAACCGGTATCCGGTGTGGGCGTCGACGGCGGCCGGACGCAGCAGCCCGATGCTGTCGTAGTGCCGCAGCATCCGCACCGACACCCGGCCCAGTCGGGCGAAGTCTCCGATGGTGAACATGGTCCCCTCACGCTCGTCCCTGACACGGTGTCAGAGTCAAGCGGGGGGTCAACCGACCGACGAGCGCCGGGCCGGGCGCGGGCCGACCAACCGGCGCACCATCGGCGCGGCGTTCCACGTGGCGGCGCCGACCAGGTCACGGGCGTGCTCCAGGACCGTGTAGTCGGGCCGGTCCAGCCCGTCGGCGATGGCCCGGTCGAGGTCGTTGCCACACCGGCTCAGCACGGTGTCGAAGTCGCGGCGCACCGGCTCCTGGAGGTCGTAGCCGAAGGAGCGGTGCAGCCGGGCGAAGAGCGGCTTGTAGAGCCGGACCCGCTCGTGCAACCCCGACGAGTACGACATCGGGTTCTTCGGCCGCCGCAGGATGTAGTCGGGCAGCACGTCGGCGAACGCCCGCCGGACGATCCACTTCTCCTGCCCGTCGCGCAGTTTCAGGTGCAGCGGCAGCCGCATGGCCAGCTCCACCACGCTCAGGTCGAGGAAGGGCACCCGGGCCTCCACCCCGTACGCCATGGCGGCCCGGTCGACCCGCTGCAACTCGGTGCGGCACAGGTTGCGGATCCGGTGCAGGAACAGCCGGCGCGCCGCGGCCGGGCCGACCTGGTGGTACATCGGGTACCCACCGAACAACTCGTCGGAGCCGTCGCCGGTCAGCACCACCTTGATGCCCAGGTCCCGCAGGCGCCGGAAGATGGGGACCGACACGACGGCGTTGATGATGTCGCCGTACTCGGTCAACTCGGAGATGCGGATCGCCTCGCGCACGTCGGCGAGCCGGATGTCGCGCGGGCGCAGCTCGACCACGACGTGCGGCACGTCGAGGTCGGCGGCGAGCCGCCGGGCGTACGCGACGTCGGGGCTGTCCGCGACGCCGACCGTCACCGCGACGCAGTCCGGGTGGATGTCGCGCACCTGCCGCAGCATCAGCGAGCTGTCCAGCCCACCGGAGAGCACCACCCCGACGGTCAGGTCGGTCTCCACCCGCATCCGGATGGCGTCGCTGAGCGCGGCACGGACGAGCAGGGCGGCCTCCTCCGGGTCGTCGATGACCGGCAGGCCCGCGCCGATGGTGAGCAGGTCGACGTACGGGCTGAGGCGGACGTGCCCGTCCGCCTCCACCCACCCGTGGTGCCCGGGCGGCACCTCGACGATCGGCGCGCCGTGTCCGACGAGCGCCTTGACCTCGGAGGCGAGGTGCAGGCAGCCGGGCCGACGGGACCAGTACAGCGGTTTGACCCCGAGTGGGTCGCGGGCCAGGTAGGCCCGGCCGGTGCTGCGCTCCACGGCCGCGAACGCGTACTCGCCGCGCAGTCGGGTCACCGCCGCCTCGCCCCACTGCTGGAACGCGGCGAGCAGCACCTCGGTGTCACCCTCGGTGCGGAACGCCTGACCCAGGCGGGTCAGTTGCGCGCGCAGCTCCCGGTAGTTGAAGATCTCGCCGTTGAAGCAGAGCAGCCAGCGCTCGTCGGTCGAGGTCCACGGTTGCACCGCCCGGTCCCGGTCGACGACGCGCAGGCGGCGGGTGCCGGCGAGCAGCCCGCGCTCGGAGCGGGTTTCGGTGACCTCGCCGCGCGGGGCGAGGACGGCGAGCATCCGCCGGAAGGTGGCCGGGTCGGCCTCGGGGCCGATGCTCAGGGCGATGCCGCACACCGGCTCAGACCCCCATCTCGGCCTCGTACGCGCGGCGGAGGCGACGCCGGGCGGCGGGCGCGAGGCACAGGTGCCACGCCTGCCCCTCGTCGATCACGTTGAGCTCACCGGCCTCCTGCCGGGCCAGCAGCAGGTCCGCCAGCGCCTGGCGCGCGCCGAACCGTTCGAACCAGCTCAGCTCGACGTCGACGGAGTAGCCGAGGCAGTGCCCGCTGGGCAGCATGGCGGCGTAACCCAGCCGGCGCAGCCGGTACTGGTGTTCGGCGCTGCGGACCAGGCTGGTCACCCACAGCGGCGGGGTGTTCGGCGGTGCGGCGGCGGCGAACTCCCGCGCGAGGTCGTTGAGCAGCGCCACCACCTCCCGGCGGGCGCGCCGGAACAGCAGCCCGGCGGTCTGCGGGGCGGCGTCCGGGCGCAGTCGACGTCGCAGCCCGCGGGCGGCGCGGCCCAGCAGGGTCGCGGGTTGCTCCTGGTAGCGGAACCGCAGCAGGTCGCGGCGGCGCAGCCACTCCAGGTCGACCAGCTCCGCGCTGCCGTTGACCTGGTCGTCGGTGACGAACGTCGGGGCGTCCTGCCACCACAGCACGTCGATGCGGGAGAGCAGGTAGATCCGCACCAGCGCGCTGAGGTCGCGCGCCGAGGTGCGCTCGTTGGGCTGGTAGCGGGCCATCTCCAGCAGCAGCGTCTCGCGCGCCCCGAGCAGCCCCTGGGGGGTGGCGTCGAGGACGGCGGCGAGCGCCGGCTCCCGCAACCGTTCGTCGACGAGCACCTGGCGGGCCCGGGTGCTCGCCGCGTCGGCCAGGGCGCCCACCTCGATCAGCAGCTCGGCGACGGCGGCCCGGTAGGCGGCCAGGTCGGGCTCGGCGGCGGACCGGCGGCGCGGGGTGATGCCGGAGGGCCGGCGGCGGGGCGGCGCGGTGGGTGAGACGGGCGAACCAGGTTGCTGTCCCGGACTACGGCTGGGCACTCGCATGACGGGGGTCCCTTCTCCGCTCGCGGCACTGGGTGGATCGCCCTGAAACCACCGTAATCAGCCGGACCGGGATGGATCGAACAATCCTCCGATTCACCCCTAACGGAGCTGACCTCGCGCTGGCCGCTACGCCGAACGGCGGCACCTGGCATACCAGCGAGTGATCAGACGCTGACGGAATGCCGCCATACTTCGTCAATGGCTGACGACATCGCACCGGCACGATGGGCGGGGGAGGCTTCCACCTCGATGACGGCGAACGACCCGGTTGGCGAGGTGAATCCCTTCGCGACGACCGCACTGCGGACCGCTCTGGTGATCGTCGCGCACCCGGACGACGAGGCACTGCTGTGCGGCGGCACCATCGCCCGCATGACCCAGGCCGGGATGGACGTCCACGTCGCCTCCCTGTCGCGCGGGAGTCAGGGCCGGGACAAGGCGTTCGACGCCTGCTGCGAGATCCTCGGGGCAACCGGCGAGGTGGGCGACCTGGCCTCCAACGACCTGCGTACCGGCGGGGACCTGGTCACCATCACGGACGCGTTGATCGATGCCCGCCGCCCGGACGTGGTGATCACCCACGGTCCGGGCGCCGGGCAGAACCAGGACCACAACGCGATCTGCCACGCCGTGCGGATCACCGTCAGCCGCAGCCGTCACCCGACGATGCTCCTGCTCGGCCACCCGACCTTCGCCACGACCGACTTCCGCCCGACCTTCTTCGTGGACGTCACGAACGTCTGGTGCGCCAAGATGAAGGCGCTCGCCGCGTACCGGCAGATCCTCGACCGGGACTACATGACCGAGGAGTACCTGCGAGTCAAGAGTCGGTGGTGGGCACAGGTGGCCGGCCGCGACCGAGGGCTGTGCGAGGCCTTCGAGGTCGGCCTGTGGCGTCCCGCGCCGGCCTAGCCCCGGTCCCGCTGGTCAGGTGCCAGGCCCTGCACCTCGGCGTACGACGGCAGCCCCGACAGGTTGACCGGCGCGCCCGCGCGGGCCGCGTCGGCGGCGGCGACGGCCGCGGCGAGCGCGGCCCGAAACAGCAGGGAGCCGGTGCTGACCCGGGCGACGCCGGCCCCGCCCAGCTCGTCCAGGGACGGCCCGCCCGGCTGGTACAGCGCGTTCAGCGGAGCGTCGATCCGCTCGCCGAGCACACGCAGCGTCCCCAGGTCGACGGTGCCGGGCACGAAGATCCCGTCCGCCCCGGCGGCCCGGTAGGCACGGGCGCGGGCCAGGGTCCGCGGCAACGGGTCCGGCACCCCGAGCCACCACGTGTCGACGCGGGCGTTGACGAACAGGTCCGGCACCGCCGCCTTCACGGCCGCGACCTTCTCGGCGACGCCCGCCGGATCGGCAAGGGTGCCGTCGGCGCACCCGTCCTCCAGGTTGATCCCGACCACGCCCAGCCCGGCCAGCTCCGCCACGTACCCGGCGACCGCCGCCGGGTCGTCGTCGAACCCGGCCTCGACGTCGACGCTGAGCAGCACCGGCAGGCGGGCCAGCCGGCGGGCCAGGGCCAGGGTCTCCCCCGCGGTGGCCGCGGCGCCGTCGGGTCGCCCGGCGGCCGCGGCGACCCCGAGGCTGGTGGTGCCGATCGCCAGGTGCCCGCGCGCCGCGAGGGCCGCCGCCGACGCGTGGTCCCAGGCGTTCGGCAGCAGCAGGGGCCGGCCGCCGTGATGCAGGGCGCGGAACTCCGCACGCCGATCGGTCATCGGACGCTCACCTCCAGGGTCGTCGCCACCGCCAGGGTCGGGTGCGGCTCGTGGCACAGCGGGACCCGGGTGCGCTGGCAGCGTTCGCGCAGCACGTCGAGCACCCCGGTGGCGAGGGCCAGGGCGTGCCGGTCGCCGGGGCAGCCGCGCTCCCCCGCCCCGAAGGTCAGCAGACCGGCGCCGGGCCGGCCCGGTCGGAACGCCGCCGGCTCGGCGAACACCGCCGGGTCCCGGTTCGCCGCGTCGAAGCGGAGCAGCACCGGGCTGTCCGCCGGCAGTTCCCGCCCGCCCAGTCGCACCGCGCTCGCGGTGACCCGTCGCGTGGCCCGTACCGGCGGGTCGAGCCGCAGCACCTCGGCCAGCAACTCCGCCGTCCGCACCGCGCCCGCACCGTCGCCGCCCGGCAGAGGCAGCAGGTGGTGGGCGGCGGCGCCGATCAGACCGGCGGTCGCGTCGCACGCCTGGACCAGCAGGCCGATCACGTTCGCGCGTACCTCCGGCGCCGCCGGCGGCACCTCCGCCAGCAGCGTCGCCACCGCCCGGTCGGCCCGCCGGACCAGTGCCACGTCAACCCCCGGGTGGTACGCCGCAGCGACGACCGCGACCGCCGTCCCGGCGGCTGCCGGATCGGCGAGACCGAGACGCCCGGCCAGCACCCGCGACGGCACCGACCGGGCCAGTTCACGCATGACGTCGAGGCGGTCACCGGCGCGGTCCAGGACGGCGCCGGTCAGCCGGGCCGCCTCCTGCCGCAGCTCGTCCGGGTCGAGCGCGTCCAGCGCGGCGACCACGATCGAGCGGCGCTCGGCGTGCCGTCGCGGCGAGCTGAACCTGCTCACCGAGGCGCGCAGCCAGGCGAGCGTGCCGGGCGGGCCGCTCTCGACCGCCGGAACCCGGAAGGCCGGGTCGGTCAGCGCCGCCCGTACGTCGGCGTGCCGCGTCACCCACCAGCCGCGCTCCGGCGCGAACGAGGGCGGGCCGCACGCCGGCGTTCCGGCGGCGGGTGCGATGTCGGGCCAGGTGTCAGTCACCGCCCGACGGTAGAACCCGAACCCTTCGGCCCCCGCCGAACGATCCCGCCCGGCCCGCGTACCAGGGCGGGCGGGTCAGGCGCGGCCGCTACCGGGCGCCGGGGGCGGGGTGGGCGCGAGGGTCGACACGGGGACGGCAAGGGTCTCGGCGAGCGCGGTGCGGCCGGTCGGGGTGAGTCGGACCGCGCGACCGGCGCCCGCGGTGATCCAGCCCAGGTCGGTGAATCGGCCGCGCAACGCCGCGCCGAGCGCTCCGGCCAGGTGCGGGCGACGCTCGGTCCAGTCCAGACAGTCGCGGACCACCGGGCGTCGAGCGGTGCGCAGGACATCCACCGGTACGCCCAACCCGGCCGCCCACGCCCAGCCCTCGGCGGTCACCGTCAGGCCGCTGGAGCGGTCCAGTCGTCCGGCGGCCACCAACGCGTCGTACATCAGCACGCCCACCCGTCCGGCCAGGTGGTCGTAGCAGGTCCGGGCGTACGCCAGTGCGGCGCTGGTGGTGGCCGCGCGCAACGACCCGGCGGGCGCCGGTGGTGCCGGAGCGTGCCCGGCCAGATCCTCGATCAGCTGGGCCACCGACGGCCCGGCCAGCCGCAGGTAGCGATGCCGGCCCTGCCGCTCCTCGACCAGCAGGCCGCCGTGAACCAGCCGGGTGAGGTGGTCGCTGGCTGTCGACGGCGCGACACCGGCTCGCCGGGCCAGCTCGCCGGCCGTCCAGGCCCGACCGTCGAGCAACGCCACACAGATGCCGGCCCGGGTGCCGTCGGCCAGCAGGGCCGCCAACTCGGCCATGCCGCGGCCCTCGGTGCCACCACTCATGCCGCCATCATCGCCCCGACGAGCGCCGCACCGACCACCCGGGTCCGACGCGGTCCGCCCGGGGTGGTCGGACGAACCGACGCGCTTGCCTGCCGCCCTACTCTGAAGGAGCCACGACGCCACTTCGGCAAGTCGGGGCCCTAGCGCCCGCAGCCCGGGCGGATGGAAGCAGCCGCATGAACTGGACGACGTTCAGAAGCGCCCGCACCCCTCGCCGACTCCGCGCCGTGGCCGACCTGCGTTTTCCGGCCAGCGCGCGCGAGCATCTCCGGAACCGGTACCCCCATCTCAGCGACGACGACATCGCCGTCGTCGAATCCGCGACCCGGCAGTGGTTCCGGCTCGCCGTCCGCCAGAGCGGTGCGCAGCTGGCGATGCCGTCGGTGGCCGCGGGCGAGCTGTGGCAGGCGTTGACGCTGCACACGCAGGACTACGCCACCTTCTGCGAGGCGGCGTTCGGGCGACCTCTGAAGCACGAGCCGAGGTTCGCGGCGAGCGGTGACCCGACCGACGCCGGTCACCGCACCCTGCTGCTCGCCACGCTGAACCACGCACGCCGCGACGAGGGAGGTGACCCGGCCAGCCTTCCCCTGCTGTTCCGGGTCGACCACGAGCTTCGGATCCCGGGCGGCAGTCGCTACCTGGCCGACTGCGGAGGCCGAGGTGAATGCTTCCCGGTTGCCGAACGGGTCTGCCTGCAACACCTCGGCGGGCTCGGCAAGCGACCCAAGCCACGCGGCATCCGCGGCGATCTGCCCTTCCTCGACGGCCGCCACGGCTACGCCGGCGGTTCCGGCGGCGTGGGTGGCGGTGACTTCGACGGCGGGAGCGGCGGGGGCGGCGACGGCGGGGGCAGCAACTGACCCCGGCCATCCGCCGAGCCCGCTCGCCCCAAGGGCCTGCGCCGACGCACCCGGGACGGTCCGCGCCGCGGGCCTAGTGGGCGCGGCGCTCCGCGTCCGCGTGCCACCAGGCGGGTGGGCTGGGGTTGGTGGCCGTAGCGGTCGGCTGGTCCGGGTGCAGGCCGAGTCCGCGCAGCGCGGCAGCCTGGACACGGATGCCGACCCAGCCGTGCCAGCGACCGTCAGCGCCAACGCCACAGGCCAGGTCGACGCGGATCGCGTCGGCCTCGAGGGGCATCCAGTCGATGCCCCGATCACGTAGTCAAGCGCGGACGGCGGCCATCGGCTGCGGGCAACCCCGGGTGTTCGGATAGGCCGCGACGGTGACCCACTCAGTGTCCGGAACGTTCATGGCGACCATGATCCCTGCTGTCGTCGGGCTCCGGAAGTGCGATCCATGCGCAGTATCCCCCGGACATGGTCGCGGACCACCGGCCCACGGCCCGTGGTGACCGGTTACCGTCGCCGTCGCCGCTGCCGCCAGCCCGCCGAGGCGCGTACGGCCAGCCGGCAGGCGTCGACCAGATCCGCGTCGAGTTCGACGGCGTGCCGAGCCTGGTACTCGGCCGGCAGCGACACCTTGCGGTCCTCGGACGCGACCCGCTCGACCCAGCCGCCCCGGAGCACGTGCGGCGTGAGCACCCGGTCCGCGCTGTCCAGGTCGGCAAGGAGCGTCGGCAGGTCGATCCGGTCCGGTGGAGCGCCGCCGAGCCCCGCGAAGATCCTCTCGTACGGGCCGCCCTCGTACCCCACCGTGGACGAGACGCCCAGCAGCACCCGACCCTCGGCCGGCGGGCCGACCGCCGGTGGCACCTCGCCGGCCCGCAGGGCGTGGAACGGAAGCATGGCGAACCACCCGTGCGCCGACCAGAGGATGAGCGTCCTGGCGGGCGGGCTGACGTGCACCCGCCACGCGTCGCCGCGCACACCCGTCCAGTCCGGCCACCGCCGGCAGAAGTAGTCACCGACACCACTCGCCCAGCGGCAAGCCAGACCCGACTCCCGCAGGCACCTGAGGTGGCACTGGCCGTACCGGTCGTCGGTCCCGGACCGATCCGGACCGAGGAAGTACGGCGCCAGGTAGAAGTCCTGACCCGACAGCCCCAGCGACAGCCGACCGCAGAAGCAGCACTGCTCAGGGACACCCGCGTCGCGCACCTGAACGTCGTGGGAACCGATATCCCGCACCCGGAACCCCCGCTCCGACGACTGGGCGCTGACCCTAGCGGAGCCGGGTCAGCGGTGTCACCGTCCGGTCCGACCCGTCGTAGCTGCGGGCGGCGTCGAAGTCCCCCGTCGGGCGCTGCCCGCCCGCGACGCCCCGGGCCACCCGCAGGTCCGCGTCGCGGAACCGCAGGGCCAGGCTCAGGTGCGGCACCCACGCCCCCGGGGCGTGCCACGGGCGGTGCCCGTCGGCCTCGGCGAGGACGTCCCAGACGGCGGCGTGCAGCCTGGTCAGCGCCGACGTCGGCCGGACGAGCCAGACCAGCGGGGCGCTGCCGTCGAGGACGACGACGCGGTCGAGTGCGACCGGCACCGGCAGCGCGGCGTCGAACACCTCGGCCAGGTGGTACTCGACCCCGGGCGGAAACTCGTCGACGGCGGCGAGGGTCAGGTGCGGCCGGTTGGTCGGATGGATGTTGCGCGCCAGGCTGGGCAACCCGGCGGCCGCCAACCGCTGCCAGACCGCCCGGACCGCGACCTCCAGGCCAGGCGAGCAGACCAGTTCCACCGTACGCACGCGCCCACGCTAGCCGGACCGTCCCCGTCATCCGGACGGATCGGCGTCCCGGTTCGTGAGCGCCGCCGGATTGTTCGCTCAGGCAAAGAAGATCTCGTCGGGACCCGCGGCGTCTGCACGCTCCCCCAGCAGCGGGGACGGATCAGCCGGCGAGATACCGACCTCGGCCCAGTAGACCCGGCCGGCCACGACATAGTCCGTGGCCCGGTCGCGGTCGAGGAGGAACATCGTCCCGTACGGCCAGCGCATCCCGACCCGTTCCTCTTCGGCGGCCTTCTGCTCGGCGGACGCAACCCGGAGCTCGAACCGGCGGCACACGTCCGGAACGCAGATCCGCGAGACGTCGTGGAACACCAGGTCCAGCACCCGGAGGCCGTCGTCGCCCTCCTGGTCGCCGATGATGCCCCGCAGGTGCAGCTTGCTGTGACCGACGTCCATCGACCACGGCTTGACCACTCCCTCGATCCGCAGGGGCAGATCACCATGGACGATCCGGGGCCCGCCGAACTGCCGCCGCCAGTCCGCGGCGTTCACCGCGCGCCCCTCGCCGTCTCGTCAGTCGTCCAGTTGTCGCCGCACGGACCTGCCCGCCCGCCTCGCGCGGCGGGGCAGCCAGAGCCCGCCGACAACCAGCAGGACAATGAGAAGGAGGAGCAGCCAGCGCATCTCGGCCTCCGATTCAGGACTCCCAGGACACCTCGGATGTCGCTCCTGATTGCCCGGTCACCGGCCACCCCTAAACCGGCACGCCATCGGACGACGCCCGACGGGGCGAAGGCCGCCAGTGATCAGGGCCAGGGGTGGCGCGATCCCACGCCACGACGCACACCTAGCGCTGGGCTCGCGTGAAAGCGACGAAGCCTCGCCACGCCTCCGGCGCGAAGGCCAACGTCGCGCCGTCACGGTCCTTCGTGTCCCGAACCAGGACGACGCCCGGAAGGTTGTCGGCGACCTCCACGCACGAGCCCCCGTTGTTGCCGCTCTTGGTGCTCTTGCGCCAGCGCGCACCGGTCACGTCCATGAGGATGCCGCTTCCCTGAGCAGGTCTAGGGACTGTCCGCGAGAGAGGGTTTCCCCGCGAATGCGTTCCCATCGTCGGTCCAGGGTAGCAATTTCTGCCTGCTGCTCGGTTATCTGCGCCTGCGCCTGGCCATCGATGTGGGCGACGCGCCCGCCGCCCTCCAACTCGGCGACGATGAACGGCCCACCCAGGCCCGGGTACATGCCGACTGCGGTCGGCACGACGTAGACCTGCACCGACGGCAGTTGCGCACACGCGACGAGATGCTCGCACTGCTCGCGCATGAGATCTCGATCGCCGTACGCCGAACGCCGCACCACGGCCTCGTCCAGCACGGCGATCAGGAGTGGGGGCTGGTCACGGTGGAGGACGGCCTGCCGTCCGATGCGTGCCTGCACGAGACGATCGACGTCCTCACCGGACAGCGACTCCCCCGCCAGCGTCGCCCGCGCGTACGCCTCGGTCTGCAGGAGACCAGGCACCCAGGCCAGCTCGAACCACCGCAGCGCCACCGCTTCCCGTTCCCAGTCGACCCACGCCCGCAGCCAGATCGGATCGCGCCGCTTCAGGACGTCCGGCCACAGGTCGATCACCTCCCGGCCGAGGATCGCCGCGACCTGGGCACGGTGTCGTGTCTGCGGAATCCGTCCCGGGTTTGCCCAACGGGCCGCCGTCTTCGGATCGACACCGGTCTGAGCGGCGAGAGAGTCGGCGGTCTCACCACGTTGGGTCATGGCTTCCACGACGGCGTGATTCATCCTCTGTCCTCCCGGGATATCCCGAACACCCACTGACCATAGTGCGACGCAGCGTGATGACGTCGCAACGCTCGGCGGGGTGTTGGTTGACGGCGTGGTCGTCACCGCGGCACGCCCGCACCAGGACACGGCGGTGGCGGGTCGCCACGCAAGCGGTCAGAGCCAGCCGTTGTCCCGGGCGGCGCGGACCGCCTCGGCCCGGTCGGCCGCGCCGAGCTTCTGCACCGCGGCGGACAGGTGGTTGCGGACGGTGCCGATGGACAGGTGCACCCGGCGGGCGATCACCGCGACCGGGGCGCCGAACTCGGCCAGCCGCAACGTCTCCAGTTCCCGGGGCGTCAGCGGGCACGCGGGCAGGGTCAACGCGTCGGCGGCCAGCGACGGGTCGACGTACCGGCCGCCGGCGTGCACCCGGCGGATCACGTCGGCGAGCGCGCCGCCCGGCGAGCCCTTGGGCACGAAACCGCGCGCCCCGGCGGTCAGCGCCTGCCGCAGGTGCCCGGGACGACCGTGCCCGGTCAGCACGACCACCGCGCACTCCGGACGGACCCGGGTCAGCTCGGCGGCCACCGCGATGCCGTCCAGGCCGGGCATCTCCAGGTCCACCACCGCCACGTCCGGGCGGTGCGCGAGCGTCGCGGTCACCGCAGCGGCTCCGTCGGCGGCCTGGGCCACCACGTCGATGTCCGGTTCGAGGCCGAGCAGCGCGGCGACCGCGACCCGGATCAGGTCCTCGTCGTCGGCGAGCAGGACCCGGATCACGACGGCACCGGCACGGTCGCCTCAAGGGTGAACACCCGGTCCTCCCGGCGGACCCGCAGCTCTCCCCCGGCCGCGGCCAGCCGGTCGGCCAGGCCGCGCAGGCCGTGGCTGTGCTCGTCCGGACCGTTGTCGTCGGCACCGTCGTTGGCGATTGTCATCCTGGCCCCGTTCTCGTCCCGGTCGATGTGGATCCGGCACCACTCGGCCCGGCTGTGCCGCAGCACGTTGGTGCCCGCCTCGCGCAGCACCGCCGCCAGTTCGGTGGCGGCCGGCTGCGGCAGGTCGACGTCTGGCGGCACCGTGCAGCGCACCCCGCAGGAGCGCAGCACGTCCGCCACGGCGGCCAGTTGCTCGCCGAGGTCGACGGCCCGGTAGCCGTGCACGCTCTCGCGGACCTCGGTGAGCGCGGAGGCCGCAAGCCGTTGCACCTCGGCGGCCTCCCGCCCAGCCCGCTCCGCGTCGACGGGTGCGAGCCGCGCGGCGAGTTCGGCCTTCAGCGCGATCACGGTGAGACTGTGCCCCAGCAGGTCGTGCACGTCCCGGGCGAAGCGCAGCCGCTCCTCGGCGGCGGCCAGCCGGGCCTGGGCGGTCTGACCCTGCCGAGCCTCCACCAGCAGACCCCAGAACCAGACCTGGAACCAGTTGACCGCGGCCACGCCCACCCCGACGCCGCCGGTCACGGCCACGGACCGCCCCAGGGACCCGCCGGTCCACCAGGCCACCGCCGCCGAGACGAGCAGGGTGCCGGCGATGACCGCCAGCGCCCCCGGGAGGCGGACCAGCAGGGGGGCCATCCCCACCAGGGAGGCCCCGATCCACGCCCAGGTCGGCCAGGCCCCGGCCGCGACCGGGGCCACCGACGGCACGGTCAGCGCCGCCACGACGACCAGCCCGAACTGGGCGCGACGTCGCCACCGGTGCGCGAGCCAGGGGGTGACCGCCGCGTACAGCACAGCGGTCTGGGTGGCCGCGAAGACGAGGATCCCGACCGCGCCGAGCACGACGCGGACGGCGGACGGCTCCCGGGTCAGGCCGACCGCGGGCAGCAGGACGGCCGCCCACACGCCGGTGGCCAGCGACAGCAGCGTCGCCTGCCGAGCCCGGTGCAGCCGTCGGTCCGCCCGGGGGGTCACCGCCTCGCTCGCCACGCACCGATCCTAGGACCGCCCGGCACCCGGTCCACCCATGCGAGACGTCACGGTTGAACCGTGCGATCCGCACGGGATTTCCGTGCTCAACGAGCCTGCCGACCGCGCCGGGACACCGGCAGGGTCAACGGCATGGAAAACACACGGGTGTACGCGGACAGCATGGTCGTACCGTCTCCCGCGCCGACGCCGGCAGCGCCCGGCGCCGGCACGCGGCGGCTGTGGTGGCATCTGGTCGAGATGGCGCTGGCGATGGTCGGCGGGATGCTGCTGCTCGGGCCCCTGTGGGACGCTGCCGGCATCCTGCTCGGGCTGACCGGGACGCTGGGCCGGCCAGACGTCGCCGCGCTGGTGATGGCCACGAACATGACGGTCGGGATGACGGTGTGGATGCGCTACCGGGCGCACCACTGGCGTGGGGTCGTCGAGATGGCCGCGGCGATGTACGTGCCGTTCCTGTTGGTGCTCGTACCGTTCTGGGCCGGCCGGCTGGCTGGCGACGCCCTGATGCTCGGCGGTCACCTGCTGATGGTGCCGGCGATGGTGCTGGTGGCGGTGCGTCATCGGCACGAGACGCCGGTGGCGGTACGCCGGCATCCGGCCGTGACGGCGCTGGCCCACCACTGGCCGGCCGGTCTGGCGCTGTTGCTGACCGTGGAACTGTGGGTCGACCCGAGGATGCTCAGCCCGTGGACGATGCTGGTGCTGCCCGGCGGGTACCTGCTGATCGGCCTGGTCCGACGCACCCTGCACGGGCCGGGCGTGCTCGCCACCCAACTGGTCGGCCTGGTCGTCTGGGTGGGGCTGACGCTGACCGCGGTCACCGTCGGGGGTCAGGTGGCCGCGTGGCTGGTGGCGTTGGGCTGGCTGGTGCACGCCGGGTGGGACCTGGTCCACCACCGCACCGGCCGGGTGGTGCCACGCGGGTACGCCGAGTGGTGCGGCGTGCTCGACGTCACGCTGGGAGGCATCATGATCGTGGCAATCCTGACCGGCGCCGTCTGACGGGGGCGACCCTGTGGGGGTGCCGCTGGTCGCCGATCGCGCTCTTGTGGCGGTCGGCGCAGCGGCCTGGACGGCGTAATGAAAGGCTTGGCCCATGAGTTCCGCACCTGCACAGCACGACGCACCGATCGACGCACCGATTGACGCCACCCCCGACGGCACCGACGAGGTGAGCGCCTTCACCGACCTCGGGCTACGCGCCGAACTGCTGGGCGCGCTCGCCGCCCTCGGGTACGAGGAGCCGACCCCCATCCAGCGGGAGGCGATCCCGCCACTGCTGGAAGGCCGGGACCTGCTGGGTCAGGCGGCCACCGGCACCGGCAAGACGGCGGCGTTCGCGCTGCCGCTGCTGAACCTCATGACGCCCCACCGCCGCGACGGCGACCCGGTGGCGCTGGTGCTGGTGCCGACCCGGGAGCTGGCGGTGCAGGTCTCCGAGGCGTTCCACCGATATGGCAAGGACCTGGGTGCGCGGGTGCTGCCGATCTACGGTGGGCAGCCGATCGGGCGGCAGTTGCGGGCCCTGGACAGCGGCGTCGACGTGGTCGTGGCCACCCCGGGTCGGGCCCTCGACCACATCGCCCGGGGCACCCTGCGCCTGGGCGGGCTCGCCACGGTGGTGCTCGACGAGGCCGACGAGATGCTCGACATGGGCTTCGCCGAGGACATCGAGGCGATCCTGGAGCACGCTCCGGCGCAGCGTCAGACGGTGCTCTTCTCGGCCACCATGCCGTCGCGCATCGACGGGATGGCCCGCCAGCACCTGCGCGAGCCGGTCCGGATCGAGATCGGCCGGGAGCAGACGGTCGCCGGTGAGGCGCCCCGGGTGCGACAGAGCGCCTACATCGTGACGCGGGCACACAAGCCGGCCGCGCTGGGCCGGGTGCTGGACGTGGAGTCCCCCACCGCGGCGATCGTGTTCTGCCGCAGCCGCGAGGAGGTCGACCGGCTGACCGAGACGATGAACGGTCGGGGTTACCGCTCCGAGGCGCTGCACGGCGGGATGAGCCAGGAGCAGCGCGACCGGGTGATGGGCCGCCTGCGGGCGGGCACCGCCGACCTGCTGGTGGCCACCGACGTGGCGGCCCGTGGGCTGGACGTCGAGCAGCTCACCCACGTGGTCAACTACGACGTGCCGTCCGCCCCCGAGTCGTACGTGCACCGGATCGGTCGGGTGGGCCGGGCCGGCCGCGAGGGCGTGGCGATCACTCTCGCCGAGCCGCGTGAGCACCGGATGCTCAAGACCATCGAGCGGGTGACCGGTCAGCGGATCACCATCGACAAGATCCCCACCGTGGCCGACATGCGGACCCGGCGGTTGGAGATGACCCAGGCGGCGCTGCGGGAGAGTCTGCTGGAGGACGACCTCGACGGGTACCGGGTGATCGTGGAGACGCTCACCGACGAGTTCGACCTGATGGAGGTCGCCCTCGCCGCCGTGAAGCTGGCCCACGAGGTGACGTCGCCGGGCTCCGACGACGAGGTGGAGATCCCGCAGGTGCCGGTGCGCGGTCCGCGCGAGGGTCGACCGGAGAGCGGCGGCCGGGGCGGCGACCGGCGGGGCGGGGGCCGGCCGCGCTCGGGCGGCGGCAACACCGTCCAGGTCTTCGTCGGCCTGGGCCGGCGGGCCGGGGTGCGCCCGCAGGATCTGGTGGGCGCAATCACCGGGGAGACCGGGATCCGTGGCCGGGACATCGGCTCGATCGAGATCGCCGACCGGTTCTCGTTGGTGGAGGTGCCGCAGGGGGTGGCCGACGAGGTGATCTCCGGGCTGCGGCAGAGCACGATCAAGGGCCGCAAGGCCACGGTGCGCCGCGACCGCGGGGGCGACGAGCGCTGAGCCCGCCGCCGGCGACCGCCGGCCTGAGCACGCCGCCGGCGACCGCCGGCCTGAGCACGCCGCCGGCGACCGCCAGGCACGACGGTCGCCGGCGCTGCGGTTCAGAGGGAGTACGGGCCGAACCGTCCCCAGGCGACCACCGCGGCGAGGATGAGCAGCACGGCGCACACGATCGCGCCCTGAACCTCCCTGCGACGCTCGGCCGCCGTGTCGTACGTCTTCCGGTCGCGCAGGTGCACCAGGATGCCGCCGGCCATGACGATGACCAGCCCGACGGCGGCCAGCGGGGTGAGCACGGTGGCGATGCCGGTGAGCGGGGGCAGCACCAGCCCGAGGGCCGCCAGCACCTCGACCGCGCCCAGCGCCTTCACCTGGGTCGGCGGCACCGGGTCCACCCAGCCCATCCGGTCGCGCAGCTTCTCTTTGGGCTGGGTCAGCTTGGCCAGGCCGGCGCCGAGGAAGACGACAGCGAGCAGGATCTGGATGATCCCGAGCACCAGGTTCACGGGGGTTACCTCCGGGGGCACCGCCTCGCGGCGGAGAGGTGGTTGAGGGTTCAGGCGAGACAGTAGACCTGTTCCGCGTACGCCAAGGACCCCCGCCGTCTGCGCTGACGGCGGGGGTCCTTGGTGGTCGGAGCGTCAGACCTTGAAGAGCGCCGGCCCGTCAAGCGTCGTGACGTCGGCCGGGCGCAGCGCCAGGGCGAGCACGTCGGCCACGTCGGCCAGGGTGTGCACGGTCAGCGCCTCGCGCACCTCGGCCGGCAGGTCGTCCAGGTCGGGCTCGTTACGCGCCGGGATGATCACCTCGGTGAGACCGGCCCGGTGCGCGGCGAGCAGCTTCTGCTTCACCCCGCCGATCGGCAGCACCCGACCGGAGAGCGTCACCTCGCCGGTCATCCCGAACTCGGGGCGGACCGGCCGGCCGGTGACCAGCGACGCCAGGGCCGTGACCATGGTGATGCCGGCGCTCGGGCCGTCCTTGGGCACCGCGCCCGCCGGGAAGTGGACGTGGATCCGGCGTCCGGCCAGGACGTTCGGGTCGATGCCGAACCGGCGCCCGTTGGAGCGCAGGTACGACAGGGCGATGTGTGCCGACTCCTTCATCACGTCGCCGAGCTGGCCGGTCAGGGTCAGCCCCGGCTCGCCCTCCATGCTCGTCGCCTCGATGAAGAGCACGTCGCCACCGGCGCCGGTGACGGCGAGGCCGGTCGCCACGCCGGGCACGGCGGTACGCTCCGCCGACTCCGGGGTGAACTTCGGCCGTCCCAGATAGGTGGCGAGGTTGTCGGTGTCGACGCGTACCGGCGACGGGTCGGTCGCCAGCGTCACCGCCACCTTGCGCAGGATCTTGGCGAGGCCACGCTCGAGCTGCCGGACCCCGGCCTCCCGGGTGTACTCCCCCGCGATCAGCGCCAACGCCTCGTCGGCGATCTCCACCTCGTCGGCGGTCAGCCCGGCCCGCTCCCGCTGCCGGGGCAGCAGGTGGTCGCGGGCGATGGCGACCTTCTCGTCCTCGGTGTAGCCGTCCAGGGTGACCAGCTCCATCCGGTCCAGCAGCGGGCCGGGGATGGACTCCACCACGTTGGCGGTGGCCAGGAACAGCACGTCGGACAGGTCCAGGTCGACCTCCAGGTAGTGATCCCGGAAGGTGTGGTTCTGGGCGGGGTCGAGCACCTCCAGCAGGGCGGCGGCCGGGTCACCGGCGTAGCCGGCGGCCAGCTTGTCCACCTCGTCGAGGAGCACGACCGGGTTCATCGAGCCGGCCTCGCGCAGCGCGCGGACGATCCGACCGGGCAGCGCGCCGACGTAGGTGCGCCGGTGACCGCGGATCTCCGCCTCGTCGCGGACGCCGCCGAGCGACACCCGGACGAAGTTGCGCCCGAGCGCGCGTGCCACGGACTCGCCGAGGCTGGTCTTGCCGACCCCGGGAGGGCCGGCGAGGGCGAGCACCGCGCCGGAGCCGCGACCGCCGACCACACCGAGGTTGCGCTCGGCCCGCCGGTTGCGCACGGCCAGGTACTCCAGGATGCGGTCCTTCACGTCGGCCAGGCCGGCGTGGTCGGCGTCGAGCACCGCCCGGGCCGCGGCCAGGTCGGTGTTGTCCTCGGTACGCGTGCCCCACGGCATTTCGAGCACGGTGTCGAGCCAGGTGCGGATCCAGCCGGCCTCCGGGGAGGCGTCGCTGGCCCGCTCCAGCTTGCCGACCTCGCGCATCGCCGCCTCGCGGACCTTCTCCGGCAGCTCGGCGGACTCGACCCGGGAGCGGTAGTCGGCCGAGCCGTCCGGCTCGTCCTCTCCCAGTTCCTTACGGATCGCGGCGAGCTGCTGGCGCAGCAGGAACTCCCGCTGGGACTTCTCCAGCCCCTCGCGGACGTCACTGTTGATCTGCTCGGTGACCTCCTGCTCGGCCAGGTAGTCCTTCACCCAGCCGACCAGCAGCTCCAGCCGGGCGGTGACGTCCGGCGCGCCGAGCAGCTCGGTCTTCTGGTCCAGGGTCAACCAGGGTGCGTAGCCGGCGGAGTCGGCCAGCTCGGACAGGTCGGTCATCCGCTCCACCGCGTCGATGACCTGCCAGGCGCCTCGCTGTTGGAGCACGGAGGTCACCAGGGCGCGGTACTCGCGGGCGAGTTCCCGGGCGCGGCCGGCGGGAGCGGGTTCGTCGAGTTCGGTCGCCTCGACCCAGAGGGCGGCGCCGGGGCCGGGCACGCCAGAGCCGATCCGGGCCCGGGACAGGCCACGGATGACGGCGGCGGGCTCACCCTCGGGCAGCCGGCCAACCTTCTCGATGGTGGCGACGACGCCGACCGGGCCGTACTCGCCGTCGATGCGCGGCACGGCCAGCAGCTGGCGATCGCCGGTCGCCCGGGCCGCGTCGATCGCGGCCTGGGTGGTCGGGTCGAGGGTCACCGGGATGACCATGCCGGGCAGCAGCACGGCGTCGGTCAGGGGAAGTACCGGAAGAGTTGCCATCGAACACCTGCTATCGCGTTGAGTTGAGCGTGTCTCACTCAAGTAACAAAGCGTTCCCCTTGTTCCGGACTGTGACCCAGACCACTCCAGGGAGGGTTCCACCCGACTTCCCTCGTTCGGTGCGTACCCGCATGATCGGTACCCGCTGGGGAACGGCGCAGACATGCCGGGAGCAGCAACCCTTCGACTCGTCGTCGTGGACGATCACCCCCTCTTCGTCCGCGGGCTGGAGTTACTGCTTCCGATCACCACCGACGGCCGGGCCGAGGTGGTCGCGTCGACCGGCGACGCCGCCGCCGCGGCCGCGCTGACCAGCCGCTGCCGGCCCGACCTGGTCCTGGTCGACCTGCACATGCCGGCACCCGGCGGGATCCGGGCGGTGGCCGCGATCAGGCGGACCACCCCACGGGTACGGGTGGTCGCGATGTCCGGTTCCGTCGACACCGCTCCGGCGGTGGAGGCGCTGCGGGCCGGCGCCGAGGGGTTCCTGCCGAAGACCAGCGAACCGGAGGAACTGCTGCCCCCGCTGCTGGCCATCCTCGATGGCTGGGCGGTGCTCCCCGCCGAGTTGCTCCGTGCCATGCTGCGCCCCGCACACGCCACGTCCGTCGACCTGGACGGCGAGGAACGGCGACTGCTGCGCGCGATCGCCGCCGGCCGTACGACAGTCGACATCGGCGAGGAACTGCACGTCTCGGAACGGACGGTGAAACGGATGACCGCCGCGTTGCTGCGCAGGCTGCGGGTGTCCAACCGGGCCGAGGCGGCCGCTGTGGCCGGGCACACCGGCCTGCTCGATTGAGGTTCCGTCATCGCACCGATTCACGGTTTTTTCGGTACGGGAATCACGACGCGCCGAATGGGACGCATATTGTTGCGGATTACCGGGGTGATAGGTCAGACTTTGGACACATCCCGCCGGACACAGGGAGTAATCGGCAATGGCGAGAAAAGTAATCACGGTCCTGACCGACGACCTCGACGGCGGCAAGGCCGACCGGACGGTCGAGTTCAGTCTCGACGGAGTGGCCTACACGATCGACGTCTCGGACGAAAATGCCGGCGTCTTGCGGAAGTCGCTGGATCCGTACATCAATGCGGGTCGGCGGATCGGGCGCGGCCCGGTGGAGAGCACCCGATCGATCCGGAGGCCCGGACGACCCGTCGGTGCCGGAATGGATCGGGAGCAGAACCGGGCCATCCGGGAATGGGCCGTCAAGAACGGCTACAAAATTTCCGAGCGGGGTCGGATCCCGGTTGAGGTCGTCGAGGCGTACAAGGCGCGCTGACACGTACGTTGCCGACGGGGTCCCGCCGTGACGGCGGGACCCCGTCGGATTGTTCCGGCACGACACGACGGTGGCCGGTCACCCAGGGTCATCGCCCGGGTGACCGGCCACCGCCGGTCGTGCCGGGTCAGTTGACGGTGATCCGTACCGAGTCGAAGGCGGGGGTCTGGTTGGCCCGCTCCATCATCGGCAGGCGGTGCGAGCCGTCACCGGCCCAGACGGAGCACTGCGCGGTACCCGACTCCGGCAGGCCCGGAATCTGGATGGTCACCTCGTCGGGCTGGGCACCACCGCGGCCGTCCTCGGTCGCGACGAAGAACGCGGGCACCTCCTGCGGCTCCGGCGGGGCGGTCAGACTGTCCAGCATCCGGCAGGCGGTGTGGAAGTGACCCCGGACCAGGCCCTGGGCGTTGAGCAGCGAGCTCTCCACGTAGTAGCCACCCTGACCGGCGGCCAGGAAGCGGTCCCGGATCAGGTTGCGGGTGCTGACCCGCAGGGTGAAGGCCTGGTTCTGGCCGACCTGCTGG
Source organism: Micromonospora sp. NPDC048905 (assembly GCF_040649655.1). NCBI lineage: Bacteria > Bacillati > Actinomycetota > Actinomycetes > Micromonosporales > Micromonosporaceae > Micromonospora > Micromonospora sp. NPDC048905. The sequence goes on along the minus strand of NZ_JBEZFV010000017.1, from coordinate 47,005 downwards.
GGGAACTGGGTAATCAGCAGGGACGGGTTGTTGGCGGCGGCGCCGACCTCACCGAACTCGGTGCTCACGCAGCGGTTGCCGATCTGGAAACCGTCGTGCGGCTGGAGCCGGCTCTCGTCGCAGTCGTTGGCCAGCACGCCGAGCCCGGCGCCGGGGGCGTTGCCACCGTTGTTGCCGCCACCGTTGTTGCCGCCACCGTTGTTGCCGCCACCGTTGTTGCCGCCACCGTTGTTGCCGCCACCGGGAGTGGTGGTGGGCGTGCTGCCGCCGCCGTTGTTGCCGGTCGGCTGCACCTGACAGTCGGCGAGCTGCGCGAGGCCCTGCGGCCGAGGTCCGACCCGGTCGATCGCGGTCGTGATCCGGTCCAGCACCGCGCGCCGCTTGCCGGCCAGCGGCTGGAGGATGGCGTTGCGGATGAACGCCTCACCCTTGTTGCCCTCGGCGGCCAGCCGGCGGTCCGCCTCGGCGATCTGGGCCTGCAACTGGGCGAGACCGCGATCCACCTCGGCCCGCGCCTGGGCCGGCACCTGCGGCAACTTCGCCGTCACATCCGGACACGCGATGGCCGTGCCGGTGCCCACCGTGCCGTCCTTGCCGTCCTCGCACTCGGGGACCGACTGCTGTCCGTCACCCCAGTGGTTACGCACCCACCGGCCGTTCTGCCAGGTCCGGCTGGTCGAGGCGCCGCCAGCCGGCGCGGTCGAACCCGGGCTCGGCTCCACGCACTGTCCGGCAGCCGGACGCGGCTTATTTGTCCGCCGGTCCTGGGCCGACGAAATCTGGGTCACGGCGACGACTCCGCCGAAGACCACGAGCGTGCCGACAACGGCCAGCAGACGCTTGCTCCGCGCGTTGCCGGATGGCCGGCTCGCCCGTGTGGACCTGCGCATCGAATTGCTCTCCTTCTCGATCCGGTAGTGGATTCCTGCCCTCGGCGGACCGACGGATGTGAGAGGGCACGCCACGGCGGTGAGCACCGTGACCTACCCGGGTAATGCGTCGATGGCCGACGATGCCCTTTCCGCACCGTCTCCCGCGCCCGGCGGACGCGGATGGGGAGATCCTGTTCATTCGCGCAGGAGTACGGGACGGCGACCGGGAAGGTTCAACCGTCGGGCAGGAAATTGCCGGGGCCGGATCCGGAGCCGGTGTCAGCAGGAAGAACGGGCGCCGGTCAGTCGGCGCAGAGGTGGTCGAAGGCGAACCCGCCGACCAGTTCGTCACGGCGGCGGCTCAGCGCGACAATCTGCGCGGTCAACTCGGCGCAGGGCAACAGGTCAGTGCCGGCGTTCGTGCGCAGCCGCTCCCCCACCGCGACGGTGGCGAGATCCTCGGCCAGTTGGGCCGCGTTGATGCCGCAGGAGAAGCGGTGCTCGGTCACCGAGACCCGCTCGACGAGGCACGCGTCGGGGCGGACCTGCACCCAACTCCACCCCTGTGCCGTCCCGTCGGCCCACCGCACGTGCAGTCCTCGCACGATCGGGTCGGCAACCCGTCCCGCCACGTACGCGTCGACCACCGCCGCGCGGCTCAGCGCGCCGAGGTCGTTGACCGGCCCGGTACGGCCGTCCGGTAACCGACCGAGGATGTCCCGGAAGCTCACCGGGGCCGGGTCGTCCCCATCGACGGTCGCCCCGGCGCCGCCCGCCACGTAGGCGCGTGCGTCGATCACGTACTCCACGAGGCGCCGGCCGTGCTCGGCGGCCCGCAACGTGGGCGACCCGATCCGCAGCACGGGCAGGCCGGCGGCCGCGCTCACCGCGTCGGTGAGTCGCTCGACGCGCTGCTGCGCCGAGCCGGCGGAGGCGACCGGCCCCATCTGCACGGCGACGATCGCCCGGCCGGTGTCGGCGGCGCAGATCACGAGGTCGAAGCTGGCACGGCTGGCCGAACTCCACTGACTGCCGGTGACCCCGGGCGGGCGACCCTGGACCAGATCGCTGAGCCGAAGTGCCGGGTGGACCCGGTGGCCGGCGCGACCGAACAGCGGCTCGCGTCCGCCGTCGGCGGGCAGCGCCCGCAGCCAAGCGCGGTCGTCGCTGCCGATGCTCGTCATCTGCCTGATCCATCCGCCGGTCGGTCGAGCCGGGCCGAGTCTAGGTGCTCGATCATGGGACTCCGAGTCGGGCTGTGACCTGAATCACAGACGACCGACGTTCCAGGGACGCCCGACGGGTGTATCCAGCCACCGCCGGTACCGGACCGGCCGGAGGTGAGCATGTCGCGACAGCAGTTCGGCTTCCTCGCCGGGTTTCTCGCCGTGGCGGTCGGGGCACTCGCCGGCATCGGCGTGGCCGCCCTCGCCGTGCTCGCGGGCCTGCTCGGCTGGCTGGTGGTCCGGGTGCTCGACGGTGACCTCACGGTGACCGGCCTCGGCGACCGCCACCCGCACCCGCGGCGCCGCCGATGACCACCCACCCCGCCGACGCGGCCGAGGTCGCGCGGATCGCGGTCCAGACGGCCGGCCACGTGCCGGGCGTGTCCGTCGTCCGCCCGGCGGCGGTCCGCCTCGACGACCGGTCCGTCGGCCTCGACCTACACCTGATCACCTGGTACGGGCACAGCGTGCCCGCCATCGCCGAGACGGTCCGGGCGGTGGTCGCCGACCGGGTGGCCGCCAGCACCGGGCTCCGCGTGGCGGTGGTGACAGTCACCGTGGACGACCTGCTCGTCCCGGGCGTCGACGTCTCCGCCGCCCCCGCGACCGCCGAGGGCGGCTGAGATGCGCAGCGTCAACCGGATCGCCTCGCTGCTGCTGGCCACCGCCCTGCTCGTCGGCGGGACGCTGGTGGCCGTCCAGGCACTGCTCCTCGCCCTGCACCGGCCGGCGCCACTGGACCCCACCGGCTGGCTCGACGCCCTGAGCGGCACCCGGTGGCGCGACCCGGTCGTCCAGGCGGTGGCCGGCGGCGCCGTACTGCTGGGCCTGGCCATCCTGGTCGCCCAACTGCGCCCCTGGACGCCCGCGCGGTTGCGCACCGACGACCGCGACGGCTGGCACCTGCACCGGCGCAGCGTGGAGCGGCGGCTGGCCGACGCCGCCAGCGCGGTGCCGGGCGTACGCCGCGCCCGGGTCCGGGTCCGACGGCGCGGCGGCCAGTGGCGCCCCCGGGTGCGCGCGACAGGTGACCCGGCCGCCCGGGCGGAGATCGAGTACGCGGTGCACCAGGAGTTGCACCGGCTCACGGCGCCCCGCTCCGGCCACATCGACGTCCGGCTCCAACCCCGCCGGCGCCCGGCATGACCAACGCCGGACACCGCCTGCTGTGGACAGTCGTCGCGCTGCTGTTGGTGGGAGGCGGCGCGGTGACGCTGGCGGCCGGCCACGGCAGCCTGCCCGGCGCCGATCCACAGGCGGTGGTGCTCAGCGTCGGGCTGCTGGAACGGTGGCGGATGGCCACACCGTGGAGCACCCTGGCGGCGGCGGTCGGCGGGGCGCTGGTCGCCCTGGCCGGGCAACGCCTGCTGGCCCGGGAGGTGCGACGACCCGCCGGTACGCTGCGCGGCACCCTGAGCCACCCCGGGCGACGACCGGGCCGGACCCGGCTGGCCGCCGACGTCCTCACCGACGCGCTGGTCCGCGACCTGACCGGCAACCCCGGGGTACGCCGGGCCCGCGTGGTGCTCACCGGCGAGCCGCCGCACCCCGACGTGTGGATCCGGGTGGACCTGACCGCCGACGCGACGACCGCGGGTGTCCGCGAGCACGTCCGCGCCGCCGTCCGCCGGTTCGCGGCGACGACCGACTGCCAGCCGGCGCACCTCGACGTGACCGCCCACATCGAACCGGGCCGGCCCTGACCGACGCCCAGCCGGCCCGGCGCCGAACCGGGCCGACCTGTCGATCGCCGCGATCCGCGAAGACCGCATCCTCGACGGGGCCCACGCCACCGGCGGCGATGTTCGCCGCCTGGCCGACCTGTTCGGCCTGAGCATCCAAGTTGGCACCCGCTACACCGGCGTCGTGGCCACCTGGCCCTCACCGACGATCGGGCTTGCCCCGAAACAGCGGAAATCCGTCGCCGACGATCGGTCCGCGCTGCGAGGATGCCGAGCGTGTCCGTGAACTTCATCTCCGGCGTCGAGCTGTCCCGGCGGCTCTACGCCGACGCGGTCCAGCCCTTGCTGTCTCGGCACCTCCCCGACGTCACCCACAGCGCGGCGTTGATCGGCGCCGGATCCGAGGTCCTCGGGTTCGACACACAGCGCTCGACCGACCACGACTGGGGTCCGCGACTGCACCTGTTCCTCACCGCCGAGAATCTTGCCCGCCACGGCACCGGAATCGACAACCTGCTCAGCGAACGGCTGCCCACCACGATCGCCGGCTATCCCACCAGCCTGGTCCCCACCGACCACGGCACCCGCCACCTGCGGCACACGACCGGACGCGCCCAGCACGGCGTCGTGATCGCCGAACTCGGCGACTGGCTGACCGGTCACCTCGGCTTCGACCCGCTGACCGGCATCACAACCCGAGACTGGCTGGCCACCCCGACCCAGACCCTGGCAGAGGCCACCACCGGCGCCGTGCACCACGACGGAATCGGTGTCCTGCACACGGCGCGGCGAGCGCTGGCCTGGTATCCCGACGACGTGTGGCGCTACGTGCTCGCCTGTCAATGGCAGCGCATCAGCCAGGAGGAAGCATTCGTCGGCCGCTGCGGCGAGGTCGGTGACGAACTCGGCTCGGCGGTCGTGGCCGCCCGCCTGGTCCGCGACCTCATGCGGCTGCGCCTGCTGATCGGCAAGACCTACCCGCCCTACAGCAAATGGCTCGGCACCGCCTTGACCCGCCTGCCCGACACCGGCCAACTCGCCGCCACACTGACCGCCGCGCTGGCCGCCGACAACTGGCGTGACCGCGAGCACCATCTCGTGACCGCCTACGAGGCCACCGCGGCCCAGCACAACGACCTCGACCTGACCGCGCCGGTCGACCCGCGCGCCCGGCTCTATCACGACCGGCCCTTCCGCGTCCTGCACGCGGAACGCTTCACCAAGGCGCTGATCCGCGCCATAAGCGACCCCGCCCTGCGAGCACTGCCGGTGACCGGAGCCATCGACCAGTTCGTCGACAACACCGACGCACTCGGCCACCACACCCGCAGCCGTGCGCTTGCCGCCGCCCTCTACCCGCCCGACCAGTAGCGAACACGCACCGTTTGCCGACAAGCAGGAGCTTCAGTAATTCCGAATCCGAGAGCTCTCGACCGGTAGTGGTCGGCTGAGGCGGGCGGTCCGGCGGGTCAGCGGATCAGCGGTCGACGCCGGGTCGGCGCGCGGCCACGACGCTGGCCCCGATGGAGATCGCCAGGGTCGCCACCACCACCGCGAATGTCGACCAGACCGGCAGCTTGCCCACCGGCGTCTCGGCGAGGATGAGCTTCAGCCCCGCGAAAGCGAGCAGCAGCGCGAGCCCGTACCGCAGGTAGCCGAACTGGCGTAGCAGGCCGGCGAGGCAGAAGTAGAGGCTGCGCAGTCCCAGTACGGCGAAGGCGGTCGCCGTCCACACCAGGAACGTGTTCGTGGTGATGGCGAGGATCGCCGCGACCGAGTCGATGGCGAAGACCACGTCGGTGGCCTCGATGGCGACGAGCGCCACCAGAAGCAACGTCGCGACCCGCCGGCCGGCGACCCGAGCGGTGAACCTGTCGTCGTGGTAGCGGGCGTCGGTGGGCACCAGCCGTCGGAAGAGTCGGACCACGACGTTGCGGTCCGGGTCGACGTCCGGTTTACCGCGGACGGCCAGCCGCCAGCCGGTCCAGATCAGGAAGGCGCCCAGCACGAACCCGGCCCAGGTGAGCCGGTCCAACAGTTCGGCGCCGGCGAAGATGAACAGCAGGCGGAAGACGAGCGCCCCGACGACACCCCAGAACAGCACCTTGTGCTGAAAACCCGGTGGCACACGGAAGTAGCCGAAGAGCAGGGCGAAGACGAACACGTTGTCCACCGAGAGCGCCTTCTCCAACAGGTAGCCGGAGAAGTACGCGATGGCCGGGTCGCCGCCGAGGCCCCACCAGAGGGCCAGCCCGAACAGCAGACCCGCGCCGATCCAGACGGCGCTCCAGAGCACCGCCTCGGGTAGCTCGATGACGTGGTTGTCCCGGTGCAGGAGCACGTCCACGGCGAGCAGCGCGGCGATCAGCGCGCTGGTCGCCGCCCAGGCCCACAGCGGCACCGTGACCGTCGCCTCAGCCACCGGTGCCCTCCGCCTCGACCACGGCCCACCCAACCCGCGGACCGCTTTCGAGCCTAAGGGTGCGCCCCCGCCCCCACCGGGGCTCCGAGGAAGTCGGTCCCGCCCGCCGATCTTGCACTTACTGCCCCGACGAAGGGCGTGAATACGGGCATACCGGCGACCGAAAGTGCAAGATCGACGCATGGTTGGGGTGGGGCTGGGGTCGGGGTGGGCGGGTCTGCCGCACATCGGTGGGGGGTGATCCGGCAGGATCGAGGTGACCGGACACATCAACCGACACGGCAGGAGATCCCCGCATGAACCAGGCAGCAGGCGCCTCATCCGGCAAGCCCGAGGTGGGTCCGATCGAGGGTGCGCCGCCGGCCGACCTCGTGATCGAGGACATCACCGTGGGTGAGGGACCGCAGGCCGAACCGGGCCAGCTCGCCAGCGTGCACTACGTCGGCGTGTCGCACTCCACCGGCGGCGAGTTCGACTCGTCCTGGAACCGGGGCGAGGCGTTCGAGTTTCCGCTCGGCGGCGGTCAGGTCATCGCCGGCTGGGACCAGGGCGTCGTCGGCATGCGCGTCGGCGGCCGCCGTCGTCTGACCATCCCGCCCCACCTGGGGTACGGCGACCGCGGCGCGGGCGGCGTCATCAAGCCGGGCGAGACGCTCGTGTTCGTCGTCGACCTGCTCGGCGTGCGCTGACCGACGCTCGGGGGGTCGTCGGCGCGTGCCGACGGCCCCGCAGGTCGGATCGCTCGGAGGTCGCCGGCGCGTGGCGACGGCCCCGCAGGTCGGATCGCTCGGGGGTCGTCGGCGCGCCGACGGCCCCGGGGCGGTCTCCTCGGATCGCGGGGGCCGCTCCGGGTCAGGTCAGGCGGCCAGTTGCAGGTGTTCCGGCTCGACTGTCGGGCGACGGGCGGCCTCGACGACCCGGGCCGGCTCCACGATCGGCATCACCCGGTGCAGGCCGGTGGCGCGCAGCACCCGGGCCACGACCGGGCTCGGGTCGACCAGGACCAGTGCGCCACCACACGCCCGCACCCGCAGGTGCGCGGCGAGCAGCGTGCGGACGCCGGCGGCGGAGAGCAGCCGCAGCCCGGACAGATCCACCTGGAGCACCGGACGGGCCGGCACCGACCACAGCGCGGACCGGAAGGCGGCCACCGTGGCGATGTCGACCTCGCCGGCCACCCGCACGAGGACCATCTGGTCACTCACGCTGACCTGCACGTCCAGCCGGTCGTTCCGCTCTTCCATGCCGAGAAATCTAGCCGCACCCACCGACAGTTTCGGCCTCTGCCGGAGTGATTCCGGGTACGCCCAGGGTCTTACCCCGAGCTTCTCCCCATCCTCCTCGGGGTGGAGGTCGTGTCGATCATCGGTCGGCGGCCGCCGGCGGTGGAGGATGGGCCGATGCTGGTCCCTCGTCCCCGGCCGCCCCGGTTGATCCGTCCCGTCCGTGAGCCGGCCACCACGCCCCCGCCGTTGGCCGGGGAGTGGGCTCCGACGGACCAGAGGCTCGACCGGGCCGAGTTGCTGCCTCTGCCCGAGGGCGCCGTCGGCCCGGAGGACGTGCTCGTCGACGACGCCGGCCGGGTGATCAGCGGCGACGAGGACGGCCGGCTCTGGTGCTGGCCGGTCGACGCGCCGGTCGGCACCCGCCCCCGACTGCTGGCCGAGACCGGTGGCCGACCGCTCGGCATCGAGCTGGACACGTCCGGCGAGGCTCTCGTCGTCTGCGACGCGTACCGGGGGTTGCTGCGGGTGACGCCCGACGGCGCGGTCCGCGAACTGACCGGGACGGCACCCCTGGTGCACCTGGCCAACAACGCGACGGTGGCGCGCGACGGCACCATCTACTTCACCGACTCCTCCGACCGGTTCCCGGTCTCGCACTGGAAGCGGGACCTGCTGGAGCATCGCCCCAACGGTCGGGTGCTGGCCCATCATCCGGGCAGCGGCCGCACCGACGTGGTGGCCGACGGGCTGTACTTCCCCAACGGGATCGCACTGACCCCGGACGAGTCGGCGCTGATGCTCGTGGAGACCAGCACCCACCGCCTGCTCCGCGTCGACCTGGGCGGCGGCGTCCGGGTGCTCGCCGACCTGCCCGCGTACCCGGACAATCTCTCCGCCGTCGGCGACGGGACGTACTGGATCGCGTTGCCCAGCCCACGGGTGCCGATCGCCGAGCGGCTCCTGCCGCACCCGCGACTGCGTCAGATCGCCGCGTTGCTGCCCGACGCGTTGCAGCCGCAGCCGCGCCGCTACGGGCTGGTCGCGCTCGTCGACGGCGCGGGCGCGGTCCGCCGGACGCTGCACGGCCCGGCCGGGCGGTACCGGATGATCACCGGGGTACGCCAGCACGGCGGGCGCCTCTGGCTGGGCAGCCTGGTCGGGCCAGGGGTGGCCCGCGTACCGCTGGGCTGACAGGTCCGGGCCGGCCCGTCGTGGCGGCGGGCCGGCCCGGGTGTCGGCGCCGGTGTCTCAGCGACCGCTGACCGAGGGCGCCGGGGCGGGCGAACCGCCGGCCACCGCGCCCGGGTGCGCCGGAGCGACAGGTGCGGGCTTGAGGCCGGGCGGCACCGGCAGGGCGCTGCCCCGGACGAACTCGTCCCAGCTCACGTTCCACGCGGTCCAGCCGTTGCCCGGCTGCAACTCCACCTCGGTGCCCTTGACGGTGATCAGGTCACCGACCTGCGTCATCCCCATCAACCAGTCGGCGGCGGTGGCGGAGACGTTCGCGCAGCCATGCGAGACGTTGGTGTTGCCCTGGTCGCCCTCCGACCAGGGCGCGGAGTGGATGAACTCACCACCCCAGGTGTAGCGCTGGGCGTCGTCGACGTCGACCACGTAGCCACCGTTCGGCTCACCCCGGGTGTCGAAGGTGGTCCGCTCGTGCTTCTCCATGATCACCATCTTGCCGCTGGAGCTTGGCGTGCTCGGCTTGCCCAGGCTGACCGGGATCCGCTTGATCTGCTTGCCGTCCCGCAACACCGTCATCTGCTTGGTGGCATTGTCGATCTCCAGCGCCGTCTGGCGTCCGATCTTGGAGGTGGCCCTCCGCTCGGCGTCGCCGACCCGGTCCTTGCCGATCGGCAGGCCCTCGAGGCCGGCCCGGACACTGATCGTGGTCCCCGGCTTCCAGAAATCGGGCGCCCGGTAATAGACCTGACTACCGTCCTCGATCCACGACCAGGTGCCCGGCTGCGGCGGATTCGTCTTCACGAACAACCGCCGCTGGACATCTGCTCTGGCCTCTTTCGGAATTGCCGGGTCGAACGCGACGGTTACCGGCATCGCGGTGCCGTACGTCCGATTGCCCACGAAATAGAGAGTGCTGGTGATCTGCGGTTTGGTCGATCTGGCCATGGTGGTGAACGACGTGGTGCGGGTGGTGGTCGCACCGGAGTCCCCGGTCGCGGTCACCTCGGCGGTGTACGTCCGCCGCGGTTGCAGGGGCGCCGTCGGCACCCAACCCGAGCCGTCCTCGCGCGGCTCGGCGCCGACCTGCTTGCCCTTGTCGTCGGTGAGGCGTACCCCGGTGACCCGTCCACCCGTGACCACGGTGCCCACCTCGGCGCTGACCGGGACGTCGCGGGCCTTGTCCGCCGGCGTCACGGCGAGTTCCGGGCCGGCGACGTGGTCCTTGGCCGAACCATTGGCCGGATCCCGGTCGGCGGTGCACCCACCCAGGACGAGTGGTGCGGCTGCGATGGTTACCGCCAACAGCGTCAATCGCCGCCTAGACGTCATGTTCAGTCCCCCCCGTTTCGACTTCCCTCCGCCACATTCTCACCTGCTCAGCAGGCATATCCGTCGCATTCCGAAATAATCGGCGGCGCATTTACCGACGCATTTTCCGGTGATGTTCCAGTTGGCGGATCAGGCGTTCAACCGACAGGTCTCTGGCCCTCTGCTCCGCTTGAGCCGGGCGGGTGCGGTCGTCCCGTTCGTGATCGACTCGGCGTCGGTGCAGCCGGCGCGTCGGTACGTCCCGATGCCGCGAGTTGCCTGAGCGCGAGTGGATCATGCCGGGAAGCGCGGCGATGCCGCTCGGGTCCCGGGTGGATCACGCTCGGTTCGCGGCCGGGTCGGGTCCGGTGAGATCGGGTCCGCGCACCTCGGGGCCGGACTTTTGTCGACTGGAGCGAAACTTCTGCCGAACGCGACGAAGCTTTGCCTTCGTCCGGGGGCAAGGGTAAGGTCACTTTCCAGATAGAGGGTTGCCCATTAGTCGATCAGCCTGCCGCCACCCCTGCCGGGTTGCCGTGTTCCGCCCCCGACGGGGGGCCGGGCCGCACCGGAGCGCCGTCCTCACCGTCCAGCCGAAGCCCGCCTTCGGCCGGTTCGGCGCGCCCGGGTGGCGACAGCCAGGTCGACCGCCGCCGACGGCGTACCTGCCGTCAGGAAGGGACCACCACCATGGATCAACAGCTCAACCCACCGACACCGACGTCCGAGCCGATCAGCCGGCGCGGAGTGCTGCGCGCCGCGACCGTCTCCGCCGCCGCCGTCGGCACCGCCGGTCTGCTCGCCGGCCCGGCCACCGCCGCCCCGGCCGCCCCCGCCGCGCAGTCCCGGCGCCGGGTGCCGGTCGACCGGATCAGCATCCAGCTCTACACCCTGCGCGATCAGCTCACCGCCGACCTGCCCGGCACCCTGGACGCGCTGCGCCGGATCGGCTACCGGCGGGTGGAGCACGCCGGATTCGTCGGACGCACCGCCGCGCAGTTCCGGGCCGCGCTCGACGAGGCCGGGCTGCGATCCACCTCCGGGCACACCGGCATCCCGCAGCCCTTCGACGCCGCCACCTGGGAGCAGGCCCTCGAGGACGCCAACGTCGTGGGCTGCAAGAAGATCGTCCACCCCTACTTCGGTCGGGACGCCAACGGTCAGGCGATCCGGGACCCCAACGTCTACCGGGCCCTGGCGCGCGACCTGAACAAGGCCGGCCGGCTGGCCGAACGCGCCGGGCTCGACTTCGGTTACCACAACCACCAGCTGGAGTTCACGCCGCTGACCGACGGCTCGACCGGCTTCGACATCCTCACCGGGCAGACCGACCCGCGCCTGGTCCACTTCGAGCTCGACCTCTACTGGACCTGGCGGGGGGCGCACGACCCGGTCGACGTGATCCGGGCCAACCGCGGCCGGATCCGCCAGGTGCACGTCAAGGACCTCGACGTCGAGGGTGGCTTCGCCGACCTCGGCGACGGCCTCATCGACTTCGGCCGCATCTTCGCCCACGAGCGGGAGGCCGGCATCGAGGAGTACATCGTGGAGCGCGACGACGCGGGCACCGCGCCACGCTCCCCCGCCGACGCCCTGGACACCGCACGGGTCGGCTTCGACTTTCTCGCCTCACTCCGGTACTGAAACACCTCGGGGGACAATTGATGAACAGAACCGCATTCGTGTCTGCCCTGCTGCTGGTGACGGCCGGTCTCGCCGTACCGCCGGCGGCCGCGGCCGCCGCACCGGCCCCGCCGCCGGACAGCAGCTTCCAGAAGGTGACACTCAACGACTTCCCGGGCGAGCCGATGAGCCTCGCCGTCCTGCCCGACCTGCGGGTGCTGCACACCTCCCGCACCGGCGAGGTCCGCATCCACGACCCGCGCACCGGGCTGAACACCCTCGCCGCCGACATCCCGGTGTACGAGCACGACGAGGAGGGCTTGCAGGGGGTCGCCATCGACCCGAACTTCGCCCAGAACAAGTGGGTCTACCTCTACTACTCGCCGCCCATGGACACGCCGGTGGACGACCCGGCCACCCCGGGCGTCAACGAGGGCGACGCGCCGGAGACCGGCACCGCGGCGGACTGGGAGCCCTTCAAGGGCGCGCTGCGACTGTCCCGGTTCAAGCTGGAGGGGACGAAGCTCAACCTCGCCAGCGAGCAGCAGATCATCGACGTGCCGACCGACCGGGGCATCTGCTGCCACGTCGGCGGCCAGATCGACTTCGACAGCAAGGGCAACCTGTACCTGTCGACGGGTGACGACAGCAACCCGTTCGCCTCCGACGGCTACGTCCCGATCGACGAGCGGGCCAACCGCCACCCGGCGTTCGACGCCCAGCGCACCTCGGCCAACACCAACGACCTGCGCGGCAAGCTACTGCGCATCAAGGTGAAGAACGGTGGCGGTTACACGGTGCCCGCCGGCAACCTGTTCAAGCCGGGCACGGCGCAGACCCGCCCGGAGATCTACGCGATGGGGCTGCGCAACGCGTTCCGCTTCTCCGTCGACAGGCGTACCGACAACGTGTACGTGGGCGACTACTCCCCGGACGCCTCCAACCCGAACCCGGCGCGCGGCCCGGCCGGGCACGGCCGCTGGATGCTCGTCGACAAGCCGGCGAACTACGGCTGGCCGTACTGCGTGACGCCGACGATCGCCTACCGCGACTACGACTTCGCCACCGGCCAGTCCGGCGCCAAGTTCAACTGCGCGCGCCCGGTCAACGACTCACCGCACAACACCGGCAAGCGCGTGCTGCCGCCGGTCGAGCAGCCGCAGGTCTGGTACGCGGCAGCCCCCTCGGCCGAGTTCCCGCAGCTGGGCACCGGCGGCATCTCTCCGATGGGTGGCCCGGCGTACAACTACGACGGGACCAGCACGTCGCGTACCCGCTGGCCGGCCTACTACGACGGGGTGCCGCTGTTCTACGAGTGGAGCCGGGACTACATCAAGGAGTTCCGCCTCGACGAGGATGGCGACGTCGCGGACATCCTTCCGGTGGCGCCGTCGCTGGTGGTGGACAACCCGATGGACATGGAGTTCGGCCCGGACGGCGCGCTCTACGTGCTGGAGTACGGTGACGGCTACTTCGCCGAGAACCCGGACGCCCAGCTGTCCCGGATCGACTTCGTCCGGGGCAACCGGACGCCGATCCCGAAGATCAGCGGCACGCCGACCGTTGGGCAGGCCCCGCTGACCGTCGCGTTCTCCAGCGCCGGCACCACCGACCCGGACGGTGACACGCTCAGCTACGCGTGGGACTTCAACGCGGACGGTTCGGTGGACAGCACCAACCCGAACGCGACCTGGACGTTCTCGAAGAACGGCTCGTACACGCCGACGCTGAAGGTGACCGACCGCACCGGACGGTCCGCCTCGGCATCACTGCCGCTGGTGGTCGGGCCGACCGCGCCGGTGGTCGAGTTCGTCACCCCGGAGGCTGGGCAGCCGTTCCAGTTCGGGCAGACGGTCGCGTACGAGGTGAAGGTCACCGACGACCTGCCGGTGGACTGCTCCAAGGTGAAGGTCACCTACGTGCTCGGGCACGACGAGCACGGGCACCCGCTCTCCACCTCGACGGGTTGCTCCGGAAGCATTCCCACCTTCCTCGACAGTGGGCACAGCGGTGCGGACAACCTGACCGCCGTGTTCGTCGCGGAGTACACCGACGCGGGCTCGCCCGCGCAGTCGGGCTCGGCCGAGGTCGTGCTGGACCCGACCCCGGTGGCCGGTCTGGCCGGCTGACCAACCCACGATGACAGCGGCGGCGGCCGGATCACTCCGGTCGCCGCCGCTCGTCGTTCAGCTCCGGTCTCGCCGGGACCACCGACGGGTCGCCGCTCAGGTCCAGTCACTGTCGACGTGGTTGTCCCGCCAGCGCCCGCCCACCGGCGGGGTGTCCAGGAGCATCCCGTCGCCGGCGTTGCCGGCCAGGTCGTTGTCCTCGACCCGGCAGTCCACGCAACTGCCGCGCTCGGTGATCCACAGCCCGTGCGTCTGGGTCTGGTAGTCGTGGTTGTCCCAGATCCGGTTGCCCCGAACCGTGGCCGAGTCGAACGGCGCGTCGATCGTGATCCCGGCCCGCCGCTCGGGTGCGGGCGACAGTTCGTATCCGATGCCGGGCGGCGGCACGTCCCCGCTCCACGCGGTGAACCCGTCGGGGCGTACCGGGGCGAGGGTGAGTTCGTCGCCGGTGTTGGAGGCGACCATGGCGACGGCTCGTCCGACCCGTAGGACCTTGCCCCGGTGCCCGTCGTGCGGCCAGTTGGCCGACCGGTCCACCAGACACCGTTCGCTGTAGCGGACGGCGTCGCCGGTACCGCCGGCCCCCTCGGCACACTGCCGCCCGTTGTTGCGGATCCGGTTGTTGAGCAGCACCGCGTCGGTCATCTGGTGGTCGATGCGGACCGCGTCCAGGCCGTTGCCCCAGAACTCGTTGCTCTCGATGACCACGTCCCGGATCGAGCCCTGGTAACCGCGTCCGAGGTCGTGCGCGTGATAGCCGTGCCGCCCGTTGCCGCTGATCCGGTTGCCCCGCACGGTGTACGGGCCGGGGCTGTTGCCGATGCTGACCCCGTCGCGCATGTTGCCGTCGATGACGCAGTCGGTGAGCAGCCCACCCCGGCCGGCCACCGACGAGGTGCCCTGCGCCGACACGTCGAAGCCGGTCTCCAGGTTGCCGGTCATCGTGCAGGCGGAGACGATCAGACCGTCCGCGCCCCAGTCGGAGATGCCGAACCGGTTGCCCTGGCTGTGACAGCCGATGATCCGGTAGCCGCGCGGCGGCGGCCAGTAGTCCTTCTGCAACTCCAGGAAGATGCCGTTGGTGCCGTTGGCCAGGGTGGTGCAGTTGGCGATGGTCAGCCGCTCCACCGTGCCCCACCCGCCGACGCCGACGCCGATGCCGGCGCCGCCCATCTGCTCGCCGTTGTCCAGTCGGCCGCAGCCGACCACCACCACCCCGTCGATCAGGGAGTCCTGGAGGAAGTCGCAGCCCAGCCCGGTGGCTGCGGTGTGGTGGATGTAGAGGTTGCGGAAGACGCCGCGCACCACGTACTGAAGGCCGAGGCCCTTGGCCAGGTAGTTGTACTCGGCCATGGCCACCCCGGACCCGTCGATCTGGAAGTCGGCGAAGGTGCAGTCGGCGATGTGCCGGTCCCGGTCGGCGCCGTGCTGCACGGTGGTCCAGAAGGCCAACGGGGTCGGGTCGGCCCGGTTGCCCTCGTTGCTGAGCATGAACCGCGTCGCCGCCGGGCCGGCCCCGATCAGCGACACACCGCTGCGCCACACCGTGCCCGCGTCCCGGATCGAGTAGATGCCCGGTGGGCAGTAGATGACCCGGGCCCGCCCGTCCGACGCGTACCCGGCGCCCAGGCGGTCCACGAGGGCAGCCAGCGCCGGCTGGTCGTTCGTCGCGCCGTCGCCGGTCAGCCCGTACTCCAGCGCGTCGCAGTAGAGCGGCGCGCCGGCCGAGGCGGGCCGTCGTACCCGGACCGAGTTCAGTAGCAGCTCGTTCGCCACGGCCACAGGCCGGCTCCCTTCGACACGTTCGGTGCGCTCCGGCGGGGCCGCCTTCCCGATGACGCCGCCGGGAAACCCCGGGCGTGCGTCGGTCCCGGCGCCGAGGGGGCAGCGCCGGGACCGAGGGGGTACGCCGTCAGACGGCGGCGATCAGCAGCGCCGGGCGCTCCACGCAGTCGGCGACGTGCCGCAGGAAGCCACCGGCCACCCCACCGTCGCAGACCCGGTGGTCGAAGGTGAGGCTGAGCTGGGTCACCTTCCGGACGGCGAGTTGCCCGTCGACCACCCACGGCTTGTCCACGATCCGGCCGACGCCGAGCAGCGCCGCCTCCGGGTGGTTGATGATCGGGGTGGAGCCGTCGACGCCGAACACCCCGTAGTTGTTGAGCGTGAACGTGCCGCCGGTCAGTCGGGCCGGCGGGAGGCTACCCGCCCGCGCGGCGGCGGTGGTCGCCGCCAGTTCGGCGGCCAACTCGGCGGTGGTGAGCCGCTGGGCGTCGCGCAGCACCGGCACCAGCAGACCCCGGTCGGTCTGCGCGGCGATGCCGAGGTGTACCCCGGCGGACTGGACGATCCGCTGCGCCTCGGTGTCCACCCGGGCGTTGAGCTGCGGGAACCGGCGCAGCCCGCTGAGGCAGATCCGGGCCAGCAGGGCCAGGATGCTCACCGGGGCGTCCGGCGTCGCCGCGTTGATCGCGGCCCGGGTTTCCAGCAGCCCGGTGGCGTCCACGTCGACCCAGATGGTCACCTCCGGGATCTCCCGTCGGCTGCGGGAGAGCTTGTCGGCGATGGCCTTGCGAACGCCGGTGAGCGGGATGATCACGTCGTCGCCCCCGGACGGCACCGGCGCGACGGGGGCGTCCGGCACGGCGGCGAGCCGGGCGGCGGGCACGGCCAGCGCCGACTCCACGTCGGCCCGGCGGATCACTCCACCGGGACCGGTGCCCCGCACCGCGTTCAGGTCGACGCCGCGCTCCCGGGCCAGTCGCCGCACGATCGGCGAGATGACCAGGGCGGCCGGCGCCGGGTGGCCGGACGCGTCGCCCGTACCCGAGGCACCGCCGGCAGCCGCACGGATCCCACCGGTCGGGGCAACACCACCGGGCGAGGCGATGTCGGTCCGCGCGGGGTCGGTCGGTTCGGGAGCGAGCGTCAGCCGAGGCCGGCGCCGGCGGCGGGTGGCGCCGCCGTGGCCCGTGCCGTAGCCGATCAGCACGTTTCCGGAGCCGGCCTGCTCCTCCTCGCGGTAGGTGGCGTGCCCGGCGGGCTCGTCACCGCCGTCCAGCGGCGCGATGGTGATCAACGGTTGGCCGACCGGGCGTACCTCACCGGCCGCGCCGTGCAGGGTGACGACCCGGCCGGCGTACGGGCAGGGCACGTCCACGACCGCCTTGGCGGTCTCCACCTCGACCACGCTCTGGTCGACGGTGACCACGTCGCCCACCGCGACCCGCCACTCGACGATCTCGGCTTCACTCAGCCCCTCGCCCAGGTCGGGCAGGAGGAAGACCTGCGTGCGCGCGACCGTGGTCATGCCGCCGCCCAACGCGCGTCCGGCTGGTCGTCCCACTGGAGTCGGGCCACCGCGTCGAGCACCCGGTCCACACCGGGCAGGTGGGTGTGCTCCAGCATCGGCGCCGGGTACGGGATGTCCAGCCCGGCGACCCGCAGCACCGGGGCGTGCAGCGCGTGGAAGCAGCGCTCCTGCACCCGGGCGGCGATCTCCGCGCCGACCCCCGCGAAGCCCTGCGCCTCCTGGATCACCACGCACCGGCCGGTACGGCGGACCGAGGCGGCGATGGTCTCGTCGTCGAACGGCACGATGGTGCGGACGTCCACCACCTCCAGGTCCCAGCCCTCCTCGCGGGCGGCCTCGGCGGCCTCCAGCGCGACCGGCACCGCCGGCCCGTACGCCACCAGGGTCGCGTCGCGGCCGGGGCGGCGCACGACGGCCCGGCCGAACGGCTCGGTCCGCGTCGGCAGGACCGCGTCGGCGCTGCCGAAGTAGAGCTTCTTGGGCTCCATGAAGACCACCGGGTCGGGGTCGTCGATCGCCTCGCGCAGCAGCGAGTACGCGTCCTCGACGGTCGCCGGGGTGACCACCTTCAGGCCCGGGGTGTGCGCGTAGTACGCCTCGGACGAGTCGCAGTGGTGCTCGACCCCGCCGATCCCACCGGCGTACGGCACGCGGATGACGATGGGCACGCTGAGCTTGCCCCGGGTCCGGTTGCGCAGCTTCGCCACGTGCGAGGCGATCTGCTCGAACGCCGGGTACGCGAACGCGTCGAACTGCATCTCGACCACAGGCCGCAGACCGGACATGGCCAGGCCGACGGCGAAGCCGACGATGCCGGCCTCGGCGAGCGGGGTGTCGAAGCAGCGGTCCTCGCCGAAGCGGGCCTGGAGGCCGTCGGTGATCCGGAAGACGCCACCGAGCGCGCCGACGTCCTCACCGAAGACGACGACTCGCTCGTCGGCGGCGAGGGCGTCGGCGAGCGCCGCGTTGAGGGCCTTCGCCATGGTGGTGGCCATCAGGCGTCCCTCTCCTCGTCGCGGGCGGCGGCCAGCTCGGCGCGGACCTGCTCGCGCTGTTCGATCAGCTGCGGGGTGGGCTGGGCGTAGACGTGGTCGAAGAGGCTCAGCGGGTCCACGGTGGGCTGCTCGTTCATCCGGGTCCGCAGGTCCGCCGCGTACGCCTCGGCCTGCTCGGCGACCTCGGCGACCGCCGCGTCGTCGAGCACCCCGCGGGCCCGCAGGTAGGTCTCCAGCCGGGCGACCGGGTCGCGGTCGCGCCAGGCGTCGACCTCGGCGCCGTCGCGGTAGCGGCTGGCGTCGTCGGCGTTCGTGTGCGGTTCCATCCGGTAGGTGTGCGCCTCGACGAGGAACGGCCCGTTGCCGGCGCGGGCGTGGGCGACCGCGCGGGTGAGCACGGCGAGCACGGCCACCGGGTCGTTGCCGTCGACCTGCTCGCTGGGTACGCCGTAGCCGACGCCCTTGTAGGCCAGCGACGGCGCGGCGGTCTGCCGCGACAGCGGGACGCTGATGGCGTAGCGGTTGTTCTGCACGAAGAAGACCACCGGCGCCTTGAACACGGCGGCGAAGTTGATCCCCTCGTGGAAGTCGCCCTCGCTCGTCGCGCCGTCGCCGATGAAGGCCAGCGCCACGGTGTCCCGACCCTGGTACGCCTCACCGTGCGCGAGGCCGGCGGCGTGCACGCACTGGGTGGCAAGCGGGGTGCACTGCGGCGCGGTGTGCACCTCGGTCGGGTCGTAGCCGCAGTGCCAGTCGCCGCGCAGCAGGGTGAGCACCTCGACCGGGTCGATGCCCCGGGCAACCAGCGCCATCGACTCACGGTAGGTGGGGAAGACCCAGTCGGTGTCGCGGACCGCGAGCGTCGCGCCGACCTGGCACGCCTCCTGGCCCCGCGAGGACGGGTAGACGGCCAGCCGGCCCTGCTTGGTCAGGGCGGTCGCCTGGGTGTCGAACCGGCGGCCGAGCACCATCCGGCGGTACAGCTCGCGCAGCACCTCGACGGGTGGTTCCGGATAGTCGCCGCGGGCGGGCAGTGGCGTGCCGGTGGGGTCGAGCAGGCGGACGGGTTCGGTGTTCGGCAGCAGCGGGCGCGCCGGGTCGGGCGGGGTGGCCGCTCGACGCGTACGCGGGGATGCCCTGCGGACCGCCTGGGGAGTGGTCGTCACGGCGGAACCTCCTGGGACGTGTGGTGAGCCTATGCTTCCGCGTGTCGGATGATTGACTCAAGATCCACGCAGAACGCGGGACGGTTGGCACGCGGAGGGGGTCACAGTGAGCCAGGAGAGCGGCGACGACCCGGACCGGGTGGCGGGATCGGGACGATCGGTTCGAGCCCTCGACGAGGTGGACCGGCGGATCCTCGACGAGCTGGTCCGGGACGGGCGCACGTCGGTGCGCACCCTGGCCGAACGGATCCACATCTCCCGTACCAACGCGTACGCGCGGGTGGAGCGGTTGCTGCGCGACGGGGTGATCACCGGGTTCCACGCCCAGGTGGCGCCCGAGGCGGCCGGGTTGGGCACCTCGGCGTACATGGCGTTGACGATCGAGCAGAACACCTGGCGGGAGGTGTCGGCCGAGCTGGCCCGGGTGCGCTACGTCGAGCACGTGGCGTTGCTCAGCGGCGAGCACGACGTGCTTGCCCTGGTCCGGGCGCCGGACAACGCCGCCCTGCGGGATGTGGTGTTGGACCGGGTGCAGCGCATCGCCGGGGTGTTGTCGACACGGTCCTGGCTCGTCTTCGAGGAGTTCGGCGGAACGCAGAGCCCGTGGCAATAGAGGCCATAACACGAATTCATTAGCACGATGATGAAATAGGCGAATTACCGTAGAGCGCCGCTACTATCCGCGACGTGGCTATATCGAATGAGTTGTGGGAGCAGGCCCGGGTCGCCGCCCCGCCACCGACCAGGCCGACGTCGACCAGGCCGACGGCACCCGGTGCGCGGTCCTTCCGCGGGGACATCGAGGGCCTGCGGGCGGTGGCCGTGCTGCTGGTGCTCCTCGGTCACGCCGGCGTGCCGTACCTGCCCGGCGGTTTCGTCGGTGTCGACGTGTTCTTCGTGATCTCCGGCTTCCTCATCACCGGCCTGCTGCTGGAGGAACTCGACCATCGTGGACGGCTGTCGCTCACCGACTTCTACGCCCGCCGAGCGAAGCGCCTGCTGCCGGCCGCCGCCACCGTCCTGCTCGCGACCCTGGTGCTCACCTACTTCTTCCTGCCTCGCGGCCGCTGGTCGTCCACCGCCTGGGACGTCATCGCCAGCGCCTGCTACGCCATGAACTGGCGGATGGCCGCGCAGTCCGCCGACTACGTGGCCGCCAACGACGCCGCGAGCATCGCCCAGCACTTCTGGTCCCTCGCCGTCGAGGAGCAGTTCTACCTGGTGTGGCCCCTGCTGCTGATCGCCCTCGGGTGGTTCGCCCGCCGCCGGGGCCACGGTGGCCGCGGTCTCTACCTGCTCGGGTTGGCGCTGATCGCCCTCCCCTCGTTCGCCTGGGCGCTGTACGTCTCGCCGACCGACCCCTCGGCGTACTACGTCACCACCACCCGGATGTGGGAGTTGGCCCTCGGCGGCGCCGTCGCCGTCACGGCGATCTGGTGGAGCCGGTCACCGCGCCTGGTCGCCGTCCCGCTGGCCTGGGCCGGGCTGATCGCCGTCGGCGCCTCGGCCGCGCTGATCACCACGGAGGCCGGCTTCCCCGGCTACGTCGCGCTCGGCCCCACCCTCGGCACGGCCACGGTGATCGCGTTCGGGCCGGCCGCCGGTCGCGCCGGGCCCGCTCTCCTGCTGGGCCGGCAGCCGCTGCGCTATGTCGGCGGGATCTCCTACTCGCTGTACCTGTGGCACTGGCCGGTGCTGATCGCCGCGCAGGCGCACTTCGGTGACCTCGGTGTCGGCCCCGCGCTCGCCGTCGTGGCCGCCTCGGCGGTCCCCGCCGCGCTCACGTACCACTTCGTCGAGAACCCGGTCCGCCGGTCGCCCACCCTCGCCGACCGGCCCGCCGCCGCCCTGCGCATCGGCGCCGTCTGCACCGGCGCGGCCGCGCTCGCCGGCCTGACCTTCCAACTGGCCATTCCGACAACGACGGGTACGACACCCCCGTCGGTCATCATGGGCCAGGTGCCCGGAGGCTCCCCACAGGCGACGCCACCGGCCGCGCCCGGCGCCGCCGCGCTCGGCACATCCCCCCGCACCAGCCGGGCCGGGGTGCCCGTCGACAAGGTCGCGTCGATCACCCCCGAGCCGGCGCGCGCGGCCCGGGACGCACCGCTGTTGCAGGCGACGAAGAGTTGCCACGTGTCGCTGGAGTCCGCCACGCCGGAAGTCTGTGTCTACGGGAAGATGAACTCGGCGACCACGATCGCGCTCGCCGGCGACTCCCACGCCGACCAGTGGGTCCCTGCCATGCGGCTGGCGGCGGAGACCAACGGCTGGCGCCTCGCCACCTACACCAAGGGCGGCTGCCCGTTCCTGACGGCGGAGATCTCCCTGAACGACAGGCCCTACTCGGCCTGCACGGAGTGGAACAGGAAGGTGCGGGAGACATTGGTCGGCGCGGGCCGCCCCGACCTGCTGGTCGTGACCCACGCCGAGTACCCGGTCCACGGCGAGCCGGCCACGAAGTGGCGGTCGGCGCTGGTCCGGGAGCTGCGCAAGACGTGGAGCGGCATGATCGCGGAGAAGGTGCCGGTGGTGGTCCTGCGGGACACGCCGCTGCACCTGAAGGACGTCGCCGAGTGCGTGTCGAAGAACCCGAACCGCCTGACGAAGTGCGCCGACAGCCGCGACGAGGTCCTGGGCCGCGGGGGCGGTCCGGCCCAGGAAGAAGCGGCCGACGGGTTGTCCGGCGCCCACCTGATCGACCTGAACGACTGGATCTGCCCCGCGGACCGGTGCGCCCCCGTCATCGGAGGGGTGCTCGTCTGGCGCGACGCGCACCACCTGAGCGCCACGTACTCGACCACGCTCGCACCCCAGGTGGGCGCCGCGCTCAAACCCGTGCTCGCCGAGCTGTGACCCGCCGGGCTGGCGGACCTCACCGTTCGGGTGGGGCCTCCAGCCCGTCCCGGTCGGCCAACGCCAACAGCGGCTCCAACGAGTGCCGGTCGCCGTCCAGCCCGGCGTGCGGGTCGCCGCGCTCGGCGAAGCGGGCCGGCATGCTGAGCACGTCGAAGTCCTCCGGACGGGCGTCGTCCAGCTCCGCCCACTCCAGCGGCGCCGACACCAGCGCCTGCGGGGTCGGCCGGATCGAGTACGCCGACGTCACCGTGTGGTCGCGGGCCATCTGGTTGTAGTCGATGAAGACCGGCCGGTCGCGTTGGTCGCGCCACCAGGTGGTGGTGACCAGCTCCGGGAGCCGGCGCTGCATCTCCCGGCCCAGGGCGAGCACCGCCCGGCGACACTCACCGAAGCTCCACCGCGGCTCGATCGACAGGTAGACGTGCAGGCCCCGCCCGCCGGTGGTCTTCGGGTAGCCGGTCATCCCCAGCTCGGCGAGGAACGCGTTGACCTCGCGGGCCACCGGCACCACCTGGTCGAAACCGACGCCGGGCATCGGGTCGAGGTCGATGCGCAGCTGGTCGGGTCGCTCCACGTCGGCGGCGGTGACCGGCCAGGGGTGAAACCGCAGGGTGCCCAGGTTGGCCGCCCAGATCACCACGGCCAACTCGCTGGGCGCGACCTCGTCGGCGGTCCGGCCACTGGGGAAGGTGATGTGTGCGGTACGCACCCAGTCGGGCGCGCCCGCGGGCAGCCGCTTCTGGTAGAACGCGTCGCCCCGGTTGGTCTGCCGGGTGGCGATCGTCGCGCCCTCGAAGACGCCACGCGGCCAGCGTTCCAGCATCGTAGGCCGGTCCCGCAGGGCGCGCAGGATCCCCTCACCCACCGACAGGAAGTAGCGGACCACGTCCAGCTTGGTCAGCCCACGCTCCGGGAAGTACGGCTTGTCGGGGCTGGAGACGCGGACCAGCCGCTCCCCCACCTGAATCTCCTCCGCCACCGTGGCCACGCCCCCGAGCGTACGGCTCGGGGGCGGGCCGGCGGGTTAGCGGCCGGGAACCAGTGTGGCGGGTTGCTGTGGCAACTCCTGGGTCGGGCCGCCGACCTGCGCCGGCGGCTCCTCGGCCACCGCGGTCTGCTGCTCGACCGGCACCCGCTGCGACGACCGGCGGGCCACGAAGCCCGGCGTCCAGTCCTTCAACCGCAGCGCGGGGCGCTCGACCAACTTCCAGGACAGGAACGCGGCGGCGAACGCGACCGCCACCGACATCGCCGCGAACGGCACGTAACCCCAGCGGCTCCAGCCGAGGCTCGTCATCACCTGTTGGAGGACGAACCCGTAGATGTAGATGCCGTACGAGTAGTCGTTCTTGCGGCCCACCCAGTGCAGTTGGCGGGGCATCCGCACCGACAGCCAGACCAGCAGGTACGCGAACGCGGGCAGCCCGATGACGAAGAAGCCACCGAAGAGCAGGGACAATCCGAGCGCCACCGCCGAACCGATGCCCAGCGCGTCGTTGATCGGCACCCGCTCGCGGTAGAGGTCCAGGGTCGCCCCGGCGGCGAAGAGGAAGCCCAGGTAGACGATGTAGTGGAAGGTCATGGTGCCGACCAGCGGCGACACGAAGCTCCAACTCGCCGTCGACACCGGGCCGCTGATCCGTCCGGAGCTGACCCAGTCCTGCAGGATGCTCAGGTAGAGCGCGACGGTCAGGAACAGCACGAACCGCCGGGCGTTCCGCAGCACCGCCGTCACCGCCAGCACGCCCACCATGACGTAGCAGAACATCTCGTACTTCAGCGACCACAGCGCGCCGTTGAAGACGCTGTAGTTGACCTTCTCGCCCCACGGGGTGGTGTCCGTGAACAGGTCCCGGACGCCGTACTGACGGACGCCGGTCCACCAGTTGGCCTGCAGGTAGGCCAGCGGGCCGCCCCGGTCCCAGGGGTTGTCGAAGAACCCGGCGATGGTGCCGTGCTCGCGCAACGCGACGAGCGGGGCGATCACCAGCGCGCTGACCAGCAGGCAGACCCAGAGACCGGGGAAGATCCGCAGGGCCCGGTGCCAGGCGTAACGGAAGATGCCGGTACGCCGGGCGCTGCGGGTGATCAGCAGGCCGGACAGCACGAAGAAGCCGTACACGGCCATGGTGCCGACGTTCGTCTGCCGACCGGTCAGGTAGTAGCCCAGGTCGTTGGCGCCGAAGCCGAGCGGCTTGGAGTGTGACAACACGACGCCGACGGCGAGGCAGAGCCGGATCAGCCCGATGCCGTTGCTCCGGCCGGAGAGCAGGTCGGCGAGGGTGCCCCGGGACCGGATGAGAGCGGGGGTGGTCATGCGCTCAGGAACCTCTCGGCATCAGGCGGGCACATCGGCGCCGGCGTGCTCCCACAGCTGCTTCATCTCGGTGTGCAGGTCGTCGCTCGGCGACCAGCCGAGCACCTCGGCGGCCAACCCGATGTCCAGCCGCTGCCAACTGGTCTCGGCGGGACCGGTCTGCTCGGCCTCGACGAGGTCGGTCGGCACCTCACTGACCTCGATGAGGAGCCGGACCATATCACGCGCGCTGGCCGCCACACCCCGACCAATGTTGATCACACGACCGGCCGCGTCGGGACGGGTCGCGGCCAACTGCACGGCGGCGACCACGTCACCGAGACCGATGAAGTCACGCCGGGAGCCGAGCGGAGCCAGCTCCAACCGGGCTCGCTCACCGGCCCGCTGGGCGTCGCGGAGCCGGCCCGCGACCACCCCGAGCAGGCTGTGGCCGGGCTGGCCGGGGCCGATGACGTTGCCGACCCGCAGCGTGACGCCCTCGATCAGGCCCTGCCGGTCCGCCGCGGTGACCGCCTCGGTGCAGCGCACCTTGAACTCGCCGTACGGCATCACGGGCGCGGGGGTCAGCCGCTCGGGCATCGACGTGTCGACCGGGACCAGCCCGTACTCGTGCACGCTGCCCATCTGGAGCACCCGGACCCGCCCCGGCAGTCGGCCCGCGGCCGCCAGGAGCCGCTCGACCAGGGTGACGTTCACCGCGAGCATCTGCGCCTCGCTCAGGCCCCACATCCCACCCGCCGCGTTGATCACCACGTCCGGGGCGAGGTCACGCAGCACCGCGGTGATCTCGTCGACGTCGGCGGCGGCGAGGTCCAGTGCGCGGACCTGGACACCCGGGCCGATCGTCTTCGGGGTACGCGCCACGGCGACCACGGTGTGCCCCTGGTCGGCCAGGGCGCGGCAGATCGGGCGGCCGAGGAATCCGGTGCCGCCGAGCACCACCACCCGGACGGGCGGTTCGGCGTGCTCCGCCGGACGTCGTGGTCGGACGGTCATGGCGCTCCTCTGGCTCTCGTCGGTCATCGGCCCGGCCCGAACGCGTGCCGGGACAGACTGCGTACGCCGGACATCTTGCCGGAGAGGACCGCCGTCGGCAGCAGGGTGATGGCGTGCAGTCGGGACGAGGTGTAGCTGCGGGCCGCCCGAGCCGCCCGCGGCCAGCCCTGCTCGTCCATCCGCCGGGCGACGTCGAGGAAGAACGCCCGCGCCTCGGTGAACCGGGAGCCGTTGACCGCGTCGGCGGCGGACTTGCTGACCGCGTGCCGCCGGTACTGGAAGCAGAGGGTGTTGTCGATCGCCATCTGCTCACCACGCTGGATCAGGTCGATCACCAGGGCCAGGTCCTGGATGACCTGGAACTCCTCGCGGAAGCCGACGGCCTTGATCGCGTCCGTGCGCCAGCACATCGACGGAAAGTAGAACCAGCAGCCCCGTAGAAGGCTGGCTGCCAGGTCCTCGCCGCCCATCAGCTCGCGGGAGTCGATCCGCGGGGCGTAGATCCGCCGCTTCGCCTCGTCGACGATGGTGTTGACCACCGTGCCGTTGGCGTCGATGATCTCGACCCCCGGCTGGATCATGCCGACGCCCGGGTACTGCTCGGTCACCGATCGCACGGTGGCCACGTAGTTGGGGTGCATGATGTCGTCCGTGCCCATCATCACCAGGTACTCGTGCTCGGCGAGGCCGACGCACTTGCGGTAGTTGGCGGTGATCCCGAGATTGTGCTCGTTGCGCTGGTAACGGACCCGCTCGTCGTCGATGCCCGCGAACCACTCGGGCACACCCGGCTCGGTGCCGTCGTCGACCACGGTGAGGCGCCAACCAGGGTCACTCTGCGCCATCACGCTGCGCACCGCCGCCTGCATGAGGGGCACGCTTCCGTAGTACGGCAGCATAATGTCGACAATCATTGGGTCGGTAGGCCTCACTGTGCGTGGTGGAAATGCGCGACGGGCGCGGCCACATTATCAGGCCCACCCCCACGATCGGCCAGCGCCGAACCGGGCGGCGCGCCCACCCCGAGCGCACCGAGTCACCGCCCGACGCCCGACTTCGCGGGCGCTATCATCGTCGCGCCCCGTAACCCGCCCCCGATCGGACGCCGATGTCGAACCGCGCCGTCGCCATGGACGCGCAGCCCGCGCAGACCGACGGGAAGAATCCGCCCCGGCCCGCCGAGCCGGACCGCCAGCCGGTCCCCCTCGCCCGCCGGCTGGCACTCAGCGTCTGGTTCTGGCCGACCGCGTTCGCCGCGCTCGTCGTCGGGTGGCGGATCGGCAGCCCGGAGATGTGGCACGACGAGTTGGTCACCATCGACGTGGCGACGCGCTCCACCGGACAGATCCGGGCCATGCTGGCGAACGTCGACGCCGTGCACGGGGCCTACTACCTGTTCATGCACGCCTGGACGACGCTGTTCGGCACGAGTCCCGTCGCGGTACGTCTGCCGTCGGCGCTGGCCATGACCCTGGCCACCGCCTGTGTGGCGTTGGTGGGGCGCCGGCTCTTCGATCACGCGACCGGTGTCGCGGCCGGCTTCGTCTTCGCCCTGGTGCCCACGGTCACCCGGTTCGGGCAGGAGACCCGTTCGTACGCCTTCGTCGTCCTGGCCTCGGCGGCGGCCACCCTGTTCCTGCTCCGCGCGCTGGAGCGGCCCCGGTGGCAGCGCTGGGTGGCGTACGCGCTCGCGGTGGCCGGCATCGGCCTGGTCAACGTGGTGGCGCTGACCCTCCTGCTCGGGCACGGCACGGTCGTGCTGATCCACACCTGGCGGCAGCGCCACCGGTGGCCGCTGGTCTGGTTCCCCCTCGCCGCCGTCGCCGGGGTGGCGATCGCCGCGCCGGCGATCCTGCGGGGCATGACACAGGCGGGCCGGCAGATCAGCTGGATCCCGGACCTCTCACCCTGGACGGTCTGGGAGCAGGCGTACGGCTCGACGCTGCTCGCCGCCGCGGTGACCGCGCTGGCCACGGTGGGTCTGCTGACCCACCTGCGCGGCGACGCCCTGCATCGGGCGGTGAGCGTGACGCTTGTGGCCGTGCTGCCGGTGCCGGTGATCCTGCTGGCCTCGACCGGCGAGATCAACTACTTCTTCTCCAAGTATCTGCTGTTCCTGCTGCCGGCCTGGGCGGTGCTGGCCGGCGCCGGCATCACCGCGCTGCGCTGGACCCCGCTGATGGCGGCGGGGCTCGTGGTCGTCGCCGCGCTGTCCATGCCCGGTCAGCTCGCGCTGCGCGGCGAGTACTCGCACGGCTGGTACACCTACCCGCGGACACGCGCCTTCGACCCCCTGTCCTACTCCCAGGCGGCCAAGGTCATCGAGGCCGGCTACGAGCCCGGGGACGGCCTCGTCGTGGGCGGTGTCTGGTGGTGGATGACCGAACCCGGGGTGCGGTACTACCTCCCGGAGGACATCTCCCCGCGCAACGTGTTCCGGCAACGGACGGCGGCCCAGCGCAACGAGCTGTACGGCACGGACTGCGCCGAACCGGCGGGCTGTCTGCGTGACGAGCCACGGCTCTGGTTGGTGTCGCCGACGGTCACCGACGCACCGTTCAACGGACTGTCGAGGGAGCGGGCCGACCTGCTCGGCAAGCGCTACCAACTGGCCCGGATGACCCACGTGACCGGGCTGACCGTCTCCCTCCTGCAGCGGCGCGGCTGACCCGCCGCGATTACCGCCGCCGGCACCCGGGTAGGGGGTCGGCATGGCGGAACTGGCGACCCTCTGGATCATCCGACACGGTGAGAGCACCGCGAACGTGGCGGCGACCCACGCCGAGGCGTCCGGCGAGGAGCTGATCGGGCTCAGTCACCGCGACGCCGACGTGCCGCTCTCCCCCACCGGTGCGGAGCAGGCCCGTGCCACCGGCCGCTGGTTGGCCGAGCTGCCGCCGGAGCGCCGGCCGGACGTGGCGGTGGTCTCGCCGTACCTGCGGGCGGTGTCCACCGCGGAGCTGGCGCTGCGCGGCACCGGCGTGCCGGTGAGCCGCGACGAGCGGCTGCGCGACCGGGAGCTGGGCATTCTCGACGGCCTGACCGGGCGCGGGGTGCGTCGGCGTCACCCGGACGAGGCCGAGCGCCGGGAGCGGCTCGGCAAGTTCTACTACCGGCCGCCCGGCGGGGAGTCCTGGACCGACGTGGCGCTGCGACTGCGCACGCTCCTCGGCGACCTGCGCCGGGACCACGAGGGCCAACGGGTCCTGCTCTTCGGCCACGACGCGCTTGTCTTCCTGCTGCGTTATCTGGTGGAGGGGCTGACCGAGGAGGAACTGATGGCGCTGACCCGCCAACACGTGATCGCGAACTGCTCGATCACCGACTGGTCCGCCGACGCCCAGGGCCGGCTGACGCTTGGCGGGTTCAACGAGGTCGGTCACCTGCACCGGCAGGGCGCCGAGCCAACCAGGGAGGACGAGATCCATGCCGAACCGGTCTGACGTTCAGGTGATCACACCGGGGCTGCTGCGGGAATGGGCGCTGCCGGTGCCGGTCGGCGGCAAGGAGAGCCGGGGCACCGTGCTGGTGGTCGGCGGCTCCCGTTTCACCCCCGGTGCGGTGCTGCTCGCCGGGGTGGCCGCGCTGCGCGCCGGCGCCGGGGTGCTCCAACTGGCCGCCGCCGAGTCCACCGCGGCCACGCTGAGCATCCAGGTGCCCGAGGCGCTCGTGGTCGGGCTGCCGGAGACCTCCGACGGCGCGGTCGCCGCGGACCGGGACGGCCAGCTCGGCGAGCTGGTCGCGCAGGCCGACGTGGTGGCCCTCGGTCCCGGACTGAAGGCGATCGACGAAACGAACCGCCTGCTGAGCCTGGTCCTGGACGCGGCCCGACCGCGCACGTCACTGGTGCTCGACGCGTACGCCCTCGGCGCGCTCAGCCATGCGCCGGACCTGCTGGTCGGCTCGGGCCGGCCCGTGGTGCTCACCCCGAACGTCACCGAGGCCGGGCACCTGCTCGGCCGGGAACCGGGCGACGACCTGGACGCCGAGGCGGCCGAGCTGGCCGCCCGTTACGAGGCGGTCGTCTCGCTCTACGGGCACGTGGCCGCCCCGGACGGGCGGGGTTGGCGGGAGGAGAGCGGCGACGCCGGGCTGGGCACCTCCGGCAGCGGGGACGTGCTCGCCGGGTTGCTGGCGGGGTTGTTGTCCCGGGGCGCCGACCCGGCGCAGGCCGCCTGCTGGGGCTCGTTCGCGCACGCGGTGAGCGGGCAGCGGCTGATCCCCCGGTACGGCCGCATCGGCTTCCTCGCCCGGGAGTTGCTCGACGAGATCCCCGGAACGCTGTCGATGGTCTGATCAGCCGCGAGGGGCCCGGCGTGCTGCCGGGCCCCTCGTCGTGCGTCACCTCACGAGGACCGGGGTCAGCTACCGGAACCCGGCTCGGCCATGTGCCGATGCTGCTCGGACTTGAGCTTGTCGGGGATGATCTTGCCCGCGGCGGTCTGCACCTTGTTCATCAGCGACCCCGCGGTGATCGTCTGATCGCCCTTCATCAGCGCCTCGAAGCCCTGCGCGGCGACCTTCGCCGGGTCGTCCTTGGAGCCGGAGCCGACCCGGGTGTCCTCCATGTCGGCCCGGTCGAAGAACTCCGTGTCGGTCGGCCCGGGCATCAGCGCGGTCACCGTGACGCCGGTGTCCTTCAGCTCGTTGCGCAGCGCCTCGGCGAAGGACTGCACGAACGACTTCGACGCGTTGTAGACCGCCTGGAACGGCCCCGGCATGGTGGAGGCGATCGACGAGGTGAACAGCACCCGACCCGCGCCCCGCTCCACCATGCCGGGCAACAGCCGCTTGGCCAGGTGCACGGTCGAGCGCACGTTGAGGTCGACGATCTCCAACTCGTCGCGCAGGTCGGTACCTCCGACGAAGGCGCCGCCGGCGCCCCGGCCGGCGTTGAGCGCCAGGGCGGCCACCGGACGCCCGGTGGCGGCGATCGCCGACGCCAACTCCTCCACGCCCTGCTCCCGGGCGAGGTCGACGCGGACGGGCTGGACCTGGGGGCCGCCGTCGCGGCGCAGCTTCTCGGCCGCCGAGGAGATGCCGTCGTCCTCGGCGGCCACGACCAGGTCGAACCCGTGCTCGGCGAACTGCACGGCCAGCTCGTACCCGATTCCGCTGGACGCTCCGGTCACCACGGCGAGCGGTCGGTCGGTGGACGGTGTGGTCATGATGGGTGACTCCTCTCGGGCGGGTGGCGGTCGTACCGGCAGTGGTAACCGCTCCCTTCCG
Source organism: Micromonospora sp. NPDC048905 (assembly GCF_040649655.1). NCBI lineage: Bacteria > Bacillati > Actinomycetota > Actinomycetes > Micromonosporales > Micromonosporaceae > Micromonospora > Micromonospora sp. NPDC048905. Next base: position 16,454 of record NZ_JBEZFV010000017.1, on the reverse strand, counting down.
TGTGCCCCGACGTCGGCCGCTCAACCCTGCCGACGCGTGGCGTACGGAGGTCGCCCGGGACGGCCCCGGCCGGCCCGGTAGGATCGGCGCGGGCCGTTACTGGCGCGTGGGGATGGACAACCATCGGGGAGCGGCCCCGTCACGAGGACGTTTGCCGAGCGCCTGGGCCTTCCCGCACGTCTGTTGGAGGTCGCATGTCGCACAACGCCGAGTCCACCGCATTCCGGAGCGCCCTTGAGGTGATCCGGGCTGTCGAGCCGCGGGTGGCCGACGCCATCGGCGCCGAGCTGACCGACCAGCGGGAGTCGCTCAAGCTCATCGCCAGCGAGAACTACGCCTCCCCGGCGACGCTGCTGGCCATGGGCAACTGGTTCAGCGACAAGTACGCCGAGGGCACCGTCGGCCGCCGCTTCTACGCCGGCTGCCAGAACGTCGACACCGTCGAGGCGCTCGCCGCCGAGCACGCCCGGGAGCTGTTCGGCGCCGCGCACGCGTACGTGCAGCCGCACTCGGGCATCGACGCCAACCTGGTCGCCTTCTGGGCGGTGCTGGCCGACCGGGTGGAGTCCCCCGCGCTGAAGAAGGCGCAGGTCCGCCACGTCAACGACCTCACCGAGGCCGACTGGTTCACGCTGCGCCGCGAGCTGGGCAACCAGCGGATGCTCGGCATGTCGCTGGACGCCGGCGGCCACCTCACCCACGGCTTTCGGCCGAACATCTCCGGCAAGATGTTCGACCAGCGCAGCTACGGCACCGACCCGACGACCGGCCTGATCGACTACGACCGGGTCGCCGAGGCGGCCCGCGAGTTCAAGCCGCTGATCCTGGTCGGCGGCTACTCGGCGTACCCCCGGAAGGTGAACTTCCGGATCCTGCGGGAGATCGCCGACTCGGTCGGCGCCACCTTCATGGTCGACATGGCGCACTTCGCCGGCCTGGTGGCCGGCAAGGTGTTCACCGGCGACTTCGACCCGGTGCCGCACGCGCACATCGTCACGACCACCACGCACAAGTCGCTGCGCGGTCCGCGCGGCGGCATGGTGCTCTGCCAGCCGGAGCTGGCCGACCAGGTGGACCGCGGCTGCCCGATGGTGCTCGGTGGTCCCCTGCCGCACGTGATGGCCGCCAAGGCCGTCGCCCTCGCGGAGGCTCGCCGCCCCGACTTCGCCGACTACGCCCAGCGCATCGTGGACAACGCGCAGGCGCTCGCCGAGGGGCTGCTGCGCCGGGGCGCGAAGCTGGTCACCGGTGGCACCGACAACCACCTGGTGCTGATCGACGTGTCCGGCTACGGGCTCACCGGTCGGCAGGCCGAGCAGGCGCTGCTCGACTCGGGCATCGTCACCAACCGCAACTCGGTCCCGCAGGACCCGAACGGGGCCTGGTACACGTCCGGCATCCGGATCGGCACCCCGGCGCTGACCACCCGGGGCCTGGGCACCGCCGAGATGGACCAGACCGCGGATCTGATCCACACCGTGCTGACCCAGACCACGGCCGGCGCCAACGCCGACGGCACCCCGTCCAAGGCGAAGTACGTGCTCGACGCCGACCTGGCCGACAAGATCGCCCGGCAGGCGACCGACCTGCTGGCCCCCCACCCCCTCTACCCGGGCATCAACCTGGCCTAAGGGTCAGACCACGTCGGCTTAGGCCACGTCGGCTCAGACCACGTCGATCATGGAGTTGTGGTGCCCGGAACGGGACGGTAGGCGACTTTCGTCCCCCACCACAACTCCATGATCGACGAGAACCGGCTTGCGGCGTCACTCCAGGGGGCGCTTCAGGTGGTAGCGGTGGACCTCGGTGCTGCCCTGGACGTTGTTCACGTCCTCGGCCGCGGAAACCAGCTCCCACCCCTCCCGACCGGCACGGTTGAGGTGCGCGATGGCGGTGTCACCGAAGGCGGTGATGTCCTTGCGGGACCCGTCCGGGGCGTACCAGACGAACGAGACGTGGAAATTGCGGCCCTGTCCCTGATAACGGCGAACGAGCAGGGCGTACTCCCAGGCAATCATGCGGACATTATGACCGTCCACCCAGGACCGGCCCACGCCGGCCGTCGCGCATTGCCATCCGGTGAACGCGGTGCGTCAACCCGCGGGTGGTCGCCCCGCGATCGGCCCGGCCCCGGCGATCACCTCCGACGACCGTCGCGGCCCCCACCCGGGAGATCGTGCGGGAGCGTCAGACCAGCGCGGGTGTCTGCGCGTGGATGTGGAAACGCAGCGAACGGGCGTCCGTGAAGCACTCCCGCATCGGGCGTACCAGGTCCCGGTGCTCGGGGCTGCGCTCCCAGGCCTCGAAGTCGGCCAGGGTCACCCACTCACTGGTGATCAACCACTGTTCCGGGTCGGTCGACGAGCGGCACACCTGGTCGACCAGGTGTCCCGGCACCCCGTCGGCGACCAGGTGCCGCACCTCCTCGTAGGCGGCGAGGAACTCGTCGGTGCGTGGCACCGGAACCCGCACCAGGAACACGACCCGCGCCCGCTGTCCACTCATGGCGTCTCTCCCCTCATCGGCACGGCCCCGCGCAGGACCAGCGCACTGTTGAACCCGTCGAAGCCCCGCGCGCAGACCAGCGCGAGTCGGCTGCGCGGCTGGCGGTGCTCGCGCAGGAAGTCCAGTTCGCACCCCTCGGCGACCTCCTCCGGGCCGGCCGACGCGGGCAGCGTGTCGTGCGCGAAGGCGAGCAGCGCGGTGGCCACGTCCAACGCCGAGCCACCCTGGTACGCCCGCCCGGTCAGCGGCTTCTGCGTCGTCACCGGGACCGGCCGCTCGGCGAACACGGCGCGCAACGCCTCGGCCTCGCTGCGGTCGTAGCGGGGCACCCCGAGGGCGTCGGGCAGCACGACGTCGATACCGGCCGCGGCGACGCCGGCCCGGTCCAGGGCCAGCCGCATCGCCCGCGCGTACTGGGTCGGGTCGCCGGCGCTGTCCGCGGTGGTGTGCGCGGCGTCGTGGGTGGAGCCCCAGCCGCTCACCTCGCCGTAGACGCGGGCGCCCCGGGCGAGGGCGTGCCCCAACTCCTCCACCACGAACACCGCGCCGCCCTCGGCCGGCAGGTAGCCGCTGGCCGAGGCGTCGAACGGCCGGTACGCCCGCTGCGGATCGGAGACGTCACTGAGCAGCCCGGACCGCAGTTGGCACGCCAACGCGTACGGGCTCAGCGGGCACTCGGTGGCCCCGGCGATCACCACAGGGGTGCCCCGGCGTACCGCGCGGGCGGCGTGCGCGAGGCTGTCCAGCCCGCCGGCGGCCTCCGCGACCAGCACCCCGCTCGGACCCTTGAACTGGTGGTGGATGGACAGTTGCCCGACGCTCGCCGCGTAGAACCAGGCGATCGACTGGTACGCCCCGACCGTGCGCGACGATCCGCCCCACAGCCGTTGCAACTCCCGCTGGCCGAACAGGTTGCCCCCGGACGAGCTGGCCAGGGTCACCGCGTAGCCGTACGGGTCGGGGGCCCGCTCGGGCAGGCCGGCGTCGGCCAACGCCAACCGGGTCGCGGCGAAGCCGAGGTGCGTCCACCTGTCGGTCTGCACCACCTGCCGGCTGTCCGCGTACGAGTCGGCGGTGAAGCCGGGCACCTCCCCGCCGAATCGCGTCGGATAGCCGGCCGGGTCGAACAGGGTGATCGGTCCGGTCCGGCGGGTGCCGGTCAGCACCGTTCGCCAGTGCGCGTCCACGCCGATGCCACTCGGGGCGACCACGCCGATGCCGGTCACCACCGCCCGCGCGGCGCTCACGCCGCCACCGGGCCGAACGGCGCTCACGCCGCCACCGGGCCGGCCGACCGGCGGAACACCATGGCCGACTGGAAGCCGCCGAATCCACTGCCCACCGACAGGGCCACGTCCACCGGGACCTCCCGCGCCTCGTTCGGTACGTAGTCCAGGTCGCACTCCGGGTCCCGGGTGCTCCAGTTGGCCGTCGGTGGCACCACGCCGAACTCGATCGCGAGGGCGCACGCCGCCATCTCGATCGACCCGATCGCGCCGAGCGAGTGCCCGACCATGGACTTGATCGAACTGATCGGCACCCGGTACGCGGCCTGGCCCAACGCCCGTTTGAACGCGGCCGTCTCGTGCCTGTCGTTCTGCTTGGTACCCGAGCCGTGGGCGCTGATGTAGGACACCTGCTCGGGCAGGATCCGCCCCTGTTTCAACGCGTCGGTCACGGCGAGGCTCATCTCCAGGCCGTCCGGACGCAGCCCGGTCATGTGGTAACCGTTGCTGCGGCTGGCGTAGCCGGCCACCTCGCAGTAGATGTGCGCGCCCCGCCGGCGGGCGTGCCCGAGCTCCTCCAACACCAGCACCGCCCCGCCCTCGGCCAGCACGAACCCGTGCCGGTCGGCGTCGAACGGGCGGGAGGCGTGCGCCGGGTCGTCGTTGTCCGGGCTGGTCGCCTTGATCGCGTCGAACGAGGCGACGGTGACCGGCGAGATCGGCGAGTCCGCCGCACCGGCCAGCATCACGTCCGCCTCACCGTCCACGATGAGCTGGTGGGCGTAGCCGATGGCGTCGATGCCGGAGGTGCAGCCGGTGGACACCACCTGCGCCGGGCCGTGCAGCCCGTGCCGGCAGGCCACGTCGGCGGCGAGGCTGCTGGGCACAAGCGCCTGGTAGAGGTACGGGCCACCGCGCGTGGCATCGACCAGCCAGCGCTGACCGTGCTCGCTGACGGTGACGTACTCCTGTTCCAGCGCCATCGTGCCGCCCACGGCGGTGCCGAGCACCACCCCGGCCCGGTCCCGCTCGGCGTCGGTGAGCACCAGTCCGGCGTCGGCGACGGCCTCGACGGAGCAGGCCAGCGCGAACTGCACGTACCTGTCGGCCCGGCGTTGTTCGGCCTCGGTGAGCCCCGCGGCGGTCGCGTCGAAGTCGCATTCCGCGGCGATCTGCGACCGGAACGCCGACGGGTCGAAGAAGCTGATCCGCCGGGTGGCGGTCCGCCCCTCGGTGATGGTCTTCCAGAACCGGTCCCGGCTGGCGCCGCCGGGCGCGACCACCCCGATCCCGGTCACCACCGTGCGGCGTCCGCTCACGACGTCACCTCGGTTCGCGACTGCGGGGCTCGCAAGCCCGGCGCGCTCCTCGCGCTCACCCACGCCACCTCGGTTCGCGACTGCGGGGCTCGCAAACCCGGCTCACTCCTCGCGCTCACGACCCACCGCGCTGTTCGGCCAACTCGGTGTCGACGTGACCCAGCTCCGGGCGGGGGGCGAGCGGACCCAGGTGGAAGACCACCTCGGCCGGTTCGACGCCGGTGTTGCGGAGTCGGTGCCGCACGTTCACGGGCACGAACAGGGCCTCACCGGCGGCCAGCAGCGTCGGCTGGTCGTCCAGGTCGACGGTGATCGCGCCGCGCACCACGTACAGGAACTCCTCGCTGTACGGGTGGTAGTGCTCGGCGATCCGCTCCCCCGGCGCGAGGGCGGCGACCCCGAGGAAGCCCGAGGTGCTGCCGACCGTGCGGGGGCCGAGCAACACGCGCAGCTCACCGCCGCGTCGCCGGTCGGCGGGTACGTCCCCGGCGGCGATCGGTCGGGTACTCAGGTCACTCATCGTCGGCCTCCGTCGGCTCGGTGCTGGTCAGGGGGACGTCCTGGTCGGCGCGCTGCCGGGCGATCCGTTCCACCCGATCCTTGATCACCGTGAGTTGGATGACGCTGTTGGTGTTGATCCGCTCGGTCATCGCGGCGTTGTCCAGCGGTGCGGTCGGCTTCATCGCGAAGTCCTGCGTCCAGGTCATCCGGGCGCCGCCGGCCTCCTCGGTGTAGCGCCAGTGGATCCGCATGTACTCGAACGGCCCGGTCTCCACCCGGTACGCCCGCACCTGCCTGCTCACCGGGTCGGAGGTGCGCTCGCTGACCCAGCTCCAGGACACCCCGTTCTCGTCGGGGTACATGGTGAGCCGGAACCGCACGGTGTGGCCCTCGCGGTGCAGGATGTCCACCACGGCGTACTCGGTGAACAGTTCGGTCCAGTTCGCCACGTCGTTGGTAACCTCCCAGACCAGCGCCAGCGGCGCGTCGATGACCACGCTGTTCTCGGTGTGCCCGGGTGGGTCGACGCGGCGGGCGACCAGGTCGGCCACCGCCGGGATGCTCAGCTCCCCGGCCTGCTCGGGGATGCTCACCTGCCACCGGTCGGCGACGACCGCGGAGAGTTCCAGCAGTGCGAGGGAGTCCATCCCCAGCTCTTCCAGCGACGCGGCGGGCGCCCGGGCCGCCGCGTCGGGGTCCAACCCGCAGTGCGCCACCAGGATGTCGGTGATCTCGGCGGTCATCGGGCGACCATGGGTGACGGTCATCGGGTCCTCCTGAGGGTCGTGTCGGGTTCCGCGGCGGGCGCGGGGCGCGGAGCGGGGGTGGCCGTCGACCGCCGCGCGGCCGCCGCGTCGGGCGCGGCGAGCAGACGGTCGACCAGGCCGGTCGTGTAGCGGCCCTTGCGGAATGCGGCGTCGTCGAGCACGCGCCGGACGAACGGGATGGTGGTGTGGACGCCCGGCCCGGCGATGTCGAACTCGTCCAGGGCCCGTTCCAGCCGGTTGAGGGCCAGCTCCCGGTCCGGCGCCCAGACGATCACCTTGGCCAGGAGCGAGTCGTACCAGGGGCCGACGAGGTAGCCGGCGCTGGCGTGGGTGTCCACCCGGGTGAACGGGCCGCCGGGTGGGGTGAACCGTTCCAGCCGGCCGGGGGTTGGTGCGAAGTCCCGGTCGGGGTCCTCGGTGTTGACCCGGCACTCCACCGCGACGCCGTGCAGGCGGATCTCCTCCTGTCGCCAGCGCAGCGGCACCCCGGCGGCGATGTGCAGTTGCTCGTGCACCAGGTCGATCCCGGTGACCATCTCGGTGACCGGATGCTCCACCTGGATCCGGCAGTTGATCTCCAGGAAGTGGAACTTCTCCTCGGCGTCGACAAGGAACTCCAGGGTTCCGGCACCGACGAAGCCGACAGCCAACGCGCCCCGAAGGGCGGCCTCGGCGATGGTGTCGAGAACGGCGGCGGACAGCGCCGGGGCGGGCGCCTCCTCGACCAGCTTCTGGTGCCGGCGCTGCACCGAGCAGTCCCGGGTGCCCAGGTGCACCCCGTTGCCGTGGGAGTCGCAGAGCACCTGCACCTCGACGTGTCGCGCCTCGGTGAGGTAGCGCTCGACGTACACCCGGTCGTCGCCGAAGGCGGCCTGGGCGGCGGCCCGGGTGCGGGCGTACGCCCGGCGCAGCTCGCCCGGCGTCCGTACGACGGTCATGCCGCGACCGCCTCCGCCGGCGGCGGCCTTCACGATCACCGGGTAGCCGACTGCCGCGGCGACCTCCGCCGCCGCGGCGGCGGTGGGCACCGGTGCGACGCTGCCCGGCGACAGTGGCAGGCCGGCACGGCTCAGCAGTGCCCGCGCCGAGGACTTGTCGGCCAGCGCGGCCATCACCGCCGGTGGTGGGCCGATGAAGGTCAACCCGTTGTCCACGCAGATCTCGGCGAAGTCGGCATCCTCGGAGAGGAAGCCGTAACCGGGGTGCACGGCCTGCGCGCCCACCTGCCGGGCGGCCTCCACGATCGCGGCCGCGTTCAGGTAGCTGCGCCGACTCGACGCGGGCCCGATCCGGACCGCCTGGTCGGCGAGGCGGACCACCGGCGAGTCGGCGTCCGCCGCGGAGTAGACGACTGCGGTTCGCACACCCAGCTCCTTGCAGGCGCGCAGGACCCGCAGGGCGATCTCGCCCCGATTGGCGATCAGCACTGTCTCGAACATGGTCAACCACCCTGCGCCGTCATGCCGGGTCCAGCTCGACGAGCGGCTGGTCGTACTCCACCGGGTGGCCGTCCTCGACGAGGATCGCGACCACCCGACCGGCGCGATCGGCGGTCACCTCGTTCATCAGTTTCATCGCCTCGACGATGGCGACCGGTTGGCCCGGACGGACCAGGTCGCCCACCGCGACGAACGGCCTCGCGCCGGGCTCCGACGCGCGGTAGAAGGTGCCGACGACGGGTGCCCGCACCGCGGCCCGGCCGGGCGCCGGTGGCGGGGCCGGCGCCGGGCCGGCGGGCCGCGCCACCTCGGCAGACCCGGGAGGTACGTCCACGCGGGCCGGCTCCTCCGGGTGCCACTCGACCTCCAGCACCGCCGGCCCGCTGCGTAGCCGGATCCGGCGCACCGGCCCGGCCAGTTCGGCGATCAGGTGTTGTGCCTGCCGGCGCAGGACGGCGAGCGCCTCCTCGCCCTCCACCCCACCGTCGTGGGGCGCCTCGACTGTCGACACCGTCGTGTCCCCGGCGCTCACCGGGCACCCGCCCGAGCGTTGGCGCGTGCCATCCCGAACCGGCGGAAGCGCTGTCGACGCAGGCGGACCAGCATGGCGGGCGGCACGTCCAGCAGCGGCAGCAGGTTGCTCAGCAGGGCCGCGCGCAACCGGTGGGCGGTCTCCGCCGGGTCGCCGTGCGCGGCGGTGGTCGGCTCCGGCACGACCTCGTCGACCACCCCGAGTCGGCGCAGGTCGGGCGCGGTCAGCTTGAGCGCGCGGGCGGCCTGCGGCGCCGCCGAGCGGTCCGGCCACAGGATGGCCGCGCATCCCTCCGGGCTGATCACCGAGTAGACGGCGTTCTCCAGCATCAACACCCGGTCGGCGACGGCCAGGGCCAGCGCGCCGCCGCTGCCCCCCTCTCCGGTGATCACCGCCAGCACGGGGGTGGGCAGCACGGTGAGGGTGAGGATGTTCTCCGCGATGGCCGCCGCCTGGCCCTGCTCCTCGGCGCTCACCCCGGGGTCGGCGCCGGGGGTGTCCACCAGGGTGATCACGGGCAGGCCGAGCCGGGCGGCGAGGCGCATCAACCGCAGCGCCTTGCGGTGCCCGGCCGGGCTGGCCATGCCGAAGTTGCGGGCCACCAACTCGGCCGTGGTGTGCCCCTTCTGGTGGCCGATGACCATCACGTGCCGGTCGGCCAGCCGCGCCACTCCGCCCACGACGGCCGGGCAGTCTCCGCCGAGCCGGTCGCCGTGCAGTTCCAGAAACCCGTCGAAGACCGAGTCGAGGTAGTCCAGTGTGGTCGGTCGGCCGGGGTGTCGCGCCAGTCGGACCGTGTCCCACGCGTCGCGTACCGCCGGGGTGTCACCTCCGCCCGCCGGGGCCGCGTCGGCGAGGCGCTCGCGACACGCCGCCGGGTCCTGCCGGGGTACGGGCGGACGGGCCGGGCGGGCGGCGCGGGTGGCGGCGAGCAGCGCCCCCAGCCGTGCCCGCAGTGACCGGCGCTGCACCACCATGTCGACCTGACCGTGGCGGAGCAGGACGTCGGCGCTCTGAAAGCCCTCCGGCAGCGCCCGGCCGGTGACCTGGCGGATCACCCGGGGACCGGCGAAACCCATCCGCGCGCCGCTCTCCGCGAGGACCAGATCGGTGTTGGTGGCGAACGACGCGGCCACCCCGCCGTAGGTCGGGTCGGTGAGGACGCTCACGGTGAGCAGTCCCGCCTCGCGCAGCGCGGCGATGGCCTGGCTGACGGTGGCCATCTGCATCAACGACAGCACGCCCTCCTGCATCCGCGCCCCGCCGGAGGCGGTGACCAGGATGAGTGGGACGCGGTCGTCCAGCGCCCGTTCGGCGGCCCGGGTGATCAGCTCCCCCACCGCGCAACCCAGGCTGCCGCCCAGGAAACGGAAATCCATCACCGCCAGCACGGCCGGGTGAGCGCCGATGGTGGCGGTGGCGCAGACGACCGCCTCGGCCAGTCCGGTGCTGGCGCGGGCGGCGCTGAGCCGGTGCGGGTACGGCAGCACGTCGACGAAGTCGATCGGGTCCGTCTCGGGAAGCTGGTCGGGCAACAGCCGCAGCGACCCCGGGTCGACAAGCTGACGCAGGCGTTCCGGGGCGCCGAGCCGGGCGTGCTCCCCACACTCCGGGCAGACATCCAGGTTGCGGCGCAACCGTTTGCGGTAGAGCAGGCTGGCGCAGCCGGGGCAGCGGGACCAGAGCTGCTCCTCCCGTGGCGCGGTGGCGGTCACGACCGCCGCCGGGGGTCCGGGGCGTCGAACCGGTAGAAGCACCGCGCCATCGCGTCCCGCGGTGAGCGCCAGGTGGGCAGGTACGGCGACACGTACGGGCGCAGGCGGTCGCTGACCCGGATGAACTCCGGGTGACCCCGGGCACCCTCCACCGCGTCCGCTGCCGGATGCTCGGTCTCGAGCAGGTGCACATAGAGATCGTGGAGCCGGTACAGCGAACGGTGCCGGACGCCGACCAGGCGCGGCAGCTCCGTCGCGTCCGACTCGGCGAAGATCTCGGCGACCCGCTCCTCGGCGGTCGGATCCACCTTCGCGACGATCAGTGATCGGTCCATACTGCTCCTCCCCCACGGCGTCCGGGCGGCGACGGGTGTGCCCGGACGCGCTGGACGACTGCGGACACGATGCGGCAGTCCTCGTCACGGCGGCGTCACCGTGGCGCACCGGTCAGCAACGTAGGACGGTGACGCTGCGTTGACGCAGCCTGTGTATCAGCTATGCGTACGCTGCATCCCACACGGGCGGACCGACGGACGTTTCCGCAGTTCAGAACCGATCTCAGGTTGACTGTCGGCCAATAGAACATTCACCGCGGCGTTGACTCACCGTTACTGCTATTGATAATCTTCACGGTGGTCAGCCCGGCCGCCCCGGCGGGCGGGGCCGCCCCCGGCAGCCGTGGGCCGCGCCCCCACCGCTGGGGCCGACAGTGGCGTCACGGGCAACCGATCCGGGACACAGCAGACAGTCGGGACGAGCGTTCCGCAGGGGGTGCCGCCGTGACCGCTGACCCGTCCGTGCCGACCGCCGGGGCGCCGCCCGGGGAGGGCGTCTCCCTTCACCTGCTCGGTGGTTTCCGCCTGTTGTGCGAGGCGGTGCCGGTCGTGGTGCCCCGCGGGCTGCAACGGGTGATCGCCCTGATCGGGCTGCGCCCCGGCGCCACCCGCAGCCAACTCGCGGGCCTGCTCTGGCCGGACGCGTCGGAGGAACGGGCACTGTCCTCACTGCGCACCGCGCTGTGGCGGCTGCGGCAGGACCCGTGTTGCCCGATGACCGTGGCCAGCGACACCGTACGGCTCGGCCCGACGGTCCGGCTCGACGTCGACGACCTGGTCGGCACCGCGGCCCGCGTGCGGGACGGCGACGACCCGCGCATCGCGGCGGGAGCGCTCGCCGCTGGCCGGCACGACCTCCTGCCCGGCTGGTACGACGACTGGGTGCTGCTGGACCGGGAGAGACTGCGCCAACTGCGCCTGCACATGCTGGAACAGGTGGCCGGGCAGCACCTGACCGCGGGGCGGCACGGTGAGGCCCTCGACGCCGCGTTGGAGGCGATGGCCGCCGAGCCGCTCCGGGAGACGCCGCACCGCCTGGTGGTCCGCATCCACCTTGCCGAGGGCAACGCCTTCGAGGCCGTGCACGCCTTCTACGTCTACCGGGACCTGCTGCGCAGGGAGTTGAGTCTGGAGCCGAGCCCCGCGATGAACGCCCTGCTCGACGACACGCTCGCCCCGATCCGCCAGGCCACCCGCGAGGCCGTCACCGACGGCCCGTCACCGGCGGGCCGGCGTACGTGACGGTGATGTGACAGACGCTGCGGCACGGTAGGCGCACAGAGCACGTGGCGCCGATCCGAGGATCGGGAGGCCACCGGCGGAAGGGGTTCCATGAGTCGTCTACTGATCGTCAGCCGGATCATCCCGGGCGCGGAGGGGCGGGTCGCACAGATCTTCGCCGAGTCCGACGCCACCGACCTGCCCGGTCTGACCGGCGTCACGCACCGATCCCTGTACTGCCTGCACGACCTGTGCGTACACCTGCTGGAGACCTCGGACGACATCGACCCGGACGCCCTCGCCGCGGCCCGCAACCACCCGCTCTTCCAGCAGGTCAACGAGCGGCTCTCCGCGCACACGTCGCCGTACCTGCCGACCTGGCGCTCCCCCCGGGACGCCATCGCCGGCTGCTTCTACCGGTGGGATGCCCCCGACGCGCCCGCGGCACGTCCGGCCAGCACCGACGCGCCCGCGGCGCGTCCAGCCAGCACCGACGTACCTGCGGCGCGTCCGGCCAGCACCGACGCGCCCGCGGTGCGCCCGGCCAGTACCGACGCCGCGGCACAGCCGGCGGGCTGACATGCCCACCCCTCCACCGCACGTCCTGATCATCGGCGCCGGCACGGGCGGGTTGTGCCTGGCGCACGGCCTGCGCCGTGCCGGGATCAGCGTCGCGGTCTACGAACGGCACCGCGACCGCGCCGAAGGGCTGCTCGGCTACCGGGTCGGCATCGGCCCCACCGGTAGCCGAGCGCTGCGGCAGTGCCTGTCCCCGGAGTTGTTCGCCATCTTCCTGGCCACCTGCGCGCGGCCGCCGCACTACTTCAACGTGGTCACCCAGGGGCTCCGCCAGACCGCGTCGTTCGCCCTACGACCGAACGCCGACCCGGTGCACACCGAACACTCGGTGGCCCGGATGGTGCTGCGGCAGGTGCTGCTGACCGGCCTGGACGACGTGGTGCACTTCGACAAGACCTTCACCCGCTACGAGCAACGCGACGACGGCACGGTCACCGCGTACTTCGCCGACGGCACCAGTGCCACCGGCAACCTGTTGGTCGGCGCGGACGGCACCCACTCGGCGGTACGCCGGCAGTACCTGCCGCACGCCGTCACCCGCGACGCCGGCACCATCAACATCGCCACCCGGATCCCGCTCACCGCCTACACCCGCGGCCTCGTCCCGGAGCGGGTCCGTCAGGGCATCTCGCTGATCTTCGGCGTCGGCGGGATGATGGGCGTCCTGCACGTCATGGAGTTCAAGTGGGACGCCCGGCGGGCTGTCAAACCCGACGTCAGCGACGCCGACGCCGCGGTGCTGCGAAATTGGCCCGGCCTGGCCCACGACACCACCACCGACAACATCAACCTCATCATCTGGAGCACCGGCCGCCGATTCCCCGCCGACGTCCTGGAGCGTCGCGGCGAGAATTTGGTGAACGTCGCCCTGGACCTCACCTCCAACTGGCACCCGAACCTGCGGGAGCTGCTGACCCGCGCGGACCCGGCAAGTGCCCTACCGATCAGGGTGTCCACGTCCGAACCGACGCCGCCCTGGAAGAGCAGCACCGTCACCATGCTCGGCGACGCCATCCACACCATGACCCCCGGCCGCGGGGTGGGCGCGAACACCGCGCTGCGAGACGCCCGCCTGCTCTGCGACCAGCTCGGGCACGCCGTGACCGGCGACAAGACGTTGGTGCAGGCGGTCGCCGACTACGAGGCAGCGATGGTGCCGTACGGCGTCGCGCGGGTCGCCGAATCGCTGAACCGCAGCGGCACCAGCGGCGACGACCGGATGTACCGGCCGGTGGTGGGTCGACTCGCGTTGCTCGGCGCGCGCGGCTACTTCGGAGTGACGAGCCGGGTGCCGCGGCTGCGTCGCCGGTTCGTCGACGACTTCCACACCTACGAGGGCGACCAGGACTGAGCTGGACATCGACCCGGGCTCGGCGTCCCCCGCCGGGTCCGGGTCTCGTCGTGCCGGGCCTTTCCGCGCTTCGGTGCGACGCTGCTTGTTCGGTGCGGTGCTGGTTGTTCGCTGCGACGCTGCGTCACTCGGCGGGCACCGCATGACGTGGTCGCCACACCCGGGTCGCCTGCGGCCGATCCTCTCACTTGCCAGCAACACGCGTGTGCGAAGCTGCGGCGAGTTTTTCTCGTACCTTTTCCAACGAGCTGAGAGGGAGGTTCGCCGTGGCGTGGTCTATCGGACACTCGCTGATAGTGGTACTGGCACTGTTGCTGGGCCTGGCCGCCGGGTGGCTGCTGCGCGGCCGGCGGGGCGTGCAGGGTAAGTCGATAGTGGACGGAGATCCCGTCGCCGGCCTGGCCGTGATCGAAGCGCCGACGCCGGCGGCCACCACCGACGAGGCCCGGCCCGCGGCCGCCGTCGACCCGGCCCCCGTCGCGGTCGCCGACGAACCGGTGCCGGTGGACACGGTCAGCGCGCCGGCCGCCGTCACCGGACCGGACAGTGGGCCCACGCCGGTGGAAGTGCCGGCGGAGGCCCCGAGCGCCGTCGACCCGGCCGACATGGCACTGACCGAGGCCCCGCCGCCCGTACCGTCCGACGCGGATGACCTTCCGTCGGAGCCCGTTGTGGAGTCGACCCCCGAGCCGGTCGCGGTCGACGAGCAGCCCGCCCCGGCGGCCGTGATCGCCCCCCGCCAGCCCGCGGACGACCTCCCGCTCGACACCACCCCCGCCGACGAGCCGACCGCGACCGACCCGGCCGACGATGCGGCGACCAAGGCCAGCCCGGCCAACGAGCCGGTCGTGGCCGACCCCGCCGACATGGCGCTGACCGAGGCCCCGCCGTCGGCACCGTCCGACGCGGATGACCCGGCCGACGGTGCGGCGACCAAGGCCAGCCTGGCGGACGAGCCGACCGCGACCAGGCCGGCCGACGGTGTGGCGGCCGAGGCCGCGGTGCCGACGCCGGTGAACGCCGACGCGCCGCACACCGACCCGTCGGACGCCGGCGGCGTGGAAGCAGCTCCGACGGACGCGGACGCCGAGCCGGAGTCGGTGCCGGCGGCGGCGGCGGCCGTGCCTGCGGTCGTACCGCCCGTGGCCGAGACTCCTCCGGTCGTCCCGGCCGCTGCCAGCGACACGGACTCCGGACCGGCCGACGACTTCCGCCGGATCCAGGGGATCGGGCCGAAGATGGCGGCGGCGTTGCAGGACGCCGGTGTGCGCACGTACGTCCAACTCGGTGCGCTGGACGAGGCGGCGCTGCGTGACCTGATCCGGGCCGCCGGCCTGCGCGCCGCATCCGCGCTGGCCACCTGGCCGCAGCAGGCGCGCGTACTCGCCGGTGCCGGCGACGAGATGGCCGCCGTACTCCCGGGCGGCAACCCGTCCTGACGCGCGACATCGAGCCCCCGGTCCACCGTCCGACGCGACGGTAGGCCGGGGGTTCGGCCGTCGAGGTCAGTTCACCACGGACCCAGCCGCCGGCGTGATCGACTCGGGATTCAGAAGACCGGGCCAACCGACCCGGACACCCCGGCTTCCCGGAAGCCGAGTGGATCACCCCCGGTTGGGGGACGCACGGCGAATTCGCGGCCGGGCTGCCGACCGCTCGTTACCGTCCGTTCAGGTGGGCCGGACGGGTCCGTCGAGCCGACCGGTTCCGCAGGAGTAGCCCGTGCACCACGCCGCGCCGGAGCCCGGGTCCCCGCGGTCCCGTCGTCCTCCGGTGCGTGATCCGGAGGCCCCGCGCCGGGTGACCCTCCTCGAACTCTTCTTCGACCTGGTGTACGTGGTCGCCCTGGCGCTCATCTCCCGGGGCATGGTCGACCAACTCGACTGGCACCGGGCCGGACAGGCGCTGATCCTGCTGGCCGCCGTGTGGTGGACGTGGGTGATCACCACCCTGGTCACCGACCTGTACAACCCGGAACGCACCGAGATCAAGCTGCTGATCAGCGCCGTGATGTTCGGCGCGCTGCTGATGACCACGGCGATCCCGGAGGCGTTCGGCGACCGTGGGCTCGCGTTCGCCGGCACCTACGTGGCGATCCACCTCGGGCGCGGGCTGTTCCTGATGCCGGCCGTCCGCCGCGAACCGCAGACCCAGCGCCGCGCGGCACGCATCTTCATCTGGTTCGCGGTGTCCGCGATCCCGTGGCTCATCGGCGCGTTCGTCAGCGACGACGCCCGCCTGGCGTGCTGGGCGCTCGCGCTCGCCATCGACTACGTCGGCTTCCGGCTCGCGTACCCGGTGCCGGGGCTCGGGGTGGTGCCCGAGCCCCAGCGCAACGTCACCGCGGAGCATCTCTCCGAGCGCTACCAGCAGTTCTTCATCATCGCGCTCGGCGACGCCATCCTGACCATCGGCACCATGTTCAGCGCGGCGCACACCGAGGCGCAGAACATCGGGGTGTTCGCGGTGGCGTTCCTGACCACCCTGCTGCTCTGGCGGATCTACGTGCACAAGTCCGGTCAGCTGCTGCCGATGGCCATCAAGGGGTCCGGGTCACCCAGCAAGTTCCTGTTCACCGCCCCGTACACCCATCTGCTGATGGTGGCCGGGGTGGTGACCACGGCGACCGGGTTCGACCTCGTGCTGCACGAGTCGACCGGACGGACGCCGCCGGCCTGGGCGGCGGTGATCCTCGGTGGCCCGGCCCTCTTCCTGGCCGGCCGGGCCTCCTTCGAGTACGAGGTGTTCAGCCGGGTGTCGCTGTCCCGCCCCGGTGGTGTGCTGGCGCTGCTGACCATCGCGCCCGCCGTGTTGTACCTGCCACCGGTGTTCGCCTCTCTCGGTGCCCTGCTGGTGCTGATCGGAGTGGCCTACGCGGACTTCCGGCGTAGCTACGGCAAACCACCCGAGGTGGCCGCTGTGGTCACCGCCAACGTGGCGCTGGGCGGGATGCGGGCCATCACC
>NZ_JBEZFV010000016.1:117645-120798 GCF_040649655.1 Micromonospora sp. NPDC048905 | reverse complement strand
TGGACCTGCTGGTCGGCACCATCGCCGACCGGGGCGCCTCGACCGACGACGGCGAGCTGGCCGCGCCGCTGGTGCCGAACACCAAGGCGGGCACGCGATAACCCGGCGGCCGCGGCGCCGCTGAGGCGTCCGGCCCCGCTGGTGGCCCCGCCCGACGGCGGGGCCACCAGCGGTCAGCCGCGTCGAGGTCGGCGGGGCAGCCAGCCGATGAAGCGGTCCTGAAGCGACATCACCGGGGCGGTGCGCAGGTCCTCCGTGGCCGCGGCGAGGCAGGAGCCCAGATAGACGCTGAGCATTGCCCGATCACTGCCGTACTCGGCCAACAAACGGCTGCGTTTGGTCGCGCACGGCCACTCGTCACCGCAGGAGCCGCAGCTCCAGCAGGGGGTCTTCGGGGCGTGGTCTTCGGCCCGCACCCCCGCCCGTTCGGCACCATCGGTCATCGCACGTCCTTCCAATGTCCACGGGACTGGCCAGCAGCGGTGCCCGGCCAAGGTTCGATGGTGGTCCCCCCGGAGCCATCAGAGAGGGCGGCACGCGGCCCTCCGGTGTTACATCCTTGCGGTACCTTCTCCGGTTGTGGGAGTCGGAAATTTGACGCTTGACCCGATACTCCATTCCTACCGACGGGTAAGCCAGCGCGATGCGTGACCTGTTGCCGCCGACGGTCGCGGTGGCCGTCGCCGGGCCGGCCGACCGGGTCGGCGAGCTGCTCGCCGCCGAGCAGGCGTGCCTCAGCGACCAGGCCGTGCCGACCACCGGAGGGACTTCACCGCCGGGCGGGTCTGCGCCCGTCGGGCGCTGACCGAGCTCGGCCTGCCACCGATCGCCGTGCCGGCCGCCGCCGACCGCGCGCCGGTCTGGCCGGCGGCACCTTCTGGCCGATCGTGCTGATCAGTGCCAAGGAGACGGTCTACAAGGTCTCGCATCCGGTCGTCGGGAGCTGGTTGGATTTCCAGGACGCCCGACTGGACATCGATCCCGACGCGGGCACGTTCACCGCCCGGATCGCACCGGCCCGGCTGGACGAGGCGGGGGTCGACGATCCGCCGGCGTCGATCAGCGGCCGTTTCGTGGTCGTCGACGGGTTGGTCCGCACCGCCGCGGTGCTCCCCCTGCGCTGACCGCCGAGGGCCATCGGCCCCGCACGGTAGCGTCGGTGGAGTTCGCGAACCGCACGTACCGAGGCGTCAAGGAGTACGGTGACCCACCCCCAGCCCACCGTCGGGCCGCACCACCGTCAGCAGTCGAACCTGGAACCACCGGACCGCCCCGTTCCAGCAACACCGCAGCCGCCGTTCTCGGGTGCCGCGTATCCGGCGGCCGGCGCTGGGCACCCCGGCACCGGTCAGGGTTTCCCGGTGACCGGTCTGCCGGGCTATCCGCTCGTCGCACCGGCGACGGCACGGACACACGCCTCCAAGAGAACCGCCGTGGTCGTCGCGATCACCACGGCCGTGCTCACCCTGCTCTGCTGCGCGGGCGGCATCGTAGCGGCCGTCGTGAGCACCAACCAGGACGACGACACCAAGACCAACACGATCGGGACCACCGGCCGGAACTCGTAACCCAGGCGCGGGGCGGCCGCGCGTGCAGTGTGGGCGGGCACCCGTACGGGTGCCCGCCCACACTGCACGCGCGGCCGCCCCGCGCCTGGGTTACGAGTTCCGGCCGGTGGTCCCGATCGTGTTGGTCTTGGTGTCGTCGTCCTGGTTGGTGCTCACGACGGCCGCTACGATGCCGCCCGCGCAGCAGAGCAGGGTGAGCACGGCCGTGGTGATCGCGACGACCACGGCGGTTCTCTTGGAGGCGTGTGTCCGTGCCGTCGCCGGTGCGACGAGCGGATAGCCCGGCAGACCGGTCACCGGGAAACCCTGACCGGTGCCGGGGTGCCCAGCGCCGGCCGCCGGATACGCGGCACCCGAGAACGGCGGCTGCGGTGTTGCTGGAACGGGGCGGTCCGGTGGTTCCAGGTTCGACTGCTGACGGTGGTGCGGCCCGACGGTGGGCTGGGGGTGGGTCACCGTACTCCTTGACGCCTCGGTACGTGCGGTTCGCGAACTCCACCGACGCTACCGTGCGGGGCCGATGGCCCTCGGCGGTCAGCGCAGGGGGAGCACCGCGGCGGTGCGGACCAACCCGTCGACGACCACGAAACGGCCGCTGATCGACGCCGGCGGATCGTCGACCCCCGCCTCGTCCAGCCGGGCCGGTGCGATCCGGGCGGTGAACGTGCCCGCGTCGGGATCGATGTCCAGTCGGGCGTCCTGGAAATCCAACCAGCTCCCGACGACCGGATGCGAGACCTTGTAGACCGTCTCCTTGGCACTGATCAGCACGATCGGCCAGAAGGTGCCGCCGGCCAGACCGGCGCGCGGTCGGCGGCGGCCGGCACGGCGATCGGTGGCAGGCCGAGCTCGGTCAGCGCCCGACGGGCGCAGACCCGCCCGGCGGTGAAGTCCCTCCGGTGGTCGGCACGGCCTGGTCGCTGAGGCACGCCTGCTCGGCGGCGAGCAGCTCGCCGACCCGGTCGGCCGGCCCGGCGACGGCCACCGCGACCGTCGGCGGCAACAGGTCACGCATCGCGCTGGCTTACCCGTCGGTAGGAATGGAGTATCGGGTCAAGCGTCAAATTTCCGACTCCCACAACCGGAGAAGGTACCGCAAGGATGTAACACCGGAGGGCCGCGTGCCGCCCTCTCTGATGGCTCCGGGGGGACCACCATCGAACCTTGGCCGGGCACCGCTGCTGGCCAGTCCCGTGGACATTGGAAGGACGTGCGATGACCGATGGTGCCGAACGGGCGGGGGTGCGGGCCGAAGACCACGCCCCGAAGACCCCCTGCTGGAGCTGCGGCTCCTGCGGTGACGAGTGGCCGTGCGCGACCAAACGCAGCCGTTTGTTGGCCGAGTACGGCAGTGATCGGGCAATGCTCAGCGTCTATCTGGGCTCCTGCCTCGCCGCGGCCACGGAGGACCTGCGCACCGCCCCGGTGATGTCGCTTCAGGACCGCTTCATCGGCTGGCTGCCCCGCCGACCTCGACGCGGCTGACCGCTGGTGGCCCCGCCGTCGGGCGGGGCCACCAGCGGGGCCGGACGCCTCAGCGGCGCCGCGGCCGCCGGGTTATCGCGTGCCCGCCTTGGTGTTCGGC
>NZ_JBEZFV010000016.1:0-117546 GCF_040649655.1 Micromonospora sp. NPDC048905 | reverse complement strand
CACCAGCGGCGCGGCCAGCTCGCCGTCGTCGGTCGAGGCGCCCCGGTCGGCGATGGTGCCGACCAGCAGGTCCACGTCGATCGGCGCGCCCAGGTCAGGTTGGGCAGGTCGGTGCCCGATCGGCCGGAGAAGGCCGTGCCGCCGAGCCCGGGGAAGCCGGCGCCGCCGGGTCAGCCATAGAACACCAGCACCTGGTCGGCCACACAAGCCGGCTTCGCCGAGCCCTCGATTTCCGCCCTGACCTGCACGATCACCCGGGCGCCATCGCCCATCCGGCGGACGCCGATCAGCTTGGCGGTGGCCCGCAGCCGGGATCCGACCGGCACCGGCTCGCGAAACCGGACTCGGTCGAAGCCGACGTTGACCACGTGACTGACCCCGGCCACCTGCACCATCTCGCCGAGGAAGGCGGTGCACAGCGACAGGGTCAGCGCCCCGTGCAGGATCGTGCCACCGTAAGGGCCCTCGTCGCGGGCCCGTACCGGATCGGTGTGGATCCACTGGTGGTCGCCGGTCACCTCGGCGAACTCGTCGACCTGTTTCTGGTCGATCTGGTGCCACTCGGTCGTACCGATCTGCTCGCCGTCGTGGCCGAGCAGATCGTCGATGCTGTCGAAATATCCCATCCCCCGTGCACCTCTCCACAGTAGTTATCCGTGTTCCGCGACCGGGCCGACCGCAGCGGTGGCCTGATCGCGCGCGCCCCGGTCGCGGCGCCGGCGATCAGGAGCGGTCCGCTGCGGCAAGATCGCCGCAGCGGTGGCGGAATCGGAGGAATGGCGAGCGGCGCCGACGACGTACCCACGATCAACCCCCCGATGGCTGTCACTGCCGACCATGCTGCCGGGCGAATGTGCCTGGGCGTAGCCCGGTAAGACTTTTTCCGCGATCACAACTGCATTGACGTACGTGGATACAAGATGATCTAGTCTGTTTGCTCAGCTAGGCCCAGCCGTCGGGCCGACGCCACCCGATCGCCGCACCGACCGGGTGGCGTCGGCGAGGCTGTCGCCGGCCCCGACGAGAACGTGGAGAAGATAGTCGTCAACGCTGGCTCCGATCCCGTAACCGGCGATTTCCAACATCACCCAACCGTGCATCATCGCCCAGACCCGGACGGTCAGATCCCAGTGCGGGCCGGCCCGGAACCGGCCCGCCTCGATGCTTCGGCGGACGTGCACGTCGGCGGCGCCGAGGGTGAGCGAATCGAGTTCGAGATCGCGAGGCTTCAGGCCGAAGTGGGCTTGCGCGACGCCGCCCAGCATGACGGCGTACAGATGGGGGTCGGCCAGTGCGCTGTCTCGGTACACCCGGGCGAGGCGGGCCAGATCGGTGACCGGATCGTCGGTCGGTCGGACCGCCGCCAGCCGCTCGGCGAGCCGGTCGAGCCCCATCTGCACGATCGCCTCGACCAGGTCGGGGACACCCCCGAAATGGGTGTAGATGGCCATCGTGGAGGTGCCGACCTCGGCCGCCAGCCGGCGCGCCGAGAGCGCGGCCGGGCCGTCCGAGCTGAGCAGGCGGCACCCGACGGTCAACAGCGCCTCCCGGACCTCGGCGGCGGCCGCCGGTGCGCCCCGCCTGCGGGCCGGCGTCGTCCGGCGGGCCGGCGTCACCGGCCACTCCGGGCGGTTGCCGGCGACCGGCCGGCCCGCAGGTCCACGACGGTGGCGATCTGTGAGGCGATCGACCGGGCCCAGGCCCGGTAGCCGATCTGCGACGGGTGGAAGCCGTCGGAGGCGAAGAAGTCGGCCAGCGGCACGAGCAGGTCATCGGCCGGCAGGCGGTAGACGTCGGGGTCGCGCCGGGCCAGCAACCGCAGGCGCCGGTTGTACCGCTCGGCCAGCAGGCCCAGCGACCGCCGCAGCGGCGCCGGCAGCCCGATGAACTGCCGGACCGGTGGGAGCTGGATGAACAGGATCGGCACCGAGCGGTCGAGCCGGTGGCGGATCCGGTCGATCAGGGCGAGCAAGTCACGCTCCCAGAGCCGCGGCGGGAGCAGCCGGGTCACGTCGTTGACCCCGATGGAAACGATCACCAGGTCGGGGCGCCACTGCGTGCACGGGTCGCTGAGGTGCCGCAGGAAGTAGGTGTCGAGGGTGCGCGCGCGGGCCCCGGTACGCCCCAGTGCCCGCCAGCAGACGCCCCGGCCGGTCAGCCCGGCCACCGCGGTGGCGAGCTGACCGGCCAGGGCGCTGTCCAGGTGGTCGGCTCCGACGCCGGTGACGGCCGAGTCGCCGACGATCACCATCCGGATGACGGGTCCGTCGCCGGGGGCTTCGCCGAGGTGGTCGCCGGCGGCGTCGGGCAGTCGGGGCATCTCCCGCAGGAAACGGGGCAACCACCGGTTCACCGCCATGCCGACCACCTCGTTCGCCGTCCAAATAACACCGTTATGACATAGCCGACCTTAACAGCCGGGGTCGGACCGAGGCAACGGAAGACCCCTCGCCCGGGTCGGGTGCCGCGAACCCGTGCCGGAAGGCGTACACCACGACCTGAGTGCGGTCCCGCAGCCCGAACTTGGTGGCGATGTGGTGGATATGTGAGCGCACCGTGGTCGCCGAGATGGAGAGTCTGCGCGCGATCTCCGGGTTGGCGACGCCGTCGCACAGCAGGGCGATCACTTCGAGCTCCCGGCGGCTCAGGCTGGCGGCCACCGGCCTTCGGCACGGCCCGGGCCGGTCGATCCGGACCCCTTCGAGCAGGTAGCGGGTGAGTGGCGGGGACAGGAACGCCTCGCCGGCGGCGACCGCCCGGATCGCCATCGCGATGTGGCCGACCGGGCCGTCCCGGTGGACCACCGCCCGCACTCCGTGGTGGATCGCCTGCAGGGCGCTCGCGTGCTCGGCGCCGGAGCACAGGGCGACGATGTGCGGCTCGGCGGTGCCGTCGCCCGGGCCGTCCGGCCGGTCGTCGAGCGTGCGTTCCATCAGGTCGATCACGATCACCTCGGGCGCGCGCGGGTGCACAGTGGTCACCACGCTGTCGTCGGCGAGGATGATGTCCGGCTCGTTACGCAGGGCCGCGGCGACGCCGGCGCGGACTATGGACGGGAGTTCTCTCAGCTGGACCTTGATGACTGCGGAGTTCAACATTCCCCCATGAAGAGTCGACGCGTCGTCCGGGAAAGCGGGCCCGCCTTCCCTGAACCCGGCACCGGGAATCAGCCGCGCCACCCGGCCCGGTGGTAGCTGATGTCCGTACCGGCGGTGTCACGCCGGTCGCCGACGGAATTGACGCTACCGGGATCACATCGGACCGGAATGCGTCAGGAATCCCATCTCGGTGCCCAGCATGTCCTGTCGGATCATCGGCGTCAAGCTATATCTCGGCGGCGTTACCTCTTATTAACAAAGCACTCGATAATTACAAATTACGGTGTTATATCCTTTTTTGTCGACATGCCAAGTCAAGGAGCGTTATTCAGAAAGTCTCCAGCCCCAGGTCCGATGGATTTCCAGGCCCGTTACGGTGTGTAGCACTTCCGGGAAGTCTTCCAGGCGTCCGTGCCAGCCGATTGCGGGTGCTGTTGCAGGTGCGTTGAACGTCGGTGAGGTCCCGGCCGCGGGGTTTGCGCCTGCCGGTGAGCGCGGCGGTACCCAGCTAGCCGAGGCGGCGAGCTGCCAGGTCCATTCGGTCGCAGGTGTGTGGCCCACCGCTCGGCGGTGCCTGACCCGGTCAGGGCCTTGCTGTCCTGACGGGCGCCAGGGCACGGGAGCCCGGTGTCGACCAGACGGCCGCCCAGGTCGGCTTCCGCTCGAACGTTGAACTCGCTCGTCGGCCGCTCGCCGGAGCACATCCCGGTCACGCCGGTGCGTTCTCCGGTAGGGGAAGGAATCCGTCGGCCCAGGACCGCCGGGCGTTTCGCCTGCGCGTGCCAGCTCGGCGGTGGCCCGGCCGAGCACCGGTCGCAGCCGCCTGATGACCCGTGAGACGGTGGCCGGTGAACCCAGCAGAGCGAACATCGTGGTCACCAGTTCAGCGACTTGATCAATGCGAAGTCCGTCATGGTCTGACAGCGCGGCGGCTGGCCTTCGATGATCTCCTTGGTCCGCGACCTTGGTGATCCACAGCGAGGCGGGCGCCGTTACTCGTAGTGACACCATGAGGTCAGCCACAGTGGACCGCCGGAGCCTTCTGAATGACGATCAAGGTTTGGGTGCGCCTGCGTTGAGCCGGCCATCGCAGATTTGGACAGAACGCGTACCCCGTTTTCATTGTGTGTGGAAGACGCCGCCCTCCCGGCCCAATTAGCGTGCTCCCCGTCCTCCGGTGCTGCCGGACGAATTCACGGGATATCGGATCCCGCCGAATGCGAGGAGTTGCCTCATGACCGTCGACGGCGCGATCGGAATCGACGAGGAACGCACACAGATGATCCGGGAGATCGTCTCCGAGGTCCTCGAGGTCGAACTCGACGAGATGACCGAAACCAGCCTCTTCAAGGAGGACCACGGCGCCGACTCGCTGCGGGCCATCGAGCTGCTGGCCGCGCTGGAGCGGGCCTTCGACGTGACGATCGACCAGGCCGAGCTGGCGCGGATGGTGAACCTGGCCGGCGTCTACGCGACGCTGCAGTCCAGCGCCGGCTGGAAAGCCTGACAGGACCGGGCATGGGCGACGTCACTGATCCGCGTCATCGGGTGGTCATCACCGGTCTGGGTGTCGTCACCAGCATCGGCGTCGGCGTGCAGGCCTTTCTCGAGGGTCTGCTCGGCGGCCACAGCCGGGTACGTCCCATCTCCGCCTTCGACACCGAGGGCTACGCGTACGCCAATGGTTGCGAGATCGCCGACTTTGATCCGGGGCAATGGATCGAGCGGACCCCGGTCGACGAGCTCGGCCGGGCCACCCAGTTCTCGGTGGCCGCCGCTGGTATGGCGGTCCGTGACGCGCACCTGAGTCTGGACGACATCCGGGGCCGGCGGACCCTGGTCTCCGTGGGCACCACCGACGGCGAGTCCCGCGACCTCGACCAGCTGGTCGGCCAGGAAGTCGAGGGCGGGCCGATGGCGATGGCGCCGGGGGTGGCGAGCCGGATCGGTGCCACCCGGCTGTCCACCGGCATCGCCCAGGAACTCGAACTGACCGATGTGGAAGCCGTGACCATCCCGACCGCCTGCGCCGCGGGCAACTACGCCCTCGGCTACGGATTCGACGCGGTGCGGGCCGGCGACGTCGAGATCGCCCTGTGTGGCGGAGCGGACGCGTTGTGCCGCAAGACCTTCACCGGCTTCTACCGGCTGGGCACCATCGCCCCCGAGGTGTGCCAGCCGTTCGACCGCGACCGCAAGGGGATCCTCACCGGCGAGGGTGCCGGCATCCTGACCCTGGAGAGCCTCACCTCCGCCCGCGCCCGCGGCGCCCGGATCTACGCCGAGGTGCTCGGGTACGGGCTGAACTGCGACGCCTCGCACCCGGTTGCCCCCGACCGGGACAGCATCGCCGAGTGCATGCGACTGGCCCACCGCAACGCGGGCGTCAAGCCGCACGAGATCGACTTCATCTCGGCCCACGGCACCGGTACCAAGGCCAACGACGTGACCGAGTCGGCCGCGATCCGTCAGGTGTTCGGTGCGGACGCGCCCCGCGCCATTTCGATCAAGGCGATGATCGGGCACACGATGGGCGCGGCGAGCGCGCTGTCGGCGGCGGCCTGCGCCCTGGCCCTGACCAACGACTTCATCCCGCCGACCATCAACCACCGCACCAGCGATCCCGATTGTGACCTGGACTGCGTACCCAACGAGGCGGTGCCGGCCCGGCTCAACGTCGTACAGAACAACGGCCTGGCTTTCGGCGGCAACAACGCCGTGCTGATCCTCGGCCGCGCTCCCGAGCAGTCCGCGGAGCTGATGTCGTGAGCTGGGACATCGTCGGCGCCGGGGTGCGCTCCAACATCGGCGCCGGCCTGGGCGACTCGTTCGCCGCGCTGTGTGCGGGGCGCACCGCGCTGGCCGGTCTGCGGGCCTTCGATCTCGACCGGTTCCACACCCACCACGCGTACGAGGTGGACGACCGCAAGGAGCCCGGTGTGGACGAGCCGCTGCGGGCCACCCGGTGGCTGGTGCACGCGATCGGGGCGGCCCTGGCCGACGCCGGCCTGGGCGACCAGCCGTTGACCGCGCCGGTGCTGGTCGGCACCACTCTGCGCGAGCTGCGGACCGCCGAGCTGTGGTGGTACGGGGAGGCCGATCTGAGCCCGGACGATCTGCACTTCGGGCCGGCCCTGCGCCGCGCCTTCGGCGCCCGGGAGACCTACACCGTCGCCAACGCCTGTGCCGCCTCGCTGTACGCCCTGGGGATGGGCGCCGACCTGATCGAGCTCGGCCTCACCGACCGGGTCGTGGTGGCCGGCGTCGACGCCATCACCGAGAGCGCGTTCGGGCTGCTGGACCGGGTCCACGCCGAACCGCCGGCGGCGTTGCTTCCGTTCCACCGGGCACGCCGCGGCATGTTGATGGGCGAGGGCGCGGTCGCCGTCGTGTTGCAGCGCGCGGGGCTACCGGCGGCGAAACGGTACGGTCGGGTCCGTTCGGTTGCGCTCAACTGCGACGCCCGGCACCCCACCGCGCCGGACCGGGCCAACATCGCCGGGGTGATGCGCGAGGCGCACACCCGGGCCGCGGTCGAGGCCGGCGACATCGACCTGGTCATGCTGCACGGCAGCGGCACCCCGCTGAACGACGAGGCCGAGGCCGGCGCCGTCCGGGAGGTTTTCGATCCGCCCCGGGCGAACCCGGCGATGACCGCCATCAAATCGGTCACCGGGCACACCGCCGGCGGCTCGGGGCTGCTCAGCATGCTGATGGCGACCGAGTCGATGCGCCGCGGGGTGGTGCCGCCCGTCCTCGGGCTCACCGATCCGACGCCGGCGGCCGCCGGCTTCCGCCTCGTCCGGGACCGGCCGTGGCACGGCCCGGTTCGCGTGGCCCAGGTCAACGCCTTCGGTTTCGGCGGCGTCAACGCGGTCTCGGTGATCGAGGCGGTGGCGTCGTGAGCGCCGGGACGGCCACGCTGATCAGCGGTGTCGGGCTGGCCGTGGCCGGCGTCCGGCAACCGGCCGATCTGCTCGCCTTGGCCGGGCCCGCCGCCATCGCTCCACCGGACTGGCTGACCGGGCGCGGTCTGCGGTACAAGGACCGTGCCACCCGGCTGGCGCTGCTCGCCGCCGGGGAGGCGCTGCGCGACGCCGGGCTGGCCGACACCGAGCCGCCGGCTTCCGGCCGGGACCGGACCGCCGTGGTGGTCAGCACCGACCTGGGCAACCTCGACAGCGTCTGCACGGTCGCCGGCACCATCGCCAAGGAGGGCGTGGACGGCACCAGCCCGATGGACCTACCCAACACGTCCAGCAATGTCACCGCGTCGTGGCTGGCCATCCAGCACCACCTGCGCGGGCCGAACATCACGCTGTGCAACGGCATTGCCGGTGGCCTCGACGCGGTGAGCTGGGGCCGGCTACTGATCCGGGCCGGCCGGGCCGAGCGGGTCCTGGTCGTCGGCTGCGAACCCGACAACACGGTGGTCCAGCGGCTGCTGGGCGGGCCGCCCGGCTCCCGGTTCGACGGCGCGGCCGCGCTGGTCCTGGAGGCCGAGGGATCGGCCGCCGCCCGCGGCACGGTGAACCGGGGCGAGGTGGCCGGGTACGCCCGCCGGGCCGATCTCGCCGGCGCGATCGGCGTCGTCTGCCCGCCCGGCACCGATCCGGCCCTGGTGCTGGGCCGGCCCGGCGAGGCCGGGGAGGGTCCAGCCGTGATCGATCTCGCGGCCGCGCTCGGCCGTTGTTCCGGCGCGCTCGGCGTGCTGCAGGCGGTCGCCGCGATTGGCTGGTTCGACTCCGGGCGCACCGGTCCGGTGCTGGCCACGGCGGCTGACGCGGACTCGGCCGGTGCCCTGCTGCTGACCGGGCGTAGGTGAGCGTGGTGCCCAGCCCGAGCAGTGTGACGGTTCGGCCGGCACCGGGTTTCCCGGCGCCGCGCGGCGGAGCCGGCCGGGTGCTGTTGCTGCCGGGACTGGCCGGTGGCGCCCGGATCTGGCAGCCGCTGGCCGCCCGGTTGCGCGGGACCTGTGATGTCTACGAGGCGGCTTTGCCGTGGAACAGCGGCGGCGACCCTGACTGGGCGCTGAGCGGCGATCCGGTGGCGGCCCTCGGCGCGGCGATCGACGGCGTCGGCGGCCGGTGCGAGGTCGTCGTCGCGCACTCGTACGCGGCGACGCTCGCGCTGCACCACCTGGCCCGTCGGCCGGCCGGCCCGCCGCCGGCACTGATGCTGATCTCGCCGTTCTACCGAGCGCACCCGACCGACTTCGAGTGGTCGGACATCACCTACTACCTCAACGACTTCCACCGCATCCTCGAGGCCGGGCTGACCGTCCGCTCCGGCGGCCGGGTCAGCGGCGAGCTGCTGCACGACCTCGGTGCGCGCCTGCGGGAGGTGATCGGCCCGTACGGCTGGATGCGGTTCTTCGACGCCTACCTGCAAACCGCATCGCTGGACCTGAGCGCCTGGCCCGGCCCGGTGGTCGTGGTCGCTGGCGCGGACGATTTCGCGGCCCGACCGTCCGACGCCGAGGCGCTGAGCCGCCACCTGCCGCACGCCGTCCTACACGTCCTGGCGGACTGCGGACATTTCCCGATGGCCGAGCGGCCCGACGAGGTCGCCGCCCTGCTGCTCGCCCACTGCTTGCCGACCCGAGATCAGGAGCTTCGATGACCACCACCCTGCCCGCCACCGCAGACCTGTTGTCCAGCACCGAGACCCTGGTACGCCCGCGCTACGAGGGCTCGAACATCTGCTCCTGGATCGGTTTCAAGCACGTCAACTACCTGGTCGAGGAGGCTGTGCTCGACTACTTCCGGCAGAGCGGCCTGCCGTCGCGGAAGCTCTACGAGCAGCACGCCCTCGGCCTGGACCTGGTGGTGCTCAACACCCGGATCGCGCACGCCTTCCACCTCGACGACCTGGCCCGGGCCACGGTGACCTTCAAGGACGTCAGCGGCGGCGAGCTGGTCCTGGCGGTCACGATCGAGGTCGACCGCGAGTCCGGCCCGGTGCGGGCGGTCACCTCGACGGTCCGGGTCCAGCTGCGGGTCGCCGCCGGGAGCGGGCCGGCCAGTCCGCCGCCGTCCGCGGTTTCGGATCTGGTCACCGACCACATCACCCGCGACGCCGGCCCGGTCGACGCCCGGCGGGCGCTGCCGCTGACGGTGGCCGAACTGGCGGCCGAGGGCAACGCGGTGGTCTGGCGCAGCCGGATCCCCTACTTCTACTGCCATTTCACCGAGCGGCTGCAGATGTCGGGTTACCTGCGCCTGATGGAGGAGGCGGTGGACGTCTTCCTGGCCGAGCGCGGCGCCTCGATCAAGACCCTGCTGGACGAGCAGAACTGGATCCCGGTGGTCCCGCACTCCAACGTGACCATCCTCGACGAGGCACTGATGGAGGAGACGATCTACACCCTGTTCACCGTCGAGCAGGTGTTCAAGCGGGCCACCTACACCGCCCGGCTGGACTGGTTCGTCGAGCGCGACGGCCGGCTGGTGCGCACCGCCACCGGCCAGATCACCCACGGGTACGCGGTCATCCTGGACCGTAGCGACTGGACCCTGGTCGACTTCGACGACCGGCTCTACCACGCGGTCAGCCGGCCGTCCGGCCGGCGGGTGCTGAGCGGTGACGACCTTGCGTAGTGTCGTGGTCACCGGGATCGGCGCCGTCTCCTGCCTCGGCGCGGACGTTCCGGCGTTCTGGCGGGGTCTGCTGGCGGCGCGCTCGGCACCGTCCGCGATCGGTGACCCGCTGGCCCACATGCCGTACCCGCTGGTCTACCAGGTCGACAACCGGGGCGTGCCGGCCGGGCCGCAGGCGGTGGCCGACGTGCCGCTCGGCCGGGCGGCCCGGTTCGCCGTCGCCGCCGGCCGGGCCGCGGTCGCCGACGCCGGGCTCACCGAACCCGAGACCCGGGCGGCCGCCCTGGTCTTCGGCTCCGAGATGGGCAATTCCGATGTGGACGAGAGCCGGCGGGCCGACGGTGCCTCCGATCCCAGGTCGCGCTGGCACTCGGCCGCGGTGACCGCGGCGGCGGTCAGCACGACGCTCGGCCTGGCCGGAGCGAGCACCAGCATCAGCAACGCATGCGCGGCCAGCGGCTACGCCATGGTGGTGGCGCTGGACATGATCCGCAGCGGCGAGCACGACACGGTGCTGGTCGGCGGGGCCGAGGGCCGGTCGCGGGTGGCCCTGGGCGCCTTCAACCGGCTGGGCGCGGTCGACCCCGACCGGTGCCGGCCGTTCGACCGGCACCGCCGCGGCACGATCTTCGGCGAGGGAGCGGCGATGCTGGTCCTGCAGGACGCCGCGACCGCGCGCCGGCACGGCCGGACGCCGTATGCCGAAGTCGCCGGTGGCGCCTGGAGCTGCGACGGCTACCACGCCACGGCGCCCGAGCCGACCGCCCGGCAGCTGCTGCGGGCGATGGGCGAGACCCTCGGTGAGAGCGGGCTCGGCGCCGGCCAGATTGGCTGCGTGATCCCGCACGGCACCGGCACCCGGCACAACGACGTCATGGAGAGCCGCGCCCTGTGCGAGTTCTTCGGCACGTACCGCCCACCGCTGCTCAGCCTCAAGTCGTCGCTCGGGCACACGGCCGGCGCGGCGATGGCGTTCGCCTGCGTGGCCGCCGCCCTGGTGCTGCGGCACGGCCTGATCCCGCCGAGCCCGCGCCTGGGTGAGCAGGATCCGGAGTGCGACGTGTGGATCCCGCAGGACGAGCCGGTGCCGATCGGCCCGGCGGCGATCCTGCTCAACGCGCTCGCCTTCGGCGGCAACAACGTCTCCCTGCTGATAAAGGGGCTCGGGACGTGAGGACGGTCCAGGTGTGGGGCATCGGCTCGGTCGCGCTGCGGACCGAGGGTGGCGGGGAGCCGGCCGACTTCGACATCACCCGCTCGTTCAGCGGCCGCGGCTACCGCCGGCTGCCCGCCGCCTGCCAGTACCTGCTGGCCGCCGCGCAGCGGGCGGTCGATGACTCGGGCGAGCTGATCGGATCGGTTCCGCCGGAGCGACGCGGGGCCTTCGTGGGCACGAACAACGCCGGCAGCCGCCTGCTCGCCGAGATGGACGAGGCGATCATCGGCGGCAGCTCGGATGACATCAGCCCGATGCTCGCCCCGTTCTTCTCGCTCAGCCTGTTCGCCGGCCGGCTGTCCATCGAGTACGCCCTGCGCGGCGGAAACCTGACGATCACCTCGCCGCGGACCGCCGGGCTGGAGGCCGCCGCGGTGTGCCTGCGCTCGATCGCGGCCGGTCGAGCCGACCTGGCCGTGCTGGGTGCGATGGAGGACAGCCCGCCGCCCGGCGAACCCGGTCACCGCGACGGCGACGTGGGCGCGGTGGCGCTGATCTGCGCCCGGCCCCATCCAGGCGGGCCGGACCTCAACCCGTACGGAAGCTTCGAGGTCGCCACCGGTCACCTCTCGCCGGACCAGCCGGTCGAGCCGGTCCTCGACCGGGTGTGGTCCCGGCTCGGCCAGCCGGAGCTGGCGGTGAGCGTGTTCGCCGACGACACCGCGACCGGTGCGGCGGTGCTGACCTGGCTGGTCCGGCGTCGGCACCGGGTGACGCTCTACCCGCCCGGCCCGGGTTGTCTCACACCGTTGCACCACCTGACCGAGTCGTTTCGCCGGCCGGGCGCGGACCTGGTCGTCGTCGCCGCCGCCGCCGAGGGCAACGTCGCCTTCGCGCGCTCGCGGGTGGCCGTCCGGACCCCGGCACGAAGGCATGAAGGAAGCAGGTGAGATCACGATGCTTGTCCCGCTGCGCGGGTCCTGGGCGCTGATCCTCGGCGTCTCCAGCGGCATGGGCCGGGCCACGGCCCGGGCGCTGGCGGCCGAGGGGGTGAACGTCCTGGGCGTCTACTTCGACCGCGACGAAGGGGAGAAGATGGCCGAGGAACTGGCCGGCGAGCTGCGCGAGCAGGGCGTCGAGGCGCACTTCTTCAACCGCAACGCCGCCTCGTCCAGCACCCGCGAGGAGGTGACCGAGACGGCCGCCCGGCTCACCGGCCCGGCCGGTCTGCGGATCACCCTGCACTCGCTGGCGTTCGGCACCCTGTTGCCGTACCTCGGCGAACCCGGGGCCGAGACGGTGGCGCCGCGCCAGATGGCGATGACTGTCGATGTCATGGCGCACAGTCTGGTCTATTGGACGCAGGCCTTGCACAGCGCCCGCCTGCTCCGGCCGGGCGCCAAGATCTACGCCCTGACCAGCTCGGGCACCTCCCGGATCATGCCGTCCTACGGCGCCGTCTCGGCGGCCAAGTGCGCGCTGGAGTCGCACGTGCGCCAGCTTGCGGTCGAGCTGGCCCCGGCCGGCGTCGCGATCAACGCGCTGCGGGCCGGCATCACCATGACGCCCGCCCTCGAGCTCATCCCGGGCGGCCCGGCCCTGGCCGAGCTCGCGCGCACCCGCAACCCGCACCGACGCATCACCGTGCCCGAGGACGTCGGCGAGGCGGTGCTCGGACTGTCGCTGTCGGACTCCTCCTGGCTGACCGGCAACGTGATCGGAGTCGACGGTGGCGAACTCGTCTCAATCTGACGACCCGCTCTACCCGAGAGGAGCACCCCAGCCATGACCCTGCGGCCGGTCATCTCACACTGGTCCGCGGTGTCGGCGTTCGGCGCCAGCGCCGCCGCCTTCACCGACGGGCTCCGCGATCAGCTCAGCGCGGTCAGCACCCTGCCCGGCGACGGCGCGGCGATGCCGTACCCCAGGGGCGCGGTCATTCCCGGCTTCTCCCCGGCGGCCGCGCTGGGCAAGAAGGGCACCCGCTCGATGGACCGTGTCACCGCCCTGGCCGTGGCGACCGTAGGCAACCTGCTCGCGGACGGCTGCGCCGACCTGGCCGCCGGCGAGGACCCGCTCGGTCTGGTGCTCGGCACCAGCAACGGCAGCCTGCAGAGCATCATGGACTTCACCCGGGATTCGCTGGTGCGCAGCCGGCCGTACGACGTCGATCCGGCACGCTTCCCCAACACGGTGATGAACTGCGCCGCCGGGCAGTGCGGCATCCGGTACGGCCTGCGCGGCCCGAACACCACCATCGCCGGTGGGCGCACCGCCGCCCTGCTCGCCCTGCGCTACGCCATCCGCATGCAGCACGGCCGGTACGCGGCAAGTCTGTTGTGCGGCGCCGCCGAGGAGTTCTCGGACCAGCGGTGCTGGCTCGACTACCACACCGAACGCCCGACCGATCCGCGGGAGCGGGTGCTCGGCGAAGGCTGTGTGATCTTCCTGGTCGAGCCGGAGGGGCACGCCCGGGCCGCCGGGCGCCGACCGCTGGCCGAGGTGCTCGGGCTGGAGTTTGGGGTGCACGGGCGGCACGCGAGCCCGGACACCGTCCTGGCCCGCGTCATCACCCGCTGCCTGGACCAAGCCGGGCTGCGCCCGCACGACATCGATACGGTCGTGCCGTCGCAGCCGGCCGGCGAGCTCGGCCGGCTGGAGTCCGCGGCCCTGCGCAGCGCGTTGCCCGGCACCCGGGCCCGATGGCTGGAGGTGGCCGATCGGCTCGGCGAGACCTCGGCCGCGTCGGCGGCGTTCCAGATCGCCGCGCTGCTGCCGGTGCCCGGCGCGCCCGCGCCGGCGTCCGCCGGGACGGCCCTGGTGACCTCGGTCGACCGGGACGGCTCGCTCGGCTGTGCCCTGGTTCGGGTCCGGGCCGGCGACGAGGCAGACGATGACTGAGCTCTCGCAGCGCGACCGGGTGCTGGTCGGCATCGACGCGCTGCCGGCCGACGTTCTCGGCCTCACCGACCGGATCGCCTACCCCGAGCGGGTGGAGCAGGCCCGGCAGCGGTCCGGCACGACCGAGGCGGCGATCCACGGCCCGGCCCGGGTCGGTGGCCACCCGGTCGTTCTGGTCGCGTTTCACCGCCGACTGCTGCGGCACCCCGAGTTCCGGTCCGGGGCGTACCGCCTCGGACTGGTCGAATCCATGAGCTCCGGTGACGGAGAGAGATGAGGTCGCCATGAGTGACAACACCGAGCCGCTGGTCGACAAGGACGAGCTGCGCCAGCTTATCGCCGACGCTGTCGACGTGGGAGTCGAGGAGGTCGGCGACGACACCGATTTCGTCACCGAGCTCGAGGTCGACTCGCTGATGGCGCTGGAGATCGTGGTCCGGGTCGAGAAGCAGTACGGAGTCAAGATGCAGGAATCCGAGCTGAAGTCGGTCACCTCGCTCGACGCGGTCGCCGAGCTGCTGTCCGGCAAGCTGGCGGCCCGGGCGTGAGCGCCGGCATCCGGTCGGCACTGAGCATCCCGGTGCACGCGCACTCCGGCGCCGACGGGGTGATCATCGCCCGTACCGTCGCCGAGGCCGACCTTCCCCTACTCCGCGGGCACTACCCGGGGTTCCCGGTGTTCCCCGCGGTCTTCCTCATCGAGTGCGCCCACCGGGCGATCACCGCGGTCGCCGGTCCCCGGCGGCTGGCCGGGGTGGAACGCAGCCGGTTCCACAGCCCGGTGCTGCCCGGCGACGAGGTCCGGTTCCGGATCGAACAGACCGATCCGGCCGGGGCGTTCCGCTGCGTGGCCGAAACGGACCGGGGCACGGCGGCCGAGATCCGCCTGCGCTATCAGACCGACCGGGAAGGAGACCGCCGATGAACCTCGGACCCCCCGAGATCGCCGCGGCGCTGCCGCACCGCTATCCGATTCTGCTGCTCGACCGGCTGACCGAGATCGTGCCGGGTGAGCGGTTGACCGCACTCAAGGCGGTCACGTACGCCGAGAGCTGGTACGCGGCCGACCTGGACGCCGTCGCGCCGGGACCCGAGGCCTACCCGGTGGTCCTGCTCGTCGAGTCCTGGTGCCAGGCGGCGGCGCTGCTGGTCGCCTGGGATCGGCCCAACCCGGACGTCCGCACAGGTGCGGTGATGCTCGGCGGCGCGATCAACGGCGTCGAGTTCGGCGGCGACACCCGGCCCGGCGATGTCGTGGAGCACCGGGTCCGGATGCTGCGAGCCACCGCGGACGCGGCCATCCTCACCGGCGAGAGCGTGGTGGCCGGCGAACCAGTGCTGACGGTGGCGCAGTTCGTCATGGCGATGCGCCCGATCGACGTGCTGCGCCCGTCCCTGGCCGGCGCCGGGGAGCCACGATGAGCGCGCGGCCGGTCGCGCTGGTCACCGGGGCCTCGCGCGGCATCGGCCGGGCGGTCGCGCTGCGCCTCGCCGAGGACGGGTACGACCTGGGCCTGTGCTACCACGCCAGTGCGGAGGCGGCGGCCGAGGTGGCCGAGCTCGCGGCCGGCTTCGGCGGCCAGATCGTCTCCGAACGGGTCGACGTCAGCGACGGCGAGCAGATGCGCGCCTTCGTCACCACAGTCGAGGACAAGCTCGGCCCGCTGGCGACGCTCGTGCCGTGCGCGGGTGTGGTGCGCGACCGGGCCCTGGTGATGATGGCCGAGGACGACTGGACCACGGTGTTGCGCACCAATCTGGACGGCGTCTACCACGCCTGCCGGGCCGCGATCTTCTCGATGATGAAGCGCCGTACCGGGTCGATCATCACCATGTCGTCGGTCGCCGGCGTGTTCGGAAACGCCAGCCAGACCAACTACTCGGCCTCCAAGGCCGGGATCATCGGCCTGACCCTGGCGCTGGCCAAGGAATGCGGGCCGTACGGCATCCGGGCCAATGTGGTGGCGCCCGGTTTCATCGAAACCGACATGACCAGGGACCTCACACCCAAGGTCCGGGACAAGGCGGCGGGACAGATCCCGCTCGGCCGGTTCGGCACCGCCGAGGAGGTCGCCGATCTGGTGTCCTTCCTGGCGTCGGAGCGCGCCACGTACATCACCGGCCAGGTCGTCCGGGTCGACGGCGGAATAGCGATGTGAGGTAGGCATGCACTGGTACTTCTCGCTGCGCAGCCCGTACTCGTGGCTCGCGCACCACGACCTGCTGCACCGCTATCCCGAGACGGCCGCCCGGGTCGAGTGGCGGATGTTCTTCGAGCCCGACGATCAGAGCCTGACCGCGCTGCGGTCGGCCCGGGGCGACTTCCCGTACGTGGCGATGTCGCGGGCCAAGCATTTCTACATCCTGCAGGACGTCCGGCGGCTGGCGGCCGACCGTGGCCTCGAGGTGGCCTGGCCGATCGACCGGCAACCGCGGTGGGAGGTGCCGCACCTGGCCTACCTGGTCGCCGCCGACGCCGGCCGGGGCCGCGAATTCATCGACGCCGTCTACCGGGCCCGCTGGCAGCAGGGCCGCGACATCTGTGACCCGGCGACCATGGCGTCGCTCGCCGCCGACCTGTCGCTGGATCCGAAGATGCTGACCGGGGCCGCCGAGGATCCGGAGCGGCGGGCGGCCGGCGTGCGGGCACTGCTGGCCGTGCACCGCGACGGGGTGTTCGGCGTGCCGTTCTTCGTGGCCGGCCGGGAGAAGTTCTGGGGCATCGACCGGCTGCCCGCATTCGTCGCCGCAACCGCCGCCGTGCCGTCCGATGTGGCCGAACCGCCGGCCGAGCCGCACCGGGCGAGCATGGGCGCGGACCAGGGACACGCCGGTGGCTGTGGTTGACCGCCGGGGCCGGCAGGATGGGCTGATGACGAATTCCGGGAACCGGCTGTCCGGTGTGCTGCTGGCACCCCTGGCCCCGCTCTACGCCCTGACCCTCGCGTACCTGATGGTGCACCCGCCGCGCCGCAAGCCCAAGGCCGGCGACGTGCTGGCGCGGTGGCACCAGGAACACTGGCCGGTCCGGGTGCACGGCGGCCGGGTCGAACTCGACCTGCTCGTGCTGCCCGCCGATCCGGCCCGGGTGGTGGTCGTCGGACACGGGATCGGCCTGGACAAGACCTGGAGCCTGCGCCACGCCGCGATGCTGCGCGAAGCCGGCTACACCGTGGTGCTTCTCGACTTCCGCAACCACGGCCGCAGCGGGGACGACCGGTCGGTGACGTCGTTCAGCCGGCGGTTCACCGACGACGTCCTGGCGGTCGTGGACCGGGTGCGTGGCGACGAGAGGTATCACGGCGCGCAGCTGGCCCTCTTCGGCTTCTCGTTCTCCACGTTCCCGATGCTCTACGCCGTGTCCCGGATGACCGAGCCGATCGCGGCCATCGTGTGCGACAGCGGGCCGACGCTCGACGTGGCCGCGGTCGTGGAGAACTTCCTGCTCTCTGGCATCGTGCCGGTGCCGGGTCCGCTGCGGGCCCGACCGGCCTACTCCCTGCTGGCCCGCAGTTACGGCCGGCTCGGGGCGGCGGTCCTGGACTCGCCGGCCGACTGGCCGCCGTCGGTCGAACGGGCCGGGTCGCCGCCGATGCTGATGCTGGTCGGCGATCGGGACACGATCACGCCGGTGGCCGCGGTCGAGGAGATGGCTGCCCGTTACCCGGGCGCGCGGGTCGAGGTGGTGCCGGGCGCGGTGCACCTGCAGGGATTGCGGGCCGGCGGCCCGGAGTACAGCACGGCCGTGCTCGGCTTCCTCGAGCGCGCCATGACCGGATGACCGACGGCGGGGGAGCAACCGATGCGCGTGGTGGTGACCGGACTCGGGGCGGTGTCGTCGCTGGGCGTGGGCGTCGAACCGCTGTGGCAGGGCCTGCTGGCCGGCAAGGTGGGCACCGGCCCGCTGCGGCGGGTCACGGTGCCCGGCCTGCCGGACGCGGTGGGCGGGGAGGTCGTGCCGGCCGGCGTACGGGGTCGTCCGTTGTGCCTCGGCTTCGGACTGCAGGCCGCCGGTCAGGCGGTGGCCGACGCGGGCCTGCCGCCGGGCCGCGACCGGACCGGCGTCTACGTCGGCGCGGTGCTCGGCAACCGCAGCGTGCTGGAGGCGCCGGCGCTGGCCTTCCATCAGGGCGGGGCCGCTCAGCCGGACGCCGGGCCGGTGCCGGGCCCGGGTGAGCTGGCGGCGGAAATCTCGCGGGAGCTCGGCGCCGCCGGGCCCAGCGTGGTGGTCGGCACCGCCTGCGCCGCCGGCAACACGGCGCTCAGCGTGGCGGTCCGGGCGATCCGGGCGGGCCGGCTGGACGCGGCCGTGGTGTGCGGCGTGGACGAGTTGGCGCCGAGCATGTTCATGTTGTTCGGCAGCCTGCGGGCGATGAGCCGGGACGTGGTGCGGCCGTTCGACGCCGAGCGCACCGGCATGCTGGTGGCCGAGGGCGGCGCGGCCTTGGTGGTGGAGTCCGAGGCGTCCGCCCGGGCGCGCGGGGCGCACCTCTACGGCGAGGTCCTGGCCTGCGCGGACACCAGCGACGCGTACCACATCACCTCGCCGCACCCGCAGGGCCGCGGCGCGAAGGCCGCGATGCGGGCCGCCCTGACCTCGGCCCGGCTGGACCCGGCCGACATCGGTCACATCAGCGCCCACGGCACCGGCACCCGGGCCAACGACACCATCGAGGCACAGGCGATCCGCGAGGTCTTCGGCCCGGTCACCGACGCCCTGCCGGTGACCTCGCTCAAGGGTGCGCTCGGGCACATGCACGGGGCGGCCAGCCTGATCGAGGCGATCGGCTGCCTGCTCGCCATCCGCGACTCGGTGATCCCGGCGACCGCCAACCTCGTCCGGATCGACCCGGACTGCCGGCTCGAGCTGGTGCTGGGCGAGCCTCGGCAGGGCCGGGTCGACGTCGCGCTGAACAACGCGTTCGGCTTCGGCGGCAACATTTCCTGCAGTGTCTTCGCGCGGATCGGATCGGGGTACGGCCGTGACTGAGCTGCTGCTGACCAGGGTCCACGCGCTCACCGGCGCCGTCCCGACCGGACCGGAGATCTCGGCGGCCGACACCTACCCCGGCTCGCGGACGACGTGGCCGGTCCGGATTCCGGCCGAGGCGTACCCGGCTCCGGCGCCGCTCGGACGGCGTCAACTGCGCCGGCTCAGCCCCGAAGCGCGCCTGTTGCACCACGCCGCCGACTCGGCCGGCCTGGAGGTGCCTCCGGCGGATCCGCAACGGACCGGTGTCTTCGTCGGGTCGACGGCGGCCGGCCTCGGCATGTACCTCGAGGCCCTGCGCGACGGATTCTGCGCCGGCCCGACGACGCTGAGCCCGGTGCTGGCGCCGCAGTCCAGCTACAACGGCGCCGCCTCCGAGCTGTCCAAAGGGCTCGGCGCTCAGGGCGCGGTGATGACCTTCGCGAGCGGCTCGTGCTCGGGTCTGAGTGCGCTGGTGGCGGCGGCCGACTGTGTGGCGGCGGGTGACCTCGACGTCGCCGTCGTGGCGGCGGTGGACGTCCCGTCGCCGGTCCGCGGCTCTTTCCCGCAGGCCGAGGTGGTGGTGGTGGTGGTGCTCGAGTCGGCCGGCCACGTGGCCGCCCGGGGTGCGCGTGCCCTGGCCGTCCTGGCCGGGGTCGCCGAGACCTGGGACCGCGACCCGGCCGCCGGGGCCCGCCGGGCGGCCGCTGGGGCCGACCCGGCCGGCCGGACCGCGACATTCGTCCCGCGGCCGCAACCGGTCGACCGCGCCGGCGCCGGCGGGCTGCTGACCGTCGCGGAGGCACTGACCGGCCCGCTGCCCGCGGCCACTCTGATCGCCGTGAGCGACCCCGCCGGCCACGCGGCGGCGGTCCGGCTCACCCCGGCTCGGTGACGGCGGCCGCAGGACGAGGCGCTGACCACGCTGCTGTTACGCGCCAACAGCGACTGCAGCCAACCCGAACTCCTACCAACCGTCCTGGCGGAACTCGGCGCTGGCGCTGCGAGCCACCTAGAGCCAGCCCACCAGCCTCGATGCCATCGCCTCTCCGAACCCGCCGACGCTACCGTGCGCTCATGACCACCCGATCGTCGCGCCGGGCGCCGTCCCACCCGGCGGCGACCACTCGTTGACCCGTTGGACGGCCAGCGGTGTTCGAGGATCGCGGCGGTGCGGACCAGTCCGTCGGCGAGCGCGAACCGGCCGGCCACCGTGCTCGGCGGGTCGGCGACGGCCGCCGCGTCGACCCGGGCCGGCGCGATGCGCGCGGTGAACGTACCGGCCTCCGCGTCGATCTTTACCCGGGCGTCGTGGAAGTCCAGCCAACTGCCGACAACCGGGTACCACACCTTGTAGACGGTCTCCTTGATGCTGAACAGCACCATCGGCCAGAAGGTGCCGCCGGGCAACCGCGCGCAGTCGGCCTCCTCCTCGGGCAGCAGGACGAGTCGGCGTACCCCGGCGTTGAGCTCGCGGTGCTGCTCGGCGTCCATGCCGACGGACCGGATGTCGGCCCGGCGGGCGACGGCGGCCGCGCAGTAGCCCTGGGTGTGGGTGATGGCACCGACCAGCCCGACCGGCCAGACCGGCGCCCGGTCGGCGGCGGCCGGCACGGCCGCCGGCGGCAGACCCAGCCCGGCCATGGCCCGGCGGGCGCAGACGCGCCCGGCGGTGAAGTCGCGCCGGCGGCTCTCCACGGCCCGCTCGCCGAGGCAGGCCAGCTCGGCCGCCAGCAGTTCCCCGCCGAAGTCGTCCGGCCGGGCGACGGCCACCGCGACCGTGGCGGGCAGCAGATCACGCATCGCCGCCTCCCACCAGGCATGCCCGGCCCGGCCGCCACGCCAGCACCTGGTCAACCGTCAAATTTCCGACTGCCATGAGGGGTGAAGGTACCGCAGGGATGTAACGCCGGATTTTTCCGCAGCGCTCTCCGGTCGCCACCGGGGGAGGGCGAGCACCATCCGCTCGGCCGCGCGCGACCAAGCGCAGCCGGTTGCTGGAGGAGTACTGGGCCGGCCGGGCGATCCTCAGCGTCTACCCGGGCTCCTGCCTCGCTGCCGCCTCCGAGGATCTGCGCAACACACCGGTGGCCGCCGCCGACCGGCGGCGGCCACCAGGGCGTGCGTGCGGGTCAGCCGCGCCGGGGACGCCGGGTCAGACCGAAGCCGACCACGCCGGCGACCGCGGCGAGCACGCCGCCGATGCCGGTCCAGATCCACCGCGAGCCGAGATCCGGCAACCAGTCCGCCGCGTCACCCTCGCCGTCGGCGTCCGGGTCGGCCGGGGGTACGGCGTTGAGCACCGTGCCCGCCTTGGTGTTCGGCACCAGCGGCGCGGCCAGCTCGCCGTCGTCGGTCGAGGCGCCCCGGTCGGCGATGGTGCCGACCAGCAGGTCCACGTCGATCGGCGCGCCCAGGTCCGGCTCGGGCAGGTCGATCACGGAGAGCCGGACGACGTACGAGCCGGGCAGCGGGTCGGCCGACCAGGGCTCGGCCCACGGCCGCACCTCGCGCAGCGTGCAGCCCAGCGCCACGCTCGTCGCCGTGGCGTCCACGGTCGGGGTCTGCGCCCCCGCCGTGCACGCCTGACGCCGCCGCAGACCGTCGAAGACGTCGACCGTCCAGGTGGATGCGCCGCTGCGCCCCTTCGGGAAGGTGACGGTGGCGCTGATCTCCTGCACCTGACCGGCGGTCGCCGGGAACGACCAGTAGAGGTGGTCGCCGATCGAGGCGTCCACCCGCACCGGCTGTCCGGCGGCGATCGGGGTGGCGCCGAGGAACGACGTACCGGCCCGGTTCACCGGCGTGGCTCCGGGGGAGGGGGTCGGCGCGGCGACGGCCGGGGCGGGAAGCAGCGCGGCTCCGCCTGCGGCGAGCAGGGCCGCCAGCGAACGCGACAGTGCGGTACGCATCAGTTTTCCCTCCAGGTGGCGACCCACCAGCGGGTGAGCAGGCCGGCGAGCAGGCCGGCGAGCAGCCCGACGACGGTGAGCAGGGCGAGCAGGGCCCAACCTCGGCCGAGATCCGGCCCGTCCGGCTCGGGCGCGGCGGCGACCACGTCGATGGTCAACTCCACCGGCATGCCCGGAGTCGCCGCGGTGCCGGGGCGTGGGGCGAACGAGTTGCTCACCACCAGGCAGACGGTGGTGGGTTCGACGACGGGGGTGGCACTCTCCTTGATTCGCGCGGCGTCCTCGTCGTCGGCCGTGGCCGACCAGCGCAGTCCGGCGGAGAGCACGTCGGCTCGCCCGCTGCCGGCGTCCGCGCCCCGGACCAGTTCCCGGCCGTCCGCTGCGGTGGCCCGCAGCAGCACCCCGTAGTCCCGGTTGACCGCTCGGTCCAGCGCCATGCTCACCGATGCGCGAAGTTCCTGCCCGGGGCGTACCGGCACCCGGTAGTAGCGGTGCTCGGAGAACGCCTCCCGGTCGGCGTAGACGCCGGGGGCGAGTAGTGGTGCCGTGTCGCAGGCGTTCGCGCCGCCGACGACCGTCGGCGCCCGGGTGTTGGTGTCGCCGGCCCGCTCGACGAGCTGCTTGATCCGGCCGGTCAGCTCCTCGGCGCTCTGGGCGGCGGTGTAGGTGCCGCCGGTCGCGCTGGCGATGCAGAGCAGTTGACGCCGGACCTTCTCGTCGGGGGCCAGGCCGAGGGTGTCGACGACCAGGCTGGTGCCCTGGGCGGCGAGTTCGCGGGCCACCTCGCACGGGTCCGGCGGCGCGCAGGTGTCCTCCCCGTCGGTGATCAGCACGATCCGTCGGGTGGTGGCCCCGGTGCCCAGGTCCTGCGCGGCCGAGCGCAGTGCCAGGCCGACAGGTGTGAACCCGGTCGGCCGCAGCGTCGCCACCGCGGCCTTGGCCGCGGAGCGGTCCACCGGACCGACCGGCACGATCTGCTGGGTGTCCTGGCAGCCGACCTTCTTGTCCTTGCCACGGTAGGTCGCGCCGAGCACCCGGATGCCGAGCTGGGTGTCCTCCGGCAGCGCGTCCACCACCTCGTTGAAGGCCTGCTGGGCGACCGAGATCCGGCTGCGTCCGTCGATGTCGGCGGCGCGCATCGAGCCGCTGACGTCGAGCACGAGCTCAACCCGTGGAGGCTCGGGAACCGGCTCCTCGTCGGCCTGCGCCGGGACCGGCCCGGCCAGCGCGGTGGTCGCCAACAGTCCGAGAAGGACAGCCGCCGATCGTTTGAAGTTGATCACGGCCCGCAGTGTAGTGAGATCCACTTTGGATGATCACTTGGGATGGCGGGGGTTGGCGGCCCGCCACCCCCGGCCTGAATCGACGAGCCCCGCTGGCCGGCCCCCATCGCGCGCTGGGTCCACGCCAGGTCACCCTCGGTCAACTGCCCGATGGTAAGCATCGGCTCGGCCGCCATCGGTCGGAAATCTGACTTAAGTTGACCCGTTGTGCCGGTGGTGCGCGGTGGTTAAGCTCTTCATGCGCGCCCCAATCGCCCGCTTCCCCCGTGGCAGGCGATCGGGGCGCGCGTCTATGTCAGAAGGGCCCGCACGCTTCGGCGTGCGGGCCCTTCTCCGTCGCGCTATGCGGCGCGTCGCCTGTCGGTGCTTATATCCACCGGCCGTCGAGCCACATTCGGGACAACCAGTCCGCATACGGGATGGTCTTGCCGACGAAAATCGGATAAAAGTACGCGAAGCAGAGCGCCACCAGCAGCACGTACGCCCCGGCCGCGATGCTGCCCACCAGTCGGCGTTCGTAACTCGGGTCACCGGGCACCAGCGGCGTCACCGTGCCCACGTCACCCCCGGCGGGAGCGATGAGCGCGCCCAGCACGTACACCACCGCCAGCACCAGGAAGGGCAGCGCCGGCGCGGTGTAGAACGAGAACATCGTCCGGCCGTCGAGGGCGAACCAGAACCACGGCAGCAGCCCGGCGGCCACGGTGAGCAGGATCGCGCCGGCCCGCCAGTCGCGACGAGCCACGCCCAGCCAGGCCAGCGCCGCCAGGGCGGGCAGGAAGGACCACCAGAGCAGCGGGGTGCCCAACAGCAGGATCTCGGAGGCGCAGGTCGGCGCGCCGCAGGCGCCGTCACCGGTCCAGTGGAACGCCACCGGCCGACCGAGCAGCAACCACTGCCACGGCCACGACTGGTATTTGTGCGCGTCGTCGAGCTGGGCATGGAAGCCGTACGCCGCACGGTGGTACTCGAAGAGGTTGATCAGCGGCCCGATCACCGGGCGGTCACTGAGCGGGGCGGCCGGGTAGGCCGACGCGAGCCGGTAGTAGCCGTCGTCGGTGATCAGCCAGCCCGACCAGGTGGCCAGGTAGGTGCCGATCATGAGCACGCCGGCCAGCACCAACCAGGGCAGCTCGTCGAGCAGGGCGTCCCGCCACGGCCGGCGGACCCCCGCCGAGCGGCGGACGCCGACCTCCCAGAGAATCACCAGCAGCGCGAAGGCCGGGACGAAGTACAGGGCGCTCCACTTCACGGCGCAGGCGCAGCCGATCAGGACGCCAGCAGCCAACCGCCACCACGGCCAGGTGCGCCAGCCGGTCGGCGGTCGGCCGGCCCGGCCCGGCTGGCTCAGGTCGAGCCCGTCGTCAAGCGCCCGTGCCCAGCGGCGGCGGCGGGCGTCCCGATCGAGCACCAACGCGCCGAACGCGGCCAGCACGAAGAAGAGCAGGAAGATGTCGAGCAGCGCCGCCCGGGACAGCACCAGGTGGAAGCCGTCCA
This sequence comes from Micromonospora sp. NPDC048905, assembly GCF_040649655.1. Lineage (NCBI taxonomy): Bacteria > Bacillati > Actinomycetota > Actinomycetes > Micromonosporales > Micromonosporaceae > Micromonospora > Micromonospora sp. NPDC048905. Next base: position 93,131 of record NZ_JBEZFV010000016.1, on the reverse strand, counting down.
GGGCGAGCAGCAGGCCGGCGGCGCAGCCGAGCACCGTCGAGCGGAACATCCGCCGACCGATGCGCACCAGCAGCAACACCGACAGCGTGCCGATCACGGCCGCCGAGAACCGCCAGCCGAACTCCGGCGCGGTGGTCATCAGGTGCCCGGGGACCGAGACCTTCGAGTCGGCGTCCTGGTAGCCGAAGGCCCACTCGCCGAGGCCGATCAGCCACTTGCCCAGCGGTGGGTGCACGACGTACGACGGGCCGTTGTCCTTGTAGTTCCATTCGACGCCCCGGCTGATCAGCCCGTAGCCGTCCTTGGCGTAGTACGTCTCGTCGAAGATCTTGCCCTTGATGCTGGACAGCCCGACGAAGCGCAGGATCGCCGCGATGGCCACGACCACGGCTGTGGCCGCCCAGGAGAACCGGTCCACCTGGCTGTCGATGGTGGCGAACCGTCGCCGGATCTGGGCGGGCACGCCGCCGTCACCGGCGGGCGGCGCCGTCGGCTCCTGGTGTGGGCTGGGCTCGCCCGTCACCTCGACCATCTTGGCAGGATCGGCGCTCGGGCTCTGCGCAGTCGACGCACTCGTCACCCGGCGATCGTAGGCTGCCAAGGTGCTCGGTGGCGCCCGTCGTCCCCGATACCGGTACTCGCTGTCGATGAAGGAGACGAATTCGTGGGTGAAATGTCCGAAGCTGGGCGCCTGATCCTGCTCGGTGCCCCGCTCGGCAACCCCGCCGACGCCTCGGCCCGTTTTCGGGAGGTGCTGATCAGCGCCGACGTCGTCGCGGCCGAAGACACTCGCCGGCTCACCCGGCTGGCCCGCGATCTCGACATCACCGTCGGCGGTCGCATCGTCTCCTACTTCGAGGGCAACGAGGAGCGGCGTACGCCCGAGCTGGTCGAGGTCATCCTCGGCGGATACGTGGTGGCACTTGTCACCGACGGGGGGATGCCGAGCGTCTCCGACCCCGGCTACCGGCTGGTGCGGGCCGCGTTGGACGTCGGGGCGCCGGTCACCGTCGCTCCCGGGCCGAGCGCCGTCACCACCGCCCTGGCGGTGTCCGGGCTGCCCTGCGACCGGTTCTGCTTCGAGGGCTTCCTGCCCCGCACCCCCGGCGCCCGCCGATCCCGGTTGCGCGCCCTCGCCGCCGAGGAGCGCACGCTCGTCTTCTTCGAAGCCCCGCACCGGATCGGCGCGGCGCTCACCGACCTGGCCGACACGTTCGGCGCGGACCGGCCGGCCGCGCTCTGCCGCGAACTCACCAAGACCTACGAGGAGGTCGTCCGCCGCCCCCTCGGCGAGTTGGCCCGGTGGGCCGCCGAGGGCGACCCGCGCGGTGAGATCACCCTGGTGGTGGCCGGGGCGCCGGTGACCGCACCGGAGCGCCCCGACGACGACACCCTGCGCGCGGCGGTCGCCGAGCGGGAGGCCGCCGGCCGGTCCCGCCGCGACGCCATCACCGACGTCGCGACCGAGTACGCGCTGCGCCGCCGGGACGTCTACACGATCGTGCACAGCTGACCGAGGGTCCCGGCGGACGGCGGGTTCACCAGGCGGCGACCAGGAAGCCGACGGTGATCAGCGCCGGGCCGGTGACGGCGACCGCCACGGCCCAGCGGCGGTGCCGGCGGCCGGGCAGTCGGGCCGACCCGGTCCACCTGACGATGCCGGCGGTGCAGCACAGCACCACCAGCAGACCGGGCAGCCAGCGCAGGTGCCGGACCAGTCCGGTGTCCGCGTACGCGGTGCCGCCGTCGGAGCCGGTCATCCGCGCCGGTAGCGGTGTGCCGGTCGCGTCCGCCCCGGCGGGCACACCGCTGACGCGTACCCCGTGCGCGACGAACCGCCCGTCCCGTTCCGTGAAGATCCCCCGGCACCGCTGGGTGAGCCCGCCGCCGGTGCACTCGGCGATCACCACGGTGCCCGCTCGCGCGTGCCCGACCGCCAGCCAGAACGGGCCGGCGCTGACCCAGGCGAAGAAGGCCGTGACCAGGGTCAGCGAAACCAGCGCGGCGAGCCCGGGCAGCGGATCCGGCGGTGGGACGCCACGGCTCGGCGCGCGCCGTCGCGCCTGGCGTGAGCCGCGGTCGCGCTGCGGCGACGGGTCCTCCCGGACCGGCGTGCCGTCCCAGTGCACCTGCTCGATCGGCGCCCAGAAGGCGCCGTCGTCGTCCGGTTGGTCACCGCCGGCCCGAAGGCCCCGCTCCCGGCTGCTCTGCTGCCGGACGGGCACCCGACTCGGCACCGCGTCCACCGGCGCCCCGGTGGTCGGCTCCACCTCGACGGCCTCCGCACCGACCGGTGGGATTGGCGGGTCGGGTCGGGCTGGGCTGGGTACGGGTGCCGCCGGGGTCGGACGGACCGGGGTGGGCGTCGGTGCGGCCGGCGTGGGCCGGGCCGGGGTGGCGGCGAGATTCATGGCGTCGTCGCGTCTCGGCGCGACCGCCCGTCCGGACGGTGTGTGCTGCTGTTCCGCCGGCCGGTCGGCGGCAGTGCCCGGTCGTGCGGCAGTGCCCGGTCGTGCGGCAGCGCCCGGTCGTGGGGCCGGGCTCGGACGGGTGGCAGCGCCCGGACGTGCGGCCGGGCTCGGTCGCGGCGCGGAGGCCGGGTCGACACCGGGCACCGGCCTGGGCTGGGGCGCGACCCCGGCACCGCGGGGTGCGGCCGGTTCGGGGTCGCCGTCGACCGTCGGGCCGGTGGGAGGGTCCTCGTGATCCCGCGCCGCTCGTCTGCCAGTCACGAGGTTCATTGCACACCGATCGGGAGGGCGGATCGGGCAGTTGAGCCGCGTGTCGGCGACAAATCGGACCAATTGGCGGGGTGGTCGGTCCGGTCCGTCGGCCCGGCACCCCCTATTGGTTCGCGGTCGCCCCGGCCGGGTCACTAGGCTTGCTGCTCATGAGTCACGTTCTCGCGGCAGTGGCCTGGCCGTACGCCAACGGCCCCCGCCACATCGGCCACGTCTCCGGTTTCGGCGTTCCCTCCGACGTCTTCGCCCGGTACATGCGGATGGCCGGCCACGACGTGCTCATGGTCTCCGGCACCGACGAGCACGGCACCCCGATCCAGGTGCAGGCCGACGCCGACGGGGTGACCCCGCGCGAGCTGGCCGACCGGTACAACAGGGTGATCGTCGAGGACCTGCACGGCCTCGGCCTCTCCTACGACCTGTTCACCCGCACCACCACCCGCAACCACTACGCGGTGGTGCAGGAGCTGTTCGAGGGGATGTACCGCAACGGCTACATCGTGCCGAAGACCACCATGGGCGCGATCTCCCCGTCCACCGGGCGCACCCTGCCCGACCGCTACATCGAGGGCACCTGCCCGATCTGTGGGTACGACAGCGCGCGCGGCGACCAGTGCGACAACTGCGGCAACCAGCTCGACCCGATCGACCTGATCGACCCCAAGTCGCGGATCAACGGGGAGACCCCGAAGTTCGTCGAGACCGAGCACTTCTTCCTGGACCTGCCCGCGCTGGCCGAGGTGCTGCGGCAGTGGCTGGACACCCGGGACGGGTGGCGACCCAACGTGCTGCGCTTCTCCCGCAACCTGCTCGACGACCTCCAGCCCCGGGCAATCACCCGGGACCTGGAGTGGGGCGTGCCGATCCCGCTCGACGGCTGGCGGGACCGGTCCGACAAGCGGATCTACGTCTGGTTCGACGCGGTGATCGGCTACCTGTCCGCCTCCATCGAGTGGGCCCGCCGCTCCGGCGACCCGGAGGCGTGGCGGAAGTGGTGGTCGACCGACGGGGAGGGCAAGGACTCCCGCTCCTACTACTTCATGGGCAAGGACAACATCGTCTTCCACTCGGTCATCTGGCCGGCGCTGCTCTCCGGATACTCCGGCGAGGGCTCCCGCGACGGCGCGCCGGGCGAGCTGGGTCGGCTCAACCTGCCCACCGAGGTGGTGTCGAGCGAATACCTGACCATGGAGGGGCGCAAGTTCTCCTCGTCCCGCAAGGTGGTCATCTACGTTCGCGACTTCCTGGACCGCTACGACGCCGACGCGTTGCGGTACTTCATCGCCGCTGCCGGTCCGGAGAGCAACGACACCGACTTCACCTGGGCCGAGTTCCTCCGCCGCAACAACGACGAGCTGGTCGCCGGCTGGGGCAACCTGGTCAACCGGTGCGTCTCGATGGCGGCGAAGAACTTCGGCGCGATCCCGCCGGTCGACCCGGCCGGGCTCACCGAGGCCGACGAGGCGCTGCTCGCCGTCTCCCGGACCGGGTTCACCACGGTCGGCGACCTGATCGGCCGGCACCGGCAGAAGCAGGCCATCGGCGAGGCCATGAAGGTGGTCGCCGAGGCCAACAGGTACCTGTCCGAGCAGGCCCCGTGGAAGCTCAAGGCCGAGGCGGACAAGCCCCGGATGGGCACCATCCTGCATGTCGCGCTCCAGGTGATCAGCGACGCCAACACGCTGCTCACCCCGTTCCTGCCGCACTCCGCGCAGCAGGTGCACGAGCTGCTCGGCGGCACCGGCGTGCACGCGCCGATGCCGGTCATCGAGCAGGTCGACGACCTGGACGGCGGTCCGGCGTACCCGGTGCTGACCGGGGACTACACCGTCGGCGCGCGCTGGGAGTCGGTGGCGATCGAGGCGGGCCGGCCGTTGGCCGCGCCGAAGCCGGTGTTCCGCAAGCTCGACCCGTCGATCGTCGACGAGGAGTTGGCCCGGCTGGCCGACTGAACGCGCGACGCCCCGGGCGGCGGGTCATCCTGCCGCCCGGGGCCGTCACATCACGTACCGGGCGTCCATCACCTGGTCGTCGGTCACCTCGGCGCCCGGCGCCCAAGCCTCGTAGACCCCCCGCTCCTGGCACTGCGCACCGGCCGCGACCACTGCGTCCGGGTTCGGGTAGCGCAGCCGCAGCCGCAACCAACCGGCCTCCTCCCGCAGCACCAGGCACGGCACGCCCCGCCACTGGGCGAACCGGACCCGACGGGCGACCGCGCTCACCGGGTAACGGGCCGCCCGGGTCTTCGCCAGCACCCGGAACCCGCCGGGCAGGTCGGCCACCGCCTCGTACTCGCTGTCGCCGTACCAACCGACAAGCTGGGTGGAACGCGGCGCGTCGGCGTTCGGCACGTACTCCTGGTCCGGGGAGAGGCCCGGCACCGCGGCCAGCAGGTGCCGCCACTGCGGACCCACCATCCGCAGCCAACCGCGCTGCTCGGCCTGGTAGGTGTAGAGCACCACCTCCACCCCCTCCGCCGGATAGGCGATCAGGGCGGCGTTCGCCGGCATCGGCAGGTCGGCGAAGTCGCGGGTGATGAACTCCGGGATGAGGTGACCGTTGCTCGGCACGAAGCCCGTGCCCAGCACCGGCGCGCCGATCCGGTCCCGGGATCCCAGCGCGGTCAGGCCGCGGTGCGCCTCACCCACCGGCACGTCGTAGTCGCCCGGGTCGGACGCCCGCCAGCGCAACGCGTACGCCACCTCCGGACCGTCCCTGCTGACCTCACCGTCGGTCCGCAGCACCGTCGTCGTCGCCGGCGTACGCAGGTGCGCCACGTCGTGTTCGCGGTAGCAGAAGCCGTGCGGCAACCAGCCCCGCACGTACCCGGCGAGTTGCTGGGCGGAGAGCACCTTGACCATCCGGGTGCCCCGCCGGACCACCGCCGACGCCCGTGCCGCGGCCAGCGTCGGATCGGCCGCCGCGGCGGGCTGCTGGCTGAGCTGGTGCAGGTACGCCCAACCCCGCTCGCGGTGCGCCGGCACCATCAGCGGCGTCTCCGGCTCGTCGGAGGGCTCCGTGGCGCCGTGCACCGCGGTCACCTCGGTGACGTGCACGAACCGGTGCCACGGCAGGGCGCTGCCCGGTCGGGGCGCCCACTCGAAGCCGGCCACCTCGTCGGCGCTGAACAACTCGTACGCGGCACCCCGGGCGATCTCCTCGGCCGGGTAGACGCCCCCGCCGAACGCCACGCGCAGCCCGGTGCGTTCTTCGGCCGCGCCGCTCGCGTGGGGTGTGACGCTCACGCCGCCGCCTCGCTTCGCTCGCTCACGCGGCGACGGTAGAGTCGCGCGGCGTAGTCGGGGTGAACGTCGGGTGGCGGGCAGATGGACAGGCCCGGTGTGTGATGCTGTCGCTGATGAGCGAGCCCACTGAATCCCGTCGAGAGCGTGCCGCCCGGCGGGCCGGAGAGTTTCCGCCCGCCCCCGAGCCGCTGCCCCGGCCGGTGCTGGACAGCCACACCCACCTGGACATCACGGTCAGTGAGGCCGGTGTGCCGGGCGGCGGCCCGGCCGACGACCCGGTCGCGGTGGCCATCGCGCTCGCCGCCACGGTCGGCGTGGACCGGCTGGTCCAGGTGGGGGTCGACGTCGCCTCCTCGCGATGGGGCGCGGACACCGCCGACAGGTATCCCGCCGTGCTGGCCACCGTGGCGCTGCACCCCAACGAGGCGCCCCGCCTGACCGACCTCGACGAGGCGCTGCGGGAGATCGAGTCCCTCGCCGCCCGCGACCGGGTCCGGGGGATCGGCGAGACCGGCATGGACTTCTTCCGGACCGGCGACGAGGGGCGTGCCGCGCAGGAGGCCAGCTTCCGGGCGCACATCGCCATCGCCAAGCGGTACGACAAGGCGCTCGTCATCCACGACCGGGACGCCCACGCCGACGTGCTGCGGATCCTCGACGACGAGGGCGCGCCGGAGACGGTGGTGCTGCACTGCTTCTCCGGTGACGCCGGGTTCGCCCGCGAGTGCGTGCGCCGGGGCTACCTGTTGAGCTTCGCCGGCACCGTCACCTTCGGCAGCGCGACGGCGCTGCGCGAGGCCGCCGCGCTCACCCCGCTGGACCAACTGCTGGTGGAGACCGACGCACCGTACCTCACGCCGACGCCGCACCGGGGCCGGCCGAACGCGTCGTACCTGATCCCGCTCACCGTCCGCGCGCTCGCCGCGACCACCGGCAGTGACCTGGACGAGTTGTGCGCGGCCATCTCCGCCACCGGTGACCGGGCCTTCGGCCCGTGGTGAGCCCGGCCCGACGGTCGGCCCCGACCCCGTCGCTACGCTGCCAACCATGACCGGTCTCCTCGGCCCGGCGGAGATCCGGGAACTCGCCGCCCGGCTGGGCGTCGCGCCCACCAAGAAGCTGGGCCAGAACTTCGTGCACGACCCGAACACCGTCCGCCGGATCGTCACCGCCGCCGGGCTGACCCCCGACGACGTGGCCCTGGAGGTCGGCCCCGGGCTCGGCTCGCTGACCCTGGGCCTGCTGCCGGTCGCCGGGCACGTGCACGCCGTGGAGATCGACCCGGTGCTCGCCGGGGCGCTGCCGGAGACCGTCGCCCGGCACGCCGGCGCCGACGCCGGCCGGCTCACCGTGCACCGCGCCGACGCGCTGCGCGTCGACGCCGCCGAGCTGGCCGACCCACCGCCGACCGCGCTGGTGGCGAACCTGCCCTACAACGTGGCCGTGCCGGTGGTGCTGCACCTGCTCGCCGTGCTGCCCACCCTGCGGCACGGCCTGGTGATGGTGCAGAAGGAGGTCGCCGACCGGCTCGTCGCCGGTCCCGGCTCCAAGGTGTACGGCATCCCGTCGGTCAAGCTCGCCTGGTACGCCCACGCGCGAAGCGCCGGCAAGGTGCCGCCGAACGTGTTCTGGCCGGTGCCCAACGTCGACTCCGGCCTGGTCGCCTTCACCTGCCACGAGCCGCCCCGCGCCGACGTACCCCGGAAGCAGGTCTTCGCCGTTGTCGACGCGGCGTTCGCGCAGCGCCGCAAGACGCTGCGCGCCGCCCTGGCCGGCTGGGCCGGTGGCCCGGACCGGGCCGCCGCGGCGCTCACCGCGGCCGGTGTCGACCCCGGCGCCCGGGGGGAGTCGCTGACCGTCGAGCAGTTCGCCGCCATCGCCGCGTCGGCTCCGGCCGGTACGCGTACCGCGAAGTAGGCTGACGCCGTGCCCGCCGAGGAGGTGTACGAGTGACCGCGCAGCCGATCGAGCCCACCGCCCAGGGGACATGGGGTCCGGATCCCGTCCGGCAGCGACTGGCCAACCACACCATCGAGGACGTGCTGGCCCTGCCCGACGACGCCCCCCGCGTCGAGCTACGTGACGGAGTCCTCGTCGTCGTCCCTTCCCCCACCTATGACCACCAGAACATCAGCAGCCTGCTCTGGATGTGGCTGCGACAGCACGCCCCGCTGGATCTGTCGCCAGCTACCGCCATCGGAGTGGCGATCAACCACCGCAACACCCTTGAGCCGGACGTGGTGCTGTTGCGCCGTCCCCTCGTTGGCACCAGCCACTACTTCGATGCTGAGCAGGTCATGCTGGCCGTCGAGGTCGTCTCGCCCGGCACGCGTCGGCGGGACCGGTTGGAGAAGCCTGCGGACTACGCCGATGCCGGGATCCCGCACTACTGGCGGATCGAGCAGAATCCGGTGCACGTGTACGCGTACGACCTGGTCGACGGCCGCTACGAGCTGGCCGCCGACTCTGCCGAGGAGCTGATCGTGGCCAAGCCGTTCGACATCCGCCTGCACGTGCGGGACATCACCCCGTGACCGAGGCCTGGCGACCGGACGGCGAGGACGAGCGGCTCGGGGCCATCGGGCCGGTGAAGGTCCGGGTGCCCGCGAAGGTCAATCTGCACCTCGGGGTGGGTCCGCTGCGTCGCGACGGCTACCACGAGCTGAACACCGTCTACCACGCCATCTCGATCTACGACGAGTTGACGGCCCGCCGGGGCGACACGCTCGCCCTGACCATGGAGGGCGAGGGCACCGGCGAGCTGGCGCTCGACGACAGCAACCTGGTGATCCGCGCCGCGCACGCTCTCGCCGGGTACGCCGGGGTGCTGCCGCACGCCCGACTGCACCTGCGCAAGCAGATCCCGCTCGCCGGTGGGCTGGCCGGTGGCAGCGCCGACGCGGCCGCCGCCCTGGTCGCCTGCGACGCGCTCTGGGGCACCGGGCTGTCCCGCGACGAGTTGGCCGGGATCGCCGCCGACCTGGGCTCCGACGTGCCGTTCCTGATCTACGGCGGCACCGCGCTGGGCACCGGCCGGGGCGAGGCGATCAGCCCGGTGCTGGTCCGCCCCACCTCCTGGCACTGGGTGGTGGCGTTCGCCGACGGCGGCCTGTCCACCCCGGCCGCGTACCGGGAGTTGGATCGGCTCCGCGACGCCGGCGCCGCCGGTGACCCGTTGGGCAGCACCGACGGGCTGCTGGGCGCGCTGCGCCAGCGCGATCCCCGGGTGCTGGCCCGGATGCTCGGCAACGACCTCCAGGACGCCGCGCTGGCCATGCGCCCGGCGTTGGCCGACACGCTCAAGGCGGGTGAGGCGGCCGGTGCGCTCACCGGCATCGTCTCGGGTTCCGGGCCGACCTGCGTGTTCCTCGCCGCCGACGCCGCCGACGCGGAGCGGATCGCCGCCGAGCTGACCGCTGCCGGCGTGTGCCGTCAGGCGCGGGTCGCGCGCGGTCCGGTCGCCGGCGCCCGGGTCGGCTGACGGCGCGTCCCACCCGGCCTGCGGGCGCGCGGCGCGGGTGCCCGGGGCGTCCGCGTACCCTTGGGGCAGGCGTCCAGGTGCCCGCCGGCACCCGGACGCCTTGATCATGAAGGGTGGAACGTGGCGAACATCGTCAATCTGGACCGGGTGTCCAAGGGGTACGGCGCGGCAGGGCGGCTGCTCACGGACGTCTCGCTCGGCCTGGACGACGCCGACCGGATCGGCGTGGTCGGCCTCAACGGCGCCGGCAAGTCCACCCTGCTGCGGCTCCTCACCAAGCAGGAGGACCCCGACGACGGCCGGGTGACCCACCGCCGCGACCTCCGCGTGTTGTGGCTGCCGCAGCAGCTCACCCTCGCGCCCGACGCCACCGTCCGGGACGTGGTCCTCGGCACCGCCTGGCTCAACGAGGGCATGGGCGCCGAGCACGAGTGGGCTGGCGACGCCGGTGTCCGGGGCATCCTCGACGGCCTCGGCATGCCGCACCTCGGCCTCGACCAGCCGGTCGGCCCGATGTCCGGTGGCGAACGGCGACGGGTGGCGCTCGCCGCGCTGCTCGTTCGCGACTCCGACCTGCTCATCCTCGACGAGCCCACCAACCACCTCGACGTCGGCGGTGTCGACTGGCTGGCCCGGCACCTGGTGGGGCGCAAGGGCGCCCTGGTCGTGGTCACCCACGACCGGTGGTTCCTGGACGCGATCTGCACCAACACCTGGGAGGTCGCCGACCAGACCGTCCGCGCCTACGAGGGTGGTTTCGCCGCCTGGACCCTCGCCCGCGCCGAGCGCGACCGGGTCGCCGCCGCGACCGAGGCCCGCCGGCAGAACCTGCTCCGCAAGGAGATCGCCTGGCTGCGCCGTGGACCGCCGGCCCGGACGTCGAAGCCCCAGTTCCGCATCGACGCTGCGAACGCGCTGATCGCCGACGTGCCGCCGGCGCGCGACACCATGTCGCTGCAGCGCATGGCCACCTCCCGGCTCGGCAAGCAGGTGTACGACCTGGAGAACGTCGAGCTGCACGCCGGCCCGAAGGAGATCCTGCGCGACGTCACCTGGCTGGTCGGCCCGGGAGACCGGATCGCCATCCTCGGCGCCAACGGCGCCGGCAAGACCACGCTGCTGCGGATGCTCGCCGGCATCACCCGCCCCGACGGTGGTCGCCTCGGCACCGGCTCCACCGTGCGGCCCGCGTTCCTGTCGCAGGAGCTCAGCGAGCTGCCCGGGCACCTGCGGGTCCTCGAAGCCGTCGAGGAGGTCGCCCGCCGGGTGCAGCTCGGCGACCGGGAGGTCTCCGCCGCGCAGCTCGCCGAGGTGTTCGGCTTCGACGACCGGCGGCTCTGGACCCCGGTCAGTGACCTCTCCGGTGGCGAACGCCGCCGGTTGCAGATGCTGCGGCTGCTCGCCGGTGAGCCCAATGTGCTGCTCTTCGACGAGCCCACGAACGACCTGGACACCGACACCCTCGCCTCGCTGGAGGACCTGCTCGACTCGTGGCCCGGCACGATCATCGTGGCGAGCCACGACCGCTACCTCATCGAGCGGGTCACCGACACCGCGTACGGGATGTTCGGCGACGGCCGGCTGGTGCACCTGCCGGGCGGGGTCGACGAATACCTCGCCCGGACCGCGGAGCGAGCCGGCTTCTCGCGGGCGGGCGTCACCTCGACCTCGACCTCCGCGCCCGCCTCGGGAGGCGGCATGTCCGCCGCCGAGGTCCGCCAGGCCCGCAAGGAGTTGTCCCGCCTGGAACGGCAGCTCGGCAAGCTCGACCAGCGCGAGACCACCCTGCTCGGCCAACTCGCGGCGGACGCCACCGACTATGCCCGGGTCGCCGACCTGGACGCTCAGCTCAAGGATCTGCGCGCCGAGCGGGAGCGGATCGAGGAAACCTGGATGACGCTCGCCGAGGAGCTTCCCGAGAGCTGACCGGGCCGGACGCACCGGCCCGGGGGCCGTGTGCGGCGTCACACCGCCACATGCGGGACAATCGTCGGCGACACCTACCCCACGGCGTTGGAGACTCAGACATGGCCCACACCCCCGTCAACCACCCCGCGCGGCCGATCTACCGGGCGATCGGCGGGCTGACCGGTCTGTACCTGGTGGTCTTCGGTGTGCTCGGCATCATCGCGAGCACCGGCAACGAGATCCTCGCCCAGGATGACACCCGGGTCCTCGGCCAGGGCACGAACCTCGGCTTCTCGCTGCTCAGCGTGCTGCTGGGGCTCGTCGTGCTGGTCGGCATCGCGCTCGGCCGCAACATCGACGTGGCGATCAACCAGTGGCTGTCGTACGCCCTGATGGTGATCAGCCTGGCCAGCCTCGCCTTCATCCGGACCGACGCCAACATCCTCAACTTCAGCATCGTCACCGTCATGGTCGTGATGACCGTCGCCCTGGTGCTGCTCATGGTCGGGATGTACGGCAAGGTCGGGTCGGAGGACGAGGCGGAGGCTTTCCGGAAGGCTCGGCTCGTTCTCTGAGTTTGTTGCTTGGTTGCGGTTGTGGGTTTTCGCCGGAGCCCGAGCTGCTCCGGGCGGTCAGGCTTGATCCCTGCGCAGCTCGGGCTCCGGCGAAAACCTGACCGGGTCCAGCCTTTGGCGGACCCTTTCGGCTTTGGGGTTCTTCGGACAGTTGGTCTTACCTTGGGTGACAATTCCTCCTGAAACGGTCAATCAGGGGGTTGGGTATGCCGCACTTTCCGGTTAACCATCCGGCACGGCCGCTCTACCGGGTCCTCTCCGGTCTGATCGGCGTCTACATCCTGGTCTTCGGCGTCTGGGGTGTCGCCGAGACGATCGGCGACCCGCTGTTCGATCGCAGCAGCACCTGGGCCCTCGGGCTGCGTACCAACCTGGCCTTCTCACTCGCCTCGGTGGTCTTCGGAGTCGTCCTGATCATCGGGGCGTCCCGGCGCACCAACCTCGGCCACTACATGAACCTCACGGCCGGCGTGGTGTTCCTGGTGACCAGCATCCTGATGATGTCGGTGCTGCAGACCGGTGCGAACTTCCTCAACTTCTCGATGTCGACGGTGATCGTGTCGATGCTGTTCGGCCTGATCCTGCTGGGCACCGGCCTGTACGACAAGATCGGCCCACCGGAACACGCCGAGGCGGAGCTGACGAACCGCAAACACCCGGTGGCCGACGTGCACCGACGCTGACGACTGGTCAGTGCCGCCGGGCGGTGATCAGCGTCGGCTTCGCCTCCAGGTGCGACAGCCCGTTCCAGGCCAGGTTGACGAGGTGTGCCGCCACCGTCTCCTTGCGCGGCTTGCGCACCTCCAGCCACCAGCGGCCGGTCAGCGCCACCATGCCGACGAGCGCCTGCGAGTAGAGCTCGGCAAGCTTCGGGTCGTACCCCCGGCTCTTGTACTCGGCGCCCAGGATGTGCTCGACCTGGTGCGCGACGTCGTTCATCACGCTGCTGAAGGTGGCCGTGCCGGACATCAGCGGCGACTCGCGGACCAGCACCCGGAAACCGCTGGTCTCCTCCTCGATGTAGGTCAGCAGCGCCAAGGCCGCCTGCTCCAGCAGCTCCCGCGGGTGCCCGGCGGTCAACGCCGTGGTGATCCGGTCCAGCAGGGCCCGGACCTCCCGGTCCACCACCACCGCGTAGAGACCTTCCTTGCCGCCGAAGTGCTCGTACACCACGGGTTTGGAGACCTTGGCGCGGGACGCCACCTCCTCGATGGAGGTGGCGTCGAAACCGCGCTCGGCGAAGAGCTGGCGACCGGTCGCGATCAACTGCTCGCGTCGTTGGGCCGCCGACATGCGGACTCGGGAGGCGGGTTTGGGTTTTGGCGCCGGGACCGGCGGTGTCACCCGCCGGCCGCCGACACCCTCACCATCAGTGACCTCAGGCATGTCGCCGCCTCGCTGGCGCTCGGTGACGCCCTGCCGTGGAATGGTGCCTCCGCTGTGCCCGTTCACGTCGTCGCCTCACTGGCCGGCGGTCCGGCCGCCCTGCCGCCGTCCGACCGTACCCGGATCGGGTGCGACCCCCGTCTGCCGAGCCGTCCGGTCCCCCCGCGTGGCTCGGTCATCCGGCCATCCTGCCAGGCGGCAACCCGGCGTACCGCCCGGTTTTACCGGGGTGCGACCGGCTTCACCAGCTTCGCGGCGAGGCGTTCCGGCTTTGGCCAGCGCACCTGCGTCGCCGCGCCGGTCTTCTCGAACAACCAGATCACCCGGGCGGAGATGTCCACCTGGCCACGCAGCACACCGTGCCGGGCACTTGTGGGGTCGGCATGGTGCAGGTTGTGCCAGCTCTCGCCGAACGACAGGATCGCCAGCGGCCAGAAGTTCGACGCGCGGTCGCCCTGGCGCATCGCGAACGGGCGCTCGCCGTAGACGTGGCAGACCGAGTTGATCGCCCAGGTGACGTGGTGCAGCAGGCCGATCCGGACCAGCCCGGCCCAGAAGAACGCGGTGAGCGCCCCCTGCCAGGACCAGGTCACCAGGCCGCCGATCAGCGCCGGGCCGAGCAGCGAGATGACCACCAGCGCGGGGAAGAGGCGGTCGACCCGACTGATGTCCCGGTCGGCGATGAGGTCCGGGGCGAAACGCTCCCGGTTGGACAGCTCCCGGCGGAACAACCAGCCCACGTGCGCGTGGAACAGGCCCCGGGTCAACGCCCAGAAGCTGGTGCCGAAGCGCCAGGGGGAGTGCGGGTCACCCTCCAGGTCGGAGAACGCGTGGTGGCGCCGGTGGTCGGCGACCCACTGGATGATCTCGCCCTGTACCGCCAGTGACCCGGCCACCGCCAGCGACACGCGCAGCCAGCGCTTGGCCTTGAACGAGCCATGCGTGAAGTAGCGGTGGAAGCCGACGGTGATGCCGAGCCCGGAGACGACGTACCAGACCAGGCCGATGACCACGTCGGTCCAGCCCAGCCAGCCTCCCCAGGCCACCGGCACGGCGATCAGCAGGGCGACGAAGGGGATCACCACGAAGGCCCAGAGGGCGGCCAGGATGCCGGGGGCCTGGCTGCCGTCGGTGAGTGGTTTCGGACCGCTGGGGGCCGGGTTCGGATCGAGCAGGGTGGTGGACATGAGACCTCGCAGGGGGACGGTGACGATCACGAAGCTACGCCTACGTCACCGTAACTTACGGCCCGGTAGATCGCACGGGTAAGTTTCGAACAACTCTCGCGCAGCTCGCCGAAGTCGCAGGTCAAGTGCCATGTAGACGGTGGGCCGAGTGCCCCGGGTGCGGCGCGGACAGCCCGCCCGCCCCACCCCGCCCACCCCCACCCCACGCGGTGATCATGAAGTTGTCCGCGCGTGTCGTCGGCGTGTTGGCGACAACTCCATGATCACCGGGGTGATGGCGGCGGTGGCTCAGGGCTTGGACGGCCCGACCGCAGTGGGGCTGGGTTAATCAGCGCTCGCCGGGGCGGAGGGATGAGCGATGGCGTCCGGCGACCGGGGCGCTAAGGTGTAGCGGCGGGGTAACATCCCCCGCGCGATGCCCTCGCGTCGCTGATCGGCCGTGGTGTAATTGGCAACACCCGGGTCTTTGGTACCCGTATTTCAGGTTCGAACCCTGGCGGCCGAGCTGCCCACCTACGTCCGTTTTAGGGTCAGGTGGGGGTAAGAGGGAAAGGTGCCGGGCCTCGCGGCTAGCATGGCCGCGGAAGTGTCCGCCGTCCCGACGGGAGCCACGTCGTGCCCCAGCCCCACCTTCGTACCGTCGTCGTACTCGCCGCCGGTGAGGGCAAGCGGATGAAGTCGACACTGCCCAAGGTGCTGCACCCCCTGCTCGGTCGGACGCTGCTCGGTCACGTGCTGAGCGCCGCCGCGCCGTTGGCCGCGGACCGGACCGTCGTCGTGGTGGGGCACGGCGCCGACCAGGTTCGGGAGCACCTCACCGCTGTCGCTCCGGACGCCACGCCCGTGCTCCAGGCCGAGCAGCTCGGCACCGGACACGCCGTGCGGATCGCGCTGGAGGCCGTCCCGGACGGCGCCGGCACGGTTGTGGTGATCAACGGGGACGTGCCGCTGCTGCGTCCCGAGACGGTCGGCGCGCTGGTGACCGCGCACGAGGAGGCGGCTGCGGCGGCCACCGTGCTGGCCGCCGAGGTGCCCGACCCGACCGGGCTCGGGCGGATCGTCCGGGACGCGGACGGCCGCCTGGAGCAGATCGTCGAGGAGCGCGACGCGGACGCGACACAGCGCGCGATCCGGGAGATCAACGCCGGCATCTACGCGTTCGACGCGGTGCGGCTGCGCGAGGCGCTGAGCAAGCTCTCCACCGACAACGACCAGGGCGAGGAGTACCTGACCGACGTCTTCGGCCTGCTCCGTTCCGCGGGTGAGCCGGTCGCTGTGCACATGGCCGTCGACCACGTCGAGACGTTGGGCTGCAACGACCGGGTGGAGTTGGCGGCGCTGCGCCGGCTGCTGCGCGACCGGGTCAACGAGGTGTGGATGCGTACCGGGGTGAGCCTGCTCGACCCGGTGACCACCTGGATCGACGTGACGGTGGCCCTGGACCGCGACGCGGTGGTCGACCAGAACACCCAGTTGCGTGGCGCGACGGTGGTCGGTGCGGGCGCGTCGATCGGGCCGGACGTCACGCTTGTCGACACGATCGTCGGCCCCGGCGCGTCGGTGGTCCGCAGCCACGCCGTCGGTGCCGAGGTCGGCGCGGGCGCCAGCGTCGGGCCGTACGCGTACCTGCGGCCCGCCGCGCGGCTCGCCGACAAGGCGAAGGTCGGCACGTTCGTCGAGGTGAAGAACTCCGAGATCGGCGCCGGCTCGAAGGTGCCGCACCTGACGTACGTGGGTGACGCGACGATCGGCGAGCAGACCAACATCGGCGCGGCGTCGGTCTTCGTCAACTACGACGGGGTCAACAAGCACCGCACGGTGATCGGCAGCCACGCCCGGACGGGCGCGGACAACATGTTCGTGGCGCCGGTCGAGGTGGGCGACGGCGCGTACACGGCGGCCGGCTCGGTGATCGTGGACGACGTGCCGGCGGGCGCGATGGGTGTCGCCCGGGCGCGCCAGCGCAACATCGAGGGCTGGGTGGCGAAGCGGCGGGCCGGTACGCCGGCGGCCGAGGCCGCGCAGCGGGCCGGCGACGCGAAGGGTGCGCGGCGTTCCGGCGACGCGAAGGGTGCGTCGGAGGGGGCCGGCGCCGCAAGCGACAGTGAGGCAATGCACGGGGTGACCGAGACGGTGGGCGGCACATCCGGCGCGGGAGATACTGCAACCGAATAGTCCCCGACCCACCACCACCGGGTCGGGTACCGCCGACAAAACGGGAGCAGACGGGCCCATGGGCAGCATCGTCGCCGAAAACCGCAAAAGCCTGATGCTCTTTTCCGGACGTGGCTTTCCGGAGTTGGCCAAGGAGATCGGCGAGGTGCTCGGCGTCGCGCCGACGCCGGCCGACGCCTACGAGTTCGCCAACGGCGAGATCTTCGTACGGTTCAAGGACTCGGTGCGTGGGTCGGACGCCTTCGTGGTGCAGTCCGTCACGCACGGGGTGAACACCTGGGTCATGGAGACCCTGATCATGGTGGACGCGCTGAAGCGGGGGTCGGCCAAGCGGATCACCGTGGTGCTGCCGTTCTACCCGTACGCGCGGCAGGACAAGAAGCACCGCGGCCGGGAGCCGATCTCGGCCCGGCTGGTGGCGGACCTGTTGAAGACCGCGGGCGCCAACCGCATCCTCACCGTCGACCTGCACACCGCACAGATCCAGGGCTTCTTCGACGGCCCGGTGGACCACCTCTTCGCGATGGACATCCTGGCCGAGTACGTGGAGCACAAGTACGCCGGCCGGCCGATGACAGTGGTGGCACCGGACTCGGGCCGGGTGCGGGTGGCCGAGCGGTGGACCGACCGGCTGGGCGGTTGCCCGCTCGCGTTCATCCACAAGACCCGCGACCCGATGAAGCCGAACCAGGTCGTGGCGAACCGGGTGGTCGGCGAGGTGGAGGGCCGGGTCTGCCTGATCGTCGACGACATGATCGACACCGGTGGCACGATCGCCAAGGCCGCGGACATCCTCAAGGAGTCGGGGGCGGCGGAGATCGTGGTCGCCTCCACCCACGCGCTGCTGTCGGACCCGGCCACGGAGCGCCTGAAGAACAGCTCGATCAGCGAGATCGTGGTGACCAACACGTTGCCGCTGCCGCCGGAGAAGCAGTTGGACAAGCTGACCGTGCTGTCGATCGCGCCGCTGCTGGCGCGGGCGATCCGGGAGGTCTTCGACGACGGGTCGGTGACCACCCTCTTCGGTGGCCTGAGCTGAGGGGTGCGCCCCGTTTCGTCATTCGACGCGCCGACGGGTACAAAGCTGGCAGTCTGGTGGGAAACGGGGCTGGCACGCCGATGGGAACGCCGTCGACGCGCCGGTCTGGAGCCGTGAACGGGGACTGCCGGAAACCCTGGAAACAGCTCGGGTAGACTGGTGCGGTTGCCACGGCGAGGGTGCCCGGCGGGCCGCTGAAAAGCGCCGCACGGAGGCACCGTCATCGACGCGGTGCTCCGGGCAGTCGTTCATGACGCATGAGCCCCAGCGAGCCCCTCGCCCCAGCACCGCAAGACGACAAGCCGCCGCAGCGAAAAGCATCAGGAGTTTCCCCGTGTCCGAGGTAAAGATCAGCGCCGAGCCCCGCACCGAGTTCGGCAAGGGTGGTGCCCGCCGTACCCGCCGGGCCGGCTTGGTGCCCGCCGTGCTTTACGGTCACGGCGAGAAGCCCAAGCACATCGCGCTGCCGTCGCGGGAGTTCGCCGCGGCGATCCGCAAGGGCGGTGCCAACCAGCTCTTCGCGATCGACATCACCGACGGCACCCAGGTGCTGGCGCTGCCGAAGGCGATCCAGCGGGACCCGATCCGGGACACCTTCGAGCACGTCGACCTGATCCTGGTGCGCCGGGGCGAGAAGGTCACCGTCGACGTTCCGGTGCAGCTGACCGGCGAGGCCGCCCGCGACACCCTGATCGTGCACGACCACGACACCCTCTCCGTGACCGCGGACGCCACCAAGGTTCCGGACCACCTCGAGGCGTCGATCGAGGGCCTGGAGGCGGGCAGCCAGGTCACCGCCGCCGACGTCGAGCTGCCGGCCGGCGTCGAGCTGGTCGCCGACTCGGAGCTGACCGTCGCATCGGTGACCGCTGCCCCCACCGCCGAGCAGCTCGAGGCGACGCTGCCCGAGGTCGAGTTGGCCACCGACGAGGCTGAGGCCGAGGTTGGCGAGACCACCGAGGGCTCCGAGGGTGCGGACACCGCCGAGGGCGGCGAGACCACCGAGGCGCGTACCGAGGCCTGATCAGTTCCAGCTTTGCGACAGGCGCTCCCGGACCTTCGGGGGCGCCTGTCGGCGTATCGGGTGGGATGAGCGTCGGAAGGGACGGGTCGTGACGGACGAGGCGGCGGGACCGTGGCTGGTGGTCGGCCTGGGCAACCCGGGTCGGGAGTACGCCGGGAACCGGCACAACGTGGGGTTCATGGTGGCCGACCTGCTGGCCGGGCGGTTGAGCGCGCGGTTCGGCCGGCACAAGCGGGCGGTGGCCGAGGTCGCCGAGGCGCGGCTGGGATTCGGCGGGCCGAAGCTGGTGCTGGCGAAGCCCCTGACGTACATGAATCTCTCCGGCGGGCCGGTGGCCTCCCTGGCCCAGTTCTACAAGGTGCCGACGACGCAGGTGATCGCGGTCCATGACGAGCTGGACATCGACTTCGGTCAGGTGCGGATCAAGTTCGGCGGCGGTGAGGGCGGGCACAACGGCCTGCGCTCGATGTCGAAGTCGTTGGGGACGAAGGACTACGCCCGGGTCCGGTTCGGCGTCGGCCGGCCGCCGGGGCGGCAGGACCCGGCGGATTACGTGCTGTCGGATTTCGGCACGGCGGAGCGCAAGGAGCTGGATTTCCTGGTCGACCGGGCCGCCGACGTGGTGGAGTCGGTGATCGTCAAGGGCGTGGAGCCGACGCAGAACCTCTACCACGGGGGCTGAGCCGGGCGAGGCGTACCGGATCCGAAACGGTTGGCCGGTAGTCTGCGCCTTTCGGCGTGCCGCGCCTGCCGACGCGGGTCGCGGCGAATCGGTCCGTGCGGGCACGGGTCGCGGCGAGGCGACAGGAGCGGGCAGATGACCAGTCCTCCGATGATCGACGGCGCGTTCGCCCGTTGGTTGGCGTCCCGCGCGGGGCAGGCGCTGCTCGACCTGCGCGCCGAGATGGGCTTCGCCGACACTGGCGCGCTGAAGTCGGCCGGGGACAAGGTGTCGCACGACCTGATCCGCACGGAGTTGGCGAAGTGGCGGCCGGGCGACGCGGTGCTCTCCGAGGAGGACGAGGGCTCGCGGTTGGCCTGGGCAGCGGAGGTGAACGCCGGGGCGGTGTCGCGGTTGACCTCGGACCGGGTGTGGATCATCGACCCGTTGGACGGCACCCGCGAGTTCTCCGAGGAGGGCCGCTCCGACTGGGCGGTGCACGTGGCGCTCTGGGCGCGTAGCGCGCCGAGTCCACACGGGCTGGTCGCCGGGGCGGTGGGGCTGCCGGCGCAGCACCGGGTGCTGGGCACGGACTACCCGCCGGCGTACCCGCCGATGACGGTGGAGGCCGCGACGGCCGGCGAGCGGAAGATCCGCCTGGCGGCCAGCCGGAGCCGACCGCCCGTCTTCCTGACCGACCTGGCCGAGGACGTCGGGGCGCATCTGGTGCCGATGGGCTCGGCCGGCGCGAAGATCGCTGCCGTGGTCACCGGCGAGGTGGACGCGTACATCCACGCGGGTGGGCAGTACGAGTGGGACTCGGCGGCCCCGGTGGCTGTGGCGACGGCCACCGGACTGCACGCTTCCCGGATCGATGGTTCTGCGCTGAAATACAACGAGGCGGATCCGCGCCTGCCGGACCTGCTGGTCTGTCGCAAAGATCTCGCCAACCGGTTGCTTGCAGCGCTGCAAAGACATTCCGGGTAGCCTGAGCGCACTTTCTTGACATGTCCGACCGGAAAGGTCTGGAAATCGGATGAGCGAGCGAATCGAGCCGGTGTCATGACCACCCCCGCCGCCTACCGGGTCTCCCACCTGGACGCCCTGGAGGCGGAGAGCATCTTCGTGATGCGCGAGGTGGTCGCCGAGATGGAACGCCCGGTGCTGCTCTTCTCCGGCGGCAAGGACTCGATCGTCATGCTGCGGTTGGCGCAGAAGGCGTTCGCCCCGGCCAGCATCCCCTTCCCCGTCATGCACGTCGACACCGGGCACAACTTCCCCGAGGTCCTGGAATACCGCGACCAGCGGGTCGCCGAGCTGGGGTTGCAGCTCGTGGTCGCGAGCGTGCCGGAGGCGCTGGCCAGCGGCATGGTCCGGGAGTCCGGCGACGGGATGCGCAACCGGATCCAGACGCCGGTGCTGCTGGACGCGGTGGAGAAACACCGCTTCGACGCGCTGTTCGGCGGTGCCCGCCGCGACGAGGAGAAGGCTCGGGCCAAGGAGCGGGTGTTCAGCTTCCGCGACGAGTTCGGCCAGTGGGACCCGAAGAACCAGCGGCCGGAGCTGTGGTCGCTGTACAACGGCCGCCACCACCCCGGAGAGTCGATCCGGATCTTCCCGTTGTCCAACTGGACCGAGTTGGACGTCTGGCACTACATCGCCCGGGAACGGATCCCGCTGCCCTCGATCTACTACGCGCACGAGCGCGAGGTGATCGAGCGCGACGGCATGGTCTACGCGGTGAACGAGTTCTTCCGACCCCGCGCGGGTGAGGAGCGGTTCAAGGCGCAGGTGCGCTATCGCACCGTTGGCGACGCCTCCTGCACCGCGGCGGTCCGCTCCGACGCGGACACCGTGGAGAAGGTCATCGAGGAGGTGGCGGCCACCCGGATCACCGAGCGCGGCGCCACCCGTGGTGACGACCGGGTCAGTGAGGCCGCCATGGAGGACCGCAAGCGGGAGGGCTACTTCTGATGAGCACCGAGATCGCGGCGTCCGCGGATGCGGAGGCCCGGGCTGTTACCGGGGCCGGGCCGGAGGCCCGGGCGATGGATCTGCTGCGCTTCGCGACCGCCGGCAGCGTGGACGACGGCAAGTCGACACTGATCGGTCGGCTGCTCTACGACACCAAGTCGCTCTTCACCGACCAGTTGGCCGCGGTGGAGGCGGTCAGCGCGGCCCGTGGTGACGAGTACACGAACCTGGCACTGCTCACCGACGGTCTGCGGGCCGAGCGGGAGCAGGGCATCACCATCGACGTGGCGTACCGGTACTTCGCCACCCCGCGCCGCAAGTTCATCATCGCCGACACCCCGGGGCACATCCAGTACACCCGCAACATGGTCACCGGGGCGTCGACCGCGGACCTGGCGTTGATCCTGGTGGACGCCCGCAAGGGCCTGGTCGAGCAGTCCCGCCGGCACGCGTTCCTGTGCTCGCTGCTGCGGGTGCCGCACCTGGTCCTCTGTGTCAACAAGATGGACCTGGTGGACTGGTCGCAGGAGGTCTACGAGCGGATCGCCGACGAGTTCACCGCGTTCGCCGCGAAGCTCGACGTACCGGACCTGACCGTGGTGCCGGTCTCCGCGTTGCGCGGCGACAACATCGTCACCCGCTCGGAGAACATGCCCTGGTACGAAGGCCCGTCGCTGCTGCACCACCTGGAGCGGGTGCACATCGCGAGCGACCGCAATCTGGTCGACGTCCGGTTCCCGGTGCAGTACGTGATCCGTCCGCAGTCCACCACGGTCACCGACTACCGCGGCTACGCCGGTCAGGTGGCCTCCGGCGTGCTCAAGCCGGGTGACGAGGTGATGGTGCTGCCGTCCGGCTTCACCAGCCGGATCGCCGCCGTGGAGACCGCCGACGGGCCGGTCGCGGAGGCGTTCCCGCCGATGTCGGTGACGGTACGGCTGGCCGACGAGATCGACATCTCGCGGGGTGACCTGATCTGCCGGCCGAACAACGCGCCGGCGGTGGCCCAGGACATCGAGGCGATGGTCTGCTGGATGGACGAGACGGCCCCGTTGCGGGTCGGCGGTCGGTACGCGATCAAGCACACCACCCGGTCGGCGCGGGCGATCGTGCGCGGGCTGCACTACCGGTTGGACATCAACTCGCTGCACCGCGACGAGTCGGCCGACGAACTGCGGCTCAACGAGATCGGCCGGGTGCGGCTGCGGACGACGGTGCCGCTGCTCGCCGACGAGTACCGGCGCAACCGCACCACCGGAGGCTTCGTCATCATCGACGAGGCCACCAACCGCACGGTGGGCGCCGCCATGATCGTCGAAGCCACCTAACCAAACCCACCCCAACCCACCCCAGCCCCTGTCCATCCGTCCGGTGATCAAGAGGTTTGTGTCAGTCCGAGCCCGGATTTTGACGCAAACCTCTTGATCAACCCGAGTGGGTGTGGGTGGGCAGGGTTACGGCAGGCGGGTGGCGCCGGGGGAGGGAAGGACCGTCACGGTGCCGGGGGCGGTGAAACCTCGCTCGGCGTAGGCGGCCTCGACGGCGGCGGTGACCTCGTCGGCGCGGTCGGCTTCGATCAGGGCCAGGACGCAGCCGCCGAAGCCGCCGCCGGTCATCCGGGCGCCCAGCGCGCCGGCCGCCAACGCCGCCTCGACCGCCGTGTCGATCTCCGGCACGGTGATCTCGAAGTCGTCGCGCATGGAGACGTGCGACGCGGTGAGCAGCGGGCCGATGTCGCGCACCCGGGCCGCGCGCAGCAGAGCCACCGTGTCCAGTACGCGTTGGTCCTCGGTGACCACGTGCCGGACCCGTCGGCGGGTCTCCTCGTCGTCGAGCTGGGCCAGCGCGGTCTCGAGCTGGTCGACGCCCACGTCCCGCAGCGCGGGGACGCCGAGCGCGCTGGCCCCGGCCTCGCAGGAGCGGCGGCGGGCAGCGTACTCACCGTCGGCGTGCCGGTGCGGCGCCCGACTGTCGATGACCAGCACCGCCAGCCCGGCGGCGTCCAGGTCGAACGGGATCTGCTCGACCGACTCGTCGCGGCAGTCCAGGAACAGGGCGTGCCCGGCACGGCAGCGGATCACGGCGGACTGATCCATGATTCCGGTCGGCGCGCCCACGTAGACGTTCTCCGCCCGCTGCGCCAGCCGGGGCTGTAGTTCCGCGGGCAGCTCCAGCCCACCCAGGTCGAGCAGGGCGGCCAGCACCGCCGACTCCAGTGCCGCCGAGGAGGAGAGCCCGGAGCCCAGCGGTACGTCGGAGGCGATGGCCAGCCGTGCGCCCGGAACCCGGTGACCGGCCTCGCGCAGCGCCCAGACCACCCCGGCGACGTACGCGCCCCAGCCGGTCACCCGACCCGCCTCGGCGACGTCGTCCGCCCCGAAGGTGATCGTCTCGCCGGACAGCTCGGACCAGACCGTCCACTGCTCCGCGTCCTGCCGATCGGCGGCGACGACCGTACGCAACGGCAGCGCGAAGGGCAGCACGAACCCTTCGTTGTAGTCGGTGTGCTCGCCGATCAGGTTGACCCGGCCGGGAGCCGCCCAGCGGCCAGCGGCCTGGCCGCCGTACTGCGTGGTGAAGCCGGCGGCGGCCCGGTCTTCCACGGCGCGCGTGGGGTCGGTCACGGCTGCTGCTCCAGGATGTGCGTGCGGTAGAAGGCCCAGGCGTCGCCGACCATGTCGTGCAGGGTCGGCTTCTGCGGCACCCAGCCCAGCTCGTCGCGGGCCAACGCGGAGGAGGCGACCAGCTCGGCCGGGTCTCCCTCGCGGCGCGGGGCCACCTCGACCGGCAGCGGGTGCCCGGTGACCTCGCGGACCACGTCGACGACCTGGCGGTTGGTGAAACCGTTGCCGTTGCCCAGGTTGTAGATCCGGTGTTGCCCGCTGGTGGCCGCCCCCAGCGCCAGCAGGTGCGCGCGGGCCAGGTCGGCGACGTGGATGTAGTCGCGGACGCAGGTGCCGTCCAGGGTGGGGTAGTCGTCGCCGAAGAGCTGGAGCTTCTCCCGCCGGCCGGCGGCGACCTCCAGCGCGATCGGGATCAGGTGTGTCTCCGGGTCGTGTCGTTCGCCGAGCGCGACGTCGCCGTCGAGGTGGGCGCCCGCCACGTTGAAGTAGCGCAGCGACACGGCGGCCAGCCCGTGCGCGATCGTCTCGGAGGTGAGCACCATGTCGGCGGCGAGCTTGGTGGCGCCGTACGTGTTGGTGGGTGCCTTGACCGCGCTCTCCGGGATCGGCAGCTCGGTGGGGTTGCCGTAGACGGCGGCGGTGGAGGAGAAGACCATGCGGGGTACTCCGGCGGCCCGGACCGCGTCGATCAGGGCGAGTGTGCCGACGGTGTTGTTCTGCCAGTACAGCTCCGGCTTGACCATCGACTCGCCGGCGGCGATCAGGGCCGCGAAGTGCAGCACGCCGTCGAAGCCGGCGTCGGCGGTGAGGACGCGGGCGGCGTCGTGGATGGACGCCTCGACGTGGGTCGCGTCCGGGGCGAGCGCCTCGCGGTGCCCGGTGCGCAGGTCGTCCAGGACGACCACCTCGTGACCCGCGTCGAGCAGCATCCGGGTCACTACGCTGCCGATGAAGCCGGCCCCCCCGGTGACGAGCAGTTTCACGTCGTTTGCCTCCTGCCTGGCCCGCCCGGGACGGGGCCTTCGCTGATCACCCTAGGGTGGCGGTCGGTGCCCGTACCGACGGCACCGCCATCCTCATTCCATCATAAACTCTCATGATTAAACAGACCCGAACATATGCGGTCCGCTCCGCCCGATCCCCGGTGCGGTGAGCGAACGGTGTCTACCATCTCTGTCATGCGGGAAGCGGCCCGTACCGGGCTCCGGCGACGCGTGCGGGTGCGGCCCCGCCGCGACCCCGGGCCGCTCGCCCGAGCCGTGGCCCGCGTGCTGGTCCGCACCGCCGACGGCGCCTCCCGACTCGTCACCGACCTGCTCGGCGCCGGACCGGCGGCCGGCCGGGAGCGCATCACCGAGGCCGAGTTGCGGGACCTGGTCGCGGCGAACACCGTGCTCGACCCGGACGAACGGCGGATCATCGACGAGGTCCTGGTGGCCGGCGCCAGCCTGATCCGCGAGGTGATGATGCCGCGCACCGAGGTCGTCTTCCTCCCGGCGCGGCTCACCATCGCCGAGGCCGCCCGGCTGGTCCGCGCCGAAACGCACACCCGCTACCCGGTCACCGACGGCACCCACGACGACGTGGTCGGCTTCGTGCACCTCCGGGACGTGCTGCTGCGGCCGGACGCCGACTCGTGTGCCACCGTCGGCGAACTGGCCCGGGAGGTGAAGCGACTTCCCGGAAGCAAACGGGTGCTACCCGCGCTGACCGAGATGCGCCGGGAAGGCCAGCACCTGGCCGTGGTGGTCGACGAGTACGGCGGCACCGCCGGCATCGTCACGCTGGAGGACCTCATCGAGGAGTTGATCGGCGAGATCCGCGACGAGTACGACACCACGTCGGACCCGGTGCACACCGGCCTGCCGGCCGTGGTGGACGGCCGCCTCAACCTCGCTGACTTCGCCGAACGGACCGGGGTGGCTTTACCCGCCGGGCCGTACGAGACGGTCGGCGGGTTCGTGATGGCGGCGCTGGGTCGGCTGCCGGTCACTGGCGACGAGGTGCCGGTGTCCGGTGAGTCGGCCGACGTCGGCGGGCCGGATCCGGCCGCTCCCCCGGGCGGCTGGCTGCTGCGGGTCCTCGCGCTGGACGGCCGGCGGGTGGCCCGGCTCGCGGTCTCCGCCGTCCGGGTGCCGGAACAGCAGCGCCGCGAGCAGGACACCGAGCAGCGCCGCGAGCACCGTGTCGGGCCGGCGCGGGAGACGGTGGCCGGACAGCGCCACGGGTTGCCGGACGGGCCGACGCGCCGGGTCGGTCCGGGCGCGCCACCCGAGGTCAGCACCCCGACACCGGCGGGCCACGGCCGACCCGCCGGCCCGTCATGACGGACCCGGTTGCTTGCTGACAGAATTATCGCCATGTCCGACGTTCCCGCCCGTCCCCGCGTCTTCTCCGGCATCCAGCCGACGGCCGACTCGTTCCACCTCGGCAACTATCTGGGCGCGGTGCGGCACTGGGTGGCGTTGCAGGAAACCCACGACGCGTTCTACTGCGTGGTCGACCTGCACGCCATCACCGCGGGGCACGACCCGGCGCTGCTGCGCCAACGGACCCGGGTGGCCGCCGCCCAGCTCTTCGCGGTCGGGCTCGACCCGGAGCGCAGCACCCTGTTCGTGCAGTCGCAGGTGCCCGAGCACCCGCAGTTGGCCTGGGTGCTCGGCTGCATCACCGGCTTCGGTGAGGCCAGCCGGATGACCCAGTTCAAGGACAAGTCGCAGAAGCAGGGCAACGAGCGGGCCAGCGTCGGGCTGTTCACCTACCCGGTCCTGCAGGCCGCCGACATCCTGCTCTACCAGGCCAACGCGGTGCCGGTCGGCGAGGACCAGCGCCAGCACCTGGAGCTGTCCCGGGATCTGGCCCAGCGGTTCAACTCGCTGTTCGGCCCGACGTTCACGGTGCCCGCCCCGCACATCGTCAAGGACACCGCGAAGATCACCGACCTGCAGGACCCGACGGCGAAGATGTCGAAGTCGTCGTCCTCACCGGCCGGCATCATCGACCTGTTGGACGATCCGGCGCGGTCCGCGAAGAAGATCCGGTCGGCGGTCACGGACACCGGTCGGGAGATCGTCTTCGACGCCGAGACGAAGCCGGGGGTGTCCAATCTGCTGACCATCCACTCGGCGCTCAGTGGCCGCGGCATCGACGAGTTGGTGGCCGCTTTCGCCGGCCGCGGCTACGGCGACCTGAAGAAGGAGTTGGCCGAGGTGGTGGCGGAGTTCGTCCGTCCGGTCCAGGAGCGCACCCGCGCCTACCTCGACGACCCGGCGCAGTTGGACAAGCTGCTCGCCGCCGGCGCGGAGAAGGCCCGCGCGGTGGCGGCGGCGACCCTACGGTCCACGTACGAGCGGGTCGGGTTCTTCCCGCCCGTGCGCGGCGAGTAGCTCCGCGGGACAGATGAACGGGTCGGTGGCCGGAGGGGCGGCGCGAAGCGTGGATCGCAGTGGCGGGGTGCCGCCGACCGGCGACACCATCCAGATCGGCATCGCGGTGGACATTCCCGAGCCCTGGGGTGCCCAGCTCACCAGGCGCCGGGTCGAGGCCGGCGACCCACTCGCGGTGCCCGCGCACGTGACGTTGCTCGGGCCGACCGAGATCCAGACGACGAGCCTGCCCGCCGTCGAGCGGCACCTGGCCGCCGTCGCCGCCACGCACCTGCCGTTCGCGCTGCACCTGCGGGGCACCGGTACGTTCCGTCCGGTCACCCAGGTGGTGTTCGTCGCGGTGGCCGCCGGCATCAGCGAGTGTGAGTTGCTGGCCGCCGCCATCACCTCGACGCCGGACCTACACCGCAAGGCCCGCTTCCCGTACCATCCGCACGTCACCGTGGCGCAGGACGTGGCACCGGAGACACTGGACCGGGTGTACGAGGATCTGGCCGACTTCTCCGCGATGTTCGAGGTCGACGCGTTCACTCTCTTCTCGCACAGCGGGGAGGCCCGGTGGCAGCCGCGTCGGGACTTCCGCCTCGGCACCTGAACCGTCGGCGACGCGCCGGTCGGTGCGCATCGGAAGCCGGTTGCCACTACGGCGGTGGGAGATCGGCGAGGATGATCGCGTGAACGTGATCGGCTGGATCGAAGCGGGCATCGACCGCTGGGTGAGCGCCGCGCGCCACCGGTCGGGGCTCTTCGATCACGTGTGGCGCGCCGGCACCCTGTACGGCGAGGTGCTGGCCGGGCGGCTGGCCGCCGCGATCGCCTACTACGGCTTCTTCGCGGTGTTCGCCCTCGCCCTTGTCGCGTTCTCCATCTTCGGCGCGATCCTGGAGGACAACGACGACGTCAGTGCGGCGGCAGCCGATTTCCTCAAGGAGAACCTGCCCTTCCTGGACGCCGAGCAGATCGCCAACTCCAGCGGCACGGTCGGTGTGGTCGGCCTGGTCATCCTGGTCTTCACCGGGATCGGCTGGGTGGAGGCCATCCGCTCCTCGCAGCGGCTGATGTACGACCTCAACCAGCAGCCGGGCAATCTGGTGATCCGGCGGCTGGTCGACCTGGGCGTGATGATCGGCATCTTCGTGCTGCTCGGCCTCTCGGTCGCGGCGGTGGACGCGCTGGAGTCGTTTCTGCGTTTCCTGCTGCGCAGCACCGGGTCGGTGGGTCTCACCACGATCAGCGCGGTGCTCAGCGTGCTCGTCAACGCGGTCCTCGCCACCGCGTTGCTCCTCGCGGTGCCCCGGCTGCGGATGAGCCGGTCCCGGTTGCGCCCGGTGGTGCTGTTGGTGGCCGTCGGCATCACCCTGCTGAACACGGTGGGGCGGTACTACGTGGTGCGTACCGAGCGGAATCCGGCGTACACGGTGGTGGCCGGCGCCGTCGGGCTGCTGCTGTACCTCTATCTGCTCAACCAACTGGTGCTCTTCGGTGCCGCGCTCCTCGCCACCAGCAGGAACGGTCGGGTCGTGGACCTGGCGGAGGCCGCCGTCCCGGCGGGCGTGGTCGACGAGGACACCGATCCCGGTACGCCAGGCGGTGCGAGCTGAGGACGGAAGGCGTACAGATGCTGATCTCGGTCGACGCGGACTCGTCGGTGCCGCCGTACGAGCAGGTCAGGGGGCAACTCGCCGAGCTGATCGGCGACGGTCGGCTGCCGGTCGGGTGTCGACTGCCCACCGTCCGGCAGCTCGCCGCCGACCTCGGGCTGGCCGCGAACACGGTGGCCCGGGCGTACCGGGAGTTGGAGGCGGCGGGGTTGCTGGAGACCCGGGGGCGCAACGGCACGTTCGTCGCCCCCGGGCGGGACGACGCCGTCGACCGGCTCCAGCGGGCGGCGGCCGGCTATGCGGCCGAGGCGGCCCGGCTCGGCGTGCCGCCGGCCACCGCGCTCGCCCTGGTCCGCGCCGCTCTGGACGCCGTCCGCCCCGGCTGACCGTCGCCGACCGCCCACCGGACGGGCGGAAACTGAGCCGAAAGCCGCCGACGCTCGCGTTCG
Organism: Micromonospora sp. NPDC048905; assembly: GCF_040649655.1. Lineage (NCBI taxonomy): Bacteria > Bacillati > Actinomycetota > Actinomycetes > Micromonosporales > Micromonosporaceae > Micromonospora > Micromonospora sp. NPDC048905. Next base: position 63,675 of record NZ_JBEZFV010000016.1, on the reverse strand, counting down.
CGGACCATGATGAGCCGGTGGGCGCACTCATGACACTGGACCTGCCGGCCGACTCGCCGCTCCTCGGGCTGCCCTGGATCATCACCTTCGGTCCGCTCGGTGACCTCGACGAGTGGGAGCCGGTGGTCTGCGGGCCGTACGAGCGGCCGCACGCGTTGGCGCTGGCCGAGGCGGTGGTGGCCGAGGAGCAACTGATGGCGGTGGTGGAGCCGTTGCTGCCGGCACTGTCCGCCGACGAGATCCGCAGTGAGATCGCCGCCGCGCAGGTCGCCGCCGAGGACGAGGCCCGCCAGGTCGAGAGCGCCGACCTGTACGGCGACTTCGAGGACGTGATCGACGAGGAGTTGGACGCGGCCGCCGACGAGGCCGGCCACGGCGCGCCCACCGAGCCGCCGGACGAGGCCGAGGTACGCGACGGCTTCACCCGGATCGCGGCGCTGCTCACCGCGAAGTGACAGCGGGGGCCGTCAGCGGGTCGGCGGACCGTCCAGCACGCAGAACTCGTTGCCCTCCGGGTCGGCGAGCACCGTGAACCGTTCGGTCCCGGTCTGCCCGACGTCGACGTGCCGCGCACCGAGGCTCAGCAGCCGTCGTACCTCGGTTTCGGGGTCCGCGTCCGCGACCAGGTCGAGGTGCAGTCGGTTCTTGCCCCGCTTGGCGGTGCCCGAGCCCTGCAACCACACGGTGGGGGCGGTGGCCGGCGTCCGCCCCGGTGGCCAGAGCCTGGCGCTGCCGTCGTCGCCCCGTTCGACCTCGTAGCCGAGCGCCGCGGACCAGAACGTGACCATCACGTCCAGGTCCTCGACGTCGAGCGTGCACTGCGCGATCCGTACCCCCATGGGTTCACCTCCGTAGTGACGGTGTCCGATGCGGTACCCACGACCGCCGCTGGCCACACCACCAGCGGCGCAACGGACACCGGCGCCACGCGGAGCGAACTCCGCGTGGCGCCGGTGACACCTCACCCCCCACCACAAGGGGTCGGTAGCCCAGCCGCCCGTCGGCGCGGGGCACAACGAACGACCAGGTCGAGTGGTTGTTACCCGTTCAGCGCCGTTGTAACCAGGCAGCCGCGTCAATCGGCAGCAGGTGGTCGCCGTCCGGTCCGGTGAGCGCGTCGCTGGCGACGAGCGGCTGACCGTACCCGTCAATCCTGACCGGCGTGCCGCTCAGGTTGACCACGCAGATCAGCGTGCTGTCGCCGGCGATGCGGGTGAAGGCCAGCACGCCCGGCTCGCTCTCCAGCCAGGTGATCCCGTCGGCCTCGTCGGCCAAGGCCGGGTGCTGGTGGCGGATCCGCAGCGCGGTCCGGTACAGCTCCAACGTCGAGTCGGGCACGCCGGTCTGCGCGCTGACGGACAGTGCCCGCCAGGTTGCCGGGGCGGGCAGCCAGCTCAGCTCGCTGCCGGCCGGGCCGAAGCCGTACGGGGCCAGCTCGCCGCTCCACGGGATGGGCACCCGGCAGCCGTCGCGGCTCTCGCCGGTGCGCAGGAACGCCGGGTCCTGGCGCAACTCGTCCGGAAGATCGAGGACCTCCGGCAGGCCCAGTTCCTCGCCCTGGTACAGGTAGGCGCAGCCGGGCAGGGCGAGCATCAGCAGGCTGGCGGCGCGGGCCCGGCGCAGCCCTTCGACACCGTCGCCGTAGCGGGTGACGTGCCGCTGCTTGTCGTGGTTGGACAGCACCCAGGTGGTCGGCGCTCCGACGACGCTCGCCTCAGCCAGAGCCGTGTCGATCACCTTGCGGAACGAGTCGGCCGACCAGGTGGCGTCGAGGAAGTCGAAGCTGAAGGCCTGGTGCAACTCGTCCGGACCGATGTAGCGGGCCAGGCGCTGGGGCGTCTCGGCCCACGCCTCGGCGACCGCCATCCGACCCCCGGGGTAGCTGTCCAGGATGGGTCGCCAGGCGCGGTAGATCTCGTGCACCTCGTCCTGGTCGAAGTAGGGGAGCCGGCCCCTGCCGAGCAGCTCGACCTGGCGCTGGCCGGTGGTCGTCGTGCTGAAGCCGACGTCCGGCAGCCCCTCGGCCTTGATCATGCCGTGTGCCACGTCGACGCGGAATCCGTCCACGCCCCGGTCCAGCCAGAACCGCAGCACGTCCTCGAATTCGGCACGGACCTCCGGGTGACGCCAGTTCAGGTCCGGCTGGGCGGGGTCGAACAGGTGCAGGTACCACTGGCCGTCGGCGACCCGGGTCCAGGCGGGGCCGCCGAAGATGCTCTCCCAGTCGTTCGGGGGCAGTTCGCCGTGCGTGCCCTGGCCCTCGGCGAAGAGGTAGCGGGCCCGCTCCGGCGAGCCGGGGCCGGCGGCGAGGGCGGCGGTGAACCACGGGTGCGCGTGGGAGGTGTGGTTGGGCACCAGGTCGACGATGATCCGCAGACCGAGGGCGTGCGCGTCGGTGATCATCGCGTCGAAGTCGGTGAGGGTGCCGAACATCGGGTCGACGTCCCGGTAGTCGGCGACGTCGTACCCGCCGTCGATCATCGGGGAGGTGTAGAAGGGTGTCAGCCAGAGCGCGTCCACCCCGAGGTCGCGCAGGTACGGCAGGCGTTGCCGAATGCCCTGGAGATCGCCGGTGCCGTCGCCGTCGCTGTCGGCGAAGCTGCGGACGTACACCTGGTAGACGACCGCGGAACGCCACCAGCGGTGATCATCGGTGTGCGACGGGGTGGCGGTGCTGATCATCGGAGCAATATGCCGCCCCGGAGCTGCAAGAGTCAAGCAGATCTTGCGTAAGGCAGACGCGCGGTGCTCGGCGCGACCGCGGTGGAGCCGCGCACCACCAGCTCCGGGCGGAACAGGTACTCCGAGTGCGGAGCGCCGTACCCGTTGATCTCGTCCACCAGGGCGCGGACGGCGGCCACCGCCATCGCGGTGACCGGTTGCCGCATGGTGGTCAACGGCGGGTCGGTGAACGCCATCAGCGGCGAGTCGTCGTAGCCGACCACGGAGACGTCGTCGGGCACCCGGAGGCCGCGTTGGCGGGCCGCCCGGATCGCGCCGAGCGCCATCAGGTCGGAGCCGCAGACCATGCCGGTGACGCCGCGGTCGAGCAGCCGGCCGGCCGCCGCCTCGCCACCCTCCACACCGAACAGCGACAGCTCGGCCAGTGGGCCGAGGTTGGCCTCCGCCACACCGGCGAGTCGGGTCATCGCCGAGCGCCAGCCGGACACCTTGCGCTGCACCGGAACGAACCGGTCCGGGCCGGTGATCAGGCCGATCCGTCGGTGCCCGAGCGCGACCAGGTGGGCGACGGCCAGTTCGGCGGCCTCCCGGTCGTCACAGGAGACGAAGGGGGCGCCGACGTCCGGCACGTGTCCATTGATCATCACCACCGGCAGCGGCCGGGCGAGCAGCGCCCGGTAGCGGTCGTGGTTGGCGGCGGTGTCGGCGTGCAGACCGGAGACGAAGACGATGCCGGAGACCTGCCGGTCCAGCAGCATCTCCACGTACTCGTCCTCGGTCACGCCGCCGGCGGTCTGGGTGCAGAGCACCGGGGTGAACCCGCTCTGCGCCAGGGTCGACTCGATGACCTGGGCGAAGGCGGGGAAGATCGGGTTGTCCAGCTCCGGCACCACCAGGCCGACCAGCCCGGCGCTGCGCTTGCGCAGCCGGGCCGGGCGCTCGTAGCCGAGCACGTCCAGTGCGGTGAGGACGGCCTGCCGGGTCTCCGGCGCCACGCCGGGGCGGTCGTTGAGCACCCGCGACACCGTGGCCTCGCTGACTTCGGCCTGCTGGGCGATGTCGGACAGTCGAGCGCGCATGGCGGCACTTTAGCCCACCGGCAAGTTCTTGCCGGGTGCTCTGCAAGCCCTTCCAAAATCTGCAACGCCTTGCTGTGCCCCCGCAGCATGTGAGAGCTGAGCTCGGGCTCGCGCCCCTGCTGGTCGGTGCGAAGGTTCGACGCGGGGGTTCAGGACGATCGCGGGGTCGCGCCGAGCAGGGCCGCCACTCCGGTCAGGTAGGTCGCGCGGTCCGGGACGCCGGTCAGCAGGCGCTGGATGAACCAGCCCGGGACCAGGCCGAACAGCGCAGCCCCGGTGGCCTCCGGGTCGGCGTGGGCGGGGAGTTCGCCGGACCGCTGGGCCCGCCGGACCAGGGCCGTGAAGTGCTCACGGAAGCCCGTGTACGTGTCGGCGACGAAGACAGCCAGTGCCGGGTCGCGCTGCGACTCGCCCCAGACCTGGATCGCGATGCGCAGCGCACCATCCTCGTCGAGCTGGGTCTCGACGTACGCCAGCACCCGGTCGAGCACCGCCAGCAGCGGCAGTGGCGGGTCCTGCCGGGTCAGCTCGGTGAGCACCTGACCCGCGCCGCCGATCGCCTGCTCGGCGATCGCGTTGATCAGGTCGGTCTTGCTCGGGAAGTAGCGGTAGACCGCGCCCACCGAGAGATCGGCCTCGGCGATCACGTCCTGCATCGAGGTGCGATGGAAGCCCTCCCGCAGGAAGCACCGGCGGGCGGCCTCGACGATCTGCCGGCGGCGGGCGGTGCGGTGTTCTTCGGAGACCCGTGGCACGTCGCACAGTGTAAAGCGAACACTCGTTCTTGACGCAGCGACGGCTCGCGGCGCACTCTTCTACAAAGAACGAGCGTTCGTTTTAGGAGATTGCCATGCCCCCGTCACCCACCCGCAGCCGTTCGCCGTTGCAGCTCGCCCTCCTGGTCGCCCTCCTGGCGGTGGCGGTGCAGGCGCTGCTCGTACCGCTCTTCGCCGCTCCGGCGGCCAACCTCGCCCCCCGCGACCTGCCGATCGCCGTTGCTGGGCCGGCACCCGTGGCCGGAGACCTGGGCGGCCGGCTCGCCGCGGCCCGGCCCGGCGCGTTCGTGGTGACCACCCTGCCGGACGCCGAAGCGGCCGACCGGGCGCTGCGCGACCGCGAGGTCTACGCGGCCTTCGTCGCCGGCCCGGACGGTGTGGCCCTGCACACCGCGCCGGCCGCCAGCCCGATGGTCGCCGTACTTCTCGCTGAGGCGGCCGGGCAGGTCTCCGGCGGCCGGCCGGTCCCGGTGGTGTCGGTGGTCCCCGCCGATCCGGACGACCCCCGGGGTGCCGGATTCGCCGCCGGCTTCCTGCCGTTCGCCATGACCAGCCTGCTGGCCGGTGCGCTGCTGACCCTGCTCGTGCGCGGGCGGACCGCCCGGCTGGCCGGGTTGGCGGCCTACGCCGTGCTCGCCGGGGTGGCGGGGGTTGTCGTGCTGCACGACTGGCTTGGCGTGATCGACGGGAGCCGGCTCGCCGAGGGGGGCATGATCGGCCTCTTCACGCTCGCCGCCGCGGCCACCGTCGCCGGGCTGGGTGCGGTGCTCGGCCGGCCGGGGATCGGCCTCGGCGCGCTGCTGGTGTTCCTGGTCGGCAACCCGCTCTCGGCTGTCTCCGCCGCTCCCGAACTGTTGCCGCAGCCCTGGGGCGAGATCGGGCAGTGGCTGCCGGTCGGCGCGGGCGGCACCGCGCTGCGCTCCGCCGCCTTCTTCGATGGCGCCGGTGCCGGGCAGGCGGTGGCGATCCTCGCCGGGTACGCAGTGGCGGGGCTGCTCCTGGTGCTATTCGCCCGGCGGGCCGGATCGGCGCCGGTGGTCGGCGGACCGGCGGCGGCCGAGCGCTCCGCGGTGGCCGCGGCCTGATCGGTCCGGCCGCAGGCCGGGTGCCTGCTCGTCGGGCGGGGCGTGCCGGGTCGGCGCGCCCCCCTACTACAAACTGTCGTTGATAGGGGAGGATGAGCGACGTGGAAGCACTGCGACTCATCCTCCTCTATGTCCATCTGATCGGCTTCGCCCTGCTGCTCGGCGGCTCGATCGCCCAGTACCTCAGTGGCCGGATCCGGATCAACCCGGCGATGCTCTGGGGGGCGGTGATCCAGTTGCTGACCGGGCTCGGCCTCTCCGCGCCGCTGCGCGACGGCGACGAGCCGGCGCCGGCGAAACTTGTGACGAAGTTGGTCATCGCGCTGCTGATCTTCGTCATGGTCTTCTTCTCCCGGAAGCGGGACGTGGTAAACCGTGGTCATTTCCTCGCGATCGTCGGTCTGACCCTGGTCAACGCGGCGGTCGCGGTCTTTTGGCGGTAACGTCCGAGGAGGGACCGGCCCCGAAAATCCGGACGTTGCGGACGCCCTGGGACTCGCTTACCAGCACGAAGCGTGACTTGCCCCACGCAAGGGTTACACCCGGGTAACAGGCGCTCAACAGTCGTGCACGATTGTCGGCCGGTGGGTGGGCGCGGGCGTACGCTCCCGTCCGTAACGTGGGACAGCCGGCGGCACACCGCAGGTCGGCTGATGGGCTGCCACCGCACTAGGCGCGGTGAGCAATGGGAAGGAGACGTCTTGCGCTCGGTGCGTGGGATGCGGATCGCCTCGATCTTCGCGGTGGGTGGGCTCGCGCTCACCGCCGCCGCTTGTGGCGAGGCCCCCAAGGATGACAACAACGCCGGCAGTGGCGCCAAGAAGTTCAGCGCCTGCATGGTGACCGACGTCGGCGGCATCGACGACAAGTCGTTCAACACCTCGGCCTGGAAGGGTCTGCAGGAGGCCAAGGCCGCCAACGACAACATCGACATCAAGTTCGTCGCGTCGAAGGCCGAGGCCGACTACGAGCCGAACCTGACGCAGTACGTCAACCAGAAGTGCAACTTCATCCTGGCGGTCGGTGGCCTGATGGCCAACGCCACCAAGAAGATCGCGACGGCGAACCCGAACCAGGAGTTCGGCATCGTGGACTCCGGCTCCGAGCTGGAGAACGTCTACCCGATGCAGTTCGACACCGCGCAGGCCGCGTTCCAGGCCGGCTACCTGGCCGCCGGAATGACCAAGACCGGCAAGGTGGGCACCTACGGTGGTCTACCGATCCCGCCGGTCACCATCTTCATGGACGGCTTCGTCGACGGTGTGAAGTACTTCAACACCACCAAGGGCAAGAACGTCCAGGCGCTGGGTTGGAACAAGGAGACCCAGAAGGGCTCCTTCACCAACGACTTCGCCAAGCAGGACGAGGGCAAGAAGGTCTCCGACGCGCTGGTCGCCCAGGGCGCGGACATCATCATGCCGGTCGCCGGCGGCTCCGGCCTCGGCACCACCGCCGCGGCCAAGGCCTCGGGTGGCAAGTACAGCACCATCTGGGTGGACGTCGACGGCTGCGAGAGCACCCCGGACTGCTCGGCGATCATCACCACCGTGGTGAAGAACATCCCGGACGCCGTCAAGGAGGCTGTGGTGAAGGCCGCCGCCGGTGACAAGCTGCCGGCCAAGCCGGGCTTCGTCGGCACCCTGGCCAACAGTGGTGTCTCGATCGCCCCGTACCACGACTTCGACAGCAAGGTTCCGGCCGAGCTGAAGGCCGAGGTCGACAAGATCAAGGCGGACATCGCCGCCGGCACCATCACCGTCACCTCGAAGGCCCAGCCGACCAAGTGACGACCGGCTGGCCCCTCCAATGAGATCATCGGGGGGTCGGCGGGGGACAGGTACGACCGACCGGCCGCTCTGGCCCCGCGGGTGACCGTGGGGTCGGAGCGGCCGATCGCGCACCACGTCAACCGGCCGCTCCGGTCGGGTCGACGGCAGCTAGGCTGCACCATCGCTCGCACTCCAGGAGGTTGCGCTGAGACTCGAACTGCGCGGCATCACCAAGCGGTTCGGTGATCTGGTCGCCAACGACCACATCGACCTGACGGTGGAGCCTGGAGAGATTCACGCCCTGCTCGGCGAGAACGGCGCGGGCAAGTCGACACTGATGAACGTGCTCTACGGGCTCTACCAGCCCGACGAGGGCGAGATCCTGGTCGACGGCAAGCCGTTGAAGCTGAAGGGCCCGTCCGACGCGATCGGCGCCGGGATCGGCATGGTGCACCAGCACTTCATGCTGGTGCCGGTCTTCACCGTCGCCGAAAACATCATGCTCGGCGCCGAGCAGACCCGGGGCGGCATCGCCGGCTTCCTGGACCGCCGTCGCGCCCGGCGCGAGGTCACCGAGGTGTCCGAGCGCTACAACCTGCGGGTCGACCCGGACGCCGTGATCGAGGACCTGCCGGTCGGCATCCAGCAGCGTGTCGAGATCGTCAAGGCGCTCACCCGCGACGTCGACCTGCTCATCCTGGACGAGCCGACCGCCGTGCTCACGCCGCAGGAGACCGAGGAACTGTTGACGGTCATGCGGTCGCTCAAGGCGGCCGGCAAGTCGATCGTCTTCATCACCCACAAGCTGGGCGAGGTCAAGGCCATCGCCGACCGGATCACGGTGATCCGACGCGGAAAGACCGTCGGCACCGCCTCGCCGCAGGCCAGCCGGGACGAGCTGGCGGCCCTGATGGTCGGGCGCAACGTCCGGCTCACCGTGGACAAGACCCCGGCCACGCCGGGCGACCCGGTGCTGGAGGTGGCCGGGCTCGTCGTCGACGACGACCGGCAGATCCGCGCGGTCGACGGCATCGACCTGACCGTGCGCGCCGGTGAGGTGCTCGGCGTGGCGGGCGTACAGGGCAACGGTCAGACCGAGCTGATCGAGGCGATCATGGGCCTGCGCCCGGTGCTCGCCGGCACGGTCAGCCTGGTCGGGGACCGGATCGACGGCTGGAAGCCCAAGAAGGTGCTCCGCGCGGGCGTCGGCTACGTGCCCGAGGACCGGAGCGTGGACGGCCTGGTCAAGGAGTTCAGCGTCGCGGAGAACCTGGTGCTGGACATCTACGACCGGCCGCCGTTCGGTGCCGGGCTCGCGCTGAAGCCGGAGGCGATCGCCGCCTCGGCGAAGGAGCGGATCGAGCAGTTCGACGTCCGTACCTCATCGGCCGACGCGGCGGTCGGCACCCTCTCCGGCGGCAACCAGCAGAAGGTGATCGTGGCCCGGGAGTTGTCCCGGCCGCTGAAGCTCTTCATCGCCGCCCAGCCGACCCGTGGCGTCGACGTGGGGTCGATCGAGTTCATCCACAGCCAGATCATCCGCGAGCGGGACATCGGCACCGCCGTCATGGTGGTCTCCAGCGAGCTCGACGAGGTGATCGGGCTGGCCGACCGGATCGCCGTCATGTACCGCGGTCGGATCATCGGGATCGTCGGCCCGGACACCCCGCGCGAGGAGATCGGCCTACTGATGGCCGGCATCAGCCCGGACGCGGCCCACGAGCGCGACCCGGACGCCGTGCCCAGCGACGGGCCGGCCACCGACGGGAGCCCGGCGAGCGACCCGGGCTCCGCGAGCGAGGACGAGGCATGACCAACCCCCCAACCCCGCAGCCCGGCTCGCCGGACAAGGAGCCGGCGAGCGAGGCGCAGGCCGCGCAGAACACGCTCGGCAACACCGAACGGGCCGAGGTGGCGACCGAGCCGGGCGGCTCGGCGTCCACGCCGGAGCAGAAGCCGAGTCTGGGCCGGTTGTTCATGGACAACCTCTGGGCGGCCAACACCTTCACGGTGACCCTGCTGTCGCTGGTGCTGGCGATCGTGGTCGGCGCGGTGCTGATGATCATTTCTGATCCGACCGTGCTGTCCACGTACTCGTACATCACCTCCCGACCGTCCGACGCGATCAACTCCAGCTGGACGCTCGTCAGCGAGGCGTACGCGAACCTGTTCAAGGGCTCGGTCTTCGACCCCGAGGCGTTCTCCGGCTGGGTGAACGGCACCGGTAGCTGGCAGGCCGTGCTCGCGCCGATCTCGGAGACGCTCACCTACGCCGCGCCGCTCGTCTTCACCGGCCTGTCGGTGGCGCTGGCCTTCCGGGGCGGCCTGTTCAACATCGGTGCCCAGGGTCAGGCCACCATCGGTGTGATCATGGCGGCCCTGGCCGGCTTCCTGCTGCCCCTGCCGCCCGGCCTGCACCTGCTGGTGGCGGTGCTGGCCGGCGCTCTGGGCGGAGCGATCTGGGGTTTCATCCCCGGCATCCTCAAGGCCCGTGCCGGCGCGCACGAGGTGATCAACACGATCATGCTCAACTACGTCGCCACGTACTTCCTCACCTGGTTGATCGTGCAGAACGGCGTGCAGGACCCGAACCGTACCGACGCGATCAGCAAGGCGGTGGACACCTCCGCCCAGCTGCCCCGACTGCTCGGCGACAACCTGCGGGTGCACGCCGGCATCCTGATCGCCGTGCTGGCCACCTGGGGGGTCGCCTGGCTGCTGAACCGTTCGACGCTCGGCTTCGAGCTGCGGGCGGTCGGCGCCAACCCGGACGCCGCCCGCACCGCGGGCATCAGCGTCACGCGGACGTACATCCTGATCATGGTCTTCGCCGGCATCCTGGCGGGCCTCGGTGGCTCGAACATGGTGTTGGGCTCGACCGCCAGCGCGTTGACCCCGCTGGTGGTCGCGCAGATCGGCTTCGACGGCATCCTGGTGGCGTTGCTGGGGCGGGTGAAGCCCTGGGGGGTGCTGCTGGCCGCGTTGCTGTTCGGGGCGTTGCAGGCCGGCGGCAACCGGATGCAGTCGTACTCCGGGATCTCGCTGGAGCTGGTGACCGTGCTCCAGGCGCTGATCGTCATCTTCATCGCCGCGCCGGCCCTGGTGAAGGCGATCTTCCAGCTCCGGGCCGCGCGCGCCGCCCGGTTGCAGACGAGCCTGGCGAAGGGCTGGTAACTCATGTCCACCATGGCTGTCCCCGACATCGCGGTCGCCCCGGTCGACGAGGGCTTCTGGACGCGAAGCCGCAAGGTCGGCCTCACACTGCTGGGGCTCGGCCTGCTGGCCGCGGTGCTCTTCGGCGCGCTCGCCACCGACCAGCAGGCCCGATTCACCCTCAGCGACGACGCGGCCGGCGCCGCACTGGAGATCAACGGCACGATCGGGGCGATCCTGTTCGGGATCATCGCGATCGCCGCCGGCGCGGCCCTGCTCGCCGGGGTGCCGAAGCGGTGGTTCCTCCCGGTGCTCGGCGTCGGGCTGGTCGGCTTCGTGCTCTCGTTCCTCTGCTGGCAGGTCTCCGCGGCGCCGGCCGGGCAGAACTTCATGCCGCTGGTCAACATCATCCGGGGCACGTTCATCCTGGCCCTACCGCTGATCTTCGGTGCGCTCGCCGGGGTGCTCTGCGAACGCTCCGGCGTGGTCAACGTGGCCATCGAGGGCCAGTTGCTGATGGGCGCCTTCAGCGGCGCGCTCTTCGGCAGCATCTCCGGCAGCGTCTGGGTGGGACTGGTCGCCGCCGCCATCGGCGGCGCGTTCATCTCGCTGCTGCTGGCCGTCTTCGCGATCCGCTACCTGGTCGACCAGGTCGTCATGGGCATCGTGCTGAACCTGCTGGCGGTCGGCGTCACCGGGTTCCTCTACGAGCGGCTGATGCAGACCGACGCGGCGAGATACAACAGCGCGCCCCGCTTCAGCAACTGGGAGATCCCGTTGCTGAAGGACATCCCGGTGCTCGGGCCGGCGCTGTTCCGCGGCAACATCTTCCTCTACCTGGGCCTGCTGCTGGTGCTGGTGATCCACATCGGGTTGTTCCGGACCCGGTGGGGTCTGCGGACCCGCTCGGTCGGCGAACACCCGATCGCCGCGGACACGCTCGGCGTCAAGGTGCTGCGGGTGCGCTACCGCAACGTGCTGCTGGCCGGGGTGGTCGCCGGCATCGGCGGCGCCTCCTACACGCTGGCGCTCTACTCGTTCACCAAGAACATGATCGGCGGTAAGGGCTTCATCGCCCTGGCCGCGCTGATCTTCGGCCGGTGGAACCCGACCGGCGCGCTGCTCGCCGCGCTCTTCTTCGGGTTCGCCGACCAGCTCGCCACCTACCTGGGCGCGATCAGCAGCTCGATCCCCAGCCAGTTCCTGGCCATGCTGCCCTACCTGGCGACGATCCTGGCGGTCGCCGGGCTGGTCGGCCGGGTTCGGGCACCGGCCGCCGACGGCAAGCCGTACATCAAGGGCTGACGCGCGAAGGCGTGCCCGGCGGGACGTCCCGCCGGGCACGCCGCAGCGCGCTCGCCCACCCGGACACGTCCCGGGTACGCCGTGGTGCGTCAGGCCGCCGCCGTCGCTCCGATGCGCTCGGAGAACTCCACGAGGCGGTTGGAGAAGCCCCACTCGTTGTCGTACCAGCCGAACACCTTGACCTGGTTGCCGACTGCCTCGGTCAGCGGCGCGTCGAAGATCGACGAGTAGGGGTTGCCGACGATGTCCGCCGAGACCAGGGGCGCCTCGGAGTACTGCAGGTAGCGCCGCAGCCCCGGGGATGCGGCCGCCTCGCGGAACGCCGCGTTGACGTCCTGGACGTCGGCGCGCTGGCGGAGGACCACGGTGAGGTCGGTGATGGAGCCCGTCGCGACAGGTACGCGCAGTGCGGCGCCGGTGAGGCGCCCGTCGAGCTCCGGGATGACCTTGCCGATCGCCTTCGCCGCGCCCGACGACGTCGGGATCGTCGAGAGGGCCGCCGCGCGGGCGCGGCGCAGGTCGGAGTGTGGCGCGTCGTGGAGCCGCTGGTCGCCCGTGTAGGCGTGGATCGTCGTCATCAGTCCCGAGTCGATGCCGAACGAGTCGTTGAGCACCTTCGCGAGCGGTGCCAGCGAGTTCGTGGTGCAGGAGCCGTTGGAGAAGACGTCGTGGCCGTCCGGGTCGAGGCTCTCGTCGTTCACTCCGAGAACGAACGTGGGGACGTCCCCCTTGGCCGGCGCCGAGATGATGACCTTCCTCGCGCCGCCCTTGAGGTGGGCCGCCGCCGCGCCGCCGTCGGTGAAGTGGCCGGTGGACTCGATCACGACGTCGGCGCCGACGTCACCCCAGGGGATGGTGGCCGGGTCGGACTGCGCGAAGACCCTCATGCGCGTGCCCTGAACGGCGATCGCGTCGCCGTCGTAGGCGACGCCGTCCAGATGTCCGGAGACCGAGTCCCACTCGAGCAGGGTGGCCAGCGTGCGGGCATCGGTGAGGTCGTTCACCGCGACCACCTCGACGTCGGCGTTGTTGGCCAGGGCCGCGCGCAGGTAGGTGCGCCCGATCCGTCCGAACCCGTTGATGCCGATGCGTACCGTCATGGCTTCAGTTCCTCCTGTTGTTCTCGTGGGCGAGCCCGGCTGGTGCTGCCGCCCGAAGGAGGCTGAGAGCGCCTTCGCGGGCATCGTCGAACGGGCCGGGGTCCTGCTGGGCGATCGCGAGCACGTAGCCGCCCTGTAGGACGGCCATCAGGGTGTTGGCGAGTTGCTCGGGGTTGAGGTCGTCCCGCAGTTCGCCCGCCGCGACGGCCTCGCGCAGCACCGTGACCCAGCGGCCGCGGGCCTGGGCGAACGCGCGCGCCACCGGGGCGAGCAGCACCGGGTCCTCGCGGACCTGCGGGTCCTGGGTCATCCGGCCGACCTTGCAGCCCTTGAGGGCGTCGCGGGGACGCATCAGGTATGCCTCGATCCGAGCCATCGGGTCGCCCGGACCGTCGAGTTCGGACGCGGCCGGCAGCAGGTCGGCGACGTTGCGCTCAAGTGCGGCGAGCGCGAGATCCCGCTTGGTCGGGAAGTGGTGGTACATGCTGCCCTGGCCCACGCCGGACCGTTCGCGAACGTCACGCGGGCTGGTGTCGGCGTAGCCGCGCTCCCACATGAGCTGCCCCATCGTGTCGACGAGTAGTTGTCGCGAGTCCATGGCGTCACTGTACATACCAGTAGGTACAGTCCGCCTGCGGAGCCCGCCCTGCCCGCTCCTGACCTGGGCTGCTTGGGCAGAATGGTGGCATGACCGACATTGACTGGGCGCGCTTGCGGGCCGCCGCCACCGACGCGATGCGGCACGCGTACGCGCCGTACTCGACGTTCCCGGTCGGCGCGGCCGCGCTTGTCGACGACGGCCGCGTGGTGGTCGGCTGCAACGTGGAGAACGCCGCGTACGGGGTGACCCTCTGCGCCGAGTGCGGGGTGGTCTCCAGCCTGCACGCCACCGGTGGCGGTCGACTCGTCGCGCTGTCCTGCGTCGACGCGACAGGTGAGCCGCTGATGCCGTGCGGTCGCTGCCGGCAGCTGCTCTGGGAGCACGGCGGGCCGGAGTGCCTGATCGAGAGCAAGACCCGCCCGCTGCGGATGGCCGAGCTGCTGCCGCACGCCTTCGGTGTGGAGGACCTGGAGGCCGTCACCGGGGAGACGCCGGTGCCGGTGGTCCCGGAGCGGCTGGCCGCCTGGCGTGGGCGCGGCACCGTCTTCGTGCATCCGGACATGTCCGCCGGGCAGCAGGTCTGGACGGCGTACTGGGAGCGGTCGGCCGGCGACGACGTCGGTGCCGAGACCGGTGTGCTGGAGGAGGCGCCGAGCTGGGACGACCCGGCCGAGGCGATCACCTGGGGTCTGGCCCGGACACCGCGTGTGGTGGTGGTCGACGCGACCGGCACGATCTTCTGGGCTGGCGAGGGTGAGCCGCCTTTGGAGATCCCGGTTCGCTGGGGTTGATTGTGGTTGCGGTTGGGGGCGGGGGCCGACCGTGCCCGGCTCCGGGCGGTCAGGCTTGATCCCTCCGCCGGGCACGGTCGGCCCCCGCCCTGACCTGGGCACGGGCCGCCGGTCTGGATCTGCACGACGACGTGAGAAGGAACCACAAAGTGAGCGGTTTTGCTGCTGTTGACGTTATTCGGGTCAAGCGGGATGGCGGGGTGCTGTCGGACGCGCAGATCGACTGGGTGGTCGACGCGTACACGCGGGGGGTCGTCGCCGACGAGCAGATGTCGGCGCTGGCCATGGCGATCCTGCTCAACGGCATGACCGCCCCGGAGATCGCCCGGTGGACCGCCGCGATGATCGCCAGCGGTGAGCGGCTGGACCTGTCGGCGGTACGCCGGCCGACTGTCGACAAGCACTCCACCGGCGGCGTGGGCGACAAGATCACGCTGCCGCTCACCCCGTTGGTGGCGGCGTGTGGCGCGGCCGTGCCGCAGCTGAGCGGCCGAGGGCTCGGGCACACCGGCGGCACGCTCGACAAGTTGGAGTCCATCCCGGGCTGGCGGGCCACGGTGAGCAACGACGAGTTCATCGCCCAGCTCGACGAGGTCGGCGCGGTGATCTGCGCGGCCGGCGCGGGGCTCGCCCCCGCCGACCGCAAGCTGTACGCGCTTCGCGACGTGACCGGCACCGTGGAGGCGATCCCGCTGATCGCCAGCTCCATCATGAGCAAGAAGATCGCCGAGGGCACCGGCGCGTTGGTCCTCGACGTCAAGGTCGGCTCGGGTGCCTTCATGAAGTCCGTCGACCAGGCCCGCGAGCTGGCCCGCACGATGGTCGAGTTGGGTGGCGCGCACGGCGTACGGACCGTCGCCCTGCTCACCGACATGTCCACTCCGCTCGGTCTGGCCATCGGCAACGCGGTGGAGGTGACCGAGTCGGTCGAGGTGCTGGCCGGTGGTGGACCCGCCGACGTGGTGGAACTGACCCTCGCCCTGGCCCGGGAGATGCTCGACGCGGCCGGCCTGCCCGACGCCGACCCGGCGGCCGCGTTGCGGGACGGCCGGGCGATGGACTCCTGGCGGGCGATGATCCGTGCGCAGGGCGGCGACCCGGACGCGCCGATGCCGACCGCCAACGAGGTCGAGGTGGTCCGCGCCGAGCGGGACGGACACGTCGCCGCCGTCGACGCGTACGCCATGGGGGTTGCGGCGTGGCGACTCGGCGCGGGTCGGGCGCGCAAGGAGGACCCGGTCAGCGTGCCGGCCGGTGTGGTGTTGCACAAGCGGCCGGGTGACCCGGTACGGGCCGGTGACCCCCTCTACGAGCTGCGCGCCGAGGACCCGGCGCGGATTCCGGCGGCGCTGGCCGAGGCCGCCGACGCGGTACGGATCGCGTCGACCGCCGCGGCCGCGACGCCGCTGGTCATCGAGCGCATCGGCTGACCGGACCGGGGGTCGGGGTGCCATGGTGCCGGTCACCTGGTAGCGCTATTGTCGCAGGCCAAGGGGGGACAACCGGCCTTGAGCCGGCGCGAGCAGACAGGAAGACCCGCCGTGACCGTTGCTGCTCCCGACCCACGCGAGGTGCGCGAGGCGAGCCTGGACGAGCTGTCCCGGCTCGGTCTGCCGTTGCCGCCGGCCCAGTTCCCGCTGGTCTGGGAGCCGGGTGACGAGATCGACCTGCGCCCCACTGTGGAGATCGAGGCGCGGATCGCCGTGCTGCACCTGATCCTGGCGCGCTGCTTCGGGATGCCCCCGGAGGCGGCGATGAGCTGGCTGCTCGGCTCGCACCTGGTCGAGATGGTCACACCGCCGGAGTGGCAGTTCGTGATGGGCGGCAAGGGCGACCACCGCTCGTTCGTGCTGCACCACGACGCGCTCTTCGCCCTGGCCTGGGTGCTCGGGTTGAGCAAGCAGCTCGACCCGACGCTCGCCGTCGACGAGCGCCTGGTCGAGCGGTTGCCGCACATCGCCGAGGGAGAGACGTTCCCGCACTGGCGGTCCCGGATCCTCACCGCGCCACAGCACCCGGCCGACGCGGCCGCCCTGCTCGACCTGCACTACTGCCTGGACTGGGCGTACCTGGAGACCGAGCGCGGTGGCCTGCGGGCGCCGGGCCTGATCGACGCGAACGCGATCGGGCAGCGCCGCTGGGCGCTGGAGTGGGCGGTGATCCTGCGCGGGCCGTACCACGACGAGCCGCCCGGCTGGGAAGAGGTCGACCTCTCCACCTGAGCTCAGCGGGGTCGGTAGGCGTCCACCCGCACCGCCACGGTGACCCGGACCGGTTCGGGCAGCGCGGCCAGCCGGGTGGCGAGCGCGGCCGGATCGGTGTGCCACGCGCTGGGGCCCATCCCGACCACGGTGGTGACCTCCGGCCGGGTCAGGGCCAGCTCCGCCCGGTGCACCGCCGAGCTGACCGCGGTGAAGTGCCCGCCCAGACTGCCGGTCACCCGGTCGGCCTTGTCCGGATCCACCCGCAGCAGGCCCAGGGCACCCACCAACTCGCTGAGGTGGTCGGTGTCGGGTGTGACCACCAGCAGGGTGCCGGCCGGGTCGAGCACGCGGTGGAACTCCGGGCCGTTACGCGGGGCGAAGACGTTCAGCAGCACGGCGGTCGAGGCGTCCGCGAGCGGCAGCCGCTGCCAGGTGTCGGCGAGCGCCGCGGCGGCCCGGGGGTGCGCGCGGGCCGCGCGGCGCAGCGCCGGCTTGGACACGTCCAGGGCCAGACCCACGGCGTCCGGCAGCGCCGCCAGCACCGCGCCGAGGTAGCGGCCCGTGCCGGCGCCGGCATCCACCACCAGGGGGTACGCCCCGACGTCGGGCGCGGCCCGACTCGCGGCGGCGGCGAGGGCGGCCGAGATGACGTCGTAGTGCCCGGCGGCCTGGAATTCCGCACGGGCGGCGACCATCTCGGCGGTGTCACCGACGTGCGGGGACCGACCGGTGAGCAGGTTGACGTAGCCCTGGCGCGCGATGTCGAAGCTGTGCCGGCGCGGGCAGCGCAACGCCCTCGTGTCGGTGGCCTGCCCCAGTGGGTCGCCGCAGACCGGGCAGCGCAACCGGTCGAGGATGCGTGGGTCCACGTCAGGCCGCCGCCGAGCGGTGTCGCGGGCGGCCCCTCACCGCGGTGCTTCCATGCCGTTCAGCCTAGTTCGGGCCGATCCGGGCCGGGTCGGGACCTCAGGCGACCTGCCACCCCCGGTCACCGCCGTCGCTGGCTAGGGTCTGAGGATGGTCGCAACTATCCGGTACGAGGACATTGTCAAGGTTCCGAAGGCGCTGCTGCACGACCACCTGGACGGCGGGCTACGGCCGGCGACGATCGTCGACCTGGCCGCGGTGGTGGGCCACGAGTTGCCCACCACCGATCCCGAGGCGCTCGGACGATGGTTCGCGGACGCCGCCAACTCCGGGTCCCTGGAGCGTTATCTCGAGACGTTCGCGCACACCGTGGCGGTCATGCAGACCCCGTCCGCGCTGCGTCGGGTCGCCCGCGAGTGCGCACTGGACCTGGCCGCCGACGGGGTGGTCTACGCCGAGGTGCGCTTCGCCCCCGAGCAGCACCTGGAGCAGGATCTGACCCTGGACGAGGTCGTCGAGGCGGTGCTCGCCGGGTTCGCCGAGGGCACCGCCCAGGCCGTCGAGGCGGGCCTGACCATCCGGGTGGGCACACTGCTCACCGCGATGCGCCACGCGGCCCGCTCGCAGGAGATCGCGGAGTTGGCCGTGCGGCACCGGGACGCCGGGGTGGTCGGCTTCGACATCGCCGGCGCCGAGGCGGGCTTCCCACCCACCCGGCACCTCGACGCCTTCGAATACCTGCAACGGGAGAATTTCCACTTCACCATCCACGCCGGCGAGGCGTTCGGTCTGCCGTCGATCTGGCAGGCGATCCAGTGGTGCGGGGCGGACCGGCTCGGCCACGGGGTCCGGATCGTCGACGACATCGCCCCCGACGGCTCGCTCGGCCGGCTGGCCGCGTACGTCCGGGACAAGCGGATCCCGCTGGAGCTGTGCCCCTCGTCGAACGTGCAGACCGGTGCGGTGGCCTCGATCGCCGACCACCCGATCGGCCTGCTGCGGGACCTGCGGTTCCGGGCCACCGTCAACACCGACAACCGGCTGATGAGCGGCACCTCGATGTCGCGGGAGATGTCGCTGCTGGTGGAGACGTTCGGCTACGGCTGGAAGGAGTTGCAGTGGTTCACCATCAACGCGATGAAGAGCGCGTTCATCCCGTTCGACGAGCGACTGCGGATCATCGATGAGGTGATCAAGCCGGCGTACGCCGAACTGCTGGCCTGATCCCGCTCAGCCGTGCGGGTGGCCAGCGAGCAGGCCGGCCACCCGACGCAGCACCTCCCGGGCACGGGCCGCCTCCGCACCCAACCCGGTCTGCCGACGCAGCACCGCGGGCTCGGCCCGCAGCAGCGCCACGCCGCGTCGGACCAGCACCCCAGGCGCCTTTCGCTGCTCGGACAGGTCGCGGGCCAGCCGGCGCAGGAAGGTCGCACCGCGCGGCCGGCGCAGCGCGTACGCCCCGGCGAGCAGCCCTCGGCGTCGGCACTCCTCGACAATCTCGGCCGCGAAGATCCCTTCGGCCACGAAAAGTGGCGATCCGGCGAGATCAAATGACCGGGTGGCCACCCGTCGATCTGCGCCGATCGCATAAACCGGCACATCGGCTCGACCGTCGCGAGCTAGTCGAGCAATGATTTCCACCGCACTGGGGGCATCCCAGGACTGTGGTGATTCCCAATCCACCTGGTCGTTTCGTCGTGGCAACGTAGGGTCATCGCCGTCTTTGTAGAAGTCGTCCAAGCAGAGCACCGGTAAGCCGGTTTGCTGCGCTATGTACGACTTCCCGGACCCCGAAGGGCCGGCGAGCAGGACAACGCGGTGCGGATGTTTCATTACCTTCAGTTACTCCGGCCAGACGGACTGCTATCAAATCGCATCAACATCTCATCACACCTTCGGTAGGTGACAACCTGGGCTTTCTTCTTGTCGACGGGCGTGATGGAATCTCGGGGGTCCGACCCGCCGGGTCGGTCGCTGGGCGTTGCCCGGAGGCAACGCGTTCAAGCTGTAATCGCGAGGGCGGTGACGTGAGCAAACGGCCAAAGACGGCGGGCTCCTTCCTGTCGCGGCTGCGCCGGCCGGCCAGCCGGCTCCGGGACATGCCGATCTGGTCCAAGCTCGGTCTCATCATGATCGTGCCGACCATCGCCACGGTCGTGGTGGGCACCAGTGGTCTTGTCGACCACGTGGAGACGCTCAACAATGCCAACCGAGCTGGCGACCTGGCCAACCTGTCGAGTTATTCAGGTGACCTGGTCGACGCTTTGCAGGATGAGCGGACCGCCGCCGTGCTGCTGCTGGCTGCCGACGGAACGCAGCCGACGGCGCAGTACCAGGAGGCCTACAACCGGGTGAACTCCCGGGTGGACCAGGAGGCTGGCCCCTACCGGGAGCAACGCGCCGAGGTCGAGGACCTGCCGGGCAGCCTCGAGACGCTGCTCGACGGCATCGACCAGAACCTCCAGGACCTGTCCGGCGTCCGCAGTCAGGTGTTCAACGGCAAACTCGCGCTCACCGAGACCGTCCAGGCGTACGAGGGTCTGATCAGTGACCTGCTCGCCATCCGGGACTCGGCCACGCAACTCGCCGGCGACAACGACCTGAGCGACCGGATGCGCGCCGCCGCGGCGGTCGCCCGGGAGAAGGAGTTCCTCGCCGCACGCCGGGTCGTGGTGCACCGCGCGCTGGGCGTCAAGGGTGGTCAGCGCCTGACCCCCGCGCTGCGCACCGACTACATCGCCAGCGGCACCGGCCAGCAGCAGGCGCTGCAGAGCTTCAAGGCCGTCGCCACCCCGGAGGACGCGAAGTTCCACGACCAGACGGTCGCGGGCGGTGACCGTCGGGAGGCCCAGAACTACACGGGCTGGATCGACGGCAACACCACCGGCGACATGCGCGGTGCGCCGTTCGGACCGGACCAGTGGGAGGCCGCCATGACGGCCAACGCCAAGCTGATCCGCACCGTCGAGAGCAAGCTCGACGGCGAAGTGGTCACCGGGGCCGACACCCTCCGCTCCGACGTCCAGCGCCAGGTGTTCGTGGAGACCGGCCTGCTGCTCAGCATGCTGCTGCTGGCCATCCTCTTCGCGTACCTGGTCGCCCGCTCGATGGCCCGTTCGCTGCGTGAGCTGCGGCAGGGTGCCCTGTCCGTCGCCCAGTACGGCCTGCCCCAGGCAGTGGCCCGACTGCGCGACCCGCAGGTCGTCGGCCAACTCTCCCCGGTGCAGTTGGCCAACCAGATCGCCGAGCCGCTGCCGGTCCGCAGCAAGGACGAGTTCGGCCAGGTGACCGAGGCGTTCAACGCGGTCCACCTGGAAGCCGTCCGGACGGCCGCCGAGCAGGCCGCGCTGCGCGCCTCCGTCGCGACCATGTTCGTCAACCTGGCCCGCCGTTCACAGATCCTCGTCGACCGCCTCATCGGGCACCTCGACCGGCTGGAGCGCGGCGAGGAGGACCCGGACCGGCTGGCCGAGCTGTTCCAGCTCGACCACCTCGCCACCCGGATGCGCCGCAACGACGAAAACCTGCTGGTGCTCGCCGGCGCCGACTCCACCCGCGTCCAGCGGGAGCCGGCCGCGCTCATCGACGTGCTGCGCGCCGCGCAGTCCGAGGTCGAGCACTACACCCGCATCGAGTTCGGTGTCATCGACCGCGACATCGAGGTCGCCGCGCACGCGGTCAACGACCTGGTGCACCTCGTCGCCGAGCTGTTCGACAACGCCACCGCGTTCTCGCCGCCCGACTCGCAGGTGATGGTCGAGGCCCGCCGGGTCGGCGACCGTTCCTCCCTCTACGTCGAGGACCGCGGCATCGGCATCAGCGCCGAGCAGTTGCAGGACCTCAACGAGCGGCTCGCGACGCCGCCGCAGGTGGACGTGGCGGTGTCCCGGATGATGGGCCTCGTCGTGGTCGCCCGGCTGGCGTCCCGGCACGGTGTCCGGGTCGAACTGCGCCCCGGCTCCGACCGCGGCACGGTCGCCGACGTGACCCTGCCCACCTCGGTGCTGGTGCCCCGGGCGCTCTCCGGCCGGGTGCAGCAGCCGCCGGCTCTGCCTGCGGCTGGCGGCCCCCAGCACGGTGGGCCGGCGCCGGTCTTCGGCGCGCTGCCCGCACTGGGCAACCACCCGCGCTCCAGCGAGTCCGGCAACCAGGTCACCCTCGGCGGTCGACCGTTCGAGCCCGCGTCGCGAAACGGTGCCGGCGTCCCCGCGAACACCGGTGCGTACGGTTCGATGCCGGCCTGGTCGGATCTGACCGGTGCGGCCGGGACGAACGGTGTCAACGGCGGCGACGGGTTCACCCCGCGGCCGGCCGGCGACGGCTTCACCCCGCGGCCGGCCAACGGCCAGCCGATCGATCCACTGCCGCAGCGCCGCTCCGGGGACGACACCCCGTCCACCGGCCAGCAGCCGTCAATTCCCCGGCAGTTGCCGAGCAGCCCCGAGACGCACCCGTACTCGGCGCCGCCGGTCTCGGCCCAGCCCTACCCCGGCGCGCCGGTCTCCGCCTCGCCGGCCTCGGGCCAGCCGTACTCCGGACAGCCGTACTCGGGCGCGCCGTACGGCGGTCCGCCGGTGTCCGCCGCCCCGGCCTCCGGTCAGCCGTACGGCGGTCCGCCGGTGTCGGCGTCACCGGCCTCCGGTCAGCCGTACCCGGGTCAGCCGTTCTCGGTGCCACCCGCCTCCAGCCAGTCGTTCAGCGGGTTCGCACCCCGATCCGCGCCACCGGCGCAGGCGCCCAACGCCCCCGCACCGCCGGCCTGGCCGCCGGTTCCGGGCGGCGACCGGGACGCGGTGACCCCGCCGGTGCCCGAGCGGTTCGCCGCCGCTCTGGACATGACGACGGAGCTGCCGCGAGTGCCGCGACCCGGCGAGCAGCCGGCCGCCGCAGCCCAGCCGCCGGTACCGGCGCCCGCTCCGGCACCGGCACCGCAGACCCGGCCGGCGCCGCAGCAACCGCAGGCGCAGAACCGGCAGCGGTACGCGGACGAGACGATGGAGCTGCCGATCTTCCGGGAGCTGGAGTCGGCCTGGTTCCGTACCCGTCGTCCGGGCTCGGAGGAGTCCGCGACTGGTGCCCAGCCCAGCACGAACGGCGACACCGCGACCCAGCAGTTCGCCACGGTCGAGGCCACCGGTCGGACAGTCCACAAGACACCACCCGGGACGACAGGTAACACACCGATGGCAGACACTCCGATGGCCGGAGGAGCGCCGCGGGACAACGGCTCGACAGCGAGCGAGGGCACCCGCCCCAGCCTCGCCGAGAGCCTGCCGAACCGCCGGCCCCAACCGCAGAGCAACGGCTGGCAGACCGCAGCTGACGATGGCTGGCGTGCCGCCTCGGCAGCGGCCGGCGCGGTGCCGGTGAGCGAGACCACCACTACCGGCCTGCCGAAGCGCAAGCCGATGGCGCAGCTCGTGCCGGGTGCGGTGGAGAAGCCCGCCACCTCGGTCCAGCGCCGTTCCCCGGAGGCGGTCCGTGGACTGCTCTCCGCCTACCACCGGGGCGTGCAGCGAGGGCGTAGCACCTCGGACAACCCGACCAGCCCGGAGGCGACTCCGGGAGGGCAATCCTCGCAGTCTGGCTCAGGCCCGGTGGCCGGGAGCGGGCAGAAGGAGCAAGAAGGATGACAACTACGCAGGATCTTGGTTGGCTACTGGCCAACTTCGCCGACCGGGTGCCCGGCGTCGCGCATGCGGTCGCCGTCTCGGCGGACGGCCTACTCCTCGCGTCGTCACGGGATCTGCCGCGCGACCGGGCGGATCAGCTTGCCGCGATCTCATCGGGTCTGGTCAGCCTGACCCAGGGTGCAGCCCGCTGCTTCGAGGGAGGGGCGGTGTTGCAGACCGTCGTGGAGATGGACAATGGCTTCCTGTTCCTGATGTCCATCTCGGACGGATCGTCCTTCGCCGTGCTGGCCGCCCGCAGCTCCGACGTGGGCCAGGTCGGCTACGAGATGGCGCTGCTCGTCGACCGGGTGGGCGACGCGCTGACCCCGCAGCCGCGTGCGGCTGCGGGCATGCTGGGCTGACGCCTCGCCGATCGTGAGGTCGGCACGACTGCAACGACGACAACGACGGGTTTCACCGGTGGGAGCCGGAATCGGGTACGAAGGAGGTGAGCGGCGAGATGGCCGATCGTGACGAACCAACCGGAGCGTTGGTCCGTCCATACGCCGTGACCCGTGGTCGTACCCGTCCCCGGCTCGACATCGCGCTGGAGGCGCTCGTCGAGACGACGGTGCGCGGCCGCACCGCTGCCAATGGCAACGGTGGTGGTCGCGAACACCAGTACATCGCCGCGCTGTGTGACGGTCGTGTGCAATCGCTCGCGGAGATCGCGGCGCGGATGCAGCTCCCGCTCGGTGTGGCCCGGGTGCTCATCGCCGACATGGCGACGGACGGCCTGGTCGCGGTCCACGAGCCGACCATTTTGGACGACTCCGACGACGCGGTGGGCACTGAACTGCTGGAGAGGGTGCTGAGTGGACTTCGCAGGCTCTGACATGTCGCACCGCCCACCGAACCCGAGTGGGCGCGTGACGTCGGCGAAGATCGTTATCGCCGGTGGATTCGGCGTCGGCAAGACGACGCTGGTCGGCTCGGTCTCGGAGATCACGCCGCTGACCACCGAGGCCATCATGACCTCCGCCGGCGTGGGCGTCGACGACACCCGGCAGGTGCCGGGCAAGACGACGACCACGGTGGCTATGGACTTCGGCCGGATCTCGATCGACCGTGACCTGATTCTGTACCTGTTCGGTACGCCGGGTCAGACCCGGTTCTGGTTCATGTGGGACGAACTGGTCCGGGGTGCCATCGGTGCGGTCGTGCTGGTGGACACTCGCCGGCTGGCCGACTGCTTCGCGGCGATCGACTTCTTCGAGCACCGACGCCTCCCGTACCTGGTGGCGATCAACTGCTTCGACGGGATGCAGTACCACGACCCGCAGGACGTTCGGGACGCCTTGGCGATCTCGAGCGACGTGCCGGTGGTGGCGTGCGACGCCCGTAACCGGGAGTCGACGAAGCACGTGCTCATCTCGCTCGTCGAGTACGTGCTCACCATGCGCCGTACGCGCGCGGTGGCCCCGGCCTGATCGGGCACCGCAGGCCCGGTGGTGGCTCCGGCGGCCACCGGGCGTTTCGCCCTGCCCGTCGTGCTGCTCGTGCCGGCGGGCACCACACGCCGCCCTCCTGAGATCTGGAAGATGTCCGCCTCGCTTCGGGGCGTGTCTCTGCCGCGGTCTTCGAGGGGCGGCGTCTTTGTGTCCACCGGCCCGTCACGCTGACGCGACCGCGCCCCCAGTCGACCGACTGGGGGCGCGATTCGTGTGGTGGAAGAGTGCTGACGGTCAGGACTGGTAGCCGGCGGAGCGGTACTCGTACTCCCGGTCGTCGTCACGGTCGCCGTGGTCGCGGCTGAAGTCCCAGCCGCCGGCTGCCTCGCGGCCCGGCCGACCGCCTACCGCGAAACCGCCGATCTCCTGCCCTCGACGCCAACCGCGGAAGTAGCCCGTGGTGTTCTCCGCGAGGCTTGCCGCATCACGCACTATCCGCAATGGGCGCTCCTCGCGCAGCGGGGAACCAGGGACCAGGTTGGCCTGTGGCACGCGCTTGGGCAGCCCGGCATTGGTCTCGGCACCCACCGCGGGGCGAGCTGCCTGCTCGGCGGCCTGCCACCCGGTGTCGGCCATTGTCGACCAGTCCAGGTCGGTCTCCTCGGCCTGCCCCACGAACCAGGCCGACTTGGCCTGCGCGAAGATCAGCAGGTCGCCGTCGCCCTCGTCGGCGACCGGTGGGGGCCGGTGCTCGACCGGCGGCGGACGGTGCTCCAGCGGGGGTGGCCGGTGCTCCAGCGGTGGAGGCCGGTGCTCCACCGGGGGCGGTGGCCGGTGTTCGGCAGCCCGTGCGGCTGCCCGGCTGTTGCGGGCAGCCTGCTCCCGGTCGACCAACCGCAGTGGAGGCGTCTCCAGGTGCGGGTCCGCGGGCGGGTTGAGCCCCTCGCGCAGCGCCCGGTCAGCGAGCGGCGGTGGCTCCACCAGCCGCAGCATGGGGGGCTCCTGGGGCAGGTCGTCCGCCAACCAGGGCGGGGTGACCCGACCGTCGGCGCGACCCGGGTCGGTGGCAGCGTCGATGCCGCGGCCGCCGCCGTAGGAGTAGGCCGCCGGGTTCTTCGGCGGACTGTCGGCCGGGTCCTCCGGGTTGTTGACGAGCGGCCAGTTGGCGCGGGAGCCGGGCGGCGCCGACTCCTGACCAGGCCGGGGGGTCGGCACCGGAATGCTGAGATCGGTGGCGCTGAACCCGCCTGTCGGCGGCTCGTCGACGGGGCGCTGCAGGTGGCTCGGCCGGGGCTCGCCGTTGGTCTTCGGACGGGGTGGGATGACCGTACGCTGCCGTTCCGCGCGCGCGTGGTTGATCGCGGCGGTGGTCAGCGTCGGCCGGAACGGCTCACCGGCCTCTGCCGGGGGCACCAGGCCCCGCTGCGCGGGTGCGATCGGAGTGATCCCGGGCGGCGGGGGAGGCGGAGACGAGACCGGTCGGTTGGTCGGACCGTCGATCCGGTTGGAACTCTGCTCGGTGCGCCCGGGCAGCGTGGGCGTCGGCGGACCGGCCATCGCTGCCGGTGCCATCGGTGCGGGTGCCACCGGCGGAGGCGTGACCGGCGGTGGGGCGACCGGCGGCGGCCCGAGTGGACGGGGGGACGCCAGCGGTGCGTTACCGGGAATCGGCTCGGGTCGGCTGCGCCGTCCGATGGCGGGCGCGGGCTCGACCGCGGGCGGGGTGGGTCGGACCGACCGCAGACCGGCGCCGGTGCCGGCCAGGCCGGTAAGCCCCGCGTTGTTGCCGGCCAGGCCGGTCAACTCGCCGACCGACTCGCCGCGACGGGCAGCGGCACGGCGACCAGGCGCCTGGGCGGGCGTGCTGACCCGGGAGCCGAGCGCGCTCACCAGCGCCTCACAGCCCGCGTCACAGGCCCGCACGGCGGCGACGGCCTGGCGGACCGTCTCGGCCACCGCGGACGTGAGCGCCCGGTTGACCGCGGCGCGGCGCGGCGTCTCGGAGATGGCGACCCGCAGTGCGGTGACCGCCTCGTTGATCTCCTCAGCGTCGGCGACCCCGTCGGCGGCGAGGTGCGCGGCGATCGCATCCGCCGCCACCGACACCTCCCGGCCACGGGCGACGGTGCCGCCGAGCATGCCCGGCTCGGGCAGCGCGTCCAGCACCGCCAGCGAGACCGGCTCCGCCGGATCCGGGTACGCCCGCAGGGCCGCCGGGTAGAGCTCACGCAGCACCTCACGCAGCGCCACGGCGGCGGAGTGTCGACCGCTGGCCAGGGCGGCGTGCGCGGCGAGCACCTGCTTGTAGCCGGCGAGGTCCCGGGGTGCCGGCAGGGTGACCGCGGAGAGCGCGCCCGCCTGCAACGCGCGGGCCAGGCCGACGGCCCGTCGTTCGGCCGGAGGCGACTGCATCTCCTCCAACGAGTCGTCGTCGGCGAACCGCTCGGCGAAGTCGTCCACCGAGTCGTCGTCGGCAATGGCCAAAGGTCGACCCGCCGCGCTCAGCAGCGAGGTGACCGTGTGGTCGTCGCTGTCGGCGGCGATGGCCGCACCGCTCGGCCCGCCTGACCGCTCCACGAGCAGCGCGACGAGCTGGGCGTAGCCAGCGGCGTCGTCGCTGATCTCGCAGACATGCAGCAGACGGCCTGCGTCGTCGACCACAGCGGACGTCAGCGTCGAACCGGCGGAGGCCGGTCGGTCAGCCGGATCCGCCGAGGCCAGACCGCAGTAAACGCGCACGAGCGCCACGGCGTCGTCCTCCTCCCGGGACAGGTCTTTCCTCTGCCAGCAACTGATGCTCCCCGGTACGGGTCAGTCGCGCCAGTCCACCACCGCAGAGATCTTGCCGACAATGGTGCGCCAACCCAAACTCGCGGTCTGCGCGCCGATCTTCTTCAGCCGCCGCCGACCCATGAAGGCGCCGATCCCACCGTTGGCCGTGGCCCGCAGCGCCTCGTCCAGGTCGTCGAGGCTGGAACCGGCGGAGAGCATGTCCAGGACCGCAGGCAGCCGCAATGCGTACGAGATGTCACGTGCGACCTCGCCGGCCTCGATCAGCAGGGTCGAATCCCAGGTGTCGTGACCGCCGCGCAGGTTCTCCACGACCAGGTCGAGTTCGTAGGTGTCCTCGTCGAGCGGAGCGATATCGGCCGGCTCCACCCGTTCGGCCAATTCATTCCAGCTGTCCAGTTGGGACAGATCATTGGGAGCGCCGGACCGGATGAAACTGACCAACGACTCGGGGGTCTTGAACAGCAGCAGCTTGCCCCGGTTGCTGAGGAAGACCGGCACCTCCTCGTCGTCCTCGTCGTCGGCCTCGTCCGCGTCGGCCTCTTCCGCCTCGTCCTCGTCGGCCGTGGCCGTGGTGGCGTCGCGGCGGCGCGTCGACTCGTCCTCGTCGCTGTCGGCGAACTCGTCGGCCAGGTCCTCGTCGAGGATGACGACGGTCTCGTCGTCCTCCTCCTCGACGACCTGACGGCGGGCCAGGAACGGGTCGTCCTGGTCGCGTTCGGTCACGTCGGTCGGGGTCAGCGAGCTGGCCGGCCGGTACGCCCGCAGCGTGAAGCCGGTGCCGGCGGGCAGGGCGATCTCCACCGGATCGATGCGCAGCTCGTCCCAGAGCGACCGGTCGACCGAAGCCGACGGGCGGTCGGTCTCCTCGGCCTCATCTGGCTCGGCCGCGCTGGTGGTGTCGTCGAGCTCGGGCTCGTCGGCGTCGGGCCGTTGGGGCGACTGGCGGGCCACGCTGACCTCCGTGTGCTTCGGGTTGCCCACCCGCCGGGGTCTCTGTCCGGCGAGTGACTCTGGGCACATACCCTAGTCGGCGGCCCTGGGTGACCGATGCCCGCACCCCGGTGGCCGGCTGGCGCACGGGTTCGACCTGCTGGCGGCTGGCGCTGGCGAACGGGCCGATCGACAAGTAGCGTAGCTACGCATGAAGGCCCAGTCGTTGCACGGCCATCTCGACGCTCTGCTGCTCGCCGTGCTGGAGCAGGGCGAGCAGCACGGCTACGCCATCATCGAGGCGCTGCGTGAGCGCAGTGATGGCAGCCTGGATCTGCCCACCGGCACGATCTATCCCGCGCTGCGTCGCCTGGAACGCGCGGGGCACGTGGCGAGCACCTGGAGCACGGTCAACGGTCGGGAACGGCGGACGTACCAGCTCACCGACTCCGGCCGCCGCGCGCTGGCCGGAGAGCGCGCCGGTTGGCACGAGTTCCAACTGACCGTCGGCCGGTTCCTCGATCCCGGCGGCCCACCCGTCACCCCGGCCTGACCCGGTCCGTCGAGTTGGCGTCGACCGGCCGGGCCGTGCCCGACACGGGCGAGAGGCGCGGCAGGCGCCGGCCGGGCGGGCATGGCCAGCGTGCGGGGTAGAGCAGGCGGCGCGGGTCAGCGGGCGACGGCCAGCAGCCAGCCGCGCGTCGCGCGGGTCAGCGAGAAGTACGCAGCGCCCACCAACACCGCGCCGATGATCATGGGTGGCCAGCTCAGTGCCGCATCCCAGAGGCTGAGGGACCAGGTGAAGAGGGCGCAGCCGGCCACCATGGCGAGCGCCAGCAGGCCGGTCAGGCCGGCGCCCACCGCGCGTTGCGCCACGAGCAGGCCCGGCCGTGTCGAGCGGGCGCTCGCCGCGACCACCAGCAGACCGGCCACCGAGAGCAGCAGCGTGCTCATCCAGATCCAGTCGACCGAGTTGGAGAGCAGCAGGTAACCGGCTGGCGGGCGAGGGCCGTCGCTCCAGCTCGCCCCACGCCAGGTCAGATCGCCGGCGGCCACCCCCACCCCGGCAACGGCCAGCATCCGCAGCGAGAGGCCCCGCAGCGCGCCCACCGCCAGCTCGGCCTGCCAGGAGGGGAGCAGCTGCGCCGGTGAGCCGAACTCGACCACCGCGCGGCGCTGCGCCTCCGTGGGCGGCACACCGCTCTCCTCGTACGCCTCGACGGCGTCCAACAGCCCGTGCCGGGCCTCGGTCAGCAGGTCGGACTTGAGTCGCGCCGGCCCCTGCAACCGGGCGGCCAGATCCCGCAGGTGCTCGTCGACAGACACATCCTCACAGCGCGGCATGCCACCACCCTGCCACGGACTCCGGAGCCCCGACGTCGGGGAGAACCCTGGTCCGTCCCCGAACCCCGGTCAGGGCGTGAGCGCCAGATAACCCCGTTCGGCCGCCGCCTGGAGCAGCCACTGGTCCCGGTACCAGCCGTCGGTGGCGACCAGCTCGGCGTGCCGACCGCGCTGGATCACCCGACCGCTGTCGAGGACGACGATCTCGTCCAGCTCGGCGAGCCCGCTGAGCCGGTGGGTGATCAGCAGCACCGAGTGCCCGGCGGGGGTGGCGGTGAGTGCGGACGCGAGCACCGTGTCCGCGGCGGACGGGTCCAGCCCCTCGGTGGGTTCGTCGAGTACCAGCACCGGCGGCGCCGCGAGCAGCGCCCGAGCCAGCGCCAGCCGCTGCCGCTGGCCGCCGGAGAGCTGCCCGCCCTCCTCGCCGACGAGCGTGTCCCAACCTGCCGGCTGGGCGCGTACCCACTCGAGCAGGCCGGCCGCCGCGGTGGCCGCGGTCAACTCCTCCTCGCCGGCCCCGGCCCGCCCGAGCAGCAGGTTCTCCCGCACCGTGGCATGGAAGACGTACGCCTCGGCGAGCAGCCCGCCGACCGCGCGGGGCAGGGCCTCCTCGGCGTACGCCGACAGGTCCCGACCGTTCAGCGTGACCCGGCCGGACACCGGCCGGACGGTGCCGGTCAGTACGGCGGCCAGGGTGCTCTTGCCGGCGCCACTTGGGCCGACCACCGCGATCCTCCGCCCGGCCGGCAGGTCCAGGTTGACGCCGTCCAGGGCGGGTGCCGCGCCGGCCCGGTACCGCACGGTCACGTCGTCGAACCGCAGCTCGAATGGACCGGTCAGGTCGGTGCTGCCGTCGGTGGCCGGTCGAGTCGGCGGGCCGGCGTCGAGCAGAGTGGCCACCCGGGCCAGGGCGGGCCGCAGCTGTGTCCACTGTCGGGCCGCCGCGACCAGCGCCAGGGTCACCTCGACGGCGGCCAGCGCGCCGACGGCGAGGACGCCCACCAGCACCCCGGGCACGTCGGCGGCCAGCGCGGCCAGCACCACCGCCGCGGCGGTCAACCCGGCGGTCAGCACCCCGGCCGCGTCCACGGCGAACCCGGTGGCGGCCAGCCGTCGTTCCAGTCGGGCCAGCCGACCGGCGCGCTCCTCGGCGGCGTGCAGCGCACCGTCGGTGGCCCCGAACGCGGCCAGGTCGGCAGCGCCGTGGGTGAGGTCGATCGCGTCGGTGGCCAGTGCGCCGCGCAGCGGGGCGACCTCGGCAGCGCTGCGGCGGGTGACCGCGGTAGCCAGTGCGGGCAGCGCCGCGCCGGCGATCAGCAGGCCGACGGCGAGCGCTCCGGCGGCCGGGGGCGAGATCAACGCGGCCCCGGCGACCGCCAGCACACCGACCAGGGCCGCCGCCGAGCCCGGGACCAACACCCGCAGCAGCAGGTCCTGGACTGCCTCGACGTCGGAGACGAGCCGGCTCAGCACGTCTCCCGAGCGGTGTACGGCGCTGCGGCGGGCCGCGAGGGTGGCGAAGACCTGGGCCCGGACGTCGGTGATCATGCGGAGTACCGCGTCGTGCCCGGCGAGCCGCTCGGTGTAACGCAGCACGCCCCGACTGATCGCCAGCGCCCGGACCGCGACGATCGCCACGGTGAGCCGGTCCAGCGGGGGTTGACCGGCAGCGCTCATCAACAGCCAGGTGGCCGTGGCCATCAGGGCCAGCCCGGCGAACTCGGTGGCCGCCGCGAGCAGCCCGGCGCCGACGAGGCGGCCCAGGTAGGGCCGGGCCAACCGCAACACGGCCCGCTCGGCGGCGACCCGCCCGCGCGGCGCGGTGTCGGCGGTGCCCGGCACGAGCGGCACGGTGTCGGCGGTGCCCGGCACGAGCGGCGCGGTGTCGGCGGTGCCCGGCACGAGCGGCGTCGGGTCGACGGCCGGCGTCGTGTCTGCCGGGTCCGGCCCGGGTGCCGCGCTCATCGGGACACCTTTCCGGTCGGCTCGGGTGTCAACTCGGTGACCTGGCCGTCCTCGACGCGCAGGATCCGGTCGGCGTCGGCGAGCAGCGCCGGTCGGTGTGCGACCAACAGCGCGGTCCGCCCGGCGACCAGACGGCGGGTGGCGTCGAGCACCACCGCCTCGGCGGCGGTGTCCAGCCGGGCGGTGGGTTCGTCGAGCAGCACCACAGGTGCGGCGCGCAGGAAGGCCCGCGCCAGCGCGACCCGCTGCCGCTGCCCGCTGGACAGCCCGTGGCCGCGTTCGCCGAGCAGGGTGTCCAGGCCGTCTGGTAGACCGGTCACCACGTCGTCCAGGGCGGCGTCGCGCACCGCCGCGGCCAGGACGTCGGGTGGGGTGTCCGGTGCGCCGAGCCGGATGTTGTCGGCCAGCGAGGCGGCGAAGAGATGTGCCCGCTGCGGTACCCAGGCGAGCTGCCGACGCCAGGCGTCCGGGTCGGCGGTGGCGAGGTCGACCCCGTCCACGGTGACCCGACCGCTGGTCGGGGTCACGAAGCCGAGCAGCAGACCGAGCAGGGTGCTCTTGCCGGCGCCGCTGGGTCCGATGATGGCGATCCGTTCGCCGGGCCGGATGGTCAGGGTCACGTCCCGCAGCGCGGTGGTCCGCTCGTACGCCACGGTCACGCCCTCGAACCGGATCTCACGCCGGGCGTCGGGAGTGGTGGCGCCCTCGGCGGCGCGGGGTGCGGCGGGCGCGGCCGAGATGGTCAGCGCCTCGTCCAGCGCGGCGAGCCCCTCCATGCTGGCGTGGAAGCGGCTGCCGGCGGACCGCAGCGGCAGGTACGCCTCCGGGGTGAGCAGCAGCACCAGCAGCGCGGTCTGCAGGGCCAACCCGCCGCCGAGCAACCGGATGCCGACCGGCACCGCGACAAGTGCCACCGAGAGGGTGGCGACCAGCTCCAGCACCAGCGCGGAGAGGAACGCGATCCGCAGCGTCTTCATGGTGGCGACGCGGTGCCCGTCGGCCATCCGGCGCACGATGTCGGTCTGTGCCCGGGCGCGCCCGAACGCGCGCAACGTGGGCAGCCCGGCGACCATGTCCAGGAAGTGGCCACCGAGCAGGGACAGCCGCCGCCACTGCCGTTCGGTGGCGGCCTGCGCCTGCCAGCCGAGCAGTGCGCCGAAGACCGGGATCAGCGGCAGGGTCAGCGCGATGATCACCGCCGAGCTCCAGTCGGCGAAGACGACCCGGGCCAGCACCGCCAGCGGCACCGTCACACTGAGCACCAGCTGCGGCAGGTACCCGGTGAAGTAGGCGTCCAGCGCGTCCAACCCGCGTCCGGCCAGGGTGGCGATCTCACCGGCCCGCTGCCCGGCCACCCAGCCGGGGCCGTGCCGGCCCACCGCGCCGAGCAGGTCGGCCCGCAGCGCGGCCTTGACCGTGGCGGCGACCCGCGCCGAGACCGTGCCCTGCGCCCAGACCAGCGCCGAGCGGGCCGCGACCGCGATCACGAAGCCGGCCAACGCCTGCCGATCCAGCCGACCGTCGATGGCGGTGGCCAGCACCGACGCGAGCGCGGTGGCCTGCGCCACGATCAACCCGGCGGCGACCACACCCAGCACCGCGAGCACGGCAAGATCGCGCCGGGCCGCGGGGACCCGGCGCAGCAGACGCGGGTCGAACGGACGGCGGCTCACCAGTACACCGGTGCCCTACCGTCGGTCCGTCCTCGGAATACCCACCAGCACATCGCCTGGAAGCCTAGTAGAGCCGGAAGTAGCGGCAGCGCCACCCAGCCCAGCAGCCGCAGTGTCGGTGCGCTGGCGGCCGCGTCGGCCACCGTCAGCGAGGCCCCGGGGTCGGTTGTGGACACCAGCACGTAGGGCCAGAGGGCCGCGCCTACCAGCACCACCGGCAGCGCCAGGGCCGCGCCGGTGGCGACCAGAGCCCACCCCGGCCGCCGCCGCGCCAGCGCCGCGCGGGCCGCCAGCAGCGCCGCCACGAGGAGCACCGGCAGGAGTACGGCCAGCGTCGGCCGCTGGACCGCGTCGCGTACCCGGGCGGAGAGCAGGCCCACGACGGTGGCCAGCGCGACCGCGGTGAGCGCCACCGGCACCAGCCGGCGGGCCGTGCGGTCGACCACGGCGGCCTCGGCGGCCGGCAGTCGCAGGGTGAGGAAGGTCGCACCGTGCACGGCGACCAGGGCGACCATCGCCAGCCCGGCGGCGGCCGCGAACGGGGTGGCGAGGTGCGAGACCCCGGCGACGTGCCCGTCGGCCTGACGGGGTACGCCCTGGAGCAGCGCGGCGAGCACCACACCCCAGCCCAGTGCGGCGAGTGCGCTGCCGATCGTCACGATGCGGTCCCAGCGGGCGCGGATCCGCTCGTCGGCGTGCCGGCTGCGCAGTTGCACCCCGGCGGTGACCAGGATGACGCCGACCAGAGCGCCGGCGACGGCCGGATAGCAGCCGGCGAGCAGCTCACCCTCCAGTACCGGAAACGCGCCGAACAGGATGCCGACGGCGGCCACCAGCCACACCTCGTTGCCGAGGAAGAACGGGCCGAGCGCGGTGAGCGAGGCCCGCCGCCCGGCCGGGCTTCCGCCCCGCGCGAGCAGCAGTCCGACGCCGTAGTCGTAGCCGGCGAGCACCAGATAGCTGGCGAAGAAGAGGCCGAGCAGGGCGTACCAGGCGAGGTCCACGGTCTTCTCCTCAGATCCTCAGACGAGTGCGGGTTCGGGACAGGCCGGCTCGCCGGGCGGCAGCGGCGGGCGGCCGAGCGCCGGGTCGACCGCGCCGCGTTTCGCGTACCGGGCGAGCAACACCCAGTTGGTGACGGCGAGGGCCCCCAGCAGCAGGCTGAAACCGACGAGCGAGGCCAGCATCAGCGGGGCGCCGACCGGGGAGACCGCCTGCTCGGTGGGGAGCAGCCCGTACGCCACCCAGGGCTGCCGGCCCACCTCCCGGGAGATCCAGCCGAGGATCACCGCGACGAACGGCAGCGGCAGGGCCAGCAGGATCAGCCAGAGCGGGAAGCGCAGCCGGACGATCCAGTCGCGGAAGAGCAGGGGCAGCAGCAACCAGAGACAGCCGAGCGTGAGTCCGGTCAGGATCATGAAGCCCAGCCCGACGCTGGCCAGCACCGGTGGGGTGTAGTCGCCGGGGCCGAACCGAGCGGTCCACTCGGTGATCTGCGCCTGGGCCTCCGGCCCGTTGCCGCCGAACTTGGTCGGCTGCACGCTGCCGACCGGACCGAACTGGGCGAAACCGAAGCCCTGCACCAGGCTGATCGCCAACGCCGAGGTGACCAGGCCGATCCGCAGCGACGTGCGGAAGAGCGCGAAGTCCGGGGTACGCCGGATCAGGTGCCACGCGCTGACCGCCGCCATCAGCATCCCGCCGATCAGCAACGCGGCCGACACCACGTGCCCGAACGCCATGCCGAGGGTGGGGTTGGTGAGGAGCGCGCCGAAGTCGGTGAGGTGGGCGATCCCGTCGCGGACCTCGTAGCCGACCGGGTTCTGCAACCAGGAGTTCGCCACCATGATCCAGAAGGCCGACGCGTACGCGGTGATCGCCACGCCCCACAGCAGGGCGAGGTGGACACCCTTGCGGAGCCGGTGCCAGCCGAAGATCCACATCCCGAGGAACGTGGACTCCAGGAAGAACGCCACAAGCGTCTCCAGGGCCAGCGGCGCGCCGAAGACGTTGCCGACGTAGCGCGACAGGCCACTCCAGTTCAGCCCGAACTGGAACTCCATCACGATGCCGGTGGCGATGCCGAGCACGTAATTGATCACGTAGAGCTGGCCCCAGTAACGGGTCAGCCGCTCCCACTTCGGGTTACCGGTGAGCACCCAGGCGGTCTGCATCCCGACCAGCAGGGTGACCAGCCCGAGCGTGACGACCACGAACAGGAAGTGGATCGAAGTGGTGGTGGCGAACTGCAGGCGGGCGAGGAGCAGGGTGTCCATGGCCGGCTCTCCGTACTGTTGGCTCCCTTGTCGTAGCCACCCTACACGTAGTTTCTCTACATGTCTGACTACTACGCGGTGTCGTAATGCAGTCTACGACATCACGTAGTAGATGTACGAACGGCAAGATCGCGCTCGAACCAAGATGTAGTGGCCTCGTCGGCCGTGGATGCCACTCGATCCTGGATCGAGCGCGATCTTCAGCTCAGGAAGAGAGTGATCGGGAGGGCGGCCAGAGTGGTGGCGACCGCGAGGGCGGTGGCGCCGAGCACCCGGGGTGGCCGGTCGCTGACCAGGAGACGCTGGACGCGTACGTCAAGATCGCGGTCGCCCAGGCCCAGCGCGCCGGTCGGGGTGATCCGGTGACCGGCGGCGGCAAACCGGCGTAGCGCTCCCGCCAACGGCGCCTCGGCGTGCAGCTCGCGGGCCTTGTCGTCGGCCCGCATCTCGACCAGGAGGGCGACCCGCTCGTGCGCGTCGCGAACCCAGGCGAACCACGGCAACGCGCGGCACAGCGCGGTGAACGGCAGTAGTACCAGGTCGTGCCGCTCGTGGGCGTGCGCGCGCTCGTGGCTGAGCACCGCGGCCAACTCGGCCCGATCCAGCAGGTTCAGCGTGCCGGCGCTGACCACCACCTGCGGCTTGACGCCGGGCAGGCAGTACGCGGCGGCACTCGGATGGTCCAGCACCAGCGCGCCGGGCGCGGCTGGATCGTCCCGGGCGACCAGGGAGAGCAGGTCCCGGTGCCGACGCTGGGCGCGTACGGTGCCGTGGATGCTGCGCGCGGTCGTGGTGACCAGCACCGCGCCGATGCCGAAGCCCACCCCGACACCGGCAAGGTGGAAGGTGCTCATCCCGGCTGGCAGGGTGCCGTGTCCGAGGTCGTTGGCGAGGGCGAGCAGTGCGCTTCCGGTCGGCAGGTCGTACGTGCTCAGCCCGAGCGCCATCGGCAGGCCCATCGCGGAGAGGCCGAGCGCCAATCCGACGGCCTGCCAGCAGATGATCGCGACTCGGGGGCTGCGCCACGTCCAGGTGGAGCGGGCCAGCACCTGAGCCGTCAGATAGCAGGCCAGCATGGTGGCGGCGAAGTGCACGGCGTAGGCCATGGCGCTCGCCCTACCGCTCCGCTGCCTCGCCGGCAGGTCGCCGGCCCGCCGGCCCGTCCACCCGGTCGGTCAGGTCGGCACCCGACCCGGCCGGGCTCGGCGCGTTCGGTCCGGCGGCACCCGTGCCACCGGCGGCGGTGCCCAGCCCGGCCTCGTTCCCCAGCGCCGCGCGCAGCACCTCGGCCTCGGTGCCGGTGACCGAACGGGCGAAGCGCACCAGCGCGGCGTCCCGGCTGCCGCCCAGGTCGAGGGCGTCAAGCATGAGTTGGGCGATGTGCGCCTCGCGGCTGGCCGCTGGCCGGTACCGCCAGGCCCGACCTTCGCGCTCGCGCTGCACCATGCCCTTGCCGGCGAGCCGGTCCAGCACGGTCATCACCGTCGTGTACGCCAACTCCCGGCCATCGAGCGCGTCGGCGACCTCGCGCACGGTCACACCATCCGACGTGCCGGGGACCACGTCCCACAACACGTCCATCACCGCACGCTCAAGATCGCCCAACCGAGTCACACCGTAATCCTACCCCCGGTAGTAGACCCCCACCCCTCCCACCTCTCGCCAACGGTGATCATGAGGTTGACCGGGCCGAGCGAGATCAAAAACCCCGTCAACCCCATGATCGCCACCGCAACCCAATCCGAGGCAGAACCCGTGAGCTGACCCACCCGACGAACCCGGCCCAGGTCAGGTTTTCCGGGGAGCCCCACCCGCGCAGGGATCAAGCCTGACCGCCCGGAGCGGGTGGGGCTCCCCGGAAAACCACAAGGCCGGGAACGACATCACACCCCCTTGGGGTGCCACACCGTCTTCGTCTCCAGCAGGACTGTCATCCGGCCCAGACCCGGGTCGGTCGACCAGTCGTGGTCGGCGGGCGCCGGTCGGAGGACCCGCTTGAGGTTCTCTGCCGCCCTGACCTCCAGGTCGGTGGCGAGCGCGGCGTCGGTGACCCCGGTCAGGTCGATCGCGTTGACGTCCATGTGCGCGGCCAACGCCGGCGCGGTCTCGGTGATCGCGCCGGTGAGGATGTTGACCACCCCGCCGGGCAGGTCGGAGGTGGCCAGCACCTCGGCCAGTGTCACCGCGGCCAGTGGCTCCGACGGGGACGCCGCCACCACCACCGTGTTGCCGCTGACGATCGCCGGGGCGATCACGCTGACCAGGCCGAGCAGCGCCGGGCGTTCCGGGGCGACCACCGCGACCACGCCGGTCGGCTCGGGCGCGGAGAGGTTGAAGTACGGGCCGGCGACCGGGTTGGCGCCGCCGTACACCTGGGCGAGCTTGTCGGCCCAGCCGGCGTACCAGACCCAACGGTCCACCGCGGCGTCCACCTCGTCGCCGGGGATGCCCAGGGCGACGAACTGCTCGCGGCGGCCCTCCAGCATCTCCGCGGCCCGGTAGAGGATCTGACCCCGGTTGTACGCGGTCGCGCCGGCCCAGCCCTTCACGGCGGCGCGGGCGGCGACCACCGCGTCCCGGGCGTCCTTGCGGGAGGCCAGTGACACATTCGAGGACTGCACGAGATACGACCGTCCCGACTCGCTGCGCGGGAACTTCCCGCCGATGAAGAGCTTGTACGTCTTGCGTACGGCGACCCGCTCAGACATTGAGGTACCCCTCCAGCCCGTGCCGGCCGCCCTCGCGACCGTAGCCCGACTCCTTGTAGCCACCGAACGGCGAGGTGGGGTCGAACTTGTTGAACGTGTTGGCCCAGACCACGCCGGCGCGCAGCCGGTCGGCCATCCACAGGATGCGGGAGCCCTTGTCGGTCCAGATGCCGGCCGACAGCCCGTACGGCGTGTTGTTGGCCTTCTCGACGGCCTCAGCCGGCGTGCGGAACGTGAGCACCGACAGCACCGGGCCGAAGATCTCCTCGCGGGCGATCCGGTGGGCCTGGGTGACCCCGGTGAAGATGGTGGGCGCGAACCAGAAGCCCCGGTCGGGCAGCTCGCACGGCGGTGACCAGCGCTCGGCGCCCTCGGCGGAACCGGCGTCGGACAGTTCGCGGATCCGCTCCAACTGGGCGGCCGAGTTGATCGCGCCGACGTCGGTGTTCTTGTCCAGGGGGTCGCCGACCCGCAGTTGGGCCATCCGCCGCTTCAGCGACTCCAGGACCCGGTCGGCCACGTTCTCCTGCACCAGGAGGCGGGAGCCGGCGCAGCAGACGTGCCCCTGGTTGAAGAAGATGCCGTTGACGATGCCCTCGACGGCCTGGTCGATGGGCGCGTCGTCGAAGACGATGTTGGCGGCCTTGCCACCCAGTTCCAGGGTGAGCTTCTTGCGGGTGCCGGCGACGGACCGGGCGATGGCCCGGCCGACCTCGGTGGAGCCGGTGAAGGCGACCTTGTCCACGCCGGGGTGCTCGACCAGGGCGCGGCCGGTGTCGCCGGCGCCGGTGATGATGTTGACCACACCGGCCGGCAGGTCGGCCTGCTGGCAGATCTCAGCGAACAGCAGCGCGGTGAGCGGGGTGGTCTCGGCGGGCTTCAGCACCACCGTGTTGCCCGCGGCGAGCGCCGGGGCGATCTTCCACGCCAGCATGAGCAGCGGGAAGTTCCACGGGATGACCTGCGCGGCCACGCCGATCGGCTGCGGGTTGGCGCCGAAACCGGCGTGCGGGAGCTTGTCGGCCCAGCCGGCGTAGTAGAAGAAGTGCGCGGCGACCAGCGGCAGGTCGACGTCCCGGGACTCCCGGATCGGCTTGCCGTTGTCCAGCGACTCCAGGACGGCCAGCTCACGGGACCGCTCCTGGATCAGCCGCGCGATCCGGTACAGGTACTTCGCCCGGTCGCGGCCGGGCATCGGACCCCAGACCTTGTCGTACGCCTTGCGTGCCGCGCGCACCGCGCGTTCCACGTCCTGGGCGCCGGCCTCGGCGATCTCGGCCAGCACCTCCTCGGAGGCGGGGTTGATCGACTTGAAGCTGCCACCGTCGGTCGGATCGACGAACGCGCCGTCGATGAACAGCCCGTACGAGGGCTTGAGGTCCACCACCGAGCGGGACTCGGGGGCGGGGGCGTATTCGAACATCGGCTATCAGTCCAGGGTGAAGTAGTCGGGACCGGAGTAGACGCCGGTCGTCAGCTTGGTGCGCTGCATCAGCAGGTCGTTGAGCAGGCTGGACGCGCCGAAGCGGAACCAGTCCGGGTCGAGCCAGTCCGGGCCGACGGTCTCGTTGACCATCACCAGGTACTTGATCGCGTCCTTGGTGGTCTTGATGCCACCGGCGGGCTTCACACCCACCTGACGCCCGGTCGCCTCGCGGAAGTCGCGGACCGCTTCCAGCATCACCAGGGTCACCGGCATCGTCGCCGCGACCGGGACCTTGCCGGTGGAGGTCTTGATGAAGTCGCCGCCGGCCAGCATGGCCAGCCAGGAGGCCCGCCGCACGTTGTCGTAGGTGGCCAGCTCGCCGGTCTCCAGGATCACCTTGAGGTGGGCGTCCCCGCAGGCCTCCTTGGTGGCCACGATCTCGTCGTAGACCTCCTGGTAGCGCCCGGACAGGAACGCGCCCCGGTTGATCACCATGTCGATCTCGTCGGCGCCGGCCGCGACGGCGGCCCGGGTGTCGGCCAGCTTGATCTCCAGCGGCGCCTGGCCCGACGGGAAAGCGGTCGCCACGCTGGCCAGGTGCACAATGCCAAGTCCGGCCGGCGCGGCGCCGCCCGCACGTCCCGGCTCGCCGGATGCCCGCCCGGACCCGGCAGTAGAACCGCGCAGCACCTCGGCGACGTACGGGACCATTGCCGGGTAGACGCAGACCGCGCCGACGTGCGGGCAGGACGGGTCGGCCGGGTCGGGTCGCAGCGCCTTCGCGGCGAGCGCCCGCACCTTGCCCGGGGTGTCCGCCCCTTCCAGGGTGGTGAGGTCGACCATCCGGATCGCCAGGTCGATGGCCTGGGCCTTGGCGGTGGTCTTGATGGATCGGGTGCCGAGCTGTGCCGCCCGCTGCTCCGCGCCGACCTGGTCCACGCCCGGTAGGCCGTGGAGGAAGGTCCGCAGAGCGGTCTCGGATCGTCCCAGCTCGGAGAGCTCCGACCGGGCCGACGTCGTTGTCGCCGTCATGCCCCGAAGTCTACGCACCGGAAAGCCGCGTGATCTTGCTCACAGCGGCTCGCCGGACGTGAGCGGCGTCGCTGGTCCGACCGCACCCGCACCGGCGGGACGTACGGACCGGTAGGTTGAGCGATCGTGGACGTACACGTCATTGACCACCCGCTGGCCCAGTCGAGACTGACCGCCATGCGGGACGCGCGCACCGATTCCTCGACGTTCCGGGCGGCGCTGCACGAACTGACCACCATGCTGGTGTACGAGGCGGCGCGCACCTTCCCCGTCGAGCGGTACCCGGTGCAGACGCCGGTCACCGGCACCGAGGGCACCCGGCTGGCCAACCCGCCGCTGCTGGTCCCGGTGCTGCGGGCCGGCCTGGGCATGGCGGACGCCGCGCTCGGCCTGCTGCCGGAGTCCTCGATGGGCTTCGTCGGCCTGGCCCGCGACGAGGAGACCTACGAGCCACGCGCGTACATGGAGTCGTTGCCCCGCGACCTGGCCGGACTGCCGGTGCTGGTGCTCGACCCGATGCTGGCCACCGGTGGCTCGCTGGAGCACTCCTGTCGGCTGCTGGCCGACCGCGGCTGCACCGACATCACCGTGCTCTGCGTGCTCGCCGCGCCGGTCGGCATCGAGCGGCTGGAACGTTCTGGCCTGCCGTTGCGCCTGGTCACGGCCTCGATCGACGAGGGGCTCAACGACCGCATGTTCATCGTCCCCGGGCTCGGGGACGCGGGCGACCGCCAGTTCGGCGGCATGCCCCGGTTCTGAGGGCGGTACACCCGGTCGGTGTCGGGTCGGGCGGGTCCGTGCGCGGTGTGCACGGACCCGCTACCGTCTCCGGCCATGACTGGTGTTGCTCTCGCCAAGGAGCTGCTGCTCCTCGCCTACGACGACACGACCGGCAAGGCGACCATGCCGCGAATCAGCCTGGACCTGGGCATGGCCGCCGCGGTGCTGGTCGAGCTGGCCCTGGCCGGCCGGATCGCGTACGCCGACGGTTCGTTGGCAGTGATCGACCCGACGCCCACCGGCGAGCCGGTCGCGGACGAGGTGCTGGGCCGGGTCGCGGCCGACACCCCGCACAGTCCGGCTTCCTGGGTGCAGCGCCTGCGGCACGGCCTGCGGGACCGGATTCTCGGCGACCTGTGCAGCCAGGGTGTGGTCCGCGACGTCGACGAGACCGAGTTGGGCTTCATCCACGTGCACCGCTACCCGGTCGTGGACGCCACGGTGGAGGCGGAGACCCGGCAGCGGCTGGCCGAGGCGCTGACCGGCGCGGCGGCCCCGGACGAGCGGACCGCCGCGCTGGCCACCCTGGTCGTGGTGCTGCGGATGGAGTCCGCGCTCGGGGTGGACGGCGAGACCGCCGCGGACGCGCGCCGCCGGCTGGAGGAGATCGCCACCGGCGCCGGCTTCTCCGGCGAGGTGAGCACCGACGACTCGGTGGTCCGCCCCTCGGTCGGCCTGGTCGTCGCCGCCCTGGGCCGGGCCGTCGACCAGGCCCTCGGCCCCCGCCGCTGACCCCGCCGGTCAGAGTCCCAGAGCCGCGGCGATCTCGGTGCGCAGCTGCGCGATCGCCGACTCCGCGCGGGCCCGGGCCGCGGCGACGTCGCGGTCGGGCACCGGCTCCACCACCTCGAGGTACGCCTTGAGCTTCGGCTCGGTCCCGGATGGGCGGATCACCACCCGGGCCACCGCGGTCCGCAGGATCACCACGTCCGACT
This sequence comes from Micromonospora sp. NPDC048905, assembly GCF_040649655.1. NCBI lineage: Bacteria > Bacillati > Actinomycetota > Actinomycetes > Micromonosporales > Micromonosporaceae > Micromonospora > Micromonospora sp. NPDC048905. The sequence continues at coordinate 21,338 of NZ_JBEZFV010000016.1, read as the reverse complement.
CGGGTAGCAGGTCCCGCACGCTGTCTACCGGCTGCCCGAGCAGGGTGGTCGGGGTGGCCGCCCGGATCCGGGCCATCGCGTCGGTGATGACTTGCAGGTCGTCCACCCGGGCGGAGAGCTGGTCGGTGTGGTGAACGCCGAACTCGGCGGCCAACTCGTCCAGCCGGTCGGTCAACGTGCGGCCCTGCGTCTTCAGGCCGGCGGCCAGTTCGGCCACGGTCAGCGCTGCGGTTATGCCGTCCTTGTCCCGTACGTGCTCCGGGGCGACGCAGTAACCGAGCGCCTCCTCGTAGCCGAAGACCAGCGGTGCGCTGCCGCCGCCGGCCCGCACGATCCACTTGAAGCCGGTGAGCGTCTCGTCGTAGGGCAGGCCCCGGGCCGCGCACATCGCCCGCAACAGTGACGACGACACGATCGTGGTGGCGTAGAGCCCGGTCACCCCACGGCGCATCAGGTGGTCGGCGAGCAGCACGCCCACCTCGTCGCCGCGCAGCATCCGCCAGCCCTGCCCGCCGCCCGTGCTGTCCCGGACGACCACCGCGCACCGGTCCGCGTCCGGGTCGTTCGCGATGGCGAGGTCCGCGCCGGTGGAGTCGGCCAGCGCGATCAACCGGTCCACCGCCCCCGGCTCCTCCGGGTTGGGGAATGACACGGTGGGAAACGCCGGGTCCGGCTCGGCCTGGTCGGGCACCACACCGGGCACCGGGAAACCGGCGCTGGCGAAGGCGGCGGTGAGCACCGCCGCGCCCACCCCGTGCAGCGGCGTGTACGCCACGGTCAGGTCCCGGGGTCCGTCCGGGTCGATCACCGCGGTGGCCCGTTCCACGTACGAGGCGACCAGGTCGTCACCGAGCACCTGCCCGGGTGGACCCAACGGCACCTGGGTCAGTGGGCCGACCGCCCGGATGGCCGCCTCGATACCGGCATCGGCGGGCGGCACGATCTGCGCGCCGGCACCCAGCTCACCGCCCAGTTCCGCGCCGAGGTAGACCTTGTAGCCGTTGTCCTGGGGCGGGTTGTGGCTGGCCGTGACCATCACTCCGGCGACCCCGCCGAGCTGGCGTACCGCGTACGCCAGCACCGGGGTGGGCAGTGGGCGGGGCAGCAGCAGAGCCGGCCGGCCCGCGCCGGTGGCCACCTGGGCGGTGCGTTCGGCGAACTGCCGGGAGCCGTGCCGGGCGTCGTACCCGATCACCAGAGGGCCGGTGCCACCCTGGGCCGCGAGCCAGCCGACCAGGCCGGCAGCGGCCTGGGTGACCACGGCGAGGTTCATGCCGTTCGGGCCGGCGCGCAGCGGTCCGCGCAGGCCCGCCGTGCCGAAGGTCAGCGGACCGGCGAACCGGTCGGCCAGCTCCGGGGCGCTCGCCGGCAGCCGGTCGAGCACCGCCGTCAGCTCGTCCCGGCTGGCCGGGTCGGGGTCGTCGGCCAGCCAGCGCCGGGCTTGCTCGCGAATGTCGTCGATGTCAGTGGTGTCCGCCGCCATGCCTCTTGATAGCACGGCGGCGGATCACCGCTGTCGGTTCCCTCGGCTCAGCCTGCCCCGGTGAGCTTGAACGTCCTGGCCATCTCGTCGAAGATCGGCTTGCTCTCCGCGAACTTGGCGTTCGTCGAGGTGAGGTAGAACGAGTACGCCTTGCCGCCCTCGGCCACGCCACGCCAGACGCCGTGCCGCATGACGTCGCCCTCGCCGCAGGTGTACTCGAATTCGGCGGCCGGCTTGCTGTCCAGTTGGGTCTCGGTGGCGTTGAGCTGCTGGTACGGCTTGACGCAGGAGGTGCTCCGGGTCATGAGACCGTTCGCTGCCGTCTCCGCCCAGCGGTTGGCGTCGCTCGACCACTTCTCGGTGATGATGCGGACCTTGCGACCGCTGTCCTCCGGGTCGGTGTAGTCGGTGTACGAGGGGCCGGTGGCCTTCTTCCAGCCCTTCGGCACCATGACCTGGATGCCGCGGGCCACGTGCTCCTGCATCTCGACCGTGGAGGCCGCCGGGGCGGACGCGGTCGGCTGCGCCGCCGGGGTGTTCGGCGGGGAATCGTCGCCACTGGTGAGGGCCACCACGGTGAGCAGCAGCACGACGGCCAACCCGCCGGCCGCGGCGAGCTGCACCTTGCGGGGCCAGCCCTTGACCGTGCTGACGAGCTGACCACCGGTGGCACGGGCCTTGCCGAGGGCGCCGCCGCCAGCAGGGGCGGGCGAGGTGGCCCAGGGCTGGCCGGTGCCGGGCACCGACCACTGGTTGCCGCCGCCGTAGGTGCCGCCGATGCGCTGGGTGGCCTCCGGTGCGCCGCCGTACCCGACCTGCTGGGTGGCATCGGCGGGGCTGCCGTAGTTGACCCGCTGGGTGGCGTCCGGGTGCCCGCCGGCGTCCACCCGCTGAGTGGTGTCGGCGCTGCCACCGTAGGTGTGCCGGGGAGGTGGCTGGCCGGGGCCGGGCATCGCGCCGGTGGGCGTGTGCAGTGGGCCGGCCAACACGTCGGCGCTGGTCTCGTCGAACCCGGTGGCACCGGCCGCGGTGGCCGGCCGGGGGCGCTCGCCCCGGCGCAGCGCGGCGAGCCGATCGGTCAGGGACTCGTCCGGGGCCAGCATCGCCGGGCCACCGATCTGCTTGTCCGACTTCGGCTCCGCCGGGGGCGGCGGGAGGACCGGCACCGGAGGGCGCTGCTGCACCGGCACCACCGCGTACGGGTCGGTGACCGAGTGCACCGCGGTCGCGGTGCTGCCCAGCGGGCCGGCGAGCAGCTCGCGCAACATGGCCCGGGAGGTGTGCACATCCAGTCGGCGGGCCGGGTCCTTTTCCAGCAGGCCCATCAGCACGCGGGTCAGCGGGCCGCTGCGCTGCGGCGGGGCCGGTGGGTCCTCGACCACGGCGTGCATGGTCTCGATCGGGTCACCCTTGTCGAACGGGGGTCGCCCCTCCACCGCCGTGTAGAGCGTCACACCCAGCGAGAAGAGATCGCTCGGCGGACCGAACTCCTGGCCCATGGCCCGCTCGGGCGAGATGAAGTGCGGGGAGCCGAGCACCATCCCGGGGGTGGTGAGCTGCACGTCGGTGGGCATCCGAGCGACCCCGAAGTCGGTGAGCACGCACCGCCCGTCGGAGCAGATCAGCACGTTTGCCGGCTTGACGTCGCGGTGCAGGACGCCGATCGCGTGCGCCACCTCCAACGCGCCGAGCAGCGCGATGCCGATCTTGGCGACGGCGCGGGGCGCGACCGGCCCGTCCTCGATCACCATGTCGGCGAGGCTGCGGGCGTCCAGCAGCTCCATCACGATCCACGGCCGGCCGGCCTCGGTGACCACGTCGTACACCTGCACCACGGCCGGGTGCTGGATGGCGGCGGCGGCCCGCGCCTCGCGCAGGGTGCGTTCGTACATGGCGTCGCGGTCGCTGGGGGCCAGCCCCGGAGGCAGGACGACCTCCTTCACCGCCACGTCACGGCGCAGCAGGGTGTCGGTGGCACGCCACACGGTGCCCATGCCGCCGTTGCCCACCGAGGACCGCAGCGAGTACCGGCCACCGATGGTGGTGCCGGGTGCTGCGCGGCCGTTGGCGGGACTGACTGGTCCGCCGCTCCACGTCGGGATCTGAGTCACAGAAAAGCCACCGGGGGAAATCGAGGGGGGCTGGGACACAACCCCCCTATCTTGCTGGTTCCGACGCCCGATGCGAAAGCCGACGCGACGGACGTTTGTCGAAGTCGACAGAAAGTGCCATGCGGTTCACCTGCTGTCGACGGCTCGGAACGGGCTGTGCGGTATCCCTCACCCGATGCCGTGCCCGCACGACCTACCATCCGGGGATGAACGAACGGCGGTCAAGCGAGTCCGGTTTTCCGATCAAGGGCGTCTACACGGGCGCGGACCTTCCGGAGGACCTGGACTCCCGGCTGGGCGCCCCCGGCGAGTTCCCGTACACGCGGGGGGTCTACCCCACCATGTACACCTCCCGTCCGTGGACCATGCGCCAGTACGCCGGCTTCGGCACCGCCACCGAGTCCAACGCGCGCTACCACCAACTGTTGCGGGCCGGCACGATGGGCCTCTCGGTCGCGTTCGACCTGCCGACCCAGATGGGCTACGACTCCGACGAGTCGATCGCGCACGGCGAGGTCGGCAAGGTGGGTGTCGCCATCGACTCCATCGAGGACATGCGGCTGCTCTTCGCCGACATCCCGCTGGACAAGGTCTCCACCTCGATGACCATCAACGCGCCCGGCTCGGTGCTGCTGCTGCTCTACCAGCTCGTCGCCGAGGAGAACGGGGTGCCCGGCTCGGCGCTCAACGGCACGATCCAGAACGACATCCTCAAGGAGTACATCGCCCGGGGCACGTACATCTTCCCGCCGAAGCCGTCGCTGCGCCTGGTCGCGGACACGTTCGCGTACTGCCGCAAGGAGGTGCCGAAGTGGAACACCATCTCCATCTCCGGCTACCACATGGCCGAGGCCGGCGCGACGCCCGCGCAGGAGATCGCGTTCACCCTGGCCAACGGCGTGGAGTACGTGCGGGCGGCGCTGGCCGCCGGGCTCGCGGTGGACGATTTCGCGCCCCGGCTGTCGTTCTTCTTCGTGGCCCGCACCACACTGCTGGAGGAGGTGGCGAAGTTCCGCGCCGCCCGGCGGATCTGGGCCCGGCTGATGCACGACGACTTCGGCGCGAAGGATCCGAAGTCGATGATGTTGCGTTTCCACACGCAGACCGCGGGCGTGCAGCTCACCGCGCAGCAGCCGGAGGTGAACCTGGTCCGGGTGGCGGTGCAGGGGCTGGGCGCGGTGCTCGGCGGCACGCAGTCGCTGCACACCAACAGCTTCGACGAGGCGATCGCGCTGCCCACCGAGAAGGCGGCCCGGCTCGCGTTGCGTACCCAGCAGGTGCTGGCGTACGAGACCGACCTGACCGCCACCGTCGACCCGTTCGCCGGGTCGTACGTGGTGGAGGCGATGACCGCCGAGATCGAGGCCGCCGCGCTCGAGTTGATGGAGCGGGTGGCCGACCACGGCTCGGCGGTGGACGCGATCGAGGCCGGTTTCCAGAAGCGGGAGATCGAGCAGTCCGCGTACCGGATCGCGCAGGAGATCGACTCGGGTGAGCGGGTGGTGGTCGGGCTCAACCGGTTCGCCGTGGACGAGGAGGAGCCGTACGAGCCGCTGCGCGTCGACCCGACGATCGAGGCGGGTCAGGCCGAGCGGCTGGCGCGGCTGCGCTCCGAGCGTGACGGCGCGGCCGTGACGCGGGCACTCGCCGACCTGCGGGCCGCCGCGGAGGGTTCGGACAACGTGCTCTACCCGATGAAGGAGGCGCTGCGGGCCCGGGCCACCGTGGGTGAGGTGTGCGGGACGCTGCGCGAGGTCTGGGGGCTGTACCGGCCCACCGATCGCTTCTGACCCTCGCGGTCGCGGTGTGTCCGTCGGGCTGGGCGGGTACCGGATCGGAGGAGCGCGGACGCACACGGTGTGCGCCCGCGGTGGGCGGCTACATGTGAGCGTCCCTATCCGGCTGGTTGCGGGTGTGGTCGGCTAATTGTCGGAGTGTCAGTTCATCACCCCGACTAATGCGACAATTTACACCTGGATCCGCGCGTGTTCCGCCAGATCCTGGGCCGCCGCGATTGGTTACGCGTTGTAGGAGGTGAGGGGCGGATGTCGGCGTTCGACAGCGATCTACCTGCTGTCCCACACATCTCCGAGCGCTCCGAACAGGGCGTACCTGACGCTGCGCGGTCTGATCATTACCGTAACGAGGTTGCGCAGCGTCACCGTCGGAGGTCTAGGCTGTCTGCTGTCCCCGATGATCCATCCATTTCTAGTGATCGAGAATTCGACGTGACGAGTGCGTTGACGCTGCCCACAGGTGGCCAGCTGGCGTCGTCCTGGCTGGAGACGCCGCCAGGCTCCCAACCGCTGCCCCGCGAACTGGACCACCTCCTCGCCCTCCGCGTACCGGGGCTGATCGCTACGCGCCGTCACCTCCACTCGCACCCAGAGCTGTCCGGCAACGAGTTCGAGACGGCCGCCCTGATCGCCCGCGAGCTCTCGCTGGCCGGGCTCAACCCGCGCCTGCTGCCCAAGGGCAACGGCGTGATCTGCGACATCAACGGTCGGCCGGACGGCCCCGTGGTCGCGCTGCGCGCCGACATCGACGCCCTGCCCCTGGACGACTCCAAGGACGTGCCCTACCGGTCGACCGTGGCGGGCGTCTGCCACGCCTGCGGCCACGACGTGCACACCACGATCCTGCTCGGCGTCGGCATGCTGCTGGCCCAGCTCGCCGACCTGGGTGAGCTGGACGGACGGGTCCGGCTCATCTTCCAGCCGGCCGAGGAGATCCTGCCCTGCGGCTCGCTGGAGGTCATCGAGGCCGGCGGCCTGGACGACGTGGTGCAGATCTTCGCGCTGCACTGCGACCCGAACCTGCCGGTGGGGAAGGTCGGCCTGCGGGTCGGCCCGATCACCGCGGCCGCCGACAACGTCACCGTCCGGCTCTCCGGCCCGGGCGGGCACACCGCCCGCCCGCACCTGACCGTCGACCTGGTCGACGCGCTCGGCCGGCTGGTCACCGAGGTGCCCGCCCTGGTCAGCCGCCGGGTGCCGGCCAACAGTGGCCTACTGCTGGTCTTCGGCCACGCCTCGGCCGGCACCCGCTACAACGTCATCCCCTCCGAGGCGAGCGCCTCCGGCACCCTGCGGGTGATGGACCGCGACACGTGGGAGTTGGCCCCCAAGATCGTCGCTCAGGTGGTCCGGGACGTGATCGCGCCGACCGGCGCCACTGTCGACCTGGAATACCTGCGCGGCCGGCCGCCGGTGTCCAACGACGCGCGGGCCATCCAGGTGCTGACCGCAGCCACCGCCGCCGCGCTCGGCCCGGAGGGGATCGCCGAGACGCCGCAGAGCATGGGCGGCGAGGACTTCTCCTGGTATCTGGAGTACGTCCCCGGCGCCCTCGCCCGGCTCGGGGTGGGTCGCTCGGGTCCCAACGTCGACCTGCACCGGGCAAGCTTCGACGTGGACGAGCGGGCCATCCCCGCCGGCGTACGCGTCATGGTGCAGACCGCGCTGCGGGCACTGGCGGCGGCGCGCTGACCGGAGCGGTCGGCATCGAGGTCCTCTTCCGGCGACGCAGCACCAACAGCAGCACCGCCACCGGTACGCCGATTGCCAGCAGCCACGGCAGCAGTGCCCCCAGCACGGTGAGCAGGACGGTCAACGAGGCCACGAACGCCCTCCAGCCGCCCTTGAGCCCGACCAGGAAGCCGGTCTCGGCTTCCTCCTCGGTGGCCTTGGCCGCCGGCCCGACAAGTGTCACGGTGATCGTGGAGAGCGCGGTCAGGTCGGCCAGTCGTCGTTTCTTGGCCTCCAACGACGCCAGGTCGGCCTCGCGGCGACCCAACTCGTTCTCCAACGACACCAGGTCGGTGATCGAGCTGGCGCGGGCCAGCAACCGGCGGGCGCTCTCCACCCTGGCCCGCTGACTGGTGATACGCGCGTCGAGGTCGACGATCGCCTCGGTGGCGTCCTCGGTGCTGATCTCCCGGCTCTGCTGACTCCCGCGCTTCGCGATCTCGTCCACCACTTCGGTGAACTTCTCCGCCGGCACCCGCAACTGCAACTCCGCCACCGCGTCGGCACCGGCACTGCGCCGCTGGTCACCGCCGATGAAGCCACCGGCGCGAGCGACCAGGGCGCTCACCTCGCGGGCCTTGGCGTCCACATCGTCCACCTGCACCCGCATCGAACCGGTGTAGATGATGGCCCGCTGGTCGACCCGCAGGTCCGGTGCCCCGGCGCCGGCCTCCTGGGGCGCCCCGGCCCCGGCCTGCTGCCGGTCCCCGGCCTTGGCCGCCTCGGGCGCTACCGCCGCGTTGTCCCGCGCAGCGTCGCGGTCCACCGCCGGTGGGGCGGCCGCGGTGTCCGCCGTTCCACTGTCGCCGGCCCCGCACCCGGTCAACACCAGCGCCGCCGCCAGCGCCGTTACCGCCAGCAGTGTGCCGCGTCGTCGTACCGCCTGTCCGTCCATCCCCGCTCCCCTCGTCGTGATCCGGTGTGGCGATAGCTCGGACGTGGCGCACACGTCGGCTGGTTCCGGCAGACTGCGCTGAGGACGTCACGATTCGATAATCGAGGAGTCACGATGCGGCTCACCAAGTACGCCCACTCCTGCCTCCGGGTGGAACACGACGGGGGAGTGCTCGTCGTCGACCCCGGGGTGTTCGGCGACTCCGCGACGGCGTTGGATGGCGCGGACGCGGTGCTGATCACCCACCTGCACTCCGATCACCTCGACCTGGCCGCGGTGCGCCAGCAGCTCGACCGGCGACCGTTCCCGATCCACGGGCCGGCCTCACTCGCCGAGACCCTGGGCGACACCGCCGAGGTGTTGCACCCGGTCACGCCCGGCGAGTCGTTCACCGCCGCCGGGGTCGCCGTCCGGGCGTACGGGGGGCGACACGCGGTGATCCACCCCGACATCCCCGTGGTGGACAACCTCGGTTACCTGATCAACGACGTGGTCTACCACCCGGGCGACTCCCTGGTGGTGCCCGACGAGACACCCGTCGACACGCTCTTCGCGCCGATCCACGCCCCCTGGTCGAAGTTCTCCGAGGTGCTCGACTTCATCCGCGCGGTCGCGCCCCGGCGGGCGTACGCCCTGCACGACGGCCTGCTCAACGACAACGGTCTGCGCGTGCTGAACGGGCAGTACACCGCGCTGTCCGGCACCGAGTACCAGCGGCTGGAGCCCGGTACCCGGGTGGACGTCTGATCCGATGCCCGGCCCGTCAGCGGAGCTGGTGCAGCAGCTCTACCGCATCCCACCGGACCGGTTCGTGGCCGCCCGGGACGCCGCCGTGGCCGAGGCCCGCCGTGCCGGCGACCCGGGCACCGCCCGACAACTGGCCCGGCTACGTCGCCCGACGGTGGCGGCCTGGCTGGTGAACCTGCTCGCCATCCAACGCCCGGAGCTGGTCGCCGACCTGGTCCAGCTCGCCGATGCCCTGCGGACGGCCCAGCGGGAGCTGCGCGGGCCTCGACTGCGGGAGTTGTCCGCTCAGCGCCGGGCGGTGGTCGGCGCCCTGGTCGCCGAGGTTCGCAAGCTCGCGGTGACGGAGTCGGACGCGCCACCGGCCGGTCGGCTGCCACTGGCCGAGGTGGAGTCGACGCTGAACGCGGCGTTCTCCGACGTCGACGTCGCCGAGCAGGTCCGGGCGGGCCGCCTGCTCCGGGCGGCCAGCTACGCCGGCTTCGGCGAGGTGCCCCGCCCGCAGCTGAGGTTGGTCACCGGCGACGACGAGGAGGAGCCCGAGGAGGAACGCCCCGCCCGCCGACCGGGTACCCAGCGGGGGCGTCCCGAGGCGGTGCCCCGCCCGGATCGGGCCGCGGAGCGCGCCGAGCAGGCCGCGCAGCGGGCCGCCCGCGCGGAGCGGGCACGGCAGCGCCGCGCCCTGGATCGGGAGTTGGCCAAGGCCCGGACCGACCAGCAACGCGCGGAGGCCGAGCTGACCGAGGCGGCCGGACAGGAGCGGGACGATGTTGCCGTACTCGATGGGATCGAGGCCGAACTGGCCGAGCTGGAGCGGCGGCGGGCGGTCGCCGAGCAGGATCTCAGTCGGGCCAAGCTCGCTCGGCGAGCCGCCGAGCGAGCGGTCACCGTGGCTCGGCGGCGCGCGGGCGAGGTCGAGGCGGCGGTCGAGGCGTTGGCGGCCGAAGAGGGGGATGCGGACGAGGGCGGTGGCGCGGGAGACTGACCATCGATGGACGACGACGAGTGTGCGGGCCGTCCAGGGCGGGTGACCCCGGATCGGGGCCTCGTCGTGGTCGATGGATCGGGTTGCCCGAGAGGGCGGCTCGGATGACACCGGAGCAGGTCGCTGCCGCCAGCAAGCCGGTCGTGCTCGACCTCGGCGACGCGTTCACCCGGGATCCGGCCACGTTGCGCCGTGCCCGACTGCTCGGCATCTCCGGCTGGGCGTTCTACATCAGTGGTCGGGCTGGCGCGCTTGGCGATGTGCGGGCCGAGACGGCCGCCGCGGCGCTCGGGTTCATCGCCCCGGACGCGGTTGCCGACGGGTGGGACGCCGCCGCCCGGATCGTCCCGCCGATCGAGGTGGCGACGGCGAGCCTCGCCGAGTGCTGCCGCTGGGGCGCGCAGCAGCTCGACGCCCGGCCCGCCATCGAGCGCCTGGCGTTCCTCGTCGAGCGTGCGGTGGTGGCGGCGGACGCCAGCGCCATGCCGCTCTTCGCCGCGTGGCGGGCCATGCCGCTGCCGGATCTCTCCGCCGGCGCCCGCAGCGCCGCCGGGCTGCGACTGCTCCGGGAACACTTCACCGGTGCCTACCTGCTGGCGGTACGCGCCGCCGGGATGACCCCGCTGGAGGCCGTGCTCGCCGGGCCGGAGGGGGAGGCCGGGGCGGTGGCCTGCGGCTGGTCGCCGCCCTACCCGCCGATCGGGCCGTTGGTGCGCCGGCGACTCTGGGCGGAGGCGGTGACCAACCGTCTCGTCGCGCCGGCGTTCACGGCCCTCGGTCCGGCTGCCGGCGCCGAGCTTGTCGAGTTGCTGCACCGCACCCGGGCCGACCTCGCCGCCGGTGTGTGATTGACGACCCTCGTCGCACCCGATCCGCGCTCCGCTCAACGGCGGGAGCAGACTGGGGAGGTGCGATACGCGCTGCTAGGCCGACGCGGTGCCGGTGGGGCGGGACCGCAACTCGGTGACGTAGTCGTCCGGGGCGCCCGCCTTCTCGGCGGCGTTCGCGATCTCGGACAGATACCACGACGTCGGCAGGCCGCCCTCGTAGCCGTTGAAGACGTAGATCCACGCGGTCACGTCGCCGTCGAGGGTGGAGACCCGGACGTGCAGCTTGCGGTACGTGCCGGCGGTCACCCCCTCGATCTGGTCGAGCTGACCCGCGTCGTACGGGTGGATGTCGTAGAGCGCGACGAAGACCCGGTCACCGGGCGACTCGACCAGGGTGCTGACCGCACCCTCCCAGCCGATCACGTCCGCTCCGGCGAAGGTCAGCCGCCAGCCTTCCAGCCAGCCGGTGCCCACCATCGGCGAATGCGGACAGTAGGCGCGCATTCGGGCGGGATCGAGATTTGAGCCGTAGGCGGCGTGATGACGCACGGCGATGACGATAGCCCGGCGGACGGGTGGGGGAGAATACGACAGTGCGTGTCGAATGCGCTCGGGAGAACAAAGTCACTGTGAAATTGGACGAAGGGCGAACGCTGTGAGCCGGATCGTGATCATCGGTGGGGGGCCGGCCGGGTACGAGGCGGCGCTGGTCGCCGCCCAGCTGGACGCCGATGTCACCGTGGTGGAGGCCGATGGTGCCGGCGGGGCCTGCGTGCTCTCCGACTGTGTGCCGTCGAAGACCTTCATCGCCAGCTCCGGGGTGGTCACCGGTTACCGGGACACCGAGGAGTTCGGGGTGCACTCGGACGGCCTGGAGGCGGTCACCGTCGACGCCCGGGCCGTGCACGAGCGGGTCAAGCGACTGGCGTTGGCGCAGTCCGCCGACATCCACGCCAAGCTCCTCAAGGCCGGCGTCACCTTCGTGGCCGGCACCGCCCGGCTCGGCGAGGACGCTCTCGGGCACACCCATCTGGTCGTCGTGACTCCCGCGGACGGCGGGGAGGAATACTCCATCGCGGCGACCACCGTGCTGGTGGCCACCGGCTCGACACCCCGCCAGCTACCCACCGCCGTACCGGACGGTGAGCGCATCCTGACCTGGCGCCAGGTGTACGACCTGCCGGAGCTGCCCGAGCACCTGATCGTGGTCGGCTCCGGTGTCACCGGCGCGGAGTTCGCCAGCGCGTACCTGGCCATGGGGGTCCAGGTGACCCTGGTGTCCAGCCGGGACCGGGTGATGCCGCACGAGGACGCCGACGCCGCCTCCGCCATCGAGCGGGTGTTCCGCAACCGGGGCATGGAGATCCTCAACAACTCCCGGGCCGACGCGGTCCGGCGTACCGCCGACGGCGTCGAGGTGGAACTCTCCGACGGCCGCAGGGTCACCGGCTCGCACGCGCTGATCACCGTCGGTTCGATCCCGAACACGGCCAACCTGGGCCTGACCGAGTACGGCGTCGAGCTGGGCCGGGGCGGCTACGTCACCGTCGACCGGGCGTCCCGGACCAACGTGCCCGGCATCTACGCCGCCGGTGACTGCACCGGGGTGCTGCTGTTGGCCAGCGTCGCCGCGATGCAGGGTCGGATCGCCATGTGGCACGCCCTCGGCGAGGCGGTCCGCCCGTTGCGGCTGCGTACCGTCGCGGCGAACGTCTTCACCGACCCGGAGCTGGCCACCGTGGGCGTCTCGCAGGACGAGGTGGACGCGGGCAAGACCCCGGCCCGGCAGGTGATGCTGCCGCTGTCCGGCAACGCCCGCGCGAAGATGGACGACCTCTCCGACGGCTTCGTGAAGTTGTTCTGCCGTCCGGCCAGCGGCCAGGTGATCGGCGGTGTGGTGGTCGCCCCGAAGGCCAGCGAGCTGATCCTGCCGATCACGATGGCCGTGGAGAACAACCTGACGGTCAACGAGCTGGCCCAGACCATCACCATCTACCCGTCGCTGTCCGGCTCGATCACCGAAGCAGCACGCCAGCTGATGCTCCACGAGCTGGAGTGACCCTCCGGGTCTGGATCACCGCCACCGTGGCCAGGACGGCTACCTCGGTGAGGATGAGCAGGCGTTCGGCCAGTCCGATGAGCATTCGGTCGCCGGGGTAGGCGGACCAGATCATGGCCGCCGCCAGGGCGAGGCTGAGCAGGACGAGGGTGCGGAGCGTCCGGGCCGCGGGGGCCAGGGCCGGCCGGCGGGCGAGCAGCCAACCGCTGACCGGTAGCGCCAGGAAGGCGACCACCGAGGCGTACCGGTGCAGGTAGGCCTCGGTGGTCATGGCGGTACCCGGCTCGTTGGTCGGCACCACCGCGGCGAGTAGCAGCCCGGCCACCCACGCGCCGAGCAGCAACTCGGCCGTCCCGGCGCGCGGTCGGGGTGGGCCGGTGCGGCGCAGCCCGTACAGCAGCGCCACCGTGGCGAGGGCGAGCACCACCATGGCCACGTCGATGACGCCGCCCCGGTCGGAGACCGCGAAGTCGCTGATGGTCAGCGCCCAGGGGCTGAGGTCGTCGTTGACTTCGAGGTGACCGATCACGGTGAGCAGCGCCGCCACGGCGATCCCGCCCAGGGCCAGCAGACCGGTGTTCCGGGTTCCAGGCATGCCTCAGCCTGTCGCCGCGACCACCCCAGCCGGATCCGGGAAGCCCACCGAAATCGCCCCGAGGAACCACCCCTAGAGACCCCCGGCCCACCTTCCGCGATCTTGCACTTTCGGTCGCCCTTATGCGCGACACGCCCCAAATGCGGGGACACCAAGTGCAAGATCGCGGGGCAGGCGGGGGCGGGGCGACACTTAGTCGATGGTGACGTCGACTGCGGCGGCGCGGGCGTGGCGGGCGCTGACCAGCGTCATCGCCCATCCCGCTGCGGCGAAGCCGACCGCGGCGGCGGTGGCGATGATGGCCAGGCGCCACGCCGACTCGGTGAGCGCGGTGCCGCCGAGGTGCCCGACCAGCGCGCCGTAGGTGGCCCAGCCCAGCGCGGCGACGGCCTCGTAGAGCACGAACAGCCGATACGGGTAACGGCTGCGACCGGCCGAGAAGCAGGCCGCCATCCGGCCGCCGGGCACGAACCGGCAGAGCAGGATGACCATCGGCCCGGGTTGGCGGAGCCCCCTGGTGACCCGACTGGCCATCCGACGGGCCCGGCTCAGCTCGGCGTGCCGGGGTGCCCGCCGGTCCGGTGCGTTGCGTCCGAGCAGGTAGCAGGCCAGGTCGCCGGCGAAGACACCGAGTGCGCCGACGGCGATGGTGACCGGCAGGTTGAGCCCGCCGTAGACGGTGAGCGCACCACTGGTGATCATGACGATCTGGGTGGGGATCACCGGGACGAAGGCGTCCGCGATCAGGAGGGCGAGCAGCACCAGGTACGCCCACGTCGGCGATGCGACGTCAGTCAGTAGTTCGGGCACGCCTGCCACCTCGCCGGATGCGGCCGATTGGGTGTCTTGAGCCTGACGGCGTGTCCGGCGTCACGGAGGACAGGCCCGGTCCGTCGTGACGGTCGACACGACGGGGGCCACCCAGGTACAACGAGGTCAACCGATCTCGGGTGACGGGTGCGACGCCCGTCCCACCCGTCCGGTACCGGGCGGCAGAACGGCGCACGTCGGCGTACCGTTGACGGGCGCGGCCCACGCCCGTCGGGTCCCCCGTTCCTGACGATTCGGGCCGCCAGGGCCGCCGGCGGGTCCCGCGCCGGCGGCCCACCTCTCTGCTCGCCGCCGCAAATCCGGGTGCGTCCCCGGTTGCCCCGCGAGTACGGTCGCCGTATGCGCAGCGCGGTTGTGGTGACCACGACGCCGGGAATCCCCGGCGCGCCGCTCTGACGTAACCACAGTCGACCAGGCCCCGGGGCGATCCGCCCCCGAGGGCCGCGCGCCGTTCGGAGCCCAGGTCGCCTCCGGGTCGTACCCGATCCAGGAGCCCGACATGATCGACCACCGTAGGCTCGGCCGTGAGCTGGACCTCTTCGTCTCCGATCCGCTGGCCGGCGCCGGCCTGCCGATCTGGCTGCCGGCCGGCGCCGCCGCCCGGCACGCCGTCGAGGAGTACGTCCGGGAGTTGGAGCGCCGCTCCGGCCACCAGCACGTCTACTCGCCGCCGCTGGGCAAGCGCGAACTCTTCGAACTCTCCGGCCATCTCGGCTACTTCGCCGACGACATGTTCCCGCCGATGCGGCTCAGCGCCGACGACGAGTTCGTGCTCCGCCCGGCGCTCTGCCCACACCACGCGCTGGTCTTCCGGGCGCGGGGCCGTTCCTACCGGGAGCTGCCGCTGCGGATCGCGGAGTTGGGCGGGATGTACCGCTCGGAGCGTTCCGGGGTGCTCGGCGGGCTGGCCCGGGTACGGGCCATCTCGCTCAACGACGCGCACACCTTCTGCGCCCCCGAGCAGGTGGGCGGGGAGGTCGTCGAGATCCTCCGGCTGATCCGTGCCGCGCACGCCGCGCTCGGCGTCCGCCCGGCCGGCTTCCGGCTCTCGTTGCGCGGGCCGGGGGAGAAGTACGTCGGCGACGACGCGCAGTGGGCCCACGCGGAGGAGTTGCTCCGGGGCGCGCTGGCCGGCGTGGAGTACGTCGAGGCGCCCGGCGAGGCTGCCTTCTACGGCCCGAAGATCGACATTCAGATCGTCGACGCGGCCGGCCGGGAGTCGACCATCTCCACCATCCAGCTGGACTTCGACAAACCCGAGCGGTTCGACCTGTCGTACACCGACTCGGACGGCAGCCGGCGTCGCCCGGTCATGGTGCACCGCAGCCTGGTCGGCAGCATGGAGCGGCTCTTCGCGTACCTGATCGAGGTGCACGAGGGCGCCTTCCCGGCCTGGTACGCCCCGGTGCAACTGGTGTTGCTGCCGGTCGGCGACGGCCAGGCCGACGCGGCGGCCGACCTGGCCCGCCGGGCCGTCGACGCCGGCCTGCGGGTCGAGGTGGACGGCGCCGGCTCGCTGGGTGCCCGGATCCGGGACGCGGCCCGCCGCCGCGTCCCGTACCTCGGGGTGTTGGGTGCCCGGGAGGCGGCCGACGGACGCCTCGCGCTGCGCCTGCGCGGTGGCCGGGCCCTGGACCCGATGCCCGCCGACGCGGCGTTGGCCCTCATCGGCGGGCAGGTCGCCGCGCGCGCCGCCGAGCTGCTCCCGGGGGGCTGACCCACCCGCCGAGCCGGGGTGGGTCGCCGTCGGTCGCGTGGCGCGCACGGCGGCGACCCGCCCCTCAGACCGACGCCGGCTGGGCGGCGGGCTCGGCCGGTTCCTCGTCGGCCACGGCACCGGTGAACTGGGAGCGGTAGAGCCGGTGGTACGCGCCGTGGGCGGCGAGCAGTTGCTCGTGGGTGCCCTGCTCGACGATCCGGCCGTCCTCCATCATCAGGATCAGGTCGGCGTCGCGGATGGTGGAGAGGCGGTGCGCGATGACGAAGCTGGTCCGGTCCGAACGCAGCGCGGCCATCGCCCGTTGCAGCAGCACCTCGGTACGGGTGTCCACCGAGCTGGTGGCCTCGTCCAGGATCAGCAGCGACGGCTCGGCGAGGAACGCGCGGGCGATGGTGATGAGCTGCTTCTCGCCGGCACTGACGTTGCTGCCCTCCTCGTCGATGACCGTGTCGTAGCCGTCCGGCAGGCTGCGGACGAACCGGTCCACGAACGTGGCCCGAGCGGCGGCGAGGATCTCCTCCTCGGTGGCGTCCGGCCGCCCGTAGGCGATGTTGTCCCGGATGGTGCCGCCGAACAGCCAGGTGTCCTGGAGCACCATGCCGATCCGGCCGCGCAGGTCGTCGCGGCGCATCGTGGTGATGTCCACCCCGTCGAGGGTGATCCGGCCGGCGTCCAGCTCGTAGAAGCGCATGACCAGGTTGACGAGCGTGGTCTTGCCGGCGCCGGTCGGGCCGACGATCGCCACCGTGTGCCCCGGCTCGGCGACCAGCGACAGGTCGTCGATCAGTGGCTTGTCCGGCTCGTAGCGGAACGAGACGTGCTCGAACTCGACCCGCCCGTGCGGGTCGGCGACCCGGGCCGGCTCGACCGGGTCGGGGGTCTGCTCGTCCGCGTCGAGCACCGCGAAGACCCGCTCGGCCGACGCCACCCCGGACTGGAGCAGGTTGGCCATCGAGGCGAGCTGGGTGAGCGGCTGGGTGAACTGCCGGGAGTACTGGATGAACGCCTGCACGTCGCCCAGACTCATCGTGCCGGAGGCGACCCGCAGCCCACCGACCACGGCGATCGCCACGTAGCTCAGGTTTCCGATGAACATCATCGACGGCATGATGATCCCGGAGACGAACTGCGCCCCGAAGCTCGCCCGGAACAGCTCCTCGTTCTTCGCGTGGAACGCGGCCTCCACCTCACGCTGCCGGCCGAAGACCTTCACCAGCTCATGACCGGTGTACGCCTCCTCGATCTGGCCGTTCAACTCGCCGGTGTGCGTCCACTGGGCGATGAACTGCTTCTGTGAACGCTTGGCGATGCGCTGGGTGACGAGCACCGACAGGGGCACCGCGACCAGGGCCACCAGGGCCAGCAGCGGTGAGATCCAGAACATCACGGCCAGCACGCCGACGACGGTCAGCAGCGAGGTGAGCAGCTGGCTCAGCGTCTGCTGGAGGCTCGTCGAGATGTTGTCGATGTCGTTGGTGACCCGGCTGAGCAGTTCGCCGCGGGGCTGCCTGTCGAAGTACGGCAGCGGCAGCCGGTTGAGCTTCTCCTCCACCTCGGCGCGCAGCCGCAGCACGGTGCGCTGGACCACCCCGTTGAGCAGCCAACCCTGCCACCAGGACAGCACGCTCGCGGCCAGGTAGAGCCCGAGGGCCAGCAGCAGCACCCGCTTCAGGGCGGCGAAGTCGATGCCCATTCCGGGCACCACGTCCATCCGGGCCAGCATGTCGGCGAAGCTGTTGTTGCCGTTGGCCCGCGCCGCGGCGACGGCCTGCTCGGCGGTGGTGCCGGCGGGCAGGTCCCGGCCGATCACCCCGGTGAAGATCAGGTCGGTGGCGTGGCCGAGGATCTTCGGGCCGGCCACGCTGAACCCCACGCTCACCAGGGCCAACGTGATGATCGCGGCCAGGTGCAGCCGGTGCGAGCGCAACCGGCCGAGCAGCCGGCGGGCGGACGGCCCGAAGTTCATCGACTTCTCGGCGGGCATCCCGGCACTCATCCACGGCGGACCGCCGCCCGGACGGCCGGGCGGCAGCCGCTTCGGCGTCGCCGCGCCGCCGGCGGGCGCCGACGCGTCCCCTCCCGGTGTCCGTTCGTCGCCGGCCGGCTTCTGACTGGGTACGGCCGCGGTGCGCGGCTCGTCGCGCTCGCTCACGCCGCCACCTCCGTCGTCTGCTGGGACGCCACGATCTCGGCGTACGTCGGGCAGGTCTCCAACAGGTCCGCGTGTCGTCCCACTCCGACGACCCCTCCGTTCTCCAGAACGATGATCTGGTCGGCGTCGATGATCGTGGACACCCGCTGGGCCACGATCACCACCGCCGACTGCGCGGTGACCGGCCGCAGGGCGGCTCTGAGCCGTGCGTCGGTGCCCAGGTCGAGCGCCGAGAACGAGTCGTCGAAGAGGTAGATCTCCGGTTGCCGGACCAGCGCCCGCGCGATGGCCAGGCGTTGCCGCTGCCCACCGGACACGGTGGTGCCGCCCTGGGCGATCGGCGCCTCCAGGCCGCCGGGCATCTGGGCCACGAAGTCCCGGGCCTGGGCGATCTCCAGTGCCGCCCACAACTCCTCGTCGGTGGCGTCCGGGTTGCCGTAGCGCAGGTTGCTGGCGACCGTCCCGGTGAACAGGTACGGCCGCTGCGGCACCAGACCGATCCGCCGCCACAGCTCGTCCGGCGCCAGCTCACGCACGTCCACCCCGTCGACGAGCACCGCACCGGCGGTGACGTCGACCAGGCGGGGGATCAACGACAGCAGGGTCGTCTTGCCCGCGCCGGTGCTGCCGATGATCGCCGTGGTGGTGCCCGGGGTGGCCCGGAAGGAGATGTCCCGCAGCACCGGTTCGACCGCGCCGGGGTACTGGAAGCGCACCCCGCGCAGCTCCAACTCGGCCCGGGTCGCCAACTCGCTGACCGGCTCGGCGGCGGGGACCACCGAGGAGTCGGTGTCCAGCACCTCGACGATCCGTTCGGCGCAGACCGCGGCCCGGGGCACCATCATCAGCATGAAGGTGGCCATCATCACGGCCATCAGGATCTGCATCAGGTATTGCAGGAACGCGGTGAGCGCGCCGATCTCGATCGCGCCCGAGCCGACCCGCTGCGCGCCGAACCAGAGGACCGCCACGCTGGACACGTTCAGCACCAGCATGACCACCGGGAAGATCAACGCCAGCAACCGGCCGGTCCGCAGCGCGGTGGCGGTCAGGTCGGCGTTGGCGACGCCGAAACGGTCCGTCTCGTACGGCTCGCGGACGAACGCGCGGACGACCCGGATGCCGGTGATCTGCTCGCGCAGCACCCGGTTGACCGTGTCGATGCGGGTCTGCATCAGCCGGAAGCCCGGCACCATCCGACGGATGATCGCGCCGAGCGTGACGGCCAGGACCGGCACGCTCACCAGCATCAGCCAGGAGAGCCCGACGTCCTCGCGCAGCGCCATCACCACGCCGCCGACGCTCATGATCGGCGCGGCGACCAGCATGGTGCAGCTCATCAGGACGAGCATCTGCACCTGTTGGACGTCGTTGGTGTTGCGGGTGATCAGCGAGGGTGCCCCGAACCGGGCCACCTCCCGGGCGGAGAAGCGGTTGACGTGCCCGAACAGCGTGGCCCGTACGTCCCGGCCGAAGCCCATCGCGATCCGTGCGCCCAGGTAGACCGCGGCGATCGAACAGACGATCTGGATCAGGCTGACCAGCAGCATCCACCCGCCGGTGTGCACGATGTAGTCGGTGTCGCCCCGCGCCACGCCCTTGTCGATGATGTCGGCGTTGAGGCTGGGCAGGTAGAGCGAGGCCATGGTGCCCACGAACTGGAGCAGCACCACCGCCAGCAACTGTCGTTGGTAGGTGCGCAGTTGGTTGCGCAACAGTCGGATCAGCACGCCGGGTCCTTCGGATCGGTAGGGCGGCCGGTCATCCGCGGGTCGTCCCCGCTGCCGATGACCTCTAGCAGGAACTCCCGGATCACCTGGGCCTTCGCCGGGTCGGCGTCGACCGAGGTGATGGGGCGTCCGGAGTGGATCATGGCCGTGAGTGCCGCCACCCGCTCCCGACCGGCAGGGGTGATCGCGAGTCGGATGCTGCGACGATCGCTGTCGTCGCGCTGCCGCTCGACCAGCCCGTCCCGGGCCAGCGTGTCCACGATGCCGGTCAGGGTCGCCGGGCGGACGAAGCCCATCTCGGCGACCTCCCGGTGGGGTAGCTCGCCGTGGCGGGCGAGCGTCATCAGGGTCACCATGCCGGCGTGGGTGAGACCGTGCTCCTCGGCGAGGTAGCGGTTCCAGCGCTGCTCGACGAGGTGCCCGGCCACCAGCAGCAGCCGGCCGAGCGGCACGTCCTGGAGGGTCACGATGTCCACGGTGAGCACCTTAGCTCCCTGATAGTCAGGGGCCAAACGAAATTACCGCGGCAGTGGCCACGAACACGATCTGCAGGACCGTGCGCTGTGGGAGCGGGGTCACCGGACGCCCGGCGAGGGTCAACCTCCGGTGGGCAGCCGAGACGTTGGCGGGGAACATCGCGAGCATGAGCAGGGCGAGCCCGGCCGCGGCCGGGCGGGCGGTCGCCGGGATCAGTAGCCCGACGGCGCCGGCCAGTTCGAGGACGCCGGTGACGGTCACCAGCAGAGCCGGGCGGGGTAGTCGGGGCGGGACCATCGCGATCAGGTCGGCGCGGCGCTGACCGACGAAGTGCGCGACGCCGGTCAGCACGAACAGCAGGGCCAACCCGACCCGCAGTGCGGGGTGCCAACCGTCCAGCGCGGAGATGCCAGCCAGGCCGGCCAGTCGGGCCAGCGCGCTGCCGGCGAGCAGAGCGATCAGGGGTGCCATCGGAATCCTCCTTCGCACAATCTTGTCGCTGGCAAGATTGCGTGACGAGGTAGCATCTTGTCAACGACAAGTTAGGATTCGGTCATGACTGAGACGCGCGGCTACCACCACGGCGACCTCCGTCGCGCGCTGCTCGCGGCCGCGCTCGACGCGATCGAGGAGGACGGGCAGGCCGCGCTGAGCCTGCGTGACCTGGCCCGTCGGGCTGGCGTCTCGCACGCCGCACCCGCGCACCACTTCGGCGACAAGGCCGGCCTGCGCACCGCGCTCGCCACCCAGGGCTTCGACCTGCTGGCCCAGGAGTTGACGGCGGCGGGGGACGACCTGCTGGCGGCCGGAGTCGCGTACGTCGACTTCGCCGTCCGACACCGCGCGCACTTCGAGCTGATGTTCCGGCCGGAGCTGTATCGGGCCGACGACCCCGAACTGGTCGCCGCGCGGGGCCGGGCCAGGGCCGCTCTGCGGGCGGGGGTGGCCTCGTTGCCCACCAACGGCACGCCCGCCGACACCGATCGGGACGCGCTCGCCGCCTGGTCGATCGCGCACGGCTTCGCGACCCTCTGGCTGGCCGGGGCGCTCCCGCCCCGGGTGGGCGACAACCCCCGGGACGCGGCCCGCGAAGTCCTGAGCCGCCTAGGCAGTGTCTTCAAAGGATCATGGTGTCGGATGATGTAGGGCGTGGGTCGTCGCTACGAGTTGTCTGACGTCGAGTGGGATGCGCTATCGCG
>NZ_JBEZFV010000015.1:0-123141 GCF_040649655.1 Micromonospora sp. NPDC048905 | reverse complement strand
CGTCCCCGTTGAGCGCGGATACCTCGTCCACGGCGACCCGGGCCAGCGGGTGCGCGTCCGACGGGCTGGTGGGCTGCGACAACGCATCGATCGGGCCGGCGGCCCGACCGACGGGCCGGGCAGCCGGTGTACCGAGACGTGCCCGACAATTGCGGCGTTGGCGTTGGCGTTGGCGTTGGCGTCTTCGGCGGTGGCGTCAGCCGCGATGGCGACCCAGGCGCGCGCCGGGTGTGGTTCGCGCAGCCAGCGGTGCGGGTCGGTGGGCCAGTTCAGCGGGTACCTGTCGACCCGGTGGACCTCGGCGAGCGCAGCGACACATCCGTCGAGGTCGGTGGCGCGCCGCCGGCGGATCCGCGGTGGGATCACAGGTCGTCGAACGGGGACGCGTAGCGGAACTCGCCCCGGATCGACTCGCGCCAGGCGTTCATCGGTCGGGCCATGAAGTACCGCGGCCCCCATGGTTGGGGCGGGGTGACGCCCAGCTCGACGGCCGGCCGGAACCCGAAGCGTGGGTAGTAGTCGGGGTGCCCGAGCAGCACGACGAGCGGCTCGTCACGGGCGTCGGCCGCGCCGAGCACCGCGTGCATCAACGCGCTGCCGACGCCGCGCCGCTGCCATTCCGGCAGCACCCCGAGCGGCCCCAGGCCCAACGCGACCGGCTCACCGGCCACCCGGCCGCGGGTGGCCACCACGTGCCCCACCACCCGGCCGTCGGAATCGGTCGCCACCAGGGAGTACGCGGGCAGCCAGCCCTCGTCGGCGCGCAGCGCGTCGACGAGCGTCGCCTCGACGGGCGTGGCCTGGGTGGGCGTGGCCTGGTCGGGCGTGGCCTGGTCGGGCGTGGCCTGGTCGGGCGTTGCCTCGACCGCCGCGCCGTCGCCCGTGGCCTTGGCGAAGGCGGCGGCATGTACCGCCCGGATGGCATCGACGTCGGTGGACGTCTCGCGTCTGATCAGCACCGCGTCACGATACGGGCACACCAGACAATGACTCCACGCCTTTACCCCCACCCCGCCCCGCCCGCGCCGATCTTGCAGTTTCGGTCGCCGATATGCCCAGAGTGCCGCTGTTTGTCGCGACGGTAAGTGCAAGATCGGCGCGGGCGGGGTGGGCGCGGCTCAGCCGACGGCGGTGGCCGAGGGCGGGGCGCTGCCGCCCCTGGGCGCCTCGGGGGCCATCAGCCGAATGATCTCCGCCTGGTCGGTCGGCGAGGGCATCCCCCAGTCCGGCTGGTAGCCGTACACCTCGTGCAGTGGGGTGGAGCCGGTGCGGCCGTCCAGGATCTCCACGGCGTCCGTGCCGATCAGGCCGGGGTGTTCCACCCCGCAGGCCTCGGCGACCTTGGTGAGGTCGCGGCGCAACGTCCGCAGGTAGTTTGCCGCCCGGACCGACTTCAGCGTCGGGTCCAGGCCTCGGGCCAGCCAGGCGTTCTGCGTCGCCACGCCGGTGGGGCAGGTGTCGGTGTGGCACTTCTGGGCCTGGATGCAGCCGATCGACAGCATCGCCTCCCGACCCACGTTGACCATGTCGCAGCCGAGCGCGAACGCCACGACGGCGTTGTCCGGCAGGCCGAGTTTGCCGGCGCCGACGAAGACCACCCGCTCGTGCAGATCGTGTTCGGCGAAGACCTTGTAGACCCGGGAGAAGCCCTGCTGGAACGGGAGCGACACGGAGTCGCTGAAGATCAGCGGCGCGGCACCGGTGCCGCCCTCGCCGCCGTCGATCGTCACGAAGTCGACGCCCCGGCCGGTGTCGCGCATCAGGGTGGCCAGCTCCTGCCAGAAACCGAGGTCGCCGACCGCCGACTTGATGCCGACCGGGAGGCCCGTCTCGGCGGCCAACAGTTCCACCCAGTCGAGCAGGCTGTCACAGTCGGAGAACTCGGCGTGCCGGGAGGGGCTGACGCAGTCCTCACCAGCCGGGATGCCCCGGGTGGCGGCGATCTCGGCGGACACCTTCGCCCCGGGCAGCAGCCCACCGAGACTCGGCTTGGCGCCCTGGCTCAGCTTGATCTCCAAGGCCCGCACGGGCGCGCCGGCGACCAGGTCCTTCAGTCGGTCCAGGCTGAACCGGCCGTGCTCGTCGCGGCAGCCGAAGTACGCCGTGCCGAGTTGGAAGACCAACTCCCCGCCGTTGCGGTGGTACGGCGACAGGCCGCCCTCGCCGGTGTTCTGTAGGCAACCGGCGAGCGCGGCCCCCTTGTTCAGCGCGGTGATGGCGTTGCCGGAGAGCGAGCCGAAGCTCATCCCGGAGATGTTGACCACCGACTCCGGGCGGAAGGCGCGGGCTCGCCCCCGGGCCGCGCCGAGCACCTTCGCGCAGGGCAACCGCACGTCGTGCCCGGCGGTCGGGGTGGACGGCGGCACCGCCCGGCCGAACGTGCGGTGCTTGATGATCGGGTAACCGCGGGTGTGTTCGATGTCGTTGTCCGTGCCGAAGCCGAAGTAGTTGTTCTCCTGCTTCGCCGACGCGTACACCCAGCGGCGCTGGTCACGGGTGAACGGCCGCTCCTCGTCGTTGCCGGCCACGATGTACTGCCGAAGCTCCGGCCCGATCGCCTCCAACAGGTACCGGGCGCGGCCGAGCACCGGGAAGTTGCGCAGCAACGCGTGGTCGCGCTGGATCAGATCCCGCGCGGCGAGCGCCGCGACGGCGGTGGCGACGGCGGGTACGGCTCGACGGGCCCATCTCATACCGGCAGTCTTTCCGGCCACGCCGTGCGCCAAACCGCCCCGGCCGCAGCAACGCGCTGGTGGCAGCCCGGGTGGCGGTGCGGGAGTACCCGCACCGCCACCACCGCTCACCGGTGCTGGAACGACTGGCGGACCGACCCGCCGACGACCGCGCACCACGTGCTCGCGCTGAGCTTGCCGTTGCGGGGAAGCCCGTGCAGCGCCTGCAGGTCCTGCACGGCTGCCCGGGTGGCGTGGTCGTACGCCCCGGTCGCGGTGACCGCGTACCCCTTGGTGGCGAGGATCTCCTGCACCGCGGTGACCGGCGCGCCGGTGGCGTGCTGGTCGAGTTCCGGAGCGAGGGTCTCCCAGGTCGGCGTGGTGAGGGTGGCGTCCACGTCCACCGCAATGCCGTTTCGGGCCTGCCAGTCCTGCACGGCCGCCACGGTCGCGGCGTCGAACGTGCCGCTGACCGTCACCGCGTAGCCCCGATGTGCGAGCAGGTGCTGCACCACTCGCACCGAGGGGGAGTTGACGAAGCGCCACAGGTCCGGCCAGCGGCGCGCCGGCACGTCACCGAGCTTGGTGCCCAGGGCGGCGTGGACGCGTCGCCGCAGCTCGGGGAACTGCCGGTAGAACGCCGCCCCCGGGCACTCGGTGGTGCGGAAGTCCCAGTGGCCGAAGATGTCGTACGCGTGCAGCCCGTACTGCCGGCAGATGGCGACGCAGAGTGTGACCAGCGAGTCGGTCAGCGCCTTCGGCGGCGTCTCGGTGACGTACGTGCCCTCGTTCTCGATGCCGATGGCCCGGCCGTTCTCACCCGGGCAGTGGGCGGAGACCATCTGCCGGTCGCCGGCTTCGAGGCGCTCCAGGCTGCCCCGGCGGCCCTCCAGCACGTAGCCACCGCGGCTCACCGTGAAGTGCTGGCCGGTGTCCGACCAGCCGTTGCCGTCCATGTGCAGGTCCTGGCAGTCGTGGGCCAGCTTGACCGCCTGCTCGCGGGAGTAGTCCGTGACGTTCGGGAACGCCATGTGATGCACGATGATCTTGTTGGTGGCGATGGCGCTCACCGACAGCGGGTCCTTCGGCGGGCGGGCGGCCCACTCGTCACAGCTGATGATCCAGTCCAGGTCGGTGCCGGGCGCGGCCTGTGCCGTGGTGGGGAAGGCGAGTTCGCTCCCGACGACGGCGACCGTGGCGGCGCCGAGACCGGCGCGCAGCAGTGTCCGGCGGTCCACTTCGGAATGATCGACGTGCATTGACATCTCCTCCTGCGGCCGACGGCGGGGATGAAAAGTAGCTCCAGTGGCCGCACGCACTCCGGAGAATATTGCCAAGACTTGCCCGCGCGCTAGAGGGCGGAGCCCATGATCCAGCCGGTCGGGCCGTCAGCGGCAGGCGTTTCCCCACGCCGGGTCGAGGGTAGGTCGGGAACTGACCATCCCCGGCTGCGCGTAGAGGAATGACCAGATGAGTGACAACGTCAGCGACGCGGTGGGCGACGCCCTCCGCTCGGTGATGCTCTTCCTGCCCAAGGCCGTCGCCTTCCTGGCGATCCTGGTGGCTGGTTGGCTGATCGCCAAGGCTGTGTTGAAGATCGTGGAGAAGGTCCTGGAGCGGGTGGGCTTCGACCGCGCCGTCGAGCGCGGCGGCATCCGTCGGGCGCTGAGTCGCTCCCGGTACGACGCCAGCGACATCGTCGCGAAGCTCGTCTACTACGCGGTGCTGCTGTTCACCCTCCAACTCGCCTTCGGCATCTGGGGGCCGAACCCGATCTCCGACCTGCTCGCCGCGGTGATCTCGTGGTTGCCCCGAGCCTTCGTCGCGATCGTCATCGTCGTGGTCGCCGCCGCCATCGCCAACGCCGTCAAGGACATCATCAGCGGCGCGCTCGGCGGGCTGTCGTACGGCCGGGTGCTGGCCAACATCGCCTCGGTGTTCATTCTCGGTCTCGGCGTCATCGCCGCGCTGAACCAGATCGGGGTGGCCACCGCGGTCACCACGCCCGTGCTGATCGCCGTGCTGGCCACCGTCGGCGGGATCCTCGTCGTGGGTGTCGGTGGTGGCCTGATCCGTCCGATGCAGAGCCGCTGGGAGGGGTGGCTGAGCCGTGCGGAGCAGGAGTCGCAGGTGATCGCCTCGCACACCCGCGCCTACCGGGCTGGTCGCCGCGACGCCGAGGCCGAGCTGGCCCGGCGGTCGACCCCCACCGCCGACCCGGTCCGCCCGTCGAAGGCGGTCAGCGATCCGGAGGCCACCCAGGTGGTGACCGTGCCGGCCGATCCGCAGGTGGTGACCCGCCCGGCCGACCCGGAGGCCACGCAGATCGTGACCCGCCCGACCGACCCGGAGGCTACGCAGATCGTGACCCGTTCGGCCGACCCGGAGGCGACCCAGATCGTGACCCGACCGGCCGACCTGGACACCGAGCGGTTGCCATCGGCGCGGACCGACGCCGACACCACCCAGGTGGTCAGCCGCGACGCCGACACCACCCAGGTGGTCAGCCGCGACGCCGACACCACCCAGGTCGTCGGCACCGGTGCCGGCGGCCCGGTTCCCGGACAGCGGGCCGGCGACGACAGCGAGACCACCACGGTCATCCCGCCGGTCGACCCGAACCGCCGCTGATTCGCCACGATGCCAGCGGGGTGGGGTCCGGAAGCGACCCCACCCCGCGGTGTCTCGCCCGGCACGCCGAAAGCGCTCGCCGACGCGGCGGGACGCGGCTAGCATCGCCGGCATGACCTGGCGACATTGATCCCGCACCGTAGGCCGAAACCGTGGGCCGCCACGGGCACCGCACGTCCGGTGTCCGTCTCCACTCCCACGGGAAGGCCTAATGATCCACATCGCCGCACGCGTGCCCGACCTGGCGGCCCGCCGGCTGACGATCACCCTCTACGGGTACGCGTTCCTCAGTGACCTCGTGCTGCTCTACCCGCTGTACGTGGTGTTCTTCGCCGACACCGGGCTGTCGGTGGGGCAGATCTCGTCGCTCTTCGTCGTCTGGTCGGCGGCCGGCATCCTGTTCGAGGTGCCCTCCGGCGCGTGGGCCGACGTGGTGTCCCGACGGCTGCTGCTGTGCCTCGCGCCGCTGGTGGCCGCCGCCGGTTTCGCGCTCTGGGTGTTGCTGCCGTCGTACCCGGCGTTCGCGGTCGGGTTCCTGCTCTGGGGCGCCGGCGGAGCGTTGGTCTCCGGTGCGCTGGAGGCGTTGGTGTGGACCGAGTTGGACCGGCTCGGCGCGGTCGACCGGTACGCCCGGGTGCTCGGGCGCGCGCGGACGGCGGGCGTGCTGGGCGTGGTGCTCTCCGGAGTGCTCGCCGGCCCGGTGCTCGCCGCCGGCGGATATCCGGCGGTCGGCGCGGCCAGCGTGCTGGCCTGCCTACTCGCCACGCTCGTCGCCGCCCGGATGCCGGAGCACCGCCCACCGGCCGCCGTGCCCGTCCCGGTCCCCGAGTCGGCGCTGGCCGCTCGGTCGGTGGGTGCCGCACCACTCCGACCGGACGAGCCGGACACCGTCCCACCCGCGAACCCGGACGACGATCGTGACCTGGGGTGGTGGGACACGCTGCGCGCCGGAGTGGCGCAGGTCCGCACCCATCCGCCGGTACGGGCCGCCGTGCTGCTGGTGGCGGTGGTCGCCGCCGACTGGGGTGCCCTGGACGAGTACACACCGCTGCTGGCCCTGGACACCGGCGTCGGGGCGCGGGCCGTACCCCTGCTGCTCCTGCTGCTCTGGGCCGGGGTGACAGTCGGCGGGCTGCTCGCCCCGGCGGGGGAGCGGCTGGGCCGTCGAGGGTACGCCGCACTGTTGGGGCTGGTCGGCGTCGCGCTGGCCGGAGGTGCCCTGCTTCGGCACCCGGCGGGGTTCGTGCTGCTCGCGGTGGCCTTCGGCGCCGCGCAGTTGGCCACCGTGCTGGCCGACGCGCGGCTCCAGGCTCGGATCACGGGCACCAGCCGCGCCACCGTCACCTCCCTGGCCGGGATGGCCACCGACGTGCTGATCATCGTGACGTACGCCGTCTACGGTCTGCTCGCCACGGTGGCCGGCAATGCGGTGGCGTTCGCGCTGATCGCCGGGGCGTACCTCGTGATGCCGCTGGTGCTACTGACCCGCCGCCGGTCGCCTGCCGAACTCGCCCTCCGTGCCGGAAGTGCTGATGACTGAGAGTCGCAGTGATCTGAGACACCGTCACGTACGGTTATGTCGGGAGTTCTTGACGTGTCGGGAGGTTCCGACGCATCATTCCTGACGTGCCCGACGACGACCTCTTCCTCGCACTGGCGAATCCGGTCCGCCGACGTTTGCTGGAAATCCTGAGCGACGGGCCCCGCACGGCAGGTGACCTCGCCGCCAGCTTCGAGCTGAGCCGGCCTGCCGTCGCGGAGCACCTGCAGATCCTGCGGCGGGCCGGGCTCGTGCACGACCAGCCCACCGGGCGACAACGGCACTACCACCTGACCGCCGAGCCGCTCGCCCAGGTGGGCGACTGGCTCCACCCCTTCGAGCGGTTCTGGCGCCACCGCCTCCGTACCCTCGCCGACATGCTCCTGGAGGAGACCATGACAGATACCGCCACCATCGCCGTGGACCAGTTCATCGCCGCGCCACCGTCGAAGGTCTGGCGCAGCCTCACCGAGCCGGAGTTGCTCGCCCGCTGGTGGGTGCCGGGCGACGTCGCCGCCGTCGTCGGCCACCGCTTCCACCTACAGATGCCCGGTTGGGGAGCGGTGGCCTGCGAGGTCACCGAGGTCGAGCCCGAGCGGCGTCTCGTCTACACGTTCAACGAGAACTGGACGCTGACCTGGCGGCTGGTTCCCGAGGGCAACGGCACCCGACTGTTCCTGGACCACTCGGGATTCGACCTCGACGACCCCCGGGCCCGGGACGCCTTCGCGCGGATGGGGCCCGGCTGGCGGGACAAGATCCTGCCCGGCCTCGCCCGGTTGGCCGCCGACCTGCCGGACTGATCACCCCGAATCGACGAGGTGCCCGGCGGCGGCCCGAGGAGGCCGCCGCCGGGCCGCACGGTCAGCCAGCCAGGTGCAGGAACGACCACTGGTGGCCGTCGAGGTCGCGGAAGCCGCGCATGTACATGGGCCCGTTGGCCGTCCCCGGCCCGAGCGGCTGCCCGCCGGCGACCGTCGCCTTGTCGACCAGCTCGTCGACCTGCTCGCGGCTCTGCGCCGACAGCCCGACGACGACCTCCCGGCTGGTCTCCGTGTCGGTGGCGGCGACCCCGGTGTACGACTCGAAACCGGAGCGCAGGTGCAGCACGAGCCGGGTGCTGTCGGAGATGGTGAGGACCATGGAGTCTCCGCCCGGCTCGGCCTGGTCGCTGGTGAAGCCGAGTGCCTGGTAGAACTCGGCGGCGGTGGTCAGGTCGCGCACCGGCAGGTTGATGAAGGTCATGGTCATCGGTGGTCTCCGTTCGACTCGAGCAGTGCCTTCAACGCGGTGAGCCGCTCCCGCCAGTACGCCTTCAGCTCGGCGGCCTGCTCGGCTGCGGTCAGCTTCTCGTGCAGGACGGCGACCCGGGCCTTCGACTCGCCGACCGCGTCGACGCCGACCACGATCCGGGTGGGACCACCGGCCCAGTCGGCCCGGAAACTGCGCGGCGCGGTGGCGGTGCGGACGCGCACCTCGACGTCGGGCAGCCAACGGGCGCGTACCGTCTCGTCGGCGAAAGCCGCGAACAGCCGCGTCGCCGGGACCGCCACCGTCCGGCTGACGCTGGCCTCGAAGCCGCCCCCGCGCCGTTGACCGGGCGCGCGCAGGCCGCGCGCCTGCTCGTACCCGACGGTGATGGTCTGTGCCCACCAACCCGGCACCTCGTGCTCGACCACCAGGTGACGGGCGATCTGGGTGTGCGTCCGTTCGGTGGCGCCCACGGCGTCGAGCAGGGCGAACCACTCGTCCCAGCCGCGGCCGGTCCGGGCGCGGATCAGGTCGTCGGTGATCCGCTCGGTCTGCGCGGCGGCGGACGCGGGAGATGGGGCCGCGGGCACCTCGGTGGCCGGCGCGGCGGCCTTGTTGATCAGGTGCCGACGAGCGGCGGTGTAACTCTCGCCGGTCTTCTCCATCCGGGTGCGGACCCGGGTCTTGAACGATCTCTGGTTGGTCATCACATGCTCCCGGTCAACGGCACGGTCACCGGGACTCACGCTCCCGCCGACCCCGCCGGAGTGGGGCATGTGGCACCACGTCCCGGGGGCTCCAGGCCCCCTTTGCCTCCGCGTGGCCGGCGGCGTGAGCGCCGGGAGGGAGGTGCGGCGTAGGACGACGCCAAGGAGATCCTACGCCAATTCGACCGTCAGGTCTGGTCACCGTCGAGGTAGACCCATCGGCCGTCCTCGCGGACGAACCGGCTGTGCTCGGTCAGGGTGCCGGGCCTCCCCGCAGCCCGGTAGTGGGCGTGGAACGTCACGGTGCCGGCGGCGTCGAGCAGGCCGCCCCGCTCGGTGTCCACGATCTCCAGCCGGGTCCACCGCTGCCCGGGGTCCAGGTCCAGGGAGGCGGGCCGGGTCGACGAGTGCCAGCTGCGCAGCAGGTAACCGGAGTCGCCGAGGGCGAAGGCGCTGAACCGGGAACGCATCAGGGCCTCGGCCGTCGCCGCCGGGCTGTCGCCGCCGTGCGCCGGGGCGCAGCAGTCCGCGTACGCCCGGCCGGAGCCGCACGGGCAGGCCCGCCCGGTCGTCGTGTTCGCCCGTCGGCGTCCCGCACCCTTACCCACATCGTCATCCTGCCCCATCGCCGGGCAACGGCTCCCGCCGGTCGCTGTGGCGCGCGGCCCTTGCCTGATCCACTCGACTTCCTGGAAGTCGCGGTATCCGAAAGGGTCCGACACCCCGACTTCAAGGAACCCGAGTCGATCAGACCGGCCGAGTCGGTCAGAGCCGCCCGAGGCGGTCAGAGCCAGCCGGAGCGGCGGAACAGGCGGTACAGGGCCAGGGCGACCACGGCCATCAGGGTCAGGGAGGCGGCGAAGCCGTGCCGCCAGGCCAACCCCGGCATGTGGTCGAAGTTCATGCCGTAGATGCCGGCGATGCCGGTCTGGGTGGCCGCGATGGCCGCCCACGCCGCGATCTTGCGCATGTCGTTGTTCTGCTCGACGGCGAGCTGCGCCAGCCGGGACTGCACGATCGAGGTGAGCAGATCGTCGTACGCGGCGACCCGGTCGACGGCCCGGCTCAACCGGCCGTCCACGTCGACGAACCAGCGGTGCAGGGCGCGTGGCGGCCCGTCGGGGTCGAGCAGCGTCCGCATCGGCGCCTGCAACGGCAACACCGCCCGTTTGAACTCCACCACCTCCCGTTTGAGCTGGTAGATGTGCTGGATGTCGGCGCTGCGGTCGCGGGCGAACACCTCCTCCTCGACCCGCTCCAGGTCCCGCTCCACGTGCCCGGCCACCTCCAGGTAGGAGTCGACCATCCGGGCGCAGACCGCGTACGCCACCGCCCAGGGGCCGGCGGCCAGCAGCGTGGGACGACGCTCGATGTCGGCGCGGACGCTGCGCAGCGCCCCGGCGGCGCCGTGCCGCACGGTGATGGCGAACCGGTCTCCGAGCAGCACCATCACGTCCCCGGTGTCGATCACCTCGGAGGTGTCGGTCAGCTCGTCGTGCTCCACGTACCCGGCGGTGCGCAGCACCAACAGCGTGACCGGCCCGTGCCGCTGCACGGTGGGCCGGTGCCCGTCGGCGAGCGCCTGCTCGACGGTCAGCTCGTCGAGGCCGAAGGTCCGGCCGACCGCGGCGAGCACGGCCGACCCCGGGTCGTGCAGGCCCAGCCACACGAACGCGTTGCGGCCGTGCCGCGCCCGGGCGTACGCGTCGGCGTAGTGCGGCTGCCCCGGCTCGCGCCGGCCGTCGACGTAGACGGCGCAGTCGACGACCGCGTCCGGGTTGGACCGGCGTGGGGTGGGGGAGTCGTCCTCGACCCGGCCGAGCAGTCGACGGGCCAGGGCGCGTACGCCTCGACCGGCCCGGTCCCGTACCGGTCGCTGATCCACCGCGTGCCTCCCCGTCGCCCGCGCACCGCCCCGGTCACGGTGCCCGCTGGGGATGGTGCCACCGCATTCTGCCGAGCGGGGTCCGGCGTCCGACAGGCGGGCGGCCGTGCTCAGGCGGTGCGGGTGGCGAAGACGACGACGTTGTCGACATAGTTGCCGGTCGTGGCGTCGAACCGGCCGCCGCAGGTGATCAGGCGGAGTCCGGCGGCGTCCGCCGGGCCGTAGACGAGCGTGGTGGGAAAGTGCTCCTTCGGGTACGCGCGGACGTCGTCCACGGTGAACGTGGCGACCCGCGCGTCGGCACGGGTGATCTCGATCTGCGCGCCGCTGCGCAGCCGACCGAGGTCGAAGAAGACCGCCGGTCCGGCGGGGGAGTCGACGTGTCCCACCAGGACGGCGTTGCCGGTCTCGCCGGGGCTGACCCCGTGCCGGTACCAGCCGGCGAGGGTGGGCCGGTCCAGTGGTGGCACCTCCAGCACCCCGGCGGCGTCCGCGCCGACCGGGACGACCTCGGCGCGTACGTCGATGGTGGGGATCCGCACCCGGACCGGCGCGGCGCGGGGCAGCGGCGCCAGGTCGGGTGCGGGGTGGGTGCGCCTCGGCGCGTCGACCGGCGGTCGTGGTGGCCGCGTCGGGTCGGCGGTGAGGCCGACGGTGATCAGCCCGAGCCCGGTCACGCCGAGCAGGGCCACCACGGCCGGTAGGGTCCGCCGCCACCACACGTGGGCACACCTCCGTAGGGCATCGTCGGGGTGCCCGCGCCGGTGTCACCGGTGCGGGCACCCGTCCTCAGGGATGGAGCAGTCGCCGATCAGGCGACAGTGGACACCGGACGTCGCCGGCGGATCAGGACCACCGCGCCAGCCAGGGCGGTGCCGAGCAGGGTGCCACCAGCGGCCAGAGCGCCGGTGTCGCGGCTGTCACCACCGGAACCGGCCGGTGCGCCGCCGATCGGGGTGACGGTGAACGTCGTGGTGCCGGCCGAGCTGCCGTCGCCGCAGGTCGCCGCCACCGTGTAGGTACCCAGGGTGAATCCGGCGGTGAAGAGTTCGGCGCTCAGTCCGCCGCCGGCGGCGGCAGTGGTGGATCGGACGTTCTGGTCGCGGTTGGGGCCGGTCACCCGGAAGAGGGCGTCACCCGACTTCGGGTTGCAGGTCGTCGCGGTGAGCACGACGGTCCCACCGACCGGGGTGGTGGCCGGTGACACCGTGGTGTCGGCCAGTGCGGCGCCTGGCAGCAGGAGCGTGCCGAGGCCCACGCCGAGCGCCGCCGAGCAGAGTGCTGTTGAGACCTTCATACGCGTCTTCCCTCACTTTTCGTCCGCTGACTGCGTGGGACGTCGTTCGGGTGGCCAACTCCGACTAGCACCGGTGTGCCCAACACTAGGTGGGTTGGCCCCACGATCAGGTGAAAATGAGAATTCTTCGTTGCCGTCACGTGTCCACCCGAAGGCGGGGAGAGCTGCGCAAAGGCCCGGACGGGCCGACCGGCACCGGTGCTCCGATCGATGTCCGCTGCGGCCGGGCTGTCGTCGCTGGGCCGATGGCGAGGTATTTCCGGCCACGGCGGAAATGCACCCCCTGGCCGGTGGGTCAGGGTCAGTGGGCCTGGGACGGGTCGGGCATCGGCTCGCCAGTCTCCAGCAGGGTTTTGAGGCTGGCCAGCAACTCCGGCCAGCCTCCGCTGCCGTCGAGCTGGCCGCTGATCGCCCGGTGCATCTCGCTGTCCGGGGAGAAGCCGTCATGGATGACGGTCAGCCGGACGGTCGACCCGCTGTGCGGCTCGATCTCGAAGGTCACCGTCGACCGGCGCTCGCCGAGCCGGGCGGCCAGCTCCTCGGCGGACCAGCCGAAGTGCTCGGCGTGCTCGGGTTGGAAGCCGTGCCAGCTGTACGACAGGCGACGGTACGGCTCGGCGACGAGCACCCGCTGACCGAGATCACGTGGCTCGCCGTCCGGCGTGTCCTGCCACAGCACCGGAGACCCGACCTGCCAGTCGGACGCCAGGGCGACCCCGCCCCAGTAGCGGCGGGTGAAGGCCGGTTCGGTGAGCGCGGCCCAGAGCCGCTGCGGGGTGGTCCTGACGTAGGTGGTGTAGACGAACGCGGGACTCTCCATGGGCTGTCGCTCCAATGCGGTGCTCAGGTCGGCGAGCGCGGCGGCTCGCTCGCGGTCGTATCGGCTGAGCCATCTGTCGGCGATGGCGTTGATCGGCGCGGCGTTCAGGTAGTGCACCTTCTCCCGCCCGCGCCGAATGCTCGTGACGAGGTGGGCCGCCTCCAGCACCGCGAGGTGCTTGCTGACCGCCTGTCGACTCGTCGCCAGCCCGTCACAGAGTTCCCGCAGGGTCTGGCCATTGCGGTCGTTGAGCCGGTCGAGCAGTCGACGCCGGCTGGGATCGGCCAGCGCCCGGAACGCGTCGTCCATCGGCCCTCCGTAAAAAAGCAACCAAGCGGTTGCCTGTCAACATAGGCAACCCGGCGGTTGCCTGTCAACGCGGGGTCGGGCTTCTGTCGCTGGGATGAATCCGGATGGAGCCGGGGGAGGCGCTGATAGGTTCGCTCGCCGTGACACAGGACAGCACGACGGCCGGTCTGGGCACGACGTTCGCCCGACTCTGGGCGGCGACGACCCTGTCGGCCCTGGGCAGCGGTCTGGCCACCGTCGCCGCTCCGCTCTTCGTCGCGTCGCGTACCGACGACCCGCTCGTGGTCGCCGGGGCGTCCGCCGTGGCGTGGCTGCCGTGGCTGCTCTTCGCCCTGCCCGGCGGCGTGCTGGTGGACCGGATGGACCGACGACGGCTGATGATCATCATCGACCTGGTCCGGGTGGTCGCGCTCGCCGTCCTGGCCACGGCGATCCTCACCGGCCACGGCGGCGTGGCGCTGCTGTACGCGGTGTTGTTCCTGGTCAACACGGGTGAGATCGTGTTCCGTGCGGCGAGCCAGGCCATGGTGCCGAGCGTGGTGCCGCGACACCGCCTGGAGCGCGCCAACGGGTGGCTCAGCGGTGGCGCCACCCTTATGCACAGCATGCTCGCCGGCCCGCTCGGCGGCTTCCTGTTCGCGCTCTCGGCGGGCAGCCCGTTCCTGGTCAACGCGGTCACGTACGCCCTCAGCGCCGTCCTGGCGGCACTCATCGGCGGAGACTTCCGGGCCTCCGCCGGCGACCCGCACGAACGCCGTACCCGCTCGATGGGTGGCGAGATCGTCGAGGGGCTGCGGTGGTTGGCGAACCAGCGGTTGCTGCGCACGATGGCCGTGCTGATCGGTCTGCTCAACGTGACCCTCACCGCCGCGCTCGCGGTGCTGGTGCTGCTCGCCGACGAGCGGCTGCGACTCTCCTCCGTCGGCTACGGTCTGCTGTTCACCTGCATGGCCGCCGGTGGGGTGCTCGGCGCGTTCCTCGGCGACCGGATCATCGCCCGGATCAGCGCCACCTGGACGATCCGGATCGGCCTGCTCGTCGAGGCGGGCCTGCACCTGGCGTTGGCCGCGTCGCGCAGCACCATCGTGGTCGGGTTCGCGCTCTTCGCCTTCGGCGTGCACGGCGCGCTGTGGAACATCGTGGCGAACTCCCTGCGCCAACGACTCACCCCGCCGACGTTGCAGGGGCGGGTGGCCAGCACGACCCTCTTCGTGGCCGCCGGTGGCAACTGCGTGGGCGCGCTGCTGGGCGGGCTGCTCGCCGCCTGGTACGGCATCACCACGCCGTACTGGGTCGGGTTGGTGGTGGCCGTCGGCGTCGCCGCCGCCACCTGGCGGGTCTTCAACCGCGCGACGGTCGCACGCGCCTACGCCGACCCGCCCCCGATCGAGTCGCCCGCCCCGGTGGCCTGAGCGCCGATACGCCCCATCGGTGGTGGTGGGCGACGGTGTGGCAGCGTGGTGCGGGTGACCGATTCCGCGCCGCTCGACGTCGACCTCGCGCTGCTCGGCGGTGGTGGCGCGGCGTCGTTGCTGCTCGCCGCACTGGACCGGCACGGCGTCCGGGGGCTGCGCATCGCCGTCGTCG
Source organism: Micromonospora sp. NPDC048905 (assembly GCF_040649655.1). NCBI lineage: Bacteria > Bacillati > Actinomycetota > Actinomycetes > Micromonosporales > Micromonosporaceae > Micromonospora > Micromonospora sp. NPDC048905. Next base: position 108,442 of record NZ_JBEZFV010000015.1, on the reverse strand, counting down.
ACCCGGTCCGCCGGCGCGGTCAGGACCGCACCTGGGCGTTCTGGGGCCACCCCGGCACCGACCTGGACCCGCTGCTCAGCGCGAGCTGGCAGCAGGTCGAGGTGGCCACGACGGCCCGCCGCCGCGTCCTGGACCTGACCCCGCTGCGGTACGCCATGCTCCGCTCCGGCCCGGTCTACGACCGGGCTGCCGCGGCCGAAAGCCGGCTGGACGCCACCCGGATCGTCGCGCCCGCCGAGACGGTGACCGACGACGGTTCGCGGGTGCTGGTGCGCACCGGTGACGGGCGGACCGTACGGGCCGGTTGGGTGCTCGACTCCCGTCCCCGCCCGCCGGCGCGAGCGGGGCGGACCACCTGGTTGCAGCACTTCCGCGGCTGGTGGTTGGAGGCCGAGCGGCCCGTCTTCGACCCGGCGCGCGCGGTGCTGATGGACTTCCGCACCCCGCAGCCGCCCCGGGGCGTCTCGTTCGGGTACGTGCTGCCGGTGAGCGACAGGTACGCCCTGGTCGAGTACACCGAGTTCTCCCCCGACCTGCTCACCGACGCCGGTTACGACGCGGCGCTGGCCGGCTACCGGGACCTGCTCGGCCTCGACCCGGCCGGACTGCGGGTGCGCGAGGTGGAGAACGGGGTGATCCCGATGACCGACGCGCCGTTTCCGGCCCGGCCCTCACCCCGGGTGGTCCGGCTCGGCACGGCCGGCGGCGCGACCCGACCCTCCACCGGCTTCACCTTCTCCGCCATGTACCGCCAGGCCGACCAGGTGGCCCGCGCCCTCGCGGCGGGACGGGCGCCGGTGCCGCGGGCGGCGTACCCGCGTCGGCACCGGTGGATGGACGCGGTGGCCCTGCGGGCGCTGGACCGGGGCGGGGTCGGTGGCCCGGACTTCTTCGACCGGCTCTTCGACCGCAACCCGGCCGAGCGGGTGCTGCGCTTCCTCGACGGGGTCACCACCCCGGCCGAGGAGGTCGCGATCATGAACTCGACCCGGCTGCTGCCGATGATCGCCGCCACCGCCGGCGACGCGGCGCACCGCGTCCGCGACCGGCTGCGCCCGACCCGGCCCGCGCCGGCCGTCCCACCCGCGGTGGTGGGTCCGGCGCCGACGGCGCGGCGCGCCGGCCCCCCGAGCGGGGAGGACGACGTGCGCTGCCGGTAGGTTGCCGGGCATGGTGGACGCGACGGCCGGCAGGGGCGTGCAGATCTGGACCGACGGGGCGTGCAGTGGCAACCCCGGGCCGGGCGGTTGGGGCGCCCTGTTGCGCTACGGCGACCACGAGCGGGAGCTGTGCGGGGGCGAGGCCACGCCGACCACCAACAACCGGATGGAGCTGATGGCGGCCATCCAGGCGCTGGAGAGCCTGAACCGGCCGGTCACCGTCGAACTGCACACCGACAGCACGTACGTGCGCAACGGCATCACCAGTTGGCTGGCGTCCTGGAAGCGCAACGGTTGGCGGACGGCGGCGAAGCAGCCGGTGAAGAACGCCGACCTGTGGCAGCGGCTGGAGGCGGCCTGTGAACGGCACGAGGTCACCTGGCTGTGGGTGAAGGGGCACAACGGTCACCCGGAGAACGAGCGGGCCGACGGGCTGGCCAACAAGGGCATGACCGAGGCGCGGGCCGCGCTGACCAGTCGCTGAGGCGGGGTCAGCGGGTCGCGTCGGGGTGCCCGGGCATGCTCGACCCGCCGCCGCTGCTGCCGGACGAGCCACCGGCGACACCTGAGTTGTCGGGCTCGGTCACGATGTCCGGTCGGACGTCGGTGTCGACCGGCGCGGGCACCTCGGTGTCCGCCTCGACCTGCACCAGCGGCACCTGGCCGGCCTCGTCCTCGCTGTGCTGCGGGTCGCCCGGCAACTCACCGTCGCGCTTTCGGTAGCCCACGCCGTGCCCCCCGTCGATGCCGGTCCGCGTCGGCGCTGGCTACCCGGCGTCGTCCGGGCCGAAACCTCGCGGTCAGCGCCGTCGGCGGCGGCCGGCGGAGGAGGTGGACGGGGACGACCGGCGGACCGGGGTGAGCGGCAGCGCCGTCCAGTGCGCCGGTCGGGTGCGGGTCGCCGGCAGGCCGGTACGGACGTCGCCGCGGGCGGCGTCGAGCTGGGACTGGTGCAGGAAGAGCGTGCTCCGCAGGTCGGCGCCGCGCAGGTCGGCCCCGCGCAGGTCCGCGCCGGTGACGTCGGCCAGACCCAGGTCGACGCCGCGCAGGTCGGCGCCGATCAGCAGCGCACCGCGCAGGTTGGCCCGGCGCAGGTCGGCCCGGCGCAGGTCGACGCCGGGCAGGTGCGCTCCCCGGTGGTCCGCGCCCCCGGGGGAGCGGACCGCGTCGCTGGCCCGGGACAGCAGCGGGTTGACCCGGTCCCGGTGCGCGGCGACGTCCACCGTCCGCAGGTGTCTGGGGTCACCCTCGGTGAGCGCTGTCGTCTCGGCGCGGGCGCGGGTCAGCTCGTCGCGCAGGTCGGCCGGCGGGTGCAGCGCCAGCGCCTCGGTGACGTACCAGAGCAGTTCGTGCAGGGGGCGCAGCACGGCGAACGCCTCCGCCATCGCCGGCAGCGTCTCCGGCGCGTCCCGCCAGTCCCGCCCGCCGAAGGTGACCTGGGCGACCTGCTGCCCGGCTCCGAAACAGTCGAACACGGTGCAGCCGGGAAACCCGCGTTGCCGCAGCTCGGTGTGGATGCCGCAGCGGTGGTCCGGACCCAGGTTGGGGCAGGCCCGCCCGGCCGGTTTGTCGATGGCGAAGTCCGTCGACCGGGCGAACGCGGGCACCACGCAGCACAGGCCGAAGCAGCGTCCGCAGTCGGCGCGAAGCTGCGCCGACCCGGTCGGCGGTGCGGTGCTGGACACGTGGCGGGTCCTCCGGGCGTTCGGGGCGGGACCACCATTGTTTCGCGCGCCGAGCGAACCGGTCGGGCCGGGGTCACCGTCCGTGGGTGTCGCCGGCCGCCGCCGCGCGGGGCGCCGGGGGACGGGAGGCGCCCGGTGGCGGCACCAACCGGTAGATCGCCCGATCCCCGTCGTCGTGCCCGTACTTCTGGTCGAAGTGCCGTTTCACGCTGTCGGCAGGTGTGCGGTCCCCGTCGGCGGGCTCCGCCAGCGCGAACATCGCGGGGGACGCCCCGGGTGCGCGGGGCGGCAGCATGGCGCGCGCGGTCAGCTGCCCGGTCACCCGGAACCCACGGCAGTCGACGTAGTGCTGCCCGTCCACCGTCACGTACGGCACGCGTACCTCGGCCACGTCCGAGTCGTCGTGCAGCAGGGTGACCATGACCGACCAGTACCGCTCCAGGTTGAGGGTGGCCTGTTCGTGCTCCCACAACTCCTCGAAGCGGGCGTGCACGAACCCGCCCCACGGGCTGTCCATGTCCACCTCGAGCTGGGGGACGTTGAACGACAGCTTTCCGATCGGGAAGAACGAGATCAACGCCCGCCCGTCCCACTGGTAGAGCTGGATCGACGGGGACGCGTCGTAGAGCCGGACCTGTAGGCGCTGCCGTAGCCGGGCGTCGAGGGCGTCGGTGAAGACGGCCAGGTGGCGCAGGTTGGTGCGGATCTGCCGGGGTACGTCCACCCGCTGCCGCTCCAACTCCTCGGAGCGTTGCTGCGCCGCGGTGCAGTCCGGGTCGAGCAGGAGCAACTGCACCTGGGCGCCGTTGGCGAGCGCCGCCCGGATCGCGCTCAGCGTCTCCTCGCGGTGCCGCTGTTCCAGCAGGATCGTCCAGGTGTCGAGGATGCGCACCCGGCGGCCGGAGCGGTGCAGCCGGGCCACGAACGCCTGCTGGTCGAAGCTCAGGTGCTCCTGCACCCGCGCCTTGCGGGCCTCCTCGAACAGCGGGTCGAAGATGACGTACGAGATGGCCGCGAGTACGACGCTGGCACCGAGGTTGAGCAGCAGGTCGCTCAGGAAGCCGGTGCTGCGCCAGGCGCCCACCAGCATGACGACGGCGACACCGAGCAGTGCCCCACCGACGACGAAGGCGCGTCGTTGCCGTCCGCCCCGACCAGCCCACTCGGGCATCCGGTCCCCTTCCGCCGTCGGTCGGCCCACTACCGCTTGCTGATCACCGGAATTCGGAGGATACGTGCCCGCTGTGCTGGGCGCTGGCCCGTTCGCCGAGCGGTCGGTTCGCCGCTCGGACCCGGCTCGCCGCTCATAGGGTGACGGTAACGGAGTCGTGCGACCACGGAGGGTGGCGGGTGGACGAGAGTGAACGCGAGCAGGCGCTTCTCACCGTCCTGACCACCGAGCACTACGCGTTGCAGACGTCCCGCGCCGGCACCATCGCCGAGGCCACCGGCCGCGCCACCATCTTCCTGTCCGTCCTGTCGGCGGCGCTGATCGGCCTCGGCTTCGTGGCCAGCAACGACAAGCTGGTCCGGCCGTACCTGGCCGCGGTGCTGCCGACCCTGGTCATCATCGGGGTGCTGACGTTCCTGCGGCTGGTGGAGACCACCGTGGAGAACTCGCTGGACCTGCGGCGGATCCAACGCATCCGGGCCTACTACCAGCACAAGCTCGCCGGGGAGCACGACTTCTTCGCCGACGCGGTGGTGGCCGACGATGCCATGAGCACAGCCTGGAACCTGGTCGGCACGCGACCGGGGCGGTGGGAGTTCCTGCTGACCACCGCCGCACTCGTGGGCGCGGTCAACGCCGTGCTGGGCGGGCTCGGCATCGCGTTGGCAACCACGACCGTCGGGGCCGGGGGAGAGGTGACGGTCCTGGTCGGGGTGCTGGTCGCGGTGGTGGCGTTCGGTGTGCAGTTCGCGTACATCGTCCGGGCGTCGGCCGCGCCGATGCGTTGACGACGCCCGCGGTGGTCAGACCGACCGCCAGTCGTCGTTCGGCAACGCCGCCGCCTGGGGGCCCATCAGCAACATGCCCCCGTCGACCGGCCAGGACGCGCCGGTGACGTAGCCGGCGTCGGGGGAGGCGAGCAACGCGACCACGGCGGCCACCTCCCGGGCGTCGCCGGGCCGCCCCAGCGGCACACCGGGCCGTTCCTGGGTGTACGGGTCGACGTCCTCCTGACCGGTCATCGGCGTGGCGATCTCGCCCGGGGCGACGGCGTTGACGGTGATCCCGTCGGCGGCCAACTCCTGGGCCATCACCCGGGTCAGCAGCCCGAGCCCGCCCTTCGCGGCGCAGTACGCGGCGGAGCCCACCCGGGGCGCGTGCTCGTGCACGCTGGTGATGTTGATGATCCGCCCGCCCGCGCCGGTGGCCCGCATCCGTCGTGCGGCCCGCTGGGCGCACAGGAAGGGCGCGTCCAGGTCGACGGCGAGCACCTCGCGCCACTGCTCCCACCCGGTGTCGACGAACGGCGTCGAGGCCCCGGTGCCGGCGTTGTTGACCAGTACCCCGATGCCGCCCAGCCGATCGGCCAACTCGTCCACCACCCCCGCCGCATCCGGCAGTCGGGTCAGGTCCACCTCGGCGACCTCGCAGCGCCGACCCGTCGCGCGGACCTCGGTGGCCGTCCGCTGCGCGCCGTCGGGATCGCCGTACCAGGTGATGCCGATCTCGAAGCCGGCCTTGGCCAGCGCGACCGCGCAGGCCTTGCCGATGCCGGAGTCCGCGCCGGTGACGACGGCGATCCTCGGGTAGTTCTCGTATCGCTGCGGCATGCTGCCGCACTACCCCGGCAGGGCCGACCCAACCACCACGGGGACCGTGACCTGTCTGCCGACCGCGTACCGTCGCCGGGGTGCGGATCACGCGATTCACCCACTCGTGCGTACGCGTGGAACACGAGGGTGGGGTGCTCGTCGTCGACCCGGGGACGTGGAGTGAGCCGCGCGCCCTGGTCGGCGCGGACGCCGTCCTGGTCACCCACGAACACACCGACCACGTGGACGTGCTGCGCCTGGCCGGCCTGGGCGTCCCCGTGTACGCCCCGGAGGGCGCCCGACTGCCGGATCTCGTCCCGCTGTCGGTGACCCGGGTCCGCGCCGGGCAACGCTTCACGGCGGCCGGCATCGAGGTCAGCGCCCACGGTGGCCGGCACGCCGCCATCCACGGGGGTCAACCGGACTGCCCCAACCTCGGCTACCTGATCGGCGACGGGCTCTACCATCCCGGCGACGCGCTGCACGTGCCCGACGAGCCGGTGCGCACCCTGCTCGTCCCGGCCCAGGGGTCCTGGTTGCGCCTCGACGAGGCGATCCGGTTCGCCGGCGCGGTGGGCGCCGCCGCCGCGTACCCGATCCACGACGCGCAGCTCAACGAGCGCGGCCTGGCCAGCGTCGCCGGCTGGTTCGGCGAGACGATCTCCGGCTACCGTCACCTCGTCCCCGGCGACACCGCCTGACCGAGATCGCCACCGGAGGGCGTGGCGGTGAAGCGGGGCGCGGCGGCGGTCAGCACCGCACTGGCCGTCGGCGTGGACCACCCGTCGGTCACCTCGCTGACCAGCGCGGCGACCAGGCGGGTCAGGGTCGGTTCGGCCTCGGCGTGCAGCGCCTCGGCGACGATCAGCACCGACGACGTGTCGGCCCGCACGGCGGACCAACCGCTCTGCCGGTTCGTCCAGCGCCGGGCGTGTGCCCGCCCGGCGGTGTCGACGAAGGTCACCTCACCCGGGTCGGGATGCTCGGTGTCGCCGGCGAAGGTCTGGTACTCCTCGTCGCCGTGCGCGGGTCGGACCACCAGGTCACCGTCGATCCGGTCCAGGTCGAGCGCGGCGATCGGGATGGCGTACGCGGCCGAGACGGCGTTGCAGAGATCGACAAGCGGGTGGAGCCGGGGCAACTCGCCGTCCAGGCGCAGCCGACGCAGCAGCGCCTCCGCCGCGCACCGGTAGCGGGTGGGTGGCAACCCCATCGCCGCGTACGCCCGCCGCCACGCCTGGATCTCCGGGAAGCCGCTCTCCGGTCCGCCGGCCAGCCGACTGCGGGCGACGGCCAGGTAGCCGGCCGTGCGCCGCGCCACGTCGGCCGTGGCGGTGATGCCGGTGGCGTGGACCACGCCGGCGACCAGATCGGGGTACGCGGCGCGCAGTTGCGCCGAATGTTCGAACCGCACGGCACTCCTATCGTTGGGTGAGGGCGAGGGTCACGCCGAGCGCGACGAACGTGCCGGCGACGGATCGGCGCAGCCAGTCGGTGATGCGGGGGCGGGTGAGCACCCGGTCCCGCACCCGGGCGGCGAAGATGCCGTAGCCGCTGAACACCACGAAGGTGAACAGCATGAACACCGCGCCGCAGGCGAGCATCGCCTGGGTCGAGCCGACGGTGGCGGTGTCGACGAACTGGGGCAGGAACGCGACGAAGAACAGCGTCGGCTTCGGGTTGAGCAGGTTGACCACCACGCCGGAGATGATCACGCGAGTCGCCGAGCGGGGCGCGGCGTCGGTCGTCGCCGTGAAGGCGTCGCGGTCGCGTGCGGTGGACCAGGCCAGATAGAGCAGGTACCCGACGCCGAGGTACCGGACGACGTCGAACGCCACGGCGCTGGTCTGCATCAGCGCGGCCAGCCCGGTCATCGCCGCCAGCAGGTGCGGCAGGGTGCCCAGCGTGCAGGCGAACGCGGCCAGCACGCCGGCTCGGGCGCCCCGGGACAGCCCGGCGGAGAGGGTGAAGAACACCCCCGTGCCCGGGGTGACCACCACGACCAGCGTGGTGACCAGGAAGGCAATGGTCACGGTCGTCCTCCGATGGGTTCGGTGGGGTGGGTCCCCGTGTCCACTCTGCTGCCAAGATGGTCCGGTGAGCAGAGCCAAACCGAGGGCATCCGACAGGTCCATAACGGCGGGGTCGGACTTTCTGCACCTGGCCATCGCCGACGCGCCGCCGGGCGGCCGGGCCGACTGGTTGACCAACCGGTTGCGTCAGGCCATCGCCGACGGGCGGGTGCCGACCGGTGAGCGGCTGCCCCCGACCCGGGTGCTCGCCGCCGACCTCGGCGTCTCCCGGGGTGTGGTCACCGAGGCGTACCAGCGGTTGACCGAGGAGGGTCACGTGGCCGGCCGGGGCCGGGCCGGCACGGTCGTCGTCGCCGCGCCCGCCGCGCCGGTGACCGCCCCGGCCGCCGTGCCGCCCCCGGCCGCACTGTTCCCGCCGGCGCCGGGCAGCGACATCTTCGACGCGGTACGCGCGGCGAGCGCGACGATCGACCTGACGCCCGGCGTACCCGACCTGGCCGCCTTTCCCCGCACCGACTGGCTACGCGCCGAGCGGACCGTGCTGCGTCGCCTCGCCGCGTCCGACCTCGGCTACGGCGACCCGTGCGGCGCGCCGACACTGCGACAGGCCGTCGCCGCCTGGTTGGCCCGCAACCGGGGCATCAGCGTCGACCCCACCGAGGTGATCATCGTGGCCGGCGTCTCCCAGGCGCTCGGGCTCCTCGCCCAGGCACTCACCGCAGCCGGCGTCGACCGGATCGCGGTCGAGGACCCGGGTTCGCTCGGCGTACGTCAGCACCTGAACAACTGGCGGATGGGCACCCCGCCGATCACCGTCGACGACGCCGGGCTGCGCGTCGACGAGTTGGCCGCCAGTGGTGTGCCGGCCGTGATGCTCACCCCCGCACACCAGTTCCCGACCGGCGTCGTGCTCGACGGTGACCGCCGCCGCCACCTCGTCGCCTGGGCGCGGGCCGGCGGTCTGATCATCGAGGACGACTACGACGCCGAGCACCGCTACGACCGTTCACCGGTGCCGGCGCTGCGGGGCCTGCTGCCCGAGCAGGTCTGCTATGCCGGCAGCGTCTCCAAGCTGCTCGCCCCCGCCCTGCGGGTCGGTTGGCTGCTCGTGCCGCCGCGACTGCGTGCGGCGGTGGTGACCGCCAAACGCAACGCCGACCTGGGCAACGCCGTACTCCCGCAACTGGTGTTGGCGGAGTTGCTGACCTCTGGCGCCTTCGAGCGGCATCTGCGGCTGTTGCGCCGCCGACACATCCGCCGACGGGACGCCATGATCGCCGCGCTGGCCCGCGAGTTGCCATCGGCGACGGTGCACGGCGCGGCGGCCGGTCTGCACCTGATGATCACGCTGGACGACGACGTGGTCGACACCGACCTGGCGGCGGCGACGCTGGCGCGGGGGGTCAAGGTGCAACCGCTGTCCTGGCACTGCCAGCGTCCCTACCGGCCGGGCCTCGTGCTCGGCTACGCGGCCCGTACGACGACCGAGATCGAGGAGGGCATCGCGCAGATCGCCCTCGCGGTCGGCCACCGCCAAGCGTCCTGGCCGCGTTCAGCGGCGATTGAGGATGCACAACGCCCGACAGTTCGTCTCCCGAATTATCAGGTGCGCTGATGTACCCTGGTTGAGTGGGCAAGCGTGATGATGACCAGATCGGTATTGTGGCCGCGCTGGTGCGGTCCACGTTCTTGGTGAATGCCGTGTACGCCGAGTCGGCCCAGCGGTACGGCCTGACGCAGCAGCAGGGACAGTTGCTGTGTGTGCTGATGGCGCGTCCATACGGCATGGGTGAATTGGGTGCGGTGCTGAGGCTGGCCAAGTCGAGCCTTACCGGCCTGGTGGACCGCAGTGAGCGCAACGGCCTGGTCCGGCGCGAACCAGACCCGCAGGACGCGCGTGCGGTGCGGGTCGCGCTCACTCCGCACGGCGACCGGCTCGCCGAGGAATTCTATGCCGAGACCTGTCGGCGGATCGGCAACCTGCCGGTGGGGCTCGGTGCCGCCGAACGCGCCACACTCGCCGGTCTGCTCGGCCGCGTCGTGCTGGACAACGAGGTTCCGGTGGTGTTTCTGGAGCCGGGCGACGGAGCCTTCACCGCTCGCAAGCCCTGAGACCGGGATCCCGTGCTCATGAGAGGCTGCTTGCAGTTCGTGTTGCGAACCAATATGGTTCGTGCAGCGAACTGAATTGCCGGCGCTGTCGGGCGGCTGCCCTCTCCCGACGGTCCGTTCGCTGCCCCGGCCCCTCGAATGAAAGGCAGTGCATTGTCGGTACACGAGGTCGTCTTCGGCTTTGGCGCGCACAGCGGCATCGATGAGGGGCCGGAGTTGCTGCGTATGGCCCAACAGGCCGACCAGGACGGACTGGACATCTTCTCGCTGTCGGACCATCCCTACCTCGGCGGGCGCCTGGACGCGTACGCCACCGTCGGATTCATCCTCGGCCGCACGCAGCGCATCTCGGGCTTCGCCAACGTCACCAACCTGCCGACCCGGCCCGCTCCCATGCTGGCGCGGACGGTCACGTCGCTGTCGGCGCTCTCCGGCGGCCGGATCGTGCTCGGCATGGGAGCGGGCGGGCTGTGGGACCGAATCGTCGACATGGGAGTGCCGAAGCTGTCACCGGCCGACGCCGTCGTTGCCTTCGAGGAGGCGATCATCCTGGTCAAGATGCTGTCCGGCGGCGGTCCGCCGGTCACCTACCGGGGACGCCAATACCAGGTGAACCAGATCGAGCCGGCTTCGGTGGCCGCGCCCCCCGTCTGGACCGGATCGGTCGGCCAGAAATCCCTGGCCGCCACCGGCCGGGTGGCCGACGGCTGGATCCCTGGCCACGCTGCGGATTGGCTCAGCGAGCGATACAGGGTGTCGCGGCCGGTCATCGACGAAGCGGCAACGGCCGTGGGCCGCCATCCGCGAGAGATCCGTACGGTCTTCAACTTTCCCGGACGCATCACCGACCGGCCGATGGCTGCCACCCGTGACCGCGACGGCCGCTGGACCGGTGGTTCGGTCGGACAGTGGATCGAGGAGCTGACCGGGGCCGTACTGGAGCACGGGGCGTCCGGCTTCACGCTCTTCTCACCGAGCGGTGGCACGCCGGACATCGTCTCCCTCAGTCGCTGGGCCAGAGAGATCGCCCCGGCCGTACGCGAAGCGATCGAAAGAGGATGACGACCGGGGCCGTGTATCGCAGATCGAGACTCTCCTGACCATGGTCCGCTGGTTGGACGGCCCAGCAGGCTCGGGCTGAGCGGGCCGAGAACGGAATCGCTCAGCCCAGGAAGAGCTGCACCAGCACCAGCACGGCGAGCAGCGCCGGCCCACGTGAGCCCTGCCGCAGCAGGTCGACCGGGATCATGCCGAACGGCGTGTTGACAGTCGCGCCACCGTAGTTGATCGGCGGGCGGGTGCCCGCTCGGAACGCGGCGGCCACCACTCCCAGCGCCAGCGTCGGCGCGAGCCAGGACGGCCCCGGCTCCACGGTCGGCAGGGTCAGCAACCACCACAGGCCCGCTCCGACGGCCGGCACCACCAGGTGGACCCCGCGCAGCAGGTCGTCGCTGCCGCCCAGCGCCCGGCGCAGTCCGGGTGACCGGCTGATCGACCGCAGGCCACCGGTCAACCGGTTGGCGGCGAGGTAGGCGAACACCACCTGCGCGGCCCCGGCCAACCCGGGCAGGGCGAGCGCGGCGGCGTACTGCACGCCGATCAGCGTCGCCCAGATCAGCAGGGCGCTCGGGTGGCGGCGCAACCGGCGCACGTCCGCCTGGAGGAACGCCCACCAGCCGGGGCCGGGCAGGAACCGGCGGCTGTGGACCCGGCCGATCCGACGCCACCGTCGGCTCTCCACCAGGCCGGTGAGCAGGCTCGGATCGAGCAGGATCGTCGCCGTGGCGGCGGCGTTGGCGAACTGCGCGCCGGTGGTCAGCGTGGCCCGGTCGACCCGGGGCAGCGCGCGGACCGCGCGGATCGTGCCCAGCCCGGCGAGGGGCAGCGCGAGGGCGAACAGCGCGACGGTCGGCGTCGCCGCCGGCCGGGGCAGCCCGTCACCGAGGTGACCGAGGAGCACCACCGCGGTGGTGACGACGGCAGCCGCCACCATCGGCGCCGCGCCGGCCACCGCCGGCCACCGCCGACCCGCCCGGCTGCTCTGGGCGACGACGCTGAGCGCCAGCGCCGCAGCCCCCCACCCCGCGCCGGCCGCGGCCGCCCAGCCCAGCGCCACCGGATCGCTGACCCCGCCGAGCGCCGCCACGGCCAGCCCGAGCGTCGCCGTGCCCGCCGCGGCGCCGACCAGCAGAAGGACGAACCGCGGCGCCAGCCACGCCCGCCGGTCGACCGGCGCGCTCGTCGCCCAGCTCTGCGTGGCCGGGGTGACCAGCAGCGGGCCGAGCGCGCGCAGGCCACGCCAGGCCAGGCCGGCGCCGGCCAGCAGCGCGGCGAGCGCCAGCCACCAGCGCACCCCCGGCTCCGCCTGCCCCACGGTCGGGGAATCCAGCAGGTCGCGGCTGGCGCTGATCGCGAACCAGCCGTACATGCCGGTGAACAGGACGATGACGTACGCGTCGCCCAGCACGTCGCCGAAGGAGTGATCGTGGTGTCGGCTGCGCGCCCGGCGCAGGTGGGTACGCAGTTGCCGGGCGGTGGGCACCCCGGTCGGCGTGTCGGCGATGGTGGCCGGTGGGGCGCTCACCGGCCGATCTCGATGCGCTCGTCGACCACCGCGTCGATCAGCTCCGGGTCGTGTGAGGCCAGCAGCACGGCGGTGCCCGCTGCCCGTTCCCGGAGCAGTCGGTCGGCGAGCCACTGTCGCCCGCGTACGTCGAGGCGCTGCTCCGGCTCGTCGAGGATCAGCACCCGGCGTGGCCGGACGAAACAGGACGCCAGCGCCAATCGGCGGCGCTGCCCGCTGGACAGGGTCACCGGCAGCTGGTCGCGGGCCGGCTCCAGACCCAACTCGGCCAGGACCTCCTCGACCGGCTCGGCGTTGCTCCCGTGGGCGTACGCGACCAGCTCCAGATGCTCGACCACGGACAGGTCGGGGAAGAAGTCGATGTCGTCCAGGGCGGCCGCCACCAGCGCCCGCACCTGCGGATCGGTCTCGTCGGCCCGGCGGCCCTGCACCAGCACCTCGCCCGCGTCCGGCCGGTCCGCGCCCACCACACAACGCAGCAGGGTGGTCTTGCCGCTGCCGTTGGGGCCCAGCACCACGGCGATCCGGCCCGCCGGGAGCGTGAAGCTCACGTCGTCGAGCACGACCAGGTCGCCGAAGTTGCGGCTGAGTCCCCGTACCGAGAGTGCGTCCACGATGCCAGAGTCTCCCAGACCGGTGCCGCCGACCAACGCGAGCGACCTACGTCACGCCGTTGGCGGGGTCGTCCTGTCGGTGAGTCTCGTAGAGGGCGGCGAGCCCGGCGGCGGTGGCCGCCAGGCGTTCGCGCAGCGCGACCGGGGTCAGCACCTCGACGTCGGCGCCGAGGCGGAGCAACTCGCCGTGGGCGTGGGTGAGCGACTCGATCGGCAGCACCGCGGTCACCCAGCCCCGCGCGTCCGGCGGCTGGGCGCTGGCGTCCATCGCGGTCACCACCGGATCGCTGCCGATCTCGCGCAGCCGTTGCCGGCCGGCGGGGGAGAGCCGGACGGTGGCCTCGTCGCGGTGCAGGCGGGCCCGGAACTGCACCACGTGTGCCTGCCACCAGGCCGGCAGGTCGAAGTCGGCCGGTCGGACGAACTCCTGCGGCAGCGGGGTCAGCGCGAGGATCTGGTTGACCCGGTAGGTCGCCGGAGCGCCTCGGCCGGGCTGGTCGGCCACCACATACCAGCGGCCGCCCTTGAGCACCAGGCCGTACGGCTCCAGCACCCGGGTCACCTCGCCGTTCCACCCGCGGTAGCGCACCTCGACGCGGTGCTGCTGCCAGACCGCCTCGGCCGTGCGGGTCAGCTCGGGGGAGGCGTCGCCGTCGGCGTACCAGCCGGGGGTGTCCAGGTGGAAGCGTTGCTGGAGCTGGGTCGCCCGGTCGCGCAGGGGAGCGGGAAGCGCGGCGTGCAGCTTCAGTCGCAGCGCGTCCACCACGTCGCCGTAGCCCAGCTCGTCGGCCGGACCGGGCAACCCGGCCAGGAACAACCGTTCGGCCTCCCCGGCGGTGAGCCCGGTCAGCCGGGTTCGCCAGCCGTCGACCAGTTGGTAGCCGCCGGCGTGCCCGGCCTCCCCATAGAGCGGGATGCCGGCGGCGTGCAGCGAGTCCACGTCCCGGTAGATCGTGCGGGGAGAGACGGTCAGCCGCTCGGCGAGCTGTGCGGCGGTCAACCGGCCGTGCTGCTGGAGCAGCAGGAGCAACGAGAGAAGTCGAGAAGCCCGCACTTCACTGACACTAGTTGTCAGGGGACCGGTCCTACCGTCCCGGCATGGCATTTCGCGACAAGGAACTTCGCACCCCCGGACCGGTGACCGTGGGCGGCAGACAATTCAAGCGCTACCACATCGACCAGCCGGAGCAGCCGATCGAACCGGAGGTGGAGAAGGCCGCGTACGAGCAGATGCCGTTGCTGCTCGTCGACCTCGTCGACGACGGCACCCCGGCCGCCGGCTGGGTGGTGCTGCACCGGGGCGCGGACAGCGGCGCCTACCTGCTGGCGTACTCCTGGGTGTGGGACAACGCGGTGGAGGTCCGGGTCGCCGCGGCCGGGCAGCCGGCGCTGGACTGCCCGGACGAGGACCCGACCCACTTCGTGAAGGTCCATCGACCCGCGATCGGGTGCGTGTGGGAGTTGGCGGTGCTGGAACACGAGCGGGCCGCCTGGGTTCGGCACGTGCTTGCGCCGGAGGCCCCCGACCTGACTGGATATCTCAACGACACGCGAGCAGAAGGGCCGGTGGGCCGCTGATGGGCGACTTCGACTTCTTTGTGGGCACCTGGAACGTGGTGAACCGGCGGCTGCGCAAGCGGCTGGTGGGCTCCGACGAGTGGGAGGAGTTTCCCGGGGTGTCCGTCGCGCACGGCTTCTTCGGCGGCGGCGGCCACTTCGACGAGATCACCTTCCCGACCAAGGGTTCCGCAGGCGCCACCGTCCGGGTCTTCGACCCGGCCCGGCAGGAGTGGTCGATCTACTGGGTGAGCAGTGTCGACGGGGTGCTGGGGTTGCCGCCGATGGTGGGCCGCTTCGTCGACGGGGTGGGGCACTTCTACGCCGACGACCAGCACGAGGGCCGACCGGTGCGGTGCCGGTTCATCTGGTCGGACATCAGCGCGACCACGGCCCGCTGGGAGCAGGCGTTCTCCGTCGACGGTGAGCAGACCTGGGAAACCAACTGGATCATGATCTTCAGCAAGGCGTCCGACTAGCGACGGTTTCCGGCCATCCGGGCGCGGTGTTAGTGTCCGTCCACCGCCCCGGATGGAGGAACTCGATGGCCTCCGACCACGTCGACGTGCTGATCATCGGCGCCGGCCTGTCCGGCATCGGCGCCGCCTGCCACCTGCGCCGGGACTGCCCCGACAAGACGTACGCGGTGCTGGAGGCGCGCGACGCCGTCGGCGGCACCTGGGACCTGTTCCGCTACCCGGGCATCCGCTCCGACTCGGACATGTTCACCCTCGGTTACTCGTTCAAGCCGTGGACCGCCCCGAAGGCCATCGCCGACGGCGCCACCATCCGGGAGTACGTGCGGGAGACCGCCCGCGAGTACGACGTGCGGCGGCACATCCGCTTCCGACACCGGGTGGTGCGCGCCGAGTGGGACAGCGGCGCCGCCCGCTGGACGGTGTACGCGCACCGCACCGACACCGCCGAAACCGTCGTGCTGACCTGCTCGTTCCTGTTCGCCTGCACCGGCTACTACCGCTACGACGAGGGATACACCCCGGCCCTGCCCGGCGTCGACGCGTACGCCGGGCGGCTGGTGCACCCGCAGCACTGGCCCGACGACCTTGACCACACCGGCGCTCGGGTGGTGGTGATCGGCAGCGGCGCGACCGCGGTCACCCTGGTGCCGGCCCTGGCGGAGCGGGCCGCCCACGTGACCATGCTCCAGCGCTCACCGACGTACGTCCTGGCCCGGCCCTCGCGCGACCGGCTGGCCGACGCGCTACGGCGGCGGCTGCCGGCGACCGTCGCGTACCCGGTGGTGCGCTGGAAGAACGTGCTGCTGTCCACCGCCACCTTCCAGCTCAGCCGGCGCGCCCCCGGTCTGGTGAGGCGGGCGCTGCGGCGGACCGCGACCGGCCTGCTGCCGGTGGGCTACGACGTCGACCGGCACTTCTCGCCCCGGTACGACCCGTGGGACCAGCGGCTCTGCGTGGCGCCCGACGGTGACCTGTTCACGGCCGTGCGTGCGGGCAGGGCGTCGGTGGTGACCGACACCATCGACACGTTCACCGCGCACGGTGTCCGGTTGACCTCCGGTGCGGAGTTGCCCGCCGACATCGTGGTCACCGCGACCGGGCTCAACCTGCTCGCCCTGGGTGGCCTGACCCTGCGCGTGGACGGCACCGAGGTCAACCTCCCGGGCACCGTCGCCTACAAGGGCATGATGCTGTCCGGGGTGCCGAACTTCGCGCTGACCCTCGGCTACACCAACGCGTCGTGGACGCTCAAGGCCGACCTGGTCGCCGGGTACGTCTGCCGGTTGCTGCGCCACCTGGACCGCACCGGCCAGCAGGTCGTCACCCCGCTGCCACCCGCCGACGACGGGCGCGTGCCGCTGATCGACCTGCGCTCCTCCTACGTGCTGCGCGGTGTCGACGCGCTGCCCCGCCAGGGTGTGCGCGCACCCTGGCGGCTGCACCAGAACTACGCCCGCGACGTGCTGCTGATGCGCCACGGTCGGCTCACCGACGAGGGGGTGCGGTTCTCCCGCGCCACCGCGCCCACCCACCGTCCCGTACCGACCCGTCCGGCTGCTCGCCGGTGACCGTCAGCGGAGGAGCAGCGACCGTGCGGAGATTCGACTTCACCGGCGCGACAGCCGTGGTCACCGGGGCGGCCAGCGGCATCGGCGCGGCGCTGGCGCACGCGCTGGCAGGCAGGGGCACCGACCTGGTCCTGGTGGACCGCGACGCCGAGCGGCTGGACGCGGTCGCCGCCGTGATCCGTGCCGACCACCCGGACCGGCAGGCGCACACGTACCTGGTGGACCTCGCCGACGTGGACTCCACCGCCCGGGTGGCCGCCGAGATCGGCAGGCGGCACCCGCGCGTACGCCTGTTGGTGAACAATGCCGGCGTCGGCCTGGGCGGCCGGTTCGACCAGGTGACGTTCGACGAGTTCAACTGGGTGATCGACGTCAACTTCCGGGCCGTGGTGCAGCTGACCCACGCGCTGCTGCCGACGCTGAAGGCAGAGCCGGGCGCGCACCTGGTCAACATCTCCAGCCTGTTCGGGCTGATCGCGCCGGCCGGGCAGACCGCGTACTCGGCGAGCAAGTTCGCGGTGCGCGGCTTCACCGAGGCGCTGCGCCACGAGCTGGTCGACGACGGCATCGGGGTGACCTCGGTGCACCCCGGCGGGATCCGCACCCGGATCACGGCGAACGCCCGGATCGGCAGCGGCGTCTCACCCGAGGAGTACGCGGCCGGCCGGGCACAGTTCGAGAAGCTGCTCACCATCGCGCCGGAGCGGGCCGCCGAGGTGATCCTGCGCGGCGTCGAGCGGCGGCGGGGCCGGGTGCTGATCGGCTGGTCGGCGAAGCTGCCGGACCTGCTGGCCCGGGTCCTGCCGGGCTCGTACAACCGGCTGCTGGTCGCCGGTCTGAACCGGGGCGTCGTCCGCCGGGCGGCCGCCACCCCCGGTGTGCCGGCGCAACGCCCCGGCGACACCGACGCGGTCCGCGACGTGGCCTGACCGGCGGCGCGGTCACGGCGGTGTGCTGCCCCGCTTCTCCTCCTGGGCCAGCACCGCCTCGCGGTGCTCCGGGTCGTCGCGACGCTCCAGCTCGGCGGCGAGGCGCGCATCGGTCGCCAGCCGCACCCGGTTGCGGTGCAGGAAACTCTCGAAACCCCCGGTGTACGGGCAGGCCAGGTCGCCGAGCGCCCGCTCCGGGGTGTAGCGGCAGCCGGCGCAGTAGTCGCTGATCTCGTCGATGTCGGTGCCGTCCACCGCGTACGGGCGGGTGTCCACCCGGGCCAGGTCGGCGTACTGGCTCATGCCGATCACCGTCGCGTTCATCACCCAGTCGGTGCCGTCGACGAAGCAGCGCTGGAACCAGTCCGCCACCTCGGTGGGACGCCAGCCGCGTTGCAACGCGTAGTTCGCCAGCACCAGCAGCCGGGGCGTGTGGTGTGTCCAGGCCCGATCCCGGACGGCGGCGAGGACGTCGGCCAGGCAGCGCGCCTCCACCGCGTCGGCGTCCAGCTCGGCGAACCACTGCGGGATCGGCTCGGTCGCGGCCAACCAGTTCGCCCCCCGGTAGCGCGGCTCGAAGTACCAGTAGAGCTGCCAGAGGAACTCCCGCCAGCCGAGCAGCCCTCGGATGAACGGCTCCACCGCCGCGCGGGGGGCCGTGCCGTCCCGCCACGCCTGCTCGGCGGCGCGTACCGCCGGCTCCGGGTGCAGCAACCCCAGGTTGAACGAGGACGAGAGCGTCGAGTGGGCGAGCAACGGATCCGTACCGCTCATCACGTCGGCGTAGCGGCCGTACGCGGGGAGCCGGTGGGTCAGGAAGTGCGCGAGTCGGGCCTGCGCCTCGGTGTGGGTGGCCGGGTGCCGCCGGGGACCGTCCCGGCCGACGAACCGCACCCCGTCGGCGGCCCACCGGTCCAGGTCGCGGCGCACCTCCGCGTCGATGTCATCCTCGACGATCGGCGGCGGTGGGGTTGGTGCGACAGGCGCGGCGCGACTCTCGGTGCGCGGCCGCCGTCCCGGCCCGGTCGCGGTGGTCAGCACGCCGTGGCGGCGGCGGGCGTCCCGGTAGAAGTCGGTCATCCGCAACGAGCCGCGTCGCGGGCGGTCCGCCCAGCCGGCGAAGTCGGTCTGGCTGGTGATGAAGCCGCGCGGTGGCAGCACGGTCAGGCCCGGCACCGACCGGGCGAAGCGCAGCGCCGCCCGGGAGTGCGGATGGCACACCTCCAGTGGCTCACCGACCCGCGCGAACGCCTGCCGGAACGTGTCGGTCCGCAGCAGCAGCGCCCGGTCACCCAGCTCGGCGGCACGGTGACGCAGCGCGGACAGGATCAGGTGCGCCTTCTGTCGGTGCAGCGGTCGGCGGCGGAAGAGGTCCCGGACCTCCACCAGCAACACCGGCTGGTCAGGGTCGTCGAGGAAGTGCGGCCCGAGCTGATCGGCCAGCAACCATCGGCGGCGAGGCATGCCGCAATTCTGCCTACCTTCGGGCCGTCGCGCCCGGTGCCGCACCGGAAGTCGGGCACCGAGATGTCCGCCGGCGAGTCAGGACGGGTGGATCCCGGCGCTCGGCCCGACGTCGCGGCCGCGCAACAGCACGGTCAGCGTCACGAGGGCGACGAGCAGCGCCGCGAGCACGTACACCGGGGCCGGGCCGAGCGGCGCGAGCAGTGCCAACAGCGCGACGACGGGGAAGGCGACGACCACCGCGCCGTGCTGCTGCCGGCGTACGTGCAGCACCCAGACCGTGAGCAGGAAGACGGCGATCGGAATGGCCACCGCGTACCCGGCGGTGCTCCCGGAGACGTGCGCGAGGTGCCGCTCGACGTCCACCGACACCGCCAGGCCGGCGCCGATCGCGGCGATCGCGGCGAAGATCAGGTAGTGGCCGTAGCCCCAGATCAGGGAGTACGGCATCCGGTCGGGCGCCTCGATGGGCCGGTCGAAGTAGAGCCACCAGAGCGCGAACACGATGACCGCGCCGGCCGCCGCGAGCGACCAGAGGTCGTGCTCGCCGGCGTCGAGCCCGGTCTGGATCGCGATCGAGATGGCCAGGACGGCCTCGCCGAGCACGATCAGGGTGAACAGCCCGTACCGTTCGGCGATGTGTCCGGGATGCCAGGGGGTCATCCCGGGGCGTTCGGCCACCGCCGGCACCAGCAGGTCGGCAAGTGCCAGCAGCACGAACGTCGCGATGCCCCACTCGGCGGGCAGCGTGAGCCGCAGCAGCCAGCCGATCTGCACCACGGTCACGCCGATCGCGTAACGGGTCGCCGCCGCGCGGTGCCGAGGGTCTCCGGCGGCGGCTCGGGTCCAGTGCACGACGGCGGCCAGTCGCATCACCACGTACCCGTAGGTGATGACGGCGAAGTCGCCGTCGGCGAACGCGCGTGGCACGCCGGCCGCCAGGATCAGCGCTCCGGAGATCTGCACCAGGGTGGTGATCCGGTAGACGTCGTCGTCGGTGTCGTACGCCGAGGCGAACCAGGTGAAGTTCACCCACGACCACCAGATCGCGAAGAACACCATGGCGTAGCTGGCCGCGGCGTGGCCGAGGTGGCCCTCGGCGACGTCGTGGTGCAGGCTGCTGGCCGCCTGCGCGACGGCCACCACGAAACAGAGGTCGAAGAGGAGTTCCAGCGGGGTGGCCGCGCGGTGTGGCTCGTCGCGACGATGGGGCCGCATCGGCCGGTAGAACGGCCGCACCGAACGGGAGTTCGTCACCGCCGCTCCTCAGGCGGGGCTCACCGGCGTCGGCGGCCGTGGGTCAGCCCCTCCACCACCAGGGTCAGCCCGGCGCCGACGAGCCAGACGTCCTTGGCGAGCCCGGCACCCTGCTGGGTCGGTCGGATGCTGCCGGGCTCGCGCATCCCCGGCGTCTTCAGGTAGAGCTGCACCAGACCCGCGCCGAACGCGGTCAGGCCGAGGCCGACCAGGGGGGTCGGGACGAACGGCGCGAGCAACGCGGCCCCCAGGGCGATCTCCGAGTACGACAGCAGCTTCGCGAAGCGCGGTGGGTCGAACTGACCGAGTTGCGGCATGGCGGCGACCGCCATCCCGTGCATGCCCTCGGCGGCGGCGCCCTCCAGGTTGCGCTTGCCCAGACCCGAGTTGAGAAAGTACGCGCCGATGCTGACTCGAAGCGGCAGGTGCGCGAGCTTCATGATCACTCCCCATTGGCCGTGGTCGAATGCGGCAGGCGTACCCCGGACCGCCCGCGATAACCCGTCCGGCCGGCTGGGCTGGCCGTGGTGGTCGCGGTAGGTTCGCCGGGGGCCCACCGCCGAGCCCGTGGCACACCTGCCCACCCGGCGCCCGGCCCTGCCGCACACCACCAGCAGGAGGCGAAGTGAGCCAGGAAGTCCGGGGAGTCATCTCCCGCAGCAAGGGCGCGCCGGTCGAGGTGACCACCATCGTGGTGCCCGATCCCGGCCCCGGCGAGGCGATCGTCCGGATCCAGTCCTGCGGTGTCTGCCACACCGACCTGCACTACCGCGAGGGTGGCATCAACGACGAGTACCCGTTCCTGCTCGGCCACGAGGCGGCGGGCATCGTCGAGCAGGTGGGCGACGGCGTCACCGACGTGGCCCCCGGTGATTTCGTGGTCCTCAACTGGCGTGCGGTCTGCGGGGTCTGCCGCGCCTGCCGCCGGGGCCGCCCCTGGTACTGCTTCAACACCCACAACGCGAAGCAGCGGATGACCCTGACCGACGGCACCGAACTGGCCCCGGCGCTGGGTATCGGCGCGTTCGCCGAGAAGACCCTGGTGCACGCCGGGCAGTGCACGAAGGTCGACCCGGCCGCCCGACCGGCCGCCGTGGGCCTGCTCGGCTGCGGGGTGATGGCCGGGCTGGGCGCCGCGATGAACACCGGCAACGTCACCCGGGGCGACTCGGTCGCGGTGATCGGCTGCGGCGGCGTCGGAGACGCGGCGGTCGCCGGTGCGGTCCTCGCCGGCGCCACGACGATCGTCGCGGTGGACACCGACAGCCGCAAACTGGACTGGGCCCGCAAGTTCGGCGCCACCCACACCGTCAACGCCTCCGAGACCGACCCGGTCGAGGCGATCCGGGCCGCCACCGGCGGCTTCGGTGCCGACGTGGTGATCGACGCGGTGGGCCGACCGGAGACGTGGAAGCAGGCGTTCTACGCCCGGGACCTGGCCGGCACGGTGGTGCTGGTCGGCGTACCGACCCCGCAGATGCAGATCGAGCTGCCGCTGCTGGACGTCTTCGGGCGCGGCGGTGCGCTGAAGTCCAGCTGGTACGGCGACTGCCTGCCCAGTCGGGACTTCCCGATGCTCACCGAGCTGTACCTGCAGGGCCGCCTCGACCTGGACGCGTTCGTCACCGAGGAGATCGCGCTCGACCAGGTCGAGACCGCCTTCGCCCGGATGCACCAGGGCGACGTGCTGCGTTCGGTGGTGGTGTTCTGATGACCGCCCGCGTCGACCACGCGGTCACCGCCGGCACGTTCTCCCTGGACGGGCAGACGTTCGACGTGGACAACAACGTCTGGGTGATCGGTGACGACAGCGAGTGTGTCGTCCTGGACGCGCCGCACGACGTGGCCGCGATCCTCGCCCTGGTGGGTGACCGGCGGGTTCGGGCGATCCTGGCCACCCACGCCCACGACGACCACGTACGGGTCGCGCCCGAGCTGGCCGAGGCGACCGGCGCGCCGGTGCTGCTGCACGCCGCCGACCGGGTCCTCTGGGACATGGTCCACCCGCACCTGCCGCCGCACGGCGAGCTGCACGACGGGCAGGGCATCGAGGTGGCCGGCACCACGCTGCGGGTGCTGCACACCCCCGGGCACAGCCCCGGCGCGTGCAGTTTCCACGCCCCCGAGCTGGGTGCGGTGTTCACCGGAGACACGCTCTTCGCCGGCGGTCCGGGCGCGACCGGCCGCTCGTACAGCGACTTCGACACCATCGTTGAGTCGATCCGGACCCGTCTGCTCACCCTGCCGGCGGAGACGGTCGTGCACACCGGCCACGGTGCCGACACGACGATCGGCGCGGAGGCGCCACACCTTGACGAATGGCTCGCCCGGGGCCACTGAGACCCGGTGTGCGGCGCGGTCGACGGCTCAGCGCTCGTCGACCGCGCCCAGCACCGGCTTGACGTCCAGGATCGGGGTGCCGTCGAGGGCCTCCAGATCGGCCACCTGGACCCGCAGGCCGTCCACCGTCAGGACCCGCACCCGGTGCAGCCCGATCGGGTTGGGTCGGTGCGGGGATCGGGTGCTGAACACACCGGTCTCGGGCCGGCTCTCGTCGCCCCGCGGATGCACCGCGAGCACGTCGCGGCGTGCCCGGTCCAACCAGGTCAGCACCAACAGTTCCGCGCCGGCGCGCAGGTCCCGTAGCGCCGGCGCGACGTGCGCGTCGAAGACCAGCCAGGCGGCCGGCGCACCCTCGTCACCCTGCCGTGGCGCGCTCCCCGCGTCGGTCAGCGGCGAGGCGACCCGCCCGACCGGGTGCAGCAGGTACGCGTCACCGCTCGCCGCCTCGACCACTGTCGCTCCCCTCTGGACGCTCCCAACCTAACCCCTTCGTGGCGCTAGGATCCCGGACATGGCCGCCGACCCGCCCGCCCCTGTTGTCCGCCAGCTGCGACTCGTGGTGGAGGCCGCCGACCACGACGCTGCCGTGGCGTTCTTCCGCGACGCGCTCGGCCTGCCGGAGGAGGCGTCGTTCAGCGGCGACGACGACGCCCGGGTGGTGATCCTGGACGCCGGCCGCGCCACCCTGGAGATCGCCAACCCGGCGCAGAAGCGCATGATCGACGAGGTCGAGGTGGGTCGACAGGTGGCGCCCCGCCTCCGGGTGGCCTTCGAGGTGGACGACGCCGAGGCGACCACGGCCCGGTTGGTCGCCGCCGGGGCGAGCGAGGTCGCTCCGCCCACCCGCACGCCGTGGCAGTCGCTCAACTCCCGCCTCGACGCCCCGGCCGATCTGCACATCACCATCTTCCAGGAGCTGCGCACCGGGTCGGACGACGATGGCCCTGGACGTGACGGCGACGTCTGAGCGGGACGGCCTGCGCGCCGCTGCTCTCACCCCGGCGCAGGCGGCCGCCGTCGCGTACGTACGGTCGGTGGCCGTGGTCGAGCGCCCCGCCGCGCTGGCCACCATCGTCCGGCACCTCGCCGCCGCGGACGTCGACCGCCGACCGGAGCACCTGCTGGCGGCCATCCGGTCCGGGCAGCTGACCGTCAACTTCCACCCCGACCGGCTCTGTGCCGACGGCCGAACCGTCGCCGACGCCCTGGCCGAGGACGGGGCGTACCGCAGCCAGTTCGTCACGGGGATCTCCAACGGTGGGCTCACCGCGTACCCCGGTGGCGACCGGGACCGCTGGGAGCGCCGGAGGTTCGACGGCGCGTACCAGCGACCCGGCGTGACACCGGCGCAGCGGCCCACGTACGGCGGCCTGAACCTGCTCGACCACGCGGACGGTGCCTGCCCACGCTTCGGCTCCTGCCACCTGCGGCTGCGCCCGGCGGTGCTGGCCCGAGCGACCTTCTGCCTCGGCGACAGCCATCTCGACCCTGGCGTGGTGGGCACGGCCGACGCCTTCGAGGCGGTGCTCGCCGGGCTGCTGGCCGGCGTCGCCAGCACGGGCGAGTGCCTGGGCCGGGCCGGAACGGACATCGCCACCCTGGCGCGGACGCTGCTGGACCCGCCGAGCGCGCAGGGCACGGTCGGGCGCGCGCTCGACGACTACGTGGAGGCCCAGATCCACGGCCCGCTCGACCTCGCGCACGACGTCGAGGCACTGGTGGTGGACCCGTCCTTCGCCGGCACGCCGACCGGCGCGACGCTGGAATCGATCGCCCAGCGGTACGGTTTTCCGCTGCGGTGGCACCCCGGCTTCGCGCTGGACGTCGACCGGGTCGACGCCGAGTTCCGGGGTCCGGCCATCCCGGTGCTGGCGGCGCGCCTGCACCGGGAGTTTGCCCGACCGGGCGCCCCGGTGGACGCGGCGCTGATCGGCCGGGCGGCTGCCTCGGTGGTCGCCGAACCGCACCGGTGGGCGGACCGCGGCCCGATCGCGGACACCCTTCAGCATCTGAAGCAGCTCTGGCACGTGCTGGTCCGTTACGGCACGCCGTACGGCACCTGATCTGCCCGCTGCGCCGATCGTCCGTTTCGGGCCGACCTGTCCTCGGTCGCGTCGACCGTCGCACGTCCCCAGGTGACGGGCACCACCCCGGACCCCCGCCCCGGCATTTCCGGAATGCCCGACACGTGAACCTGGTTGTGTCCCCGTACCGCCGGAGCACCAAACCCTCTTCCGCGGTCATCTCCCGAGGAGCGTTCACCCTGGAGCGTTCCGACGATCGAAAGGAACCATCGTGAAGGCCGACTTCACTCGATGGCTCCCCGCCATCGCCAAGGACTCGTACCGCAAGACCGCGCTGAGCGTGGCGGGTGTGGCTGCCCTCGGCGGTCTGGCACTCGCGCCGACCGCGGCCGCCGCCCCGGTCACCTCCGGCCCCCACGAGGGCGCCGTGGCCGCCATCGACCTGGCCACCGGCAAGGCCAAGGCCGCTGCCCCCGTGCACCAGGAGGAGCAGCCCGTCGAGTCGGGGCTGACCACCGGCTCCGCCACCGGCAGGCCGCCGGCCGGCAAGCCCAGCCGCGACCAGCTCATTCCGCACGGCATCGAGGGCGCGCAGTCGCGTATCCCGCTCGACGACGCGCAGCTCGACAACGCCCGCAGGATCGTGGACGCGGCCAAGAAGACCGGCGTCGGCGACCGGGGCGCGGTGATCGGCGTCGCCACCTCGTTGCAGGAGTCGAAGCTCTACAACCTCGGCCACCTCGGCGCGTACAACGACCACGACTCGCAGGGACTGTTCCAGCAGCGCCCGTCGTCCGGTTGGGGCACGCCCGAGCAGATCACCGACCCGGAGTACGCCGCCACGGCGTTCTTCACCGCACTCCGTAACGTCGGCGGCTGGCAGGACCTGCCGCTGACCGCCGCCGCGCAGACCGTCCAGGTCTCCGCCTTCCCCTACGCGTACGCGCAGTGGGAGGAGCAGGCGGCGGACATCGTCCAGCAGATGTGGTGACACCCGCGACACACACGCCGGCCGGCCCCCCGTGCAGGGGGCCGGCCGGCGTCGTCGTACCGGTCTCAGGCCAGCGGCGCGCCTTCCTTGCGCAGTTTCGCCGACCCGGCACCCACCGACCAGCCGGCGACCCACCGGCTGGTGCTGGCCGCGCGGGTGCGGTCGGCCAGGTGATACCAGTCCATCCGGCACCGCTCGCGGGTCACCTCCAGTACGCCGTAACCGTGCCCGTCCAGTTCGGTCCAGCGAACGTGCGGATTCGTCGAACGCAGCAGGCCGGCACCCAGCGCGCTGAGCGCGTTGCCGGCGGGCAGGCCGAGGAAGTCGTTGACGTTGTCGCTGGTCACCGATGGCACCACGAACTCGGCAGCGGCCGGGTTGTTCGGCCCGGTGGATCGGGTGGTCACCTCGTTGGCCCACGAGGTGTGGATGTCCCCGGTGAGAAACACGACGTCACGGGTGCCGGTGGCACGCACGTAGTCGACCAGCTCGTTGCGGTCGGCGTTGTACCCGTCCCACTGGTCGGTGTTGAGCGCCGCGCCGTTCTGCGGGATGCCGAGCAGGGCACCCAGTGGGCCGAGCAGCCAGGCGGGCAGAGCCCCGACGTCCACCCGCGCGATCATCACCGGGTTGCCGACCAGCTTCCACCGTGCGCTGGACGTGGCCAGCCCAGCCTTGAGCCAGGACATCTGCGTGTCACCGGTGATGGTGCGTCCCGGGTCGTCGACCGCGGTCCCGGACGCCTGCTGTGAGCGGTACGTGCGAAGGTCCAGCATGGACAACTCAGCGAGCCGGCCGAAACGCAGCCGACGGTAGATCGCGCCGTTCACCCCGACCCGCACCGGCATCCATTCCAGGTACGCCTGGCGCGCCGCGGCGAGCCGATCCGTGAACGGGCCCTCGGTGCCCGGCGTGTGGTTCTCCGCGCCGCCGGACCACTGGTCGTTGGCCACCTCGTGGTCGTCCCAGGTGATCACCCACGGCACTGCGGCATGCAACGCCTGCAGGTCCGGGTCGGTCTTGTAGAGCGCGTGCCGGATCCGGTAGTCGGCGAGGGTGAGCACCTCGTGCGCGGGTCGCACCGGCCGGACCACCGTGCCGCCCGCGTCGAACTCCCCGCTGCCGTACTCGTAGAGGTAGTCGCCCAGGTGCACCACCAGGTTGAGGTCGCCTCGCTCGGCCAGATGCCGGTACGCCGCGAAGAAGCCGGCTTCCCAGTTCGCACAGGACACCACGCCGAGGCGCAGCCGGTCGATCTCCGCCTCCACCGGTGGCGCCGTCATGGTCCGGCCAGCCGGCGACCAGCCGCCGTTGTGGCCGAAGCGATACCAGTAGGTGGTGGCCGGTGCCAGGCCGTCCACCACCACCTTCACCGTGTGGTCCGATGCCGGTCCGGTGTGCTGTGTCCCCACGGCCACCACCGTGGTGAAGTCCGGGTCGGCGGCGACCTGCCAGGTCACGCCCACCTCGGGGCCGAGGCCGGAGCCGGGCTGCGCCTCGGCGGTCGGGGTCAACCGGGTCCAGAGCAGGACGCCGTCCGGTAGCGGGTCACCGGAGGCGACGCCGTGCTGGAAGGCGCCGTCGGCCGCGTGGGCCGGCGCGCCACCGGCGAGGGTGACGCCGGCCAGCGCGGCGGTGCCAGCCGATGCGCCGGCCACCCGCAGGAGAGTACGACGGTCAAGGGTGTTCGTCATGGTCTATGTGTCTACCGTCGATGGTGGCTCGTGCGCTGCCCCCGTCGACGAGTGTTCGCCGACCCGTCGACGGGGGTTCCCGTTACCCCGCCGCTCAGCAGGCGGGGTAGAGGCGGCGGGTGCCAACCCCGGCGGCGTACGCGTCCCGGTCGCTGAACCGGCAGCCGTAGTCGGGCCGCGCCACCACGGCCGGGTCCGTCACGGTGTCGCCGGCCGGGCGCTTGCCGGTGCGTACCCACGACACCAGGTCGTCCCAGGCGGCGCCGGCCTCGGCCGGGGTGAACTCGCAGTGCTGCGTGGCCCGGATCGCCCGCTGCACCACCAGCCTGCCGCGACCGTTGCGTGCCACGTCGGTGGCGTACGCCTGCTCCATGCTGAACGGAACGAACAGGTCACCGAGGCCGTGCAGGCTGAGCACCGGCGCGGTGGGCCGACCGGCGATCCGCGGCACCTCGGTCAGCGTCGGCAGGAGCCGCTGCACGACGTTCTCCGGGGGGACCCGCCGCACGGTGGCGTTGACGTTCACCGAGCTGTTCGGGGTGTACCGGGTGAGCAGGTTCGTGGACAGCTGACCGGGTCGCTGGGCGGGGGAGTTGCCGCTGCTGGTGGGCACGCTGATCGAGAAGAGGAAGTCCTTCCAGACCGCGAACGCGGCGTCAGCTCCCGGACGCGGCCCGCCCGAACGGTTCACCGTGATCGCCCGCAGTTGCCTGCCCCGCTCGGTGGTGGTGTCCGGCCCGGTGGGGGTCAGTCCCGTCAGGCCGAGCGCCGCCTGGATGCGGGGCACCGCGTTGGTCAGGTAGTCGGCCGGGGCGGGATGGGCCGGCACCTCGGCGAGCGCCTGTGCGACCAGGTTGTAGTCCAGGTAGAAGTCGAGCAGCGTCTGATCGCCGAGCACCCCGCACATCGGCAGCGCCCCGTCGTAGTAGCCCGGGTACTGCTCCAGCGAACGACCGATGACGTACCCGCCCATCGACACCCCGGCCAGGTAGGTGTGGTGCGGTCGGCGAACCGTCCGTCCGAAGTGGTCGGCGAGGTCTTTGGTGCCCAGCACGCCGGAGCGGATGTCGAAGCCGTTGCGGTCGTACGACGACGACGCCCAGGCGTACCCCTGCTCCACGAGACGCTCGCGCAACCCGAAGGCGGGCGGCTCCGGCGAGAGCACCGTGCCCTGGCCCCGGTAACCGTGCGCCCACAACACCAGGTTGCCGTTCCACCGGGCGGGGACCTCGATGATGTAGCCGGCGTGGCGGTGCACGCCCTGGCGTACCGTCGTGGACCTGCCGCCCACGACCAGCGGAGCCAACGGCGGGTTCTCGATGGTGTAGCCGGGCAGCGGTTGGCCGCCGCCCGGGTCGCGACCGGTGGCGCTGGCCGGCGCGGCACCGGCCAACCCGACCGCCAGGGTCAGCGTCACGGTCGCGGCGAGCAGCCGGCGGAGGGTACGAACGGGTGCGGACAGCATCGATGCTCCCCATCGGACGGATGTCGCCCTGGGGGCGACCAGGCGGGACGGTTGCCTACCGGCCGGTAGCGCCCTGAACCTAGGACCGCCGTCGACACGTGTCAATGGCTGTGCTGATCGGCTGGTCAAGCGGTATGCGCCGCGTGCTGGTGGATGGTCGGCCGGACGTACCCGGTTGTCGGTGGGGGTGGGCCGGTCAGGTTGACTTGTCGGCGTGGACGAGTTGATCTGGGAGGCGGCCCGAGCGTCGCGCACGTGGCTGGACACGGCGAACGGCACCGGGCAGACCGAACTGACCTGCCGCATCCTCAAGCTGACCGAGGAGGCGGGGGAGGCGTCCGCCGCCTGGATCGGTCTGCTCGGGCAGAATCCTCGCAAA
Source organism: Micromonospora sp. NPDC048905 (assembly GCF_040649655.1). Lineage (NCBI taxonomy): Bacteria > Bacillati > Actinomycetota > Actinomycetes > Micromonosporales > Micromonosporaceae > Micromonospora > Micromonospora sp. NPDC048905. The sequence continues at coordinate 79,341 of NZ_JBEZFV010000015.1, read as the reverse complement.
GGTGTCACCCACACCCGCGAGGACGTCGCGGCGGAGTTGGCGGACGTCGCCTTTACGGCCTTGGTGGCCATCGAGAGCCTGGGGTTGGACGCGCAGACCGTCCTGGACGCCTGCGCCGCGAAGGTGCGCTCCCGCCTCGCCGGGTGAACCCGCCCCGGCCGAGGCCCCCGTACGCCGCGCGCGGCGTGGCCGGAGGCCGTGCGCGCCTAGGCGGGCATGATCGACTCGGTTCTCTTGATATCGGGGTGACTGTGGGTCCGGGATAGCCCGATTTTCTTGAAGTCGAGTGGATCGTGCTCGTTTGGTGGCTCAAGGTCATGGGCGCGAGATGATGTGGGTGTCTTGTCCGGTCAGGGTGGGTTCTGGGCTGTGGCCGGGCGCACCCGTGGGGCGGAATCGTGGCGGGGTCGGGGTCGTTACACACCCTGATGATCGCAGGACCACCGCCCGGCCGCCCGGCCCGCCGGGGGTGGGAATGCGGGACCCGGTCGGGTCGTTGTAGTCCCCACGAACGACCGTAGGCATCGCCTTCACGTGGGTGCCGATGGATGGGCCGCCCCCCGGAATGACCCTGGCCCCCCGGTCGTTACATCTGGACCCCGGCGCCCTGAGCCCTCCGCTCGGTAGGTCGCCGACCCGACGCCCGCGAGGGTGTTACCCCTCAGACTTCCCCCTTGTGAACGTGCAGCGCCGGACGAGGTGCTCACACCCTGCCGCCGTTCCCCCCTTTTGGCGGTCGGGGTGTCCTACCCCCGAAGGAGCTACCCCCATGAACACGATCATGCGTAAGAGTGTGCTGTCCGTTGCTGGTCTGGCGTTCGCCGGTGGTGTGTTCGCCGGCCCGATCGCCGCCCACGCCGCCAACCCGGTTGAGGGCAAGCCCGTCGCGGCGGCCGTGCAGACCACCGCGCCGAAGCCGCAGGGCGAGCAGTCGCACATCGACCTCAACGAGGAGAAGACCGCCAACGTCAAGGCGATCATCGCCGCCACGAAGAAGGCCGGCCTGCCCGAGCGGGCTGCGGTGATCTCGATCGCGACGAGCCTGCAGGAGTCGAAGCTGGACAACCTGGGCCACCTGGGTGACATGAACGACCACGACTCGTTGGGTCTGTTCCAGCAGCGCCCGAGTTCGGGTTGGGGCACGCCGGAGCAGATCACCGACCCGGCCTACTCCACCACCGTGTTCCTCAAGGGCCTCAAGCAGGTCGACGGCTGGCAGGACATGCCCCTGACCGAGGCCGCGCAGACCGTCCAGGTGTCCGCCTACCCCGACGCCTACGCCCAGTGGGAGCAGCAGGCCACCGACCTCGTCAGCCAGCACTGGAACAGCTGACCCACCGCACTACCGCACTACCGCACTACACGGACCGCTGGCCGGCACCCCGCAAACCGGGTGCCGGCCAGCGGCGTATCCGCCGCCTGGTCGGGGCTGGCGGGCTGGGCGGTGAGGTGCCCGACGCACCCTCGGGCGTGCCGGGGAGCTGATTACCCCGACCTGATCGGTGGTTGTTCGCCGATCTTGGACAGTTTCCGTTCGCGCGAAACGGTAACTGTCCAAGATCTCCGTTCCTGCGGCGGTGAAGTGCGCGATCGGCACCGCGGGCGGCGGTGACAAGCATGACCCGCACCGCCAGCGGCGGGGAGCGCGATTGACAGCGCCGGCGGAGGTGGGGAGTGCGCGACTGGCACCGAGTGATTCGGCCGTCCCGGCGGATGCGGTACCTGCCGGCGCGAACTCGACCTGGGCGCGGCGGGAACTGTCGTCCGGCTCTCGGCGAGCTCTTGACCAGGAAGCGCCGCGACGGTCCGAGGGCGTGAGCGTACAGTCGGGCGGTGGAGCGTACCGAATCGATGCTGGCGCAGACCCGGCCACCTGGCGTGGCCGACGTGGATCCCGGCAGTGTGCTGTTGCCCGGCCACGACGTGCCGTTGGGTCGGTACACCACGGTGCGGCGGTTGTTGCCGCAGCGGGTCCGTCGGATGGTCGGCGCCTGGTGTTTCGTGGACCATTTCGGCCCGGACGATGTGGCGCAGCGGCCCGGCATGGAGGTGCCGCCGCACCCGCACACCGGTCTGCAGACGGTGACGTGGCTCCTCGACGGTGAGATCCTGCACCGCGACAGCCTCGGCAACGTGCAGCCGATCCGGCCCGGTCAACTCAATGTGATGACCTCGGGCAACGGCATCGCCCACTCCGAGCGGTCGCCGGCCGTCCACCCGCCGGTGATGCACGGCGTGCAGCTCTGGGTGGCGCTGCCGGACCCGGCGCGGGCCGGGGCGGCCGACTTCGCGCACCACGCCGACCTGCCGCGGTGGCGCGACGGCGATCTTGATCTCACCCTGCTGGTGGGCGAGTTCGCCGGGCAGCGGTCACCGGCGGTGGTGCACACCCCGCTGGTCGGCGTGCAGTTGGAGTTGAGCGGTGAGGCGCCGACGACGTTGACGCTGCGGCCCGACTTCGAGTACGCCCTGCTGGCGATGTCCGGCGCCGCCGAGGCGGCCGAGGTGGGATTCGAGCCGGGGGAGTTGCTGTATCTGGGCTCCGGTCGCCGCGAGCTGACCGTGCGCGGTGGGGCCGGGGCCCGCTTGCTGTTGCTGGGCGGTGCGCCCTTCGAGGAGCCGCTGGTCATGTGGTGGAACTTCGTCGGCCGCTCGCACGAGGAGATCGCGGCAGCCCGCGCGGACTGGATGGCTGGGGACGGACGGTTCGGCGTGGTCGCCGACGATTCGGCGCCTCCGCTGCCGGCTCCCGCCCTGCCCACCACCCGCCTCAAGGCCCGCGACCGCACCGGCGGCCTGCACAGCTGACGCGGCCCGACGCGGGCCGGGTGTGACCGAGGGTCGCGCGGGTAGTCGCCGGCATGCCGACCACTCTGATCACGCCCCTGGCGGACCGGAAGCGTCTGGCGCGCCGCCTCGCCGGCAGCGGACGGGGCTTCGCCGAGCAGTACGGCTTTCGGGTGACCAACAACCCGGCGAGCCTGTTCCAGGTGCTCTACCTGGCGGTGCTCCTGGCGCGTCGGGGCGACTTCCGCCGGGCGTTGGACGGGGCGCGGGCGTTGCGCGACGAGGGCTGGGACAGCGCCGCCCGGCTGGCCCGGTCACTGCACGAGGACCGGGCCCGGGTGCTGCGCGCGAGTGGCCAGCGCGGCGACGTGGACGCGCTCGCCGACGTGTTGGGTGACCTGGCCCGCACGGTGGTCGAGCGGTACCGGGGGGATCTGCGCCGTTTGCGGGCGGTGGCGCGGCACGACCCGGACCGGGAGCGGACGCTCCTCACCGAGCTTCCGGGCGTGGATGGTCAGGTCGTCGAGTTGTTTCTCCGTGAGGCGCAGGCGCTGTGGCGGGAGGTGGCGCCGGTCGCCGACCGCCGGGCGTTGGCGGCGGCCCGTCGGCTCGGTCTGGGCAGGTCGGCGGACGACCTGGCCGGCCTTGCCAGCGAGTCGGAGCAGCTGGCCTGGCTGGTGGGGGCGCTGGCCCGGGTCGACTTGGAGCACCGGTACGCGGAGGTGACTGGTCGGCCGTGACGTGCCCTGGCCCACACTTCGTCAAAATCTGACCAAACGGAGGATGTTCTGTCGTATGGTTGGACCCGGCAGTGCTGACCGCTCGGTTCGGGCGGGCATCCACCGCTTGGTGACCCGCGACCGGTTCGGACGCGGTTCACCGCCTGGGCAGGCTTGCGTGGCGCCCTGGGTCGCGGTTCGTGACCAGGGGCGCCCGCCTGTCCCGGCCCTTCCTTTCGCGCCGCTCCGTGCCACCTCCGGGCCAGCGCGGCCCCCTCCATCGCAGCCCGCTCAGTTGGCCAGGCCGGCCAGCAGATTCACGGTCACGGCGATGATGAAGGCACCGAACAGGTACGACACCATCGAGTGCCGTAGCACCGTGCGACGCATCTCGTTGCTGGTCAGGTTGGTGTCGGAGATCTGGAACGTCGTCCCGATGGTGAATGCGACGTACGCGAAGTCGGAGTAGCACGGCGGCTCGGACTGGTTGAAGTTCACCCCGCCGTCCGGGCCGGTGTAGTAGATCCGGGCGTACCGGGCGGCGAACACGGTGTGCACCACGAACCAGGACAGCAGCACGCTGAGGACGCCGAGGGCGCCGTGCGCCTCCCGGCCGAGCCCGGGTGGCGCGCTCTGGGCGCTGGCCACCACCAGTCCCACGGCCAGCAGGCTGGCCAGGCAGGCGACGAGCAGCAGCGCGTCGCGGATCGCCCGATTCGGGTCCTCGTGTACGGCCAGCCGCGCGGTCCGCTCGGCGTCCATCGGCCAGAGCTTGTGCCAGACCAGGGCGAGCCAGCTCAGCGCGCCCACGTCCCAGCCCGCGAGCGCGGCGAGCGGTAGGGGTAGCAGCAGCGCGAAGAGGCAGCCGGCGATGACACCGACCACGGCCACCACGGCGAGTTGCACTGCGGCCGGGAAGCGCACGTCCGGCGGTCGGGACGACGGTCGGGGTGCGGGGCCGGGGTGGGTCATCGGCGACGCCCCGGTGTCGGAGCCGTGGCCGCCACCGCCGGGTCAGATGCCGCGCAGATGCTGCGAGACCCGGTTGTGCGTCTTGTCCCGGGCCTGTTCGGCGCGCTGCGCGGGACCCACCTCGGGCGCGGCCTCGATGCCGGCCGACCGGGCCACCTCGGTGCCGTTGGCGTAGTCCACCGGCGGCAGGGCCCGCAACGCCTTCAGTACGTCCGGCGGGGCGCCCTCCCGTTCGGCCTCGCGGACCACGTCGTCCTTCTCGGCCGGGTAGTCCAGGCTCGACAGGTACTGCAGGACGTCGGCGTAGCTCGCCATGGCGTGGGCTCCCTCGGGGCATCGATGTGGTCACGACCGGCGGCGGTTACCCACCCGCCGGCCCCTCACGCCCGACCGGCGCAGGAATCCCGGGCCGTTTCCGCTCCGCCGCCGCGGGTACCCGCAGGCGCCGACGCGAGCCCAAGGGAGTACGCGATGAACTACGACACCTTCATCGACCAGGTTTCCCACCGCACCGCGACGTCCTCGGAGCGCGCGGTCGAGGTGACCCGCGCCGTCCTGGAGACGTTCGCCGAGCGGCTGACCGGCGGCGAGGTCCTGGACCTGGCCGCCCAACTGCCGCAGCCGTTGCAACTGGTGCTCAAGCCGAGCCCGAGCACGGAGCAGGCGGACCGGTTCGGGGCGGCCGAGTTCGTCGCCCGGGTGGCGTTGCGCGCGGGGGTGCAGGAGCCGGCCGCCGGGGACGCGACGCGGGCGGTCTTCACCACCCTGCGGGAGGCGATCACCGGTGGTGAGTTCGATGACGTCGTCACTCAGTTGCCGCGCGACTATCGGGGCCTGGTGGAGCAGGCGATGGCTCCGGGGGCGACGCTGCGCCGTGCCTGATCGCGGTGCACACAGCTGTTTACCAGGGCAACCATTGATGTCCCGCTTGGCGTGGGGATTCAGCCTGGCCTAACCTTGTCGTGCGAGGGGAGTACTTCCCACGAACCATTCCGGTCAGTACGGCACGCCCGGCGTGCCTCGGGTGGTTGCCCATCAGGTGATGGGTGAAGGAGACCTCGAACATGACGGTGTTCGAGGAGAGCCATGACCGAAGTGTCTTATTTGTCCGCCGCCAGTGACCTGTCGTCGGTGGGCACGCCCACGCTGTGGGCGGTCACCATCATCGGCGTCCTTCTGCTGTTGGTGCTGGACTTCCTGGTCACCCGTCGCCCGCACGAGGTGTCCATGCGGGAGGCCCTCGGCTGGTCGGCCTTCTATATCGCGCTGCCGCTGGCGTTCGGCGGTTGGATCTGGTCCCGCTTCGGCTCCCAGCAGGGTGTGGAGTACCTGACCGGTTACCTGGTGGAGAAGTCGCTCTCGGTCGACAACCTCTTCGTCTTCATGCTGCTGCTGGCCGCGTTCGCGGTGCCGGCGGTGCTCGCCCAGCGGGTGCTGCTCTACGGCATCGCTGGCGCGCTGGTGTTGCGGGCCATCTTCATCGCGCTCGGCGCGGCGGCGTTGCAGACCCTCGACTTCGCCTTCCTGCTCTTCGCGATCATCCTCATCGCCACCGCGGTGAAGCTGTTGCGCGACGCCCTCTCCGGGCACCAGCAGGAAGTCGACATCAACAAGATGCGCTCCGTGAAACTGCTGCGCAAGGTCATGCCGGTGGTCGACGACTACCACGGCACGAAGATGACCGTCCGGCAGGGCGCGAAGCGGGCACTCACCCCGTTCGCCCTGGTGGTGGTGGCGGTGCTGGCCACCGACATCGTCTTCGCTGTCGACTCGGTGCCGGCGGTCTACGGCATCACCGAGGACCCGTACCTGGTCTTCGCCACCAACGCGTTCGCCCTGCTCGGCCTGCGGGCGCTCTACTTCGTCCTGCACGCGGCGCTGAGCCGGCTGGTGCACCTCAGCTACGGCCTGGCCATCATCCTGGCGTTCATCGGCCTCAAGCTGGGTCTGCACTGGGCGCACGGCATCTGGGACAGCGTGCCGCAGATCCCCACCCTGGCCTCCCTCGGCGTGATCATCGGCGTCCTGGCGGTGGTCACCCTGACCAGCCTGCGCGCCACCCGGGGCGGCGACGTGCCCGAGGAGCGCGAGGTCGTCGCGGAGCGGCACTGACCGCACCGCGCCGGTACGACCAGGAGGTACGCGGGAAAGCTCCCGGCCGGGCCGGCGCGGGTGGTACGACTGTGCAATGGGAATCGTGTCACCGGGCTTTCAGGGTCGGCCCCGAACGCAGGAGCCGGCCCTGCCACCCGGCCAGTACCTGACCGAGGACTTCCCGGTGCTCTCGGCCGGCCCGACGCCCCGGGTGTCCCTGGACACCTGGGAGTTCGTCATCGCCGCCGAGAACGGCAGCGAGCACCGGTGGTCGTGGCAGGAGTTGATGGCCCTGCCGCAGGAGACGCCACAGGTGGACATCCACTGCGTCACCCGCTGGTCCAAGCTCGGCACCACGTGGCAGGGCGTCTCCCTGGACACGCTGCTCGCCGACGTCGACACCGGCGCGCACTTCGCGCTGGCGCACTCCTACGGCGGGTACACCACGAACCTGCCGTTGGACGACCTGCGCGGTGGCCAGGCCTGGGTGGTGCACACCTTCGACGGCGCCCCGCTGCCCGCCGAGCACGGTGGGCCGGCCCGGCTGCTGGTGCCGCACCTGTACTTCTGGAAGTCCGCCAAGTGGGTGCGCGGCCTCCGGCTCAAGACGATGGACGAGCCGGGGTTCTGGGAGACCGCCGGCTATCACGACTACGGCGACCCGTGGCGCGAACAGCGGTACCAGGGTGACTGAGCGCGCCGTGGCGACGAGCACCCAGCGCCGGACGCCCAACCGGTGGCAGGTCGGCCGGCTGGTGGAGCGCCGGGTGGAGACACCCAGCGCGCAGACCCTGGTGCTGGAGGTGCCGGACTGGCCGGGGCACCTGCCGGGGCAGCACGTCGACCTGCGACTCACCGCGCCGGACGGCTACCAGGCCGCACGGTCGTACTCGATCGCCGGGCCCGTGGTGGACGGCCCGGGTGGCCCGCGCATCGAGGTGACCGTCCAGCGGGTGCACGACGGCGAGGTGTCGCCGTACCTCATCGATGTCTTTGGCGCCGGCGACCCGGTGGAGGTCCGCGGACCGCTCGGTGGCTGGTTCATCTGGCGGCCCGAGGAGACCGCGCCGGTGCAGCTGGTCGCCGGTGGTTCCGGCATCGTGCCGTTGATGGCGATGATCCGTGCGCGGCGGGCGACCGGCAGCAAGGCGCCGTTCCGGCTGATCTACTCGGTGCGCACCCCGGGCGACGTGATCTACGCCGACGAGCTGCGCCGCCGGGTCCGCGACGACTTCGGCCTGGACATCGCGTACGTCTACACCCGCGAGGCGCCCGAGGGCTGGCGCGGCGAGCCGCACCGGATCGGCTTGGCCGACGTCAACACGCACGGCTGGCCGCCGGACCTGGAACCGCTCACCTACGTGTGCGGTCCGACCGCGTTCGTGGAGACCGTGGCCGACCTGCTGGTGGGGCTGGGTCATCCGTCGCGGCGGGTCAAGACCGAACGCTTCGGCCCCACCGGCTGACCGCCCGCCCGCTCCCGTTACGCCGAGGAGATCCGATGACCGAGATGTCGTACCTGGACGGCAACATGCTCGACGGCCCGATGCGTGAGCTGTTCACCGTGGACCTGAGCACCGCGATGGGCCGTTGCGAGAACTGCGGGACGACCGGCTCGATGGCCAGCCTGCACGTCTACTCGCACGCCCCGGGTCTGGTCGCCCGCTGCCCCTCCTGCGAGGAGGTGATGGTGCGACTGGTCCGTGGACCGGACCGGGCCTGGCTGGACCTACGCGGCACCACGTACCTCCAGGTGCCGATGCCGATGGAACAGACGTTTCCCGGCCCGCTCTGACGGATCGCCCCGGCCGGGTCAGGCGTCGGCGACCGTCCTGATCGCGCGGATCGCCTCGGCGACCCCACCGGACCACGGCGTGCCGTGGCCCGGTAACACCCACGACGCCTGAACGTCCTCGAGGTGGCGCAGCGACGCCAGCGCCTGGTGGGGGTCGTCGGTGAAGGGCGCGGGTTGTGGACCCCGCTGGCCGGTCAGCACGTGCCGGGTGGTCAGGGCGTCGCCGACGAAGACGGCGTCGGCGATCGGCACGTGGATGGCGATGCTGCCCGCCGAGTGCCCGGGGACCGCGATGACGCGTGGCGCGCCGGGCAGGTCGAGCACCTGGCCGTCGTGCACGGCGACGACCTCGGTGAGGTGAGTGGTGCGAAGTCCGCCCTTGCGCATCGCGTACCAGAAGAAGCCGGCCGTCGCGCCGAGCTTCATCGTGCCCCACGACATGTCGGCCTTGACCTCGCCTCGCGCGCGGGCGGCGTCCGCCTCGTGCACGTAGATCGGGACACCGTGGTCGCGCCGAAGCCGTTCGGCGAACCCGAGGTGGTCGGTGTCGCCGTGGGTGAGGACGACGCCGCGGATGTCGTCCACCGAGCGGCCCAGGTCCGACAGCTCGGCCCGCAGCTCGCGCCAGTGCCCGGCCAGGCCCGCGTCGATGACTGTCACACCCTCGTCCGTGTCGACGAGGTAGACGGCCACGATGTCGTTGCCGATGCGGCGCAGGTGCGGGGCGAGCCTCATCGCCGCACCCGTGTCGGGATTGCTATCGTCTGCATGTGGCTATGGTACGTAGCCATCATGGCTATGGTCAATAGCCATCGAATCCGACCCCCGATCCGGAGGGAAGCGGCATGCCGACGCCCGATCGGACCTCCGTCGACGCCATCGTCCGCGCCGGGCAGGACATCCTGGAATCAGCGGGTATCGCCGGCCTGACCATGCAGGCCGTCGCCGACCGGGTCGGCGTGCGCGCGCCGTCGCTGTACAAGCGGGTGCGAAACCGCGACGACCTGGTGCGCCTCATCACCGAAGCCACCATTCGCGACCTCGGGGAACGGCTCGCGGTGATCGTCGCCGGCACCGACCCACGCCGCGAGTTGGCCGAGCTGGCCCGAGCCTTTCGCGCGTTCGCGCACGCCCGACCGCGGGGCTACCAGCTGATCTTCGCGCCGCGATCCGACCTCGCCGGCCCCAGCATCGTCCTGACCCACGCCGTCGAACCCGTACTGCGGGTGACCGCGAACCTCGCCGGCGAGGACCACGCCCTGGACGCCGCACGCACGCTCACCGCGTGGGCGAACGGATTCGTCAGCATGGAACTGGCCGGGGCCTTCAAGCTGGGCGGCGATGTGGACCAGGCATACGAGTACGGCATCGCCCGTCTCGCCGACGCGCTGGCCCGATGAACACCGCCCGATGGCGGGACGCGCCGCTCGCGGTCCGGCTGGTCGTGTCGGTCGCGGTGCTGGTCTTCGCCTACGGCGGCCTGGCGCATGTCGCCCAGTTGCTCGTACCGACGCTCCGGCCACAGCTCGCCCTGCCGGGGTGGCTCACGGTCTACTTCGTGTCCCTGACGCTGTGGGATCCCGTGGCCGCGCTGCTCCTGGCGGCCCGCCGGGTGGAGGGGCTCGCGCTGGGCTGCGCGGTGCTGGTGACGGATGCGGCCGCCAACTGGTACGCCAACTACGTGCTGGACCCGGCGGTCGGCGTCACCCCGGGCCGGATCGGGCAGGCGGTCATCACCGCCCTCGCCGTCGCCCTGGTGGCGCTCACCCCGTGGTTGGGCCGGTGGTTCGCCGCGGCCGGCCACCCGGATCGCCCGTGATGCGTTGGCCGGTGCCGGCCGACGTCGCGCCGCCGGCCGGCACCGTGCTCGTGGGCAACGCCTCGATCAGACCTGGTTCGCGCCACCGTCGACGAAGATCTCGCCGCCGGTCATGAAGCTGCTCTGGTCGGAGGCCAGGAACAGCGCGGCGTTCGCGATCTCCTCCGGCTGGCCCATCCGGCCCAGCGGCACCGTGGCGGCGAGCATCTGCAGCAGCGCGGGTGCCTCCTCCGGGCTGGCGGCCAGCCCGGTGATGCCCGGAGTCTCGGTCGGGCCCGGGACGAGGGTGTTGACCCTGATCCCGCGACCAGCCAGCTCGGCGGCCCAGGTGCGACCGAACGATCGGATGGCGGCCTTGGAGGCGGCGTAGACGCCGAAGGCGGGGCCGCCCTTCGTCGCCGCGGTCGAGCCGGTCAGGATGACCGACGCGCCGTCGTTGAGCACCGGCAGGGCTTTCTGGACGGTGAACAGGGTGCCGCGCACGTTGCTGTCGAACGCGTCCGAGTAGTGCTCCACGGTGATGGTGCCCAGGGCGGCGAACTCCCCACCACCGGCGTTGGCGAACAGCACGTCCAGTCCGTTGCCGTGGGTCGTGATCGCGTCGAAGAGGCGGTCGAGGTCGTCGAGATCGCTGACGTCGCTGCGGATCCCGGTGGCATTCGGGCCGATGGCCGCGACGGCCTCGTCCAGCTGCTGCTGGCGGCGGCCGGTGACGAAGACGTGTGCGCCTTCGGCCGCGAAGCGGCGGGCCGCGGCCAGGCCGATGCCGGTGGTGCCACCGGTGACCAGTGCGGTCTTGCCATTGAGCTGAGCCATGAGTCGTACTCCTTGGTGTGGGTGGTGGGGCACAACGGTCAGTTGGTGCCTGGTGTGCGGGTGGTGAAGTGGGGCAGCAGCGTGGCGAGTTCCCGCCAGTGCCGCCGCGGCGGACCGTCGCCGTCGCCGGCGTCGGGCCGGAGGACGTGCAGGGTGACGTGGTCGGCGCCCGCGTCCAGGTGGGCCTGGATGCGGTCGGCGACGTCGTCGAGGTCTCCCCAGGCGACGAGGGCGTCGATCAGGCGGTCGCTGCCGCCCGGGACCAGGTCCTCCGCACCGAAGCCGAGGCGGCCGAGGTTGGCGCGGTAGGCGGGGAAACCGATGAACATCCCGATGCCGGCGCGGGCGGTCGCCCGCGCCCGGGTGGGATCGCGGTCCAGGACGACCGCGAGGTGCGGGGCGATGAGTGGGGCGTCGCCCACGCGTGCCCGATGCGCCGCCGAGTATTCGGGAGTCACGAGGAACGGGTGCCAACCGGAGGTACGCGTGCTGGCCAGATCGACCATTTTTGGACCCAGCGCGCCGAGAAGGCGCCGGTCGGCCGGAATCGGGTGGGGTGCGGCGTCGAGCCCGTCGAGGAAGCGACGCATCGACACCGTCGGTGTGCCGTAGTCCTGGCCGGCGTTGGCGGCGGAGTGGGCGTTGCTGACGCCGAGGCCCAGAACAGCGCGCGGGCCGTACGTCGCGTCCAGCGCGGACCAGCGGCTCCCCAGGGCGGCCGGGTCCTGGCCCCACATGGACAGCACGCCCAGGGCGACAGTGGCGTGTGGCGCGGCGGCCAGCAGGTGCTCGACGTCGTCCACCGCCCCCGGGCCGTCGAGGCCGGGGATCCAGAGCGCCGGAAAGCCCAGTTGGTCCAACTCGGCCGCGGCCTCGCGGACCTCGGGCCGGGCCGCTCCGCGCAGCTCCGTGCTCCAGATCCCGACCGGGCCGAGCGTGTGCCTCACGTGCTCCATGGCGAACCCCCTCCACACATCTGTACCGCTCGGTATGGAAAGAACCTAGCAGGGTCCACGGTCATTCCCCAAACTTTTGTACCGATCGGTTTCCGCGGGCGGTAGAGTGGGCGCGGCAAGGGGGTGGAGGAGATGGCCCAGACCGGACGACCGCGTGGTTTCGACACCGACGAAGCCCTGGATCGGGCGATGGAGGTGTTCTGGCGACACGGCTACGAGGGCGCCTCACTGACCGAGCTCACCGGGGCCATGGGCATCAACAAGCCCAGCCTCTACGCGGCGTTCGGCAATAAAGAGGGCCTGTTCCGCACAGTGGTGGCCCGGTACGCGGACGTCGAGATGGCCTACGCGCGCGACGCGCTGGACCAGCCGACCGCCCGGGACGTGGCCGCGGTGCTGCTCCGGGAGAACGTGGTGGCGCTGACCCGCCCCGACCGTCCCGCCGGCTGCCTCTCGATCCAGGGCGGCACCGCCTGCGGCACCGACAACGCGGCCATCTCCGACTTCCTGGCGGCCAGCCGGCGAACGGGGGAGAACGCCCTGGCGGCCCGCTTCACCCGCGCCGTCGAGGAGGGTGACCTCCCCGCGGAGGTCGACCCCACCGCCCTGGCCCGCTTCCTGAGCGTCGTCACCGAGGGCCACGCCGTCCATGCGGCAGCCGGCGCCCGACGTGACCAACTGGAACAGTCGGCCGAGATCGCCCTGCACGCCTTCACCGCCGCGGCGTATCCCGTCCGGTGACCGGACGCTCGGCGCCCCGGTCGAGGCGCGGAAAGTCGGGTGCGGGTGACTCGGCCCGCCCTTAGGCTCCCGCTCCAACGGCCGGCGCGGCGTCCGGTCGGAGGGGAGATGGGCGAGGCGATGACTGCACACCTGTTCGCGATCTGCTTCGACGCACGCGAGCCGCTGCGACTCGCGCGGTTCTGGTCCGGGCTCCTCGGCCGAGAGATCGTCGACGATCCACGTGACGGCGTTCTGCTGCTGCCCGCCGGCGACCCCGACTTCCGGATCCGCTTCCCCCAGCACCAGCAGCCAAAGGTCGTCCAGAACCGGATGCACTTCGACCTGACGAGCAGCTCGCTGGACGACCAGCAGCGGTCGGTGGCCAGGGCCCTCGAGCTCGGCGGACGACACATCGACATCGGTCAGGACCCGAACGACGATCACGTGGTGCTCGCCGACCCCGAGGGCAACGAGTTCGACGTGATCGGGCCGGGCAACAAATTCCTCGCCGACACCGGGCCGATCGGCGCGCTCGCCTGCGACGGATCGCCGCAGGTCGGCTACTTCTGGAGCGCCGCGCTGGGGTGGCCGCTGGTCTGGGACCAGGACGAGGAGACCGTCATCCAGTCGCCCCGCGGGGGCACGAAGATCTCCTGGGGCGGTCCGCCGTACATGCCGAACGGGGGCCGGGACCGGGTCCGATTCGACGTCGCCGTGGGCGTCGACACCGACCGGCCGGCGGAGATCGACCGCCTGCTGTCGCTCGGCGCGACAGTCCTCGACGCCGACGGCGGCGATATCGGCGGGCGGGTGTTGATGGCCGACCCGGACGGCGGCGAGTTCTGGCTCCGGACGGCACGCTAGCGCGGGTCCGAGCCGTGTTCGGCGGCTCTGCGGCCGGCGCGGACGGACAGGGTCAGTCGAAGACCGAGACGCGGGTGCGGTGGTGCCGAGGGGATTCGATCTCGTCGAGCACCGCGACCGCGAGGTCGGCGTACGACAGGGTGGTCGATCCGGACCGGGGCACGGTGTCCCCGCCAACCCGGTAGCGGCCCCGTGGTGGTGCCGCCACGTCCAGCATCGCCGGTGGGGTGAGCATCAGCCAGTCGACCGGGGTGTCCGCCGTACGGAGCCGCTCCAGGCCGGCGGTGTGCGACAGGGCGAACGGGCGGAGCTCACTCGGGAACGCCGTGGGGTCGTCCAGGATCAGGCGGCCGTGCTCGTCGTGGAGGTTGGCGAAGAGTCCGATGAGGACGAGGCGACGGACTCCGGTCTCGGTCATGCCGTGCAGGAGCGCGTCGACGGCGTTGACGAAGAACTGGTCGTCGAGTCGGCCGAGGGCGGCCAGGGCCTCGGGTCCGGATGCGGGGCTGACCGCGCTGACCACCGCGTCGTGACCGTGCAGGATCGTGGACGTCGAGCGCGGGTCCGTGACGTCCCCGCGGACCACCGAGACGCCGTCCGCGGCGATGTCGTTGCTCGGGTCCGGATTCCGGACGACGGCGGTGACCCGATGTCCACGGGCGCGGGCCTCGGCGGTGATGGCCCGTCCCGCTCTGCCACCGGCACCGAAGATGGCGATGCTGTTCATGGATTCGTCCCCCGTCTGGCTGTCGCTGTGGACCACGGGAACGGTATCTACGAGATACTGGTTACTACAAGGAAACCGGGATGGATGGGGGCATACCGTGGCGGAGCTGGATCCCGAGATGTTCGACCCGATGTGCCCCTCCGGTGCCCTGCCCTTCCAGATCGGTGACAAGTGGACCGGGATGGTCGTGCTCTGTCTACAGGGCGGTCGGCGTCGCTTCACCGAGATCCGAGTGCCCCTTCGTGGCGTCACACCCAAGGTGCTGACGCAGACCCTGCGGGCGATGGAACGCGACGGCCTGGTGGTGCGCACCGCGTACCCGGAAAATCCGCCGCGCGTCGAGTACGAACTCACCGACCTGGGGCGCACGCTGTTGAGCCTGATCGAGGCGGCGCGTGCCTGGAGCAAGGACCACCTCCCCGCCCTGCTCGACGCTCGGGAGGCGTGGACACGAGCGGCCTCGGCCGCTCCGAGTGGTCGGCCGTGAGATATCTGCGTACCGGTGGTCCCGCCGCGATCCGGCGGCCCCGGCCCACCGACTCCGACGAGTTCGTCGCCGCCGCCCGGCGCAGTCGGGACCTGCACCACCCGTGGTTGGTCGCGCCGTCCAGCCCGCAGGAGTACGACAACTACCTGAGGCGGATCCGCCGCCGCGACGGGGCCGGTTACCTGATCTGTGACCGGGCCAGCGGTGCGATCGCCGGCTACGTGAACATCAGCGGGATCGTGCTGGGTGCGCTGCGCGGCGGTTACCTGGGATACGCGGCGTTCCAGCCGTACAGCGGGACCGGGCACGCCTCGGCGGGCGTGGCGCTGGTGATCGACCACGCGTTCCACACGGTCGGACTGCATCGCCTGGAGGCGAACATCCAACCGGGCAACGAACCGTCGCGCCGGGTCGCCCGCAAGCTCGGTTTCCGGCTGGAGGGCTTCTCGCCGGACTACCTGTTCGTCGATGGCGCCTGGCGCGACCACGAACGCTGGGCGATCACCGCGCCGCACTGACCGGGGTCAACGGAAATGGTCCAGCTCCGTTACCCTCAGCGAAGTGGCGGTCAGTCCTGGCAACGAGCGATGGCTGGTCCGCGTCCGCAGTACGGATGGCCGGGTGCTGGGCGCCGGCCTGGCGTTGGATGCTCGCCGAGTCCTGACCTGCGCCCACGTCGTCAGCGGCGGCGGCGGCGGCGACAGCAGTTCGTCCGGCAGCGAGCCGTCCTGGGATGTTCTTCTCGACCTTGTCGGCCAACCGGTCAGCCGGACGGTGTCGGCCCGGGTCGTGCCCGGCTGCTGGTGGCCACTGACCGACGATGAACGGGACGACATCGCGGTGCTCGAGCTTGCCGAGCCGATGGCGCAGGGACCGTTCGCACCGCTGCGCCGCACGAAGACTCTGGACCGCCGCGTCGTCATGT
Organism: Micromonospora sp. NPDC048905; assembly: GCF_040649655.1. NCBI lineage: Bacteria > Bacillati > Actinomycetota > Actinomycetes > Micromonosporales > Micromonosporaceae > Micromonospora > Micromonospora sp. NPDC048905. The sequence continues at coordinate 63,657 of NZ_JBEZFV010000015.1, read as the reverse complement.
ACGGCTTCCCGACAACAGTCGAACACGGCGTACGTGTCGAGGCCACGCTCAAGGGCCGGTCCGGGGCGAGATGGGAACGGATTCAGATGGTCTCGGGGCCGACCGATCTCCGGGTCAGCAAGGGCTTCAGCGGCACGGCGGTCGTCGACGCGCGGAGCGGGCACGTCGTCGGGATGGTGGTCAGCACGTACGAGGATGCCGACCGCGACGGCGATGTGGTCGGCGGTGCCACCCAGGGCCTGTCGTGGATGATCCCGGTCGAGACGATCCTGAATCGCCTTCCGTGGCTTCGTCCCCGGGTGCCCGGTGAGCCCGCGGTCGATCCGCGTCTGCGGTCGCCCGACGGCATTCCGGCGAACCTCAAGGTCCTCCGCCAACTCGCGGACTTCTTCGGTCGCCTCTCGCCCGACAACGTGCTGGTCATCGTCGTCAACCACCGTGAGTCCGACGTCGCCGAGGCGGTTCGCCAGGCCGCCGTGTTCTCCAGTCGGGAGCTTCGATCGTTGAGCGACCCGGAGCAGAGCCCGGACGCTCCACCCATCGGCAGCATCGACCTCGCGGTGGACGCGACGGACCGGAGCACGAAGGACGTGTCCCAGCGGATCGCCGACTGGGCTGGCGAATCCGACGTCGCGAGCACGGCGCCGGACAACGACCGGGCCGTCGAGGCGACGCCGCGCTCGATCATCATCAACAACATCGACGAGGCCGCGGACCCCGAGACGCTGCTGTCCGAGGTGGTGCTTCCCCTGGTCGACCAGGCTCCCGCCCAAGATCTGCGGATGCTGCTGACCTTCCGTGGAGAGTCGGTCCCGCTGCGCACCACACTGCTGGCGCGTCGCGTCGCGAGCCTCCAGGCCACCGAGGAGGCCACCCGCCGGGCATACCGCCAGGCCGCCGCCGTGGTCGCCGACGTACCCCGGCTCCAGCCCAGGGCGATCGAGCTGCGCATCCAGTTGACCAAGCTGCGGGCCGCGGCGGCCAGCACCGACGGCGACACCCTGGCCGCCCTGCTCGCCTCGACCGAGCGGGCCACCGACCGGGCACTCCGCACGGCGGAGTCGATCCGGCGGGAGATCGTGGCGCGGGAGGATCTCTGGTCGGAGCTGCGCGGCCGGCTGGGCGCCTATCGCGCGCGGGCCGTACGACACGGGTTCGCCGAGGACGCCGTTCTCGGCATGTCGTACCGTGGCGCGCACGACCTGCTCATGGCCGCGCCGTGCGATCTGGTGACCGCCGAGGCGGCGGTCCGCGACTACACCGAGGCGGTCGCGGACCGGGTCGGTGGCCACCGCGGCGGGGGTGGGTCGTGACACCTTGCAACTGGCCGGGCTGCACCGGCACCGTCGACGAGACCGGGTTCTGCGACGTCTGCGGCCTGGCGCCACTGCCTCCCGACACGGCCAAACCGACCGCGGCCCCGTCCCGGTCGACCGGTCGAGACATCTGGACGGTGGCCAGCCTCGTCTCCCTGCCGGTGCTGACCTTCTCGCCCGACGGCGCGACGACCCAGCCCCTGCGGGTGCCCGAGGAGTTCCGCTTCTGCCCGAAGGGTCACCCGGTCGGTCGGAGCCGGGGCGGTCGACCCGGTCGGGACAGCGGGTTCTGCCCCTACTGCCCGACCCCGACGCCGTTCAACTTCCGTCCCGGCCTGCAACCCGGTGACCTTGTCGCCGACCGTTACGAGGTGGTCCGCTGTGTGGCGCGTGGCGGCCAGGGCTGGGTCTACCTTGCCCACGACACCCACAACGACCACGTCGACGTCGCGCTGAAGGGCGTGCTGCACGCGGCCGACGAGGCCTCCCTCCGGGCCGCCGTCGAGGAACGACGGTTCCTCAACGCGCTGGACCACCCGAACATCGTGCGGAGCATCGACTTCGCCACCCACGAGGACCCGGTCGCCGGCCCCACCGGTTACATCGTGATGGACTATCTCGACGGCATGTCGCTGCGCAGGTTGCAGAACGCCGCGAAGGACCTGCGACAGCCGGACGTCTCGCTGCCCATCGACCACATCCTCGCCTATGGTCACGAGATCCTCGCCGCACTCGACTACCTGCACCGGCGCGGGCTGCTCTACACGGACATGAAGCCCGACAACGTGATGCGCACCGCCGACCGGATCAAGGTGATCGACCTGGGCGGGGTCCGCAAGGCCGACAGCGGGAGCGAGGGGATCGTCCACTCCGTCGACTTCTCGGTCAGCAGGGCCGAATACCAGAATCGGGGGCCGACCGAGCGCTCCGACCTGTTCGCCCTCGGTCGTACGTTGGAAGACCTGTACCGGCACCGCACGCCCGGCCCGGACACCCCCGGCGCGGCCCCGGACGCCCTCGGCATCGAGTCGTTCAACCGGCTCGTCGCCCGCGCGATCCGCCTGGACTGGGACCGACGGTTCGCCTCCGCCACCGAGATGTCCGAGCAGCTTCTCGGTGTGTTGCGGGAGATCCTGGCGGGCCAGCCGGACCGGCGTCAGCCCGAGCCGATCTCGCTCTTCCAACCCTCCGCCCGGCTGCTGGACGCGGGGCTCGGGCTGGTCCTGCCGCTGCGTACCTGGATCGACGCGGGCGACAGCACCGTCCTGGACGACGGCCGTCCCGCGTCCGTCGACGTGGCCCTCGGTCTGGCGGTGCCCCGACCCGACCCGGACGACCCGGCCGTCGACGTGCTCCGCACGGTCGACGCGTCGGACGCCCAGGCCCTCCTGGGTGAGCTCGCGATGGTGGAGCAGACGTCCGTGGAGATCGAGCTGAGCAGGTGCCGGGCGCACCTCGCGCTGGCCGATCCTGACTCGGCCGCCGTATCGCTGGCCAGCGCCGAGACGTTGATCGGCACCCGAGCCGACGCCGACTGGCGGATCGCCTGGCACCGCGGGCTGCTCGCGCTTGCCGCCGACCGGATCGACGATGCGGGGCAGCGGTTCGACGCGGTCTACAGCGACATCCCGGGGGAGGTCGCCCCGAAGCTCGCGCTCGGCTACTGCGCGGAACGACGCGGCGACCACGTGTCGGCAGCCCGCTACTACGCGGCGGTCTGGCAGCGCGATCCCTTCCAGGCCAGCGCCGCGTTCGGGTTGGCCCGGCTCCGTCTGGCGGCAACCGACCGGGCTGGGGCCGTCGCCGTCCTCGACGAGGTGCCGGCGCTCTCCCGGCACCACGACGCCGCACGGGTCGCCGCGGTGCGGGTGCTGTCGTCCCGGCTGCCCGGTGGGCCACCCGCCGCCGGTGAACTCAACCAGGCCGTCCACCGGCTCGCCGCGCTGGACGTCGGCGGGGAGGAGCGCGACCGACTGATCACGGCGATCCGGGAGATGGCGCTCGAGCTGGCCCGTTCCGGCGACGCCGCCAAGCTGACCGGCGGCCCGGTGCTGGGTGAGCCGCCCACCGAACGCGCCATCCGCACCTTGCTGGAGCGCTCCTACCGCGCCCTGGGCCAGCAGGCGCAACACGCCGCGTTCCCGGACCTGGTGGCGGTGCGCGCGAACCGCATTCGACGGGCCGGTCGCACCGACGACGCTGGCCGGCGTGCCGCCCACGACCTGCTCGTCGACCGGGCGAACGCCGTCCGACCCCGCACGCGATGGTGACCGAACCGACCCGGAACGGAGCGTGAATCGATGGAAACCGCAATGCGGTTCGACCTGGAAGTCAACCAGAACAAGTTCCTGCGGGTTGGCGGTCGGGAGATGCACGCGGTCCTCTCGGTGACCGGACAGGGGGACCCGGCCGAGGACGACCCGACGGCCCCGTCGGATCCGTCCCGGCTGGTCGAGGTGCTGGTGATCGACTGCTCCGGCTCGATGGCGGATCCACCGACCAAGATGGCCGCAGCACAGCAGGCCGCTGCCGCGGCCATCGCCGTGTTGCCGGATGGTGTCCGGTACGCGGTGGTCCAGGGGACCCACGAGGCCACCATGGTCTACCCGGCGACTCCGACGCTCGCGACCGCCACGTCGGCCACCCGGAAGGAGGCCAGAGCCGCCGTGGCCCGCCTCGGCGCCAGCGGCGGTACGGCGATGGGCAGTTGGCTGGCGGCGGCCCGGGACCTGCTGCCGCCGTCGTCGACGATCAACCACGCGCTGCTGCTCACCGACGGCATCAACGAGCACGAGACCGCGGACGAGTTGGAGCGCGTCCTGCACAGCTGCGTCGGTCGGTTCGTCTGCGATCCCCGAGGGATCGGAGAGGGTTGGCGCCCTGCGGACCTGCTCCGGATCGCCGCCGCGCTGCACGGCACCGCCGAGGCGGTACGACGCCCGGCCGACCTGGCGGCGAGCTTCCGCGAGTCGGTTCTCGCCGCGCTGACCAAGCTCCTGCCGGACGGACGGATCCGGCTGCGGACCATGCCGTACGCCGAGCTGGTCTTCTTCAAGCAGACCAGTCCCACCATTCAGGACCTCACCGAGTACGCCGAGCGGGTCGACGAGCGGACGTGGGAGTTCGCCACCGGATCATGGGGTGCCGAGCGCAGGGACTATCACCTGTGTCTGCGGGTGACGGCGCCCGACGACGTCCTGGAGCAGGACCGGTTGGCCGCCCGGGTCAACCTGGTGGTCGACGGCGAGGTACGGTCCGCCACCGCCACGGTTCTCGTCAACTGGACCGTCGACATGGCGAAGTCGGCCCGGATCGATCTCAGCGTCTCCCAGGTGACCGGGCAGGAGGACGTCCGGCAGGCCATCAACGCCGGTTGCGACGCGTTCGACCGGGGTGACCGGATCGAGGCACACGCCCAGTTGGCGCAGGCGGTGGCGCTGGCAACCGCGACGCGGGACGAGGCCGCCCTGGAGCAACTGCGGCACCTGGTGGACATCGAGCCGGACGGCCTCGTGCGGCTCAAGGAAGATCTCAGCCAGGCCGATGTCAGAGTCAGCATCGTCGACTCGGTGCAGAACCCGCTGCAGGTGCCGGCGCCACGGGTGCCGGCGGTGGCGGATGTGATCTGCGGTGTCTGTCTGGAGACCTCACCGGCCGGCTCGGCAAGCTGCGAGGTCTGCGGTGCGCCATTCGGTGCAGGCCCGACGGCCGGGTTGCCGGCATGACGGCGGCCGCGGGGACACCGCCACGGGCCAGCACGACCCGGCAGACCCTCGTGCGTCTGCGGGGGTGGCTGATCGGGCTCACCGCGGTCACCCTGGCGACCAGCCTGGCGGTCTTCCTCGGTGTCGCCGGCAATGCCGACGCGGCCGCCGAGCGATCCGTGCCGGCGATCCTCGCCAGTTACGACGCGCAGGACGCGCTGCGCAACGCGCACCTCGCGGCGGTGGGCAATCTCGGCAGGGGTGGTGTCGTCCTCGGCGGTCCCGGGGCTGATTACCAGCGCCAGATCGCCGCCGCCGGCCAGTACCTCACCCTGTTGGCGGAGAACAACGCGGCCGGTGACGAGGGCACCCAGGACATCCAGACGATCGAGGCGCTGCTGGTGACCTACACCGGGATCATCGGCCAGGCCGACGCGCGCTTCCGGGACGCCGACCTGGGGGCGCTCGGGGTGGCGGCGCTCCGGGACGCGGCGAGCCTGTTGAACGACATCCTGGTCCGGATCCAGGATCTGCGGGGTAAGCAACTGCTCGCCCTGGACGGCCAGGTGGACAACACCTGGACCAACACGCTGACCGCGGCGCTCTGGTTGCTGCCGCTGGTCGCGCTCGGGGTGCTGTTGGCGCGGACGCAGGTGTATCTGGCCCGCCGCTTCCGCCGGACGGTGAATATCCCCCTGCTGGTGGCCTCGGTCGCGGCGGTGGGGATGGTGGCCCTGACCGGGGTGAGCCTCTCCTCCGCGGACCGGTTGGACCAGACCCGCGCGGGAGTCCACGTCGTCGACGGCAGCAGGCGGGCGCAGCTCATGGATGTGGGTTCCCTGGCCGCCTACGGCCTCGTGGGTCAGGTGGAGACGCAGTGTGGCAGGACGGCCTGTGCCGATACCATCGCTGAGCTTCGCGGCTCGTTCCCGTCCCCGTCTCCATCCCCGACTTCGACGTCCGAGGCTGTCGCGACCGACACCGCCGTCACCGACGAGTCCGCCATCATGGACGACGGCGCCGTCGCGGCCGACGACGCCATCACGACCGCCGCCGACGGCGCGGCCAGCAGTTACGCCGGCGAGCTCCTGTTGCCCGTGCTCGCGCTCGTCATCGCGGGGCTGATCCTGTGGGGCTTCCAGCTCCGCCTGGCGGAATATGGGGAGCGGTGACCATGAAGCGCAGCGCACGGATGGCGGTCGCGACGGTCACGGTGCTGCTCGCTGGTGTCGCCCTCGGCGGTTGCTCTGCCGAACCGACTGCGGAGCTGACGGTCTTCGGCTCGTGGACCGGCGTCGAGGAGGCCGCGTTCACGGCGGTGTTGGACGACTTCCAGCAGAGGCACGGTATCCGGGCCCGCTACCAGGGGCACCGGGACGTCAGCCAGGTGCTTCAGGTGGCGATCGAGCGCGGCCGCCCGCCCGACGTCGCGGTCCTGCCCCGCGTCAACGACCTGCAGCGGTACGTCAATGCCGGCCAGTTGGCGTCGCTGGAGGGCGCTGTCACGACCGATCCGGGCGCCGCCGCGCAGCTGATCAAGCTCGCCCCCAAGGTCGGGCCGAACGGCACGCGCAACGGCAGGGACCTCGCCTACGCGGTCGCGATCGCCACCCACCTGAAGAGCGTGGTCTGGTACGACCCGACCGAGTTGAAGAAGTTCGGCCAGGATCCGCCGGCGACGTGGGACGAGCTGGTCAGCCTGACCCAGCGCAGGATCGGCGCCCAACAGGTGCGCTGGTGTCTCGCCATGAGTTCCCAGTCGGTCTCCGGTTGGCCGGGCACCGACTGGATCGAGGACATCCTGTTGCACCAGTCCGGCCAGGCCTTCTACGAGCAGTGGACGCGCGGTGACCTCCGCTGGGATTCCCCGCAGGTCAAGGAGTCCTGGGAAACCTGGGGCACCCTGCTGCGGGCCTCGTCGGAGGGGACGGCCCGGGCCAGCCTCTACACCACCTTCCAGACAGCGGCGAAGGGCTTGTTTCCCCGTAGGACGGACGCGGGGTCGACCGCCCCACGTTGTCACCTGGACCACCAGGGTTCCTTCGCGGTCCGCGAGTACCGTCCGCACCTGCCGGCAACGTCCAGCCCGACGACCACCGGTCCGACTGCCCCGCCGTTCACCTTCTTCCCGACACCGTCGATCGGGGCGGCGGACACGTCGGCGCTGCGCGAGGTCTCCGACGACGTCGCGGTCATGTTCCGTGACCCCAAGGAGCCCAAGGGCACCAGGGACAGCGAGCGGGCCAGGAAGTTGATGACCTACCTCGCCTCCGAGGAGGCTCAGACGGTCTGGCGTCAGCAGACCCAGGACCTGGCGTTCAGTCGGCGCGGCCAGGCACCCGAATACCAGGACGAGGTCCTGGCGGCGGTCGCGCAGCGACTGCGTACCGGCACCCTGTGCTGGGACGCGTCGGACCTGATGCCGGCGACGATGGCCACGGCGTTCGAGCGGGCGGTCCTGGTCTACCTGGAAGCACCGGAGCGCCTGGACGGTCTGCTGGCCGAACTCGACAAGATCAGAGAGACCGGGCACAAGGCCGAGTGGCTTGATCTGACGTGCGTGCCGCCCGCCTGAGAGAGGACGTGAACGATGACGGAACTGCGCAGATTCGACCTGGACGGCGGCGGCTCGGTGGTGGTCGAGGTCGACGGTCGGGCCGGCGTGACGCCGGCCGGCAACGCCGGCAAGGTGGTCCGTGAGGCGCGGGCGACGTTCGACCGGGCGCTCTCGGAGGTACGTGATGCCGCCTCCGCCGCGCTCGGGCAGTTCCAGTCGATGGCCCACCGTCCGGACGAGGTCGAGATCTCCTTCGGGGTGCAGTTGACCGCGGAGGCCGGCGCGGTGATCGCCCGCACCGGCGTCCAGGGTCAGTTGACGGTCACGGTGCGCTGGCAGCGGCCACCACACGGCCCCACCCCACCGCACCCCGAGGCGCCCGTCTCGCCGGAGTGATCAGGAGGTTCGCCCCCGGTCTCAGGCCGGGGGCGAGCCTCCTGATCGAGGGAACACCTAGGCGCCTGGGCGGGGGAAGGCCACCGGGCTGCGGAGGTTGTTGTGGCCCACCGCGCGGATGCCGAAGAAGACGTTGTCCTTGGACAGGTCGATGCTGACCTCGGTGACGTCACCGACGCCGATCACCCGCTGCCACTCGGCGGCCGTGGTCTCCCGCCACACCACCTCGTAGCCGGCCAGGCCCGGTTCGTCGCCGCGCTGCCAGCGCAGGGTGGTGTTGTTGGTCAGGTCGGTGGTCACGATGATGGCGCCCCGGGGTGTCCCGGGCGCCTGGGCCAGCGACCAGAGCGCCGCGCCGTTCACCCGGGCCACCCGGGCGATGTACGCGAAGTCGCAGAACTCCGGCAGGTCACCGAACTGTTGGCCGTCCTGCATCCGGACGTCCTGGTGCTGGTGGGCGAAGTCCTCGTTCGGCTCGGTGAACCGGGCCGCCGGCCAGCCCTCGCGCAGGAACGAGATGTGGTCGCTGCCGCGCAGGTAGCGGTCGCGGCGGTAGATCACCCGTACTCGCATGGCGGTGGCGTCGTTCTCCGCCACATCTCGAACGAACCGGGCGAGCTGCCGTGACGGTGAGTCGTTCTCGCCGCCGACGGACTGTCGGGTGGTGGCCTCCGCCGGGGTTTCCGCCGTCGGCACCCCCTCCGCGAAGAGTCGCACCGCGTGCGGGTCGCGGGTGCCGTCGTCGGCGGTGCTGCTGCCCACGATGTCGTCGCTGAACATGCCCTGCACGTCCGCGCCGGCCGCCTTGAGCTGCCCGGCGAGGTACGCCGAACCGTACAGGCCCTGCTCCTCGGCGGCGACCGCGGCGAACACGATGGTGGCCGCGGTGGGGCGGGTGGCCATCAGTCGGGCCAACTCCAGCACCACCGCCACCCCGGAGGCGTCGTCGTCGGCGCCCGGCGCGTCGCTGACGGCGTCCATCACGTCGGTGACCCGGGAGTCGTAGTGGCCGGTCACCACGTAGGTGCGGTTCGGCGCGCTCTGGCCGCGCAGGGTGGCCACCACGTTGGTGATCCGGGTGGCGGTGGGGATCCGCGACGCGGGTTGCTGCACGTACGACTGGAGTTCGACGGTCATCCGGCCGCCGGAGGTGGCCGCGTACTCCTGGAGCCGGGCGTGGATCCAGTCCCGGGCGGCGCCGATTCCCCGCTGGGGGTCGTCCTGGCTGGAGAGGGTGTGCCGGGTGCCGAACGCGGCCAACCGCCGTACCGTCGCCTCGATTCGGCGCGGATCGACCTGCCGGAGCAGTTCGCGCAGTTCACGGTCGGGTCGCTGGGCGCGGGCCGGGCGCCCGGGGCCGGCGGGGACGGGGTCGGCGGCGGCCGGCGCGGCGAGCGCGGGCACCGCGACGGTGGCGGCGGTCGCGGCGGTGGCGGCGGCCGAAGCGGACAGGAAGGTGCGGCGGGTCGGCCTCGTGGGCCGTGCGCCGGTGTCGTCTGATCCCATCCCGGCATCCTGCCCATCGACGGTGGTGTCTGTCTATATCGCTGCTCGTGGATGTTTCGCCGCTCGCACCCGAGCGGCGGTTCCACGTTTGTCCTGGGCTTCGACGGGAAACGGCCCGCAATGACGAAACCTCGTGTGGTGATCGTGGGGGCCGGGTTCGCCGGTTACCACGCGGCGAAGACGTTGAGCCGGATCGCCCGTGATCGGGCCGAGATCGTGGTACTGAACTCCACCGACTACTTCCTCTACCTCCCGTTGCTGCCCGAGGTGGCGGCCGGGGTGGTCGAGCCCAAACGGATCGCGGTGCCGCTGACCGGGACGCTCAAGGGCGTACGTGTGGTGGTCGGCGAGGCGGACCACGTCGACCTGCAGAACCGGTGGGTCGGCTTCACCCAGGCGGAGGGGGAGAAGAACCGGTTGGCGTACGACCGGCTGATCCTCGCCGTGGGCAGCGTCAACAAGCTGTTGCCCATCCCGGGGGTGACCGAGTACGCGCACGGCTTCCGCGGTCTGCCCGAGGCCGTCTACCTGCATGATCACATCGTTCGTCAGGTCGAACTGGCCGAGCAGGCCGAGGACCCGGCCGAGCAGCAGGCCCGCTCCACCTTCGTGGTGGTCGGGGCGGGTTACACCGGCACCGAGGTCGCCGCGCACGGGCAGTTGTTCACCGACGCGCTGCACGCCCAGCGGCCCCGGCTCACGGTCCGGCCGCGGTGGATGCTGCTCGACGTGGCGCCGCGGGTGCTGCCCGAGATGGACGAGCGGATGTCGAACACCTCGCACCGGGTGCTCAACCGCCGGGGTGTGGACGTGCGGCTGGGCACCTCCGTGGTGGAGGCGACCTGCGACGGGGTGAAGCTCACCGACGGCGAGTACGTGCCGACCTGCACCCTGGTGTGGTGTGTGGGGGTGCGCCCCGACCCGTTCGTCAACGAGTTGGGCCTGCGCACCGACCGGGGGCGGCTGGTGGTCGACGAGTTCCTCAACGTCCCCGGCTACCCGGAGGTGTTCGCCTGCGGCGACGCCGCCGCGGTGCCCGACCTGGTGAACCCGGGCAAGATCTGCGGGATGACGGCTCAGCACGCGCAGCGGCAGGGCAAGCGCGCGGCGCACAACATCGCCGCGTCGTACGGCTTCGGCAAGCGCAAGCCGTACAAGCACCACGACCTGGGTTGGGTCGTCGACCTGGGGGGCAAGGACGCGGCGGCGAACCCGTTGCAGGTCAACCTGGGCGGGCTGCCGGCCAAGACGGTCACCCGGGCGTACCACCTGATGGCGATGCCGGGCAACCGCACGCGGGTCAGCGCCGACTGGGTGCTCGACGCCGCGCTGACCCGCTCGGCGGTCCAGTTGGGGCTGGTCCCGGCGAACGCGGTGCCGTTGGAGAGCACCACACCCGAGGTCGCGTCCCGAGCCCGCTGAGCGGGGAGCCCACGCGCCGGCCGGTCAGCCCCGAGGGGCGGGACCGGCCGGTCGCCGCGCGCCGGGACCGGCCGGTGGGGCGGGTCGCAGTCGGCGCGGGCCGTACTCGCGCAGCAGGGCCTGGATGATGCCGGCGGCGGGGATGGCCAGCAGCGCGCCGAGCAGACCGGCCAGCTCCGCCGCGAGCAGCACACTGACCAGTACGGTCAGCGGGTTGAGCCGGACCGCCCGGGACAGGATGAACGGCTGGAGCAGGTGGTTCTCCACCTGTTGGTAGACCACGAAGAAGACGAGCACCACCACCCCGGCGGTGGGGGAGTGCAGGAAACCGGCCCCGGCCGCGATCACCGCGCCGAGCGTGGCGCCGACGAGCGGGATCAGGTCGGCCACCGCCACCAGCAGGGCGATCACGGCCGCGAACGGCACGCCGGTGAGGGCCAGCACCACGTAGGTCAACACCCCGCAGATGACGCTGATCAGCAGGTTTCCGGTGAGGTAGCCGGTGACGGTGCGCGACACCTCCCGGCCCACCCGGCGCAGCCGCTCACCCTGACCGTCCCCGGCCGCCGCGAGCAGGCCGCGGGTGATCCGCGGCGCCTCCAGGACCATGAGGTACGCCAGCACGATGACCGTGACCACCCCGGCGACCGTCTCGACGACGCCGCGCAGCACGCCCACCGCGGGTTGCCGCAGTCGGGTGCCGAAATCACGGAGCTGGTCGGAGTGCTCGCTGACGTAACGCCGCACTCCGGTGCGTTCCAGCAGTTGCCCCAGCGGGCCACGACCGGCGCGGGCGTCGTGCAGCAGCTCGGGCGCCCGGTCGGCGAACCGGGCCAGTTCCCCGGACAACGGCACCAGGATCAGCGCGGCCAGGATCGCCAGCAGCACGAACGCGACGAGGAACACCAGCAGCGTGGCCAGCGAGCGTCGCCGCACGAGACGGCGTTGCACGCGGTCGACGAGGGGTTTGAGCGCCACGGCGAAGAACGCGGCGACCACCGCCCAGACCAGCACCCGGCGGGTCGCGTACACGAGGACCAACGCGAGCGCGGTCGCGAGCAGCAGACCGATCACGATCAGGGTCCGGCGGGCGGTCGCCCGGTCGTCGGCGGTGCTCATCCGCCGCGCCTTCCCCGCACTCGCCGTCGGAAACCCGGCATTGCGGACGGAACGGCCGCTCTGGTCCTTCCGTACGGGTCAGCCGCGCTCGTCGGCGTCGGTGACCGGGTGCGCACCGGCGACGAACGTGTCGAGCGCGGCGGCGTGCAGCAGCCCGCCCGGCACCGGGTCCCGCAGGGCCGCCACCGCCAGCCGGCCGACCGGCAGCCCGGCGGGTCGGGACGTCGCGGCCAACACCAGGTTGCCGTACCGACGACCGCGCAGCATCCGCCGGTCGCCGAGCACGCACACGTCGGCGAAGACCGCCCGCAGGGTGGCCACCTGCACCCGGGTGGCGACGAGCGGCGGCAGGTCCGTGACGTTGACCAGGAACATGCCGTCGGGGCGCAGGACGCGGGCCACCTCGGCGGCGAACTCGACGGTGCGTACGTGCGGGGGCATCCGGGCCGCCCGGTAGATGTCGGCGATCACCAGGTCGTGGGAACCGGCCGGGGTGGCGCTGACCGCGTCCCGGGCGTCGGCGACCTCCACCCGTACCTGCGGCGGCAGCGGCGGCAACTCCCGGGCCACCAGCTCGACCACGGCCGGGTCCCGCTCGACGACGCGTTGCGGGGAGCCGGGGCGGGTGGCGGCCAGCCAGCGGGGCAACATCAACGCGCCGCCGCCCAGGTGCAGCACGCTCAGCGGGACGCCCGTCGGGGCGGCCAGCTCGACCGCGGCGGCGATCCGTCGCACGTACTCGAAGTGCAGGTGGCGGGGATCATCGACATCCACGTACGACTGCTCGACCCCGGCGGACAGCAGGATCCGCCCGGTCCGCCGGACCGGGTCGGCGACCAGCTCCAGCCGGTCGGCGGCGCGGTTCATGACGGGCACGCTAGCCCAGGCCGACGACCGAGCCGGCGCGCGGCCCGGCACGGCCGACGGGCCGGCGGAGCGGGAGGTCCCGCGTCCACCGGCCCGGCGGTGCCGTCGTAGCCGATCAGCTGCCGGCCATCCCGGCACCCACCTCGTCGATCGCGTCGTCGATCCGGTGGGCGAGGTCCACGTCGAGCGCGGTCACCCCGTTGGCCTGACTGGTGCGCACGGTCAGGACGGCGGCGGTGTCTCCCGGACGTCCGATGCTCGGCCCGCGTCCGCTGTCCTGGCGCATCCGGTCGAGCCGGTCGAGCACCCGGTCCAGGTTGTCCGGCGGCAACGCGACCACCCGGTGCAGACCCTGGGTGTCGCCAGCCCAGTAGGGCAGGTCGTCCAGCGCCGCGTCGACGGCGTCCGGGTCCAGGGTGGGCGTGGTGGTGGAGGCGCCCACCAGGCCGCCGCCAGCTTCCGGTGGGTTCAGCAGGTCACGCAACCCGTCGGGTACGTGCAACGACTCGACGAGGTCGCCATCCTGCTCGGCGAGCGCGGCGATCGTCGCCTCCGCCTGGTATCGGGCCTGCTCGGGGGTGTTGCCACTGATCCGGCCCACCTCGGCGAGGAAGCCGGGCAGGTCGCGGTGTCGCTCGATGCCGTCGACGGGCAGCACGTCGTGCAGCGACGCCGGCACCGCCGCGAGCAGGCGTTGCCGCTCGGCGGCTTCCAGGGCGAAGGCGAGGACGAGCACGGTCGCCTCGGTGCCGACCTTCGCCGTCTTGAAGTCGACCCCGGCCCGACGCCGGACCTCGTCGACCAGGTCGTGGTAACCCATGCTGCTGACCCCGGCCGCGCCGGTCGGCGGGGACGGCTGCGGCCTCGGATTGTCGGCGCTGCCGACCGGCGGCGGCGCCGGCCCGCCGCGCGTACTGTCCGGCTTGTGCGGTCCGGCCGCCGGTGGACCGGATCGCCTGCTCTGGTCCAGGCTCGTGAGTTGCTTGGAAGCGCTCAGGCTGGCACCGATCTCACTGGGCTGGCGACCCTGTTCGCGGGCCTGCCGGGCCAGCGCCCGACGCCGCTGGTTGTCGCCCTCCATCTGCTTACGCATGGTGGCACCCCTTCCGCTGGGGATCGTGGGCTGTGTCAGTCGCGTTCCCGCCGCCCCGGGAGCCGAAACGGGCGCCGCCGGGGCGGGTCGGCCCGGTGTCCGCGACGCTTCATCCGGCGGGGGTGAGGGGTGCTCACCCGCTCGGAGCGCACGATCGGGTCAGGACCGAAGTTCTTCCGAGGTACGCGGAAGGAAGGTCGTCATGAAGCAGATCGTCGAGATCGTCCCCGCCCGACGTGGCTGGTACGCCCGCTGGCAGCTCACACCCGAGGTCACCAGGTGTTACCCGGTGAGCCTGTGGGCCCTGCTGGAGGAGGCCGACGGGACCGGCCGTGAGGTCATCGGGATGGACTGCATCGGCCAGTGGCCCGGCGCGGACGACAACGAGGCGGGTGGGCAGTTCGTCCGCTACCTGTACCAGACGCCCGATTCGGGAGAGCCCGACGACGTCGATCCGGCCCCGACGGGCGAGCTGCGCGAGAACGGGCCTCGACTCCAGCCGATGACGACACCCTAGAGACATTCCTCCGGCCCCCGACCCCAGGTCCCAGGGTCGGGGGCCACCCCGGCTGCCCGGAGGTGGCCGCGAATCAGCCGATGGCGCGCAGGTCGTCGGTGGCGTGCTCCACCGTCAGCAACTCGGTCAGACCGGTGCGGTCCAGCATCCGTTGCAGTTGCGGGCCGGCCCCGGTCAGCCGGATCGCCCCGGCGGCGTGGTGCACCACCAGCAGCGCGCTGAGCCCGGAGGAGTCGCAGAGGCTCACGCCGGTCAGGTCGACCAGCACCTGCTGGTCGTCGCGCAGATCGGCGGCGGCGGCGATCAGCTCGGGCGCGGAGGCGTAGTCGAGCTCGCCAGTCAGCCGCAGTCGGACGTGCCCGGCGTCGAGCCGGGTGGTCTCGATGATCAACAGCTGGTCGGACATCCCACCATGTTCCCAGCCCGGTGGGCGAATGCAAATCGGGGGCCGGCGACACGCCCGCTCGCGCTCGCCCAGCCGCTGGTGGCGGCACCTCGCCAGCCACGCTGAGATGCCGCTTCGCGCGTCCCGGCGTAGGGTGGGCGGGAGAGTTTGGACCATGGACGCCGGTTCCGGTACGGGTTCGGGTGGACGACAAGGAGTGAGGCTCAGCTGGTGACTGCATCCGACGTCAGGGACTGGGACCCGGGCGACGGACGGGTCTTCACGCCGAGCACGACACAGTCTCCGGCGTGGAGCGCCGACATGTCGCCCCGCCCCGCCGCGGCCCCGCCGCCCCGATCCGCCCCGGGCCTACCGCCGACGGCCCTCGACCGCGATGACGCCGCGTCCGACTGGTTCGAGGTCGCCGAGCACCTCCGTGAGGGCCTGGTGGTCTGCGACGTCGACGGCGTCGTGCGGTACGTCAGCCCGGTGGCCGAGCGGTTGCTGCCCGGTGTGACGCCCGGCGAGCCGCTCAGCGCGGCCGGTGTGCCCGGCCTGAGTGAGGGCGACCCCGGCGGCTTCACCCATCGCGGACGTCGGCTGACCGCCCGCCAGGTGCCGCTCTCCGGCGGCCACTGCTGCTGGTACGTCGAGGACGTCACCGACCGTCTCGGCCGCGCCGACGCGCTGCTCGCCGAGCGGGCCCGCTCGACCTTCCTGGCCGTGGTCGGTGACAAGCTGGGCAACCCGCTGCACCCCGCCCGGGCCGCAGCCGCGATCGTCCGGCTCGCCGTGCCGACCCTGGCCGAGGTGGCTGTGCTGGTTCTCGCACCGCGCGCCGGTCGGGCCGGCTGGTGGCGGGCCGCGGGCACTCCCGACGAGCAGGCGTTGGTGGACAACGGTGTGCTGGCCGCCGGCGAGCTGCCCGCCGCCATCGCCGACGGGCTGACCGGGGTCGAGCCGCACGCCCTGGACTGGCTGGTCGAGCAGGCGGTCGACGCCGGCTGGCTGCCCGAGTTCGCCGGCGTCGCGACCGCGGCGCGGGTCGTCCCACTGCCGGGCCGGGACGCGCCTGTCGGTGTGCTGCTGGTCGCCCGTCGCGCCCCCGACTCGTACGACGAGGCCGACGCGGAGCTGATCCGCGCGTTCGCGGCCCGCGCCGGCGCGGCGATGACCACCGCGCTGCTCTACCGCGACCAGACGGAGGTCGCCGACACCCTCCAGGCCAGCCTGTTGCCGGTCGAGCCGGCCGAGGCCGCGGGCGTGCAGTGGGGCGCCGCGTACCGGCCCGCGCAGGCGGGGCTCCGCATCGGTGGCGACTTCTACGGATCGCACCGGCTCGCCGACGGCGGCTCGGTGTTCTTCCTCGGCGACGTGTCGGGCAAGGGGGTCGAGGCGGCCGTCTTCACCGGCCAGCTGCGCCAGTGCCTCCAGGCGCTGCACCGCTTGGAGTCGCACCCCGGGCGGTTGCTGCGGCTGCTCAACGACGCGTTGCTGGAGACGACCCAGGCGCACGGTCAGGGCCGCTTCGCCACGATCGTGCTCGGCCTGGCCCGTCCCCACCGCGACGGTGGCCTCACCCTGACCATGGCCGGCGGTGGGCATCTGCCGCCGCTGGTGCTGCGCGCCTCCGGCGAGGTGGAGTCGGTGCCGCTGCGCGGCATGCTGATCGGGGTCGTGCCCGACCCGCGCGTCGGCGAGGTGACCGTCCGGCTGGCACCGGGCGAGACCTGCCTGCTCTACAGCGACGGGGTGACCGAGGCCCGCGGTGGCCGCCGTGGCGACGAGCAGTTCGGCACCGAACGGCTGGTCGCCACGGTGACCGGCTGCCAACGGATGCCGGCGCCGGCCCTGGCCGAGCGGGTCGAGCAGGTCACCTGCGACTGGTTGGCGCAGGGCGATCACGACGACATCGCGGTGCTGGCGCTGCGGGCGGCCGGCCCGGGTGGGCGCGCGTCGCGGCACCTGCACTCGGTGCCCGCACCGGCCCTCTTCGAGCAGCGCGGCGAGGTCGAGGCGTGACCGCCGCCCCGGCCCGCTCCGACCAGCGCGGCGAAACCGCCGCCACCGACCCGGGCGACGCCTACGTCGGTTACCTGGACTGCCTCGCCGACGCCGACGAGGACGCCGCGATCGACCTGGCGATCGGCCTGCTCGACGCGGGAGTGCCCGCGGAGCGGGTGCTGCTCGACCTGGTCGCGCCCGCCCAGGCCGAGGTGGGTGAGCGGTGGGCGCGCAACGAGTGGAGCGTCGCCCAGGAGCACGCGGCCACCCACATCAGCGAGCGGGTGGTGGCGGCGGTCGCCACGCACGTCAACCCGCGCCCGACCGGCGGGCGGGTCGTCGTCGCGTGCATGGACGGCGAGTGGCACGCCCTGCCGCCCCGGCTGGTGGCCGAGGTGCTGCGGTTGCGGGGCTGGCAGGTGACGTTCCTGGGCGCCAGTGTGCCGGCGGCCCACCTCGTGTCGTACCTGCACCGTTATGACGCGCACGCGGTCGCGTTGGCGTGCGCGCTGCCGATGCGGCTGCCGCACGCCCACCGGATGATCGAGGCCTGCCGCCGCTCGGACGTGCCGGTGGTGGTTGGTGGGCGCGGGTTCGGTGCGGACGGCCGGTGGGCGCGTCGGCTCGGCGTGGCCTGGGCGCCGGACGCGCCCTCGGCGGCTGAGCTGATCTCCGACGAGCGGGCGTTGCGCAGGGTGCCGCCGGCGCGGCTGGGCCACCTGGCCGACGACGAGTACGCCAGCCTGGTGCGGCGTCGTGGCGAGCTGATCGACAGCGCGTTGGGCGACCTGCGGGAGCGGGTGCCGGCGACGCACACCTACACCGCCAGCCAGCTCGACTCCACGGTGAGCGACCTGGGTCACCTGGTGGATTTCCTGGCCGCGGCGGTCTACGTCGACGACGCCTCGTTGTTCATGGAGTTCGTCGAGTGGCTGGCGGGGATCCTGTCGAGTCGGGGGGTTCCCGGGTCGGCGCTCGCCCGGTCCCTGGAGCACTACGCCGGCACGTTGCGCGACTTCCCCCGGGCGGAGCGCATGGTGGCCCTGGGGCGCGCCGGGCTGCCCGCCGCCGACCGCTGAGGGTCCACCCGCCGACGTCGCTGTCGATCACCGCGCCCTACGGCCGATGCGCCGACCCTGCGTATACTTGCCGCACCGCAAATGTCCACCCGCGGGTGGAGCGAGGGGGAGAACGGTGACGTTCAGCGTCAGCTACGTCGAGCGCGACGGCGGTGGCGCCTGCCTGCGTCTGGCGGGTGAGCTGGACATGAGCACGTCCCCCGAGCTGACCGCCGCGATCGACCGGCTCACGGCCGCCGGCGAGTCCCGGGTGCTGCTCGACCTCACCGACCTCACCTTCTGCGATTCCACCGGGATGGCGGTGTTCGTCCGGGGGGACAATCAGGCTGCGGCCGACGGTGGTTGGCTCCGGCTCGTCGGCGCCAATGGTCGCGTCGAGCGGGTGTTGCGGATGACCGGTCTGGCCGACGTGTTGAGCTACGAACCGGAATCGGTCGACCCCGCGTCCCGCAGCGCCTCCTGATGGGCTAGATTTCCCCGCCAGCGCGGTGACCGTCAGGTCCCGTCCCCGCCGACCCGAGGCAGGTAGTGATGGGCGCAGACAGCCCGCAGCCGGTACGCATCCTGGTGGTCGACGACGACCCCGGTGACGTACTGATGATCGAGGAGGCGTTGGCGGACTCTGACGTCGACAAGGTCATCGACGTGGTCAGCGACGGCGAGGAGGCGATGGAGTTTCTCCGCGCCGAGGGCCGGCACGAGCAGGCCCGCCGGCCCGACGTGATCCTGTTGGACCTGAACATGCCCCGGATGGACGGCCGGCAGGTGCTCAGTGCGGTCAAGCAGGACGAGGATCTGCGGACCATCCCGATCGTGGTGTTGACCACGTCCAACGCCGACACCGACATCGTCGGCAGCTACACGTTGCAGGCCAACGCGTACGTCACCAAGCCGATCGACCTGGACGACTTCAACGACGTGGTCCGCCGCATCGACGAGTTCTTCGGCCGGGTGGTCGTGCTGCCCAAGCGCGCCTGACGCGCCCCCGTGCGCGCATGCTGAACATTTTTCCCGAACCCCCTCGGTCGTCACCGTCGCGGCCGAGGATCCAGAAGGGGAAGTAACAGCGGCTGCCTGGGGGGCGACGGGATGAGGTTCTCCATCGTTGAGACCGGTTACGACACGCGGCAGGTGGATTCCTGCCTGGACGAGTTGGGGATCCGGCTGTCCCGGCTCGCGGCGCGCGCCGAGGGGGCCGCCGACGCCTCCGGCGAGTGGGACGAGATCCGGCAGGAAGCGGCGTGGCTCAGCGGGCTCCTCCAGCGGTTGGACCTCGGCGACACCACCGTCACCCGGGACGCCTCCGCCGGGGAGCGACGGGCGGCCGCCGAGATCCTGGCCCAGGCCCGCGCCGAACTGGACGAGGCCCGCGCGGAGGCCCGACAGGTGCGCGAGCAGGCGTACGAGGAGGCGGTGCAGGCCCGGCGCGACTTCGAGGCGGCACTGTACGTCCGGCGGCGGCGCGAGGCGCAGGTGGACCAGCTCCTCGGTCAGGTGACCGAGGATCAGGTGCCCGCCGACACCCCGACCGCGGCTGCCGGCCTGGCGGGGCGCCGGGTGGGAGTCGGCGGGCTGGACGCGGGTGCGGAGCCGCCCTCGGGCCGTCGCTGAGAGCGGTCGGCGCGGAGTTGAGCTGTCGGCTCAGGTGGTGAGCGCCGCCGCGACGGTGGACGCCCGATCCTCGTGCTGGGCGTACGCGTCGGGGTAGGCGGAGATCTGCACGGCCTGGGCGGCGGCGGTCACGCTCATGTCCTGCCAGCCGGGGATCTCGTTCAGCGCGCTGTAGAAGGCCCGCGCGGCGTACGACGGGCGCATCAGCTCGGCCACCGTGCCCCAGCCGCTGCTGGGCCGTTGCTGGAACAACCCGAGCGAGTCGTGGTCGGAGCCGCTGCCCTGGTTCGGGTAGTCGGCCGACTCGGGGAGGACGTCGCTGGCCAGGTTGTAGAGGTTGCTCTCCTGCATCGCGGTGGCCAGGGCCACCACCAGGGCGCGACGCGGCATCTTCATGTCCCGGCCGACGTCCACGATGATCTTCGCGTTGTCCATCTGTGCCTGGTCGAGACCGGCCACCGGACGGGGTCGGCGGGGCTTGACCGGCTTCTTCGGCGCCTTGCGGGCGACGGTGGGCGCGGGGGTCGGCGTCGCCGTCGGGCTGGGCAGGACCCGCGCGGGGGCGAGCTCACGGTCCAGCGACCGGGAGGCGCGCTCGTCGGCGATGGCGGCGCGGTCGGCCACCGCCTCGGCGAGCGGCTCCACCGAGCGGGCAGACTCGTCGTCGTTGCCCCGGGCGGTGGCGACCGCGACGAGGCTGAGACAGCAGGTGACGCCGGTGGCCAGGGCTACCCGGATCGGGGTCGAGCCCAGCAGGGGCCGCCGGGGCGGTTCGGGGACGCGGTGCCGGCCGATCGTCCGTTCGGTTGATGCGACATCGCCCGATGGGGTGCTCGGATGCGCGTCGGTCAGCTTCTGGTCGGAGGGGTCGTCGGGATGCACCTGACGAGGTTAAAGACCCAATTGCTCGAATTCGCCGGCCCGTGGGGTGGCCTGCGCCACAATTTGCCCCGATCCGGGGGATTTCCAGGGGCGAAGGTAGTGCAAGGCCTACCAACCTCGCGGATCGGGCCAGACCGGCATTTCCGATTGGCTGGGCGAAGGCGGTCAATTGACCGAGTCGCCGTGTCGAAGCGTGCCGTCGAGGGGGCCTCACCTCTTCGGGTGAGCCCCCCTCGACGGAACGGGCCAGTCCGGTCTGCCCGCCCGGTCCGCAGGGATAGAGGTCTCCCCACGCGTCGCCTGACGTTGAATCGTCCGGCCAGACCTCAGTGTCGACCGTTCTCCGCCGGCGTGACGGTCAGCCGATGCCGGCTCGTGTCGCCGCTGGAGAACGGCCAGAGCCGGTCCGCGTACTCCACCAGGTCGGCCAGTTGATCTCGGCTCAGGCCGGCGGACGAGATCGAGGCGTGCACGTCGGCCCGGTACAGCCCGTCGTCGTCGCGCCCCAGCTTCGCCTCCGCCCGTACCTGCACGGTGTGCGCCTCGTTGGTGATCTCCCCGGCCGCCTCCACCGCCGCGTGATGCAGGCAGGACGCGAAGGCGGCGGCCAGCAACTGCTCTGGTCTCAGCCCCGTGCAGTGCGCCGCCAGCGGCGAGGCCAGCGGGGTGGAGAGCCCGCCATCGTCGGTGCGTACGTGACCGCCCTCGGCGGTCGCGGTGGCCTCACGCAGCCAGGAACTCTGATCCGGCATCGCGTTTCTCCCGTCGCTCGGCAGGTCGGCTACCCGGCCGCCGCCCGCCGAAACGCCCGTGCGCCTCCGGTCAGCGCCCGGAGGCCCCCTCCGGCTCGTCGAGCAGGACCACCGCCTCGGTCGCCTCGGTGGCGGCCCGTTCGGTCCACTCCGACGTCGGCACGGGCCGGCGGGCCGTCGGCATCGTCATCGGGACGTACACCCGGGCGTCCACGGCCTCGGCCAGCAGCAGCGCCGCGACCATGCTGCTCGGGCGCAGCGCGGGATCGTCGGCCAGGCAGGAGCGGCACAACTCGGCCACCTCCGGCGGCAGCCCGTCGATCTCGGGCAGCGGCTCCGGTGGCTGACAGCGGCGTACGCCGAGCAGTTCGTTGAGGGTGGCCGCGTGGTACGGCAGACGGGCGGTGAGGCTGTAGTAGAGCAGGACGCCGAGGGCGTACATGTCGGCGGCGGGGGTTGCCGGCGCCCGCTCCAACTGCTCGGGCGCGAGGTAGGCCGGGGTCCCCAACACCATCCCGGTCGGGGTCGGATCGGGTGCGCCGGCGGGGACGGCGATGCCGAAGTCGAGCACCTTCACGCCCGACGGGGTGAGCATGACGTTCGCGGGTTTGACGTCGCGGTGCACGATGCCCTCGGCGTGCGCGGCGGCCAGCGCCGCGGCGACCTCCGCGCAGACCCGTACCGCGATCCGCCAGTCCAGCGGCCCGGCCCGCAGGTGCGCGGCGAGCGTCTCGCCCTCGGCCAGCTCCATCACGATGTAGGGCACGGCACGGCCCGGCCAGGTGGAGGCGGTGCCGAAGTCGTGCACGCTCGCCACGTTCGGGTGCACCAGGCGGGCGGCCGACCGGGCCTCCGCGCGGATCCGGTCCACCGGGCCGCCCTGGCGGTGCCGGCCGTCCTGGTCGTCCGGGCCGGGGAGGATGAGCTTCACCGCGACCGGCCGGTCCAGCACCTGGTCGTGCGCCCGCCACACCTCCGACATCCCACCCACACCGATGCGCTGCTCGAGCTGATACCGCCCGTCCAGTGTGCGCATCGACCACTCCTCGCCCTCGCTCCGCCGACGGCGGGTGCTCCGATCGCGGTACCCGAGCGTCAAGCTGGGCAAACCGCAGCGGTGTTCGGGCGATCGGCGCTGCGCCGACGGTGGCGGGTGCGGTAGCTTGCGAGCCAGAGCCGGCGTCACCGATTGTGTCGGCACGGTCACCCGAGGGGGCGCCGCGATGAGCGAGGTCACCGTACGCTTCGTCGGCGGGCCCGCGGACGGCCTGGTCCGCCTGCTGCCGGCCGGGTCGGACGGCGCCCCACCGCAGCGCTGGATCATGCGGCACCCGGACGGCACCGGGCCGGTGCAGCCCGGCCCCGACCACCTCTACGAACGCGGCCAACCCGACGACGCGGGCGGTTGGAGCATGCGGTTCGTGCGCACCGACGCGTACGGGGTGTCCGAGTGACCACGAGGCGGGGCTGACGGTGGTGAGGCCGGCGTCCCGTCGGGTCGACCGCACAGCTGGCGCACAGCTCCCGCAGGGGCGTGGCACAGGCGTCGCGGCCACGATGGGACCCATGGGCACCAACGGGCAGGCCGCGCTGAGCCGGATCGAATTGCGTCGTCCCGACGGCGAGCCCGTCCGGGTGCTGGTGGTCGACGACGAGGCGACGCTCACCGACCTGCTGTCGATGGCGCTGCGCTACGAGGGCTGGCAGGTCCGCAGCGCCGGCGACGGCATGGCGGCGTTGAGCGCCGCCCGACAGTTCCAGCCGGACGCCGTGGTCCTCGACGTGATGCTGCCCGACCTGGACGGCTTCCAGGTGCTGCGCCGGCTGCGTGAGCACGCCCCCACCGTCCCGGTGCTCTTCCTGACCGCCCGCGACGCCGTCGAGGAACGCATCGCCGGCCTGACCGTCGGCGGCGACGACTACGTGACCAAGCCGTTCAGCCTGGAGGAGGTGATCGCCCGGCTGCGCGCGCTGCTGCGCCGCTCCGGCTTCGCCGTCGCCGCCCGGGAGGACGCGGTCCTCACCGTCGGTGACCTCAGCCTGGACGAGGACAGCCACGAGGTCCGCCGCGACGGCCAGCTGATCACCCTCACCGCAACCGAGTTCGAGCTGCTGCGGTACCTGATGCGCAACCCGCGTCGCGTGCTCAGCAAGGCGCAGATCCTCGATCGGGTGTGGCACTACGACTTCGGTGGCCAGGCCAACGTCGTGGAGCTGTACATCTCGTACCTGCGCAAGAAGATCGACGCCGGTCGCGCGCCGATGATCCACACGCTGCGCGGCGCCGGCTATGTCCTCAAGCCCGTCGAGTAGCCGCCACCCCCTGCGCGCCGTCCGCCGGTGGCTGGCCGGCCGCTCCCTGCGTACCCGACTGGTGTTTGCCCTTCTCGCGCTGCTGGCGGTGGTCAGCGTCGCCGTCGCCGGCCTGACCACCGTGGCGCTGCGGCACGTCCTGATCGACCGGCTGGACGCCGAGTTGGCGCCCGCCACGGTGATGCGGGGTGACCGCCCGGGACGGCCGGCGTTCCCGGGCAGCGGCCCGGCCATCCCACCCGGGTCCCCGTCCGGCACGGTGGTCGCCGAGATCACCGACGGCCGGGTGACGAGCGCCCGGACCCTGACCAAGAGCCCGTCGGGCGACGACCCGTTCCCCGACGAGCAGACCGTCGCAGTCGGGGAGGTCGCCGCACTGGCGGACCTGCCGGTCGACGCCACACCGCGCACCGTCGACCTGGGCGCCCGCGGCGACTACCGGGCCGTGGCCCGGCAGTACTGGGACGGCCGGGTACGCGTCGTCGCCGTCCCCCTGGCCGGGGTGCGGGAGACCGTCCAGCGGCAACTCGCCGCACAGGCCGCGGTGGTCGCCCTCGGGCTGCTCGTCGCGGGCGCCGCCGGGGCACTGATCGTGCGGGTCACGCTGCGCCCGCTCAGCCGGGTGGCCGCCACCGCCACCCGGGTCACCGAACTGCCCCTGGACCGCGGCGAGGTGGCACTCGCCGTCCGCGTCCCGACGGCGGACACCGATCCGCGTACCGAGGTCGGCCAGGTCGGCGCGGCGCTGAACCGGATGCTGGGCCACGTCGCCGACGCGCTGTCCGCGCGGCAGGCCAGCGAGACCCGGGTACGCCAGTTCGTCGCCGACGCCAGCCACGAGCTGCGTACGCCCCTCGCGGCGATCCGCGGCTACGCGGAGCTGGCCCGGCGCGGCCGCGACGAGGTTCCCGCCGACGTGGCGCACGCGCTGCGCCGGGTGGAGTCGGAGAGCACCCGGATGACCAGCCTCGTCGACGACCTGTTGCTGCTGGCCCGCCTCGACTCCGGTCGCCCGCTCGCGGCGGACCCGGTCGACCTGACCGCCCTGCTGGTGGACGCGGTCAGCGACGCGCACGTCGCCGGCCCCGACCACCGCTGGCAGCTCGGCCTGCCCGAGGTGGCGATCCGGGTGCCCGGCGACGCCGCGCGACTGCACCAGGTGGTGGCGAACCTGCTCGGCAACGCCCGGGTGCACACCCCGCCCGGCAGCACGGTGGTCACCACGTTGGCCGTCGACGCCGACAGCGCCGTGCTCACCGTCGCCGACGACGGACCCGGGGTGCCGCCGGAGCTGCGACCGGAGATGTTCGAACGGTTCGCCCGCGGCGACAGCTCCCGGTCCCGGGAGCACGGCAGCACCGGCCTCGGCCTGGCGATCGTGGCGGCCGTGGTGGAGGCCCACCACGGCACGGTCGCGGTGGACAGCCGCCCCGGCCGGACCGTGTTCACCGTCCGGTTGCCCGGTCCCAGCACGGACACCTGATCGGTCCGCGCGGACACCCGTGGGTCAGCCGCGCAGCACCTCGGCGAGGACCTCGACGACGCGTCGCGTGGAATGTCCGTCGGGGTCCTCGTCGGTGTTCAGGTCGGTCACGCTCATTCCGAGCAGCCGGTCGGCACGGGCCAGCGGGGTGACAAGCGCGATCAGGTCGGCCCAGCGCAACCCGTCCGGCTCGGGGTAGGTCACCGCGGGCAGATCGCGCGGGTCCACCACGTCCAGGTCGAGGTGCAGCCAGGCCGGCCCGTCGGAGTCGGTGGCCAGGCCCGCCCCGACCGTCGCAGCACCTCGGCGCAGCACCTCGGCGGCGTTCACCTGGCGGATCGCCGGGTCGATCCGGGCCGCCTCGACCCGGCTGCTCTCGTCGGTGGCCGGGCGGTGCCCGAGCAGACAGACGCGGCTCGGCGCGATCAGCGTGCCGTCCGGGCCGACGGCGGCGGCCGGGCCGTGCCCGGTGACCACCGAGAGGTCCATGTCGGCGGCCTCGCCGGTGGGGGAGGTCGCACCGTCGAGGAAGTCCGGGTGGGCGTCGACGAACCACAGCTCGGTTCCCGGCGGCAGGGAACGGCAGATGCCGGGCAGGATCGCACAGTCCCCGCCGAGCACCAGCGGTCGGTGGCCGTCCGCCAGGAGCGCGCCAACCCGCGCGGCGATCGCGCCACCGGCCCGGACCAGGCCCGCGGCACCGATCACCCCGCTGGCCGGGTCCCGGACCGGGTCGCGCAACCGGGCCTCGTCGATCTGCCCGTCGTCGTCGGCGGACAGGGCGTCGATCAGGCCGGCCCGGCGCAGCGCGGCGGGGGCCCGTTCCTCGCCGCGCCCAGCGCCGGAGGAGTCCAGCGGCGCGTCCACGATCATCCAGCGCACGTCCGCAGCGTACCGGTGCGGTCGGGCGTTTCGACCACATTCTGTGGCGAGGCTGGGAGTACGCCGATGTGCCCGCGACGGCGATGACGAGCGGCGTACGGTGTGGGACAAGTCCGGCTTTCTGGGTCAAAAGCCTCACCGGTATTGCGGCCGGGACGCCGGTGTCGAAACGGCGAGCGCAAGGAGCGATCGGTGATACATCTGGCCTACCTGGACGCGGGATCCGGCAGCCTGATCGTGCAGGCGGTCGTCGGCGGGGTGGCCGGCGCAGCGGTCGCCGCCAAGCTCTACTGGCGACGCCTCGTCGACCGGTTCCGCCGGCAACCGACCGACCAGCGGTGAGCGGACCGGTCCCGACGATGGCGATCTCACCCACCGAGGTACGACCCGAGCCGGCCTCCTTCCGCGACCCCGCCAACCGCGTCTTCCACGTCGGCGACGAGGTGCTGCGCGGGCTGGACCCGCAGGCCGCCGAGCACTGGCGTGCCCTCACCGGCAGCACGTTCTTCCCGGCCCTGGTCGCCGCCCGCAAGGTCTGCGCCACCGAGGACGCCCCGTCGACACTGGTGCCCGCCGCGACCGGCGCGCCGTGGGCCGCCGTGCTGCGCCACGAGCGCATCCCGTTCGTCTCCCACCCGTACGAGTGGTCGTTCGGCATGCTGCGCGACGCCGCCCTGCTGCACCTGGAGATTCTGCACGCCGCGCTCACCGACGGCTTCACCACCAAGGACGGGTCGGCGTACAACCTGCAGTGGCGCGGCGCCGAGCCGGTCTTCATCGACATCGGCTCCTTCGAGCCGGTCCACGACGGCGAGCCGTGGGCCGGTTACCGGCAGTTCTGCCAGACCGTGCTCTACCCGCTGATGCTCACCGCCCACCTGGGCGTCGACTTCCAGCCCTGGCTGCGCGCCCGGGTCGACGGCATCGAGGCCGACGAACTACGGCCCCTGTTCGGCGGGACCCGTCGGCTGCGCCCCGGCGTGCTGACGCACGTGCACCTGCACGGCGCCATGCAGCGCCGCAACGCCGCCGCCAGCACCACCGACGTCCGCGACCAGCTCCGGGCCGCCGGCTTCTCCCGGGAGTTGCTGCTGGCCACGGTACGCGGCATGCGGAAACTGGTCCGCAAGCTGGACCATCGTCCGGCGGAGACCCACTGGTCGGACTACCAGCAGACCTGCGGCTACTCGGCCCGCGACCGCGTGGCGAAGGAACAGTTCGTCGCCGCCGCGGTGGCCGCCGGCGCCCGCCCCCGCCTGGTGCTCGACCTCGGCGCCAACGACGGCCGGTACTCCCGACTGGCCGCCGGGCACGCCGACTACGTGGTCGCCGTCGAGCAGGACCCGGCGGTGGTCGACCAGTTGTACCGGACCCTGCGCGCCGAGGGGCAACGGCGCATCCTGCCGCTGGTGCTGGACCTCGCCGACCCGTCGCCCGGCGGCGGCTGGCGGGGCGTCGAGCGGGCCGGCTTCGCCGAACGGGCGTCCGCCGACGTGGTGCTCGCCCTGGCCGTGGTGCACCACCTGGCGATCGGGCGCAACGTGCCGCTGCCGGAGGTCGTCGACTGGCTGACCGGGCTGACCGCGCCCGGCGGCGCGGTCGTGGTGGAGTTCGTCGACCCGCAGGACCCGATGGCGACCCGACTGCTCGCCAACAAACCCGCCGGCCTCTTCCCGGACTACCGACGCGACACGTTCGAGGCGTTGCTCGCCGCCCGGGGCCGGATCACCGACCGGCTGGAACTGCCCTCGGGCACCCGCACGCTCTACCGGACGGTGGTGGGTGGCTGACCCGGCCGCCCACCCACCAGCCCCGGACGCCCGGTCGCGACCGGCCGCCACCCGCTGGTACCGGGGCTGGCGGGGCGAGCTGGGCCGGCTGCTGGAGGTGGTCGCCCTGGTCGGGCTGGTCGTCACCCAGCCCCTACTGGACGTACTCGGGCGCAGCCCCGACTTCTTCCTGTTCCACCGTGCCGACCCGGCCCAGATCCTGCTGCTGACCGCCCTGGTCGCGGTGCTGCCCACGACTGCGGTGGCCCTGCTCGGCGCGCTCAGTCGACTGGCCGGCCGGACCGCCCGCGCCCTCACCCACACCGGCCTGGTCGGGCTGCTGCTCGCCGCCCTCGCCGTGCAGGTGGGCCGGCACGTGACGCCGCTTCGGGGCGTACCCCTGCTGCTGGTGGCCGTGCTGGCCGGTGCCGGCGGCGCGGCCGCGCACCGGCGGTGGCGGGCGCCGGGCCGGGCGCTGCGACTGGCCGCCGCCGGGCCGGTGGCGTTCGTGGCGCTGTTCCTGCTCGTCTCACCCACCTCGGCGGTGGTGCTGCCGCGCGGCGACGGCGGCGCGGCCGGCACCGCGCAGGGCACCGGCGTACACCCGCCGGTGGTCATGCTGATCCTCGACGAACTGCCGCTGGTCAGCCTGCTCGGGACGGACGGACGGATCGACGCCACGCGGTACCCGCACTTCGCCGAGCTGGCCGCCGGCTCGACCTGGTACCGCAACGCCACCGGGGTCAGCGGCTGGACGCCCAACGCGCTGCCCGCCATGCTCACCGGCCGGTACCCGGCGAAGCCCGTCGCCCCGCACTACTCGCAGTACCCGGACAACATCTTCACCGCCTTCGGCGGCCTGTACGACATCCGCGCCGAGGAGAGCATCACCCGACTGTGCCCGCCCAGTCGCTGCGAACAGGCGGTCGCCCCCGAACAGGGGCTCGGCGTGCTGGCCCGGCAGACCGGCAGGCTGCTCGGCCAGCTCGCCGGGCCGACGGAGAGCGCCGTCGACCCGGAGGACTCCTACCGGGAGCAGACCCGGGCCGAGGCCGGCCTGGACGCCGCCGAGCCGGTGCCGGCCGACCCGACGTTCCGCTGGGACAGCCTGGACGACAACCAACCGGCCCGGTTCACCACCTTCCTGGCCGGGCTGAAACCGACGTCCCGGCCCACCCTGCACTTCCTGCACCTGCTGATGCCGCACTCACCGTGGGCCTACCTGCCCTCCGGGGCGCGCTACGACGCCCCCGAGGACCTGCCCAACGACGGCGCCGGCTGGATCGACCTCGCCCGGCAACGCCACCTCGCCCAACTCGGCTACACCGACCGGCTGATCGGCGAGACCCTGCGGACGCTGCGCGCCAGCGGCCTCTACGACCAGGCCCTCGTCGTGGTCACCGCCGACCACGGCGTCAGCTTCCGCCCCGGCGCGCAGGGCCGGGGCATGGACGCGATCAAGGCCGCCGCCGGTGAGGTCGCCTGGGTGCCGACGTTCGTCAAGGAGCCGCGGCAGCGGACCGGGCGGGTGGACGACCGCAACTGGGAACACGTCGACCTGCTGCCGACCGTCGCCGACGAGGCCAACCTCCGGCTGCCCTGGCCGGTCGACGGCCGCTCCGCCCGGCAGGCCCCCCGCGCCGACGGCACGAAACACTTCTACGACCGCCCGGGCGTTCCGGTCACCTTCCCCGGCGGGGTGCCCGCCCCACCGCCGCCGCCGACACCGCACCCCCTGGTCGGCACCGAGGTGCGCGCCGGACCGGCCGGCGGCAACGCCCGGGTGGCCGACCTGGCCGCGTTCACGGCCATGGACCCGGACACCGGCACCCTCCCGGCGCTCGTCTGGGGCGACGTCCCGGACCGGATCCCGGACGGCACGCTGCTGGCGGTGGCCGTCAACGGCCGGATCGGGGCGGTCGTCCCGGTGGTGCCGCCCGACCCCGGCGGTCGTCGGTTCGCCGCGTTGCTCACCGACGACAAGCTGTTCCACGCCGGTAGCAACCAGCTCGACGTCTACCAGGTCGCGACGGACGGTACGCTGCGACGCCTCGCACTGTCCTGAACCGGTCGTCCCGCCCACCGGGAAGCCGGGTTTCCCGGTGGCCCGGTCGGGAATCGGGTGACGCATACCTCACCGCCGAACCACGGCGGGCGTTGTCCCCCGAGCCGCAATTACGGTAGAAGCGAAGGCAATTCAACGTAGATCTGCCGGCGAAGCGAGGAACCACATGACGGAAGTCAAGCTCGATCACCCCGGTGGGCAGCTGTCGATGCCGGTACACCCAGCGGTCGACGGCCCCGCCGGTATCGGGGTGAGCAAGCTGCTGAAGGAAACCGGGATGACGACATACGACCCCGGTTTCGTCAACACCGCGGCCGCCTCATCGGCGATCACCTACATCGACGGCGACGCGGGGATCCTGCGGTACCGGGGATACCCGATCGAGCAGCTGGCCGAGAAGTCCTCCTTCCTGGAGGTCTCGTACCTGCTCATCTACGGTGAGCTGCCGACCGAGCAGCAGCTGACCGAGTTCACCGAGTGGATCCGGCGGCACTCGCTGCTGCACGAGGAGATGCGCCGCTTCTTCGACGGCTTCCCCCGGGACGCCCACCCGATGGCGGTGCTGTCGTCCGCGGTGAGCGCCCTGTCGACGTTCTACCAGGACAGCCTGGACCCGTTCGACTCCGAGCACGTGGAGATCTCCACGGTCCGGCTGATGGCGAAGGTCCCCACCATCGCCTCGTACGCGTACAAGAAGTCCATCGGGCAGCCGCTGCTGTACCCGGACAACTCGCTGGGGTACGTGGACAACCTGCTGCGGATGACCTTCGGCGTGCCGGCGGAGCCGTACGAGGTCGACCCGGTGATGTCGAAGGTGCTGGACATGCTGTTCGTCCTGCACGCCGACCACGAGCAGAACTGCTCCACCTCGACCGTCCGCCTGGTCGGCTCCAGCAACGCCAACCTGTTCGCCTCGGTCTCCGCCGGCGTGAACGCGCTGTTCGGCCCGCTGCACGGCGGTGCCAACCAGGCGGTGCTGGAGATGCTCCAGAAGATCCACGCCGGCGACGACGACGTCCGCTCCTTCGTCCGCAAGGTGAAGAACAAGGAGGACGGCGTCAAGCTGATGGGCTTCGGCCACCGGGTCTACAAGAACTACGACCCGCGGGCGGCGATCGTCAAGAAGGCCGCGCAGGACGTGCTGGGCCGGATGGCCAAGCCCGACCCGCTGCTGGACATCGCCATGGAGCTGGAGGAGATCGCCCTCGCCGACGACTTCTTCGTCTCCCGTCGGCTCTACCCGAACGTGGACTTCTACACCGGCCTGATCTACAAGGCCATGGGCTTCCCGACGAAGATGTTCACGGTGCTCTTCGCGCTCGGCCGGCTCCCCGGCTGGATCGCCCAGTGGCGCGAGATGATCAGCGACCCGGAGACCAAGATCGGCCGTCCTCGGCAGGTCTACGTCGGCGCGCCCGAGCGGGACTACGTCCCCTTCGCCGAGCGCTGACACCCGCTCCTCGCTTCACCAGCAGGCCGTCGACCCCTTTCGGGTCGGCGGCCTGCCGCTTTCCCCGGCGTTGGCTGCCCGACCGTGGTCGGCCGTCCGTCGGCGGGGCTCGCGCGTGATCGACTCGGCTTTCGTGGTGCCGGGGCGTCAGAAGGCGGAGATGTCCTGTGCGCGCTCGCTGCGGCTCAGGGCGCTGATCAACGCGGACTGACCACGGCGGCGTACGGCCAGGCGCACCAGCAGGTCGCGCACCGGATCGAAGACCTCCGCGGGAAAAACTGGCGTGGGTACGCCGACGCTCACCGCCAGGTCGTCGGAGTGGACCACGATCTCCAACTGGCGGGTGAGCAGGAAGTCGTTGCGGCGCAGCGCCCAGCCCTGCCACGGGATCGGCACGACGTCACGAGCGCCACCTCCGGAGAGCAGGTGATCCACTTCCTTCAAGGCGAGGACGGATCGGGCGCGCAGGCGGGCCAGGCCCTGTGCGGCTTCGGCTTCGTCGGGACCCGCGGCCACCGACTCCTCGTCCGGAGAGCCCTCGGTGACCCAGGCGGCCCGCTCGTAGTGGCCGTCGGCCGACTCCAGCAGAGGCAGGTCGGTCGACATTGGCAGCAGGTGCGCCGCGTGTACCGTCTGCCGTCCCAGGTGGCACGCCAGGGCCCCCACGGACAGGTGCGGCAGCGCGCTCGGACGCGACCACCGCTCGGACACCTCGGGGCGCCGGATCAGGTCCAGCGCGATCGAGGCGGCGACCGGAAAACTGGCATCCAGGGCGTCGACAGGGCGAGACATTCGCACATTCTGACAGGCGCCGGCCGGTCGGGCTGGCGTGCGCCGACCGGCCGGTGCCGAGCGGCGCGGTGCCGGCTGGCGCGGCGTGATCGACTCGGCTTCCGGGAAGTCGGGGTGTCGCGGGCGCTGGGACACCCCGACTTCAAGGAAATCGAGTCGATCAAGCGCCGGGCCGTCGATCACGCGCAAACGGGCCAGGCCGCCGATCACGTAGCGTCAGCGCAGGCCGGCGGCGGCGAGCAGGTTGCCCTCGGGCAGCGCCGGAAGCGCCCGGCCCTGGGACATGCGCTGCTCGGCGCGTTGGGCGGTGAACGCGGCGTCGCTGGCGATGGCGGCGGCGTAGCTGGCGGCGGTGCGCTGGGCGATCGCCGACCAGCCGTACTGGTCGTGGACCATCCGGCGGGCACGGCGGGCCATGACGCGGGAGCGGTCGGGGTCGGACAGCAGCGCGCCGATCGCGTCGGTGAGTCCGTCGGGGTCGTGCGGGCGGAAGGTCATCCCGGTCACGCCCGGCTCGACGATCTCGCCGAGGCCACCGGTGGCGGCGACGGCCAGCGGTGCGCCGGCTGCCGCGCCCTCCAGGGCCACCATGCCGAACGGCTCGTAGATGCTCGGCACGGCGAAGCAGTCGGACGCGGCCATCAACGCCGGCAGGTCGGTGCCGCCCAGGAAGCCCGGCATGGTGACCATCCCGCCGAGGCCGCGGCGGTGCACCTCGGCCTCCAACTCGGCGCGGTACGGGCCGTCGCCGGCGATCACGGCGCGCAGCCCGGGGTGCCGCTCGCGCAGCCGGGGCAGCGCGGCGATCAGGTGCTGGACGCCCTTCTCGTAGACGAGGCGGCCGGCGAAGGTGATGAGCGGGCCGTCCCCGGCGAACCGGGCGCGGGCGGCGGCCACCGCGCGGGCCGGCACCCGCCAGCGGTGCGGCTCCACGCCGTTGGCGACCACGTCGACCCGGGCGGTCGGTACGTCGAACAGGGCGTTCACCTCGTCGCGCATGTACCCGGAGCAGACGATCACCCGGCCCGACTCACTGGTGAGCCACTGCTCGACGCCGTGGATGGTGCGGTTCATCTCCTCCGGCAGCCAGCCCTGGTGCCGCCCGGCCTCGGTGGCGTGGATCGTGCTGACCAGCGGGATGTCCAGGTGGTCGCGCAATGTCATCGCGGTGTGGGCGACGAGCCAGTCGTGGGCGTGGATGACGTCGTAGGCGCCGGCCTGGGTGGCACGCAGCGCGGTGCGGGTGAGGGTGTGGTTGAAGGCCATGGTCCAGGCCAGCAGCGAGTCGGTGGCCAGGGGGAAGGCGACCGGGTCCTCGGGGGCGCGCAGGACGCGGACGCCGTCGGCGTACTCCTCCATGGGAGCGCCCTCGGTGTGGCGGGTGACGACGGTGACCTCGTGGCCGGCGGCGGCGAGGGCGACGGAGAGCGCGTGCACGTGCCGGCCGAGGCCGCCGACGAGCACCGGCGGGTATTCCCAGGACAGCATCAGGATGCGCTGGGTCTGCGGGGGCACCCCGGCGCCGGGCTGCGCCGGCACGGCCGCGCCGGGCTGCGCGGTGAGACCGGGCTGCGCGGTGTGACCGGGCTGGGTCGGGAGCGGGGACCGGGAGGTCAGGGTGGGCCGGTGGGCCCGGTCCTTGGTGGCTGTGTGCTGCTCGTCGACCCGCAGGATCACATCAATCTCCGTCCATGCATGGTGGTACGCCGGCGTCAGTGGCGGCGGAGTGAGGTGTAAGGGGTGGCCGAGTGGCCTGGCGGAACACGCGCGAACGCTTGTCCCCGGTCAAGGAAAGTGCATCGGGCCCGAGAACGCACCTCGAAAAGGGTCATCGTGACGGAGGACACCTGAGGGTGTTGCCCGCATCAGACGGGTGGTTTTCCGTCACCGCCTGAAAGGATGGATTGGCGCTGCCGGGCGGGGGGCAATACCTGCGTGCGCGCGGGCATGCGTCGGCCGGTGCGGGCACAACCATGGTCTAAGGAGCAACATGCAGGTCTGGCCGGGCGAGCGGTACCCCCTGGGCGCCACCTACGACGGGATGGGCACCAACTTCGCCATCTTCTCCGAGGTGGCCGACAGGATCGAGCTCTGCCTTTTCGACGAGTGGGACACCGGCGCGGAGCGCCGCGTCGAGCTGCGTGAGGTGGACGCCTACGTGTGGCACGCGTACCTGCCGGGCATCGAGCCGGGGCAGCGCTACGGCTACCGGGTGCACGGCCCGTACGACCCGGCCAACGGGCTGCGCTGTAACCCGCACAAGCTGCTGCTCGACCCGTACGCGAAGGCCATCGACGGTGACGTCCAGTGGGACCCGGCGGTCTACGACTACGACATGGCCGAGCCGGAGAAGATGAACGAGGCCGACTCGGCGCCGTTCATGCCGAAGTCGGTGGTGGTCAACCCGTACTTCGACTGGGGCAACGACAAGCCGCCGCGCACCCCTTACCACCACTCGGTGATCTACGAGGCGCACGTGCGCGGGCTGACCATGCGCCACCCGGACATCCCGGAGGAGCTGCGCGGCACGTACGCGGGCATCGCCTCCCCGCCGATGATCGACTATCTGACCCGGCTCGGGGTGACGGCGATCGAGCTGATGCCGGTGCACCAGTTCATCCACGACAACCGCCTCAGCGACCTCGGGCTGCGTAACTACTGGGGTTACAACACCATCGGGTTCTTCGCCCCGCACCACGGCTACTCGGCGCTGGGCCGCACCGGCCAGCAGGTGCAGGAGTTCCGGGGCATGGTCAAGGCACTGCACGCGGCCGGCATCGAGGTCATCCTCGACGTGGTCTACAACCACACCGCCGAGGGCAACCACCTCGGCCCGACGCTGAGCTTCAAGGGCGTGGATGCCCCCAGCTACTACCGGCTCAGCGAGGAGGACCGCCGCTACTTCGTCGACTACACCGGCACCGGCAACAGCCTCAACGTGCGCAGCCCGCACTCCCTGCAACTGATCATGGATTCGCTGCGCTACTGGGTGACCGAGATGCACGTCGACGGTTTCCGCTTCGACCTCGCGGCCACCCTGGCCCGCGAGTTCTACGAGGTGGACCGGCTCTCCACGTTCTTCGAGGTGGTGCAGCAGGACCCGGTGGTCAGCCAGGTGAAGCTGATCGCCGAACCGTGGGACGTCGGCCCCGGCGGCTACCAGGTGGGCAACTTCCCGCCGCTGTGGACGGAGTGGAACGGCAAGTACCGCGACACCGTGCGGGACTTCTGGCGCGGCGAGCCGGCGACCCTCGCCGAGTTCGCGTCGCGGATCTCCGGCTCCGCCGACCTCTACCAGGACGACGGCCGCCGCCCGTTCCACAGCATCAACTTCGTCACCGTGCACGACGGGTTCACCCTCAACGACCTGGTGTCGTACAACGACAAGCACAACGAGGCCAACGGCGAGGACAACCGCGACGGCGAGAGCCACAACCGCTCCTGGAACTGCGGCGTCGAGGGCGACACCGACGACGAGGCGGTGCTCGCCCTGCGCGCCAAGCAGCGGCGCAACTTCCTGGCCACCCTGATGCTGTCACAGGGCGTGCCGATGATCGGCCACGGCGACGAGTTGGGCCGCACCCAGCACGGCAACAACAACGTCTACTGCCAGGACAGCGAGCTAGCCTGGGTCGACTGGGACAACGTCGACGAGCAGTTGCTGGAGTTCGTCCAGACGTTGACCGCGTTCCGCAAACGCCACCAGGTGTTCCGCCGTCGCCGGTTCTTCACCGGCCTGCCGGTGGGCGGGCGCGGCAGCGACGAGCCGCTGCCCGACCTGGCCTGGCACACCCCGGACGGGCGGGAGATGACCGGCGACGACTGGGGTAACGACTTCGGCCGTTCGGTGGCGCTGTTCGTCAACGGCGAGGGCATCCGCGAGCGCGGCCAGTACGGCCAGAAACACCACGACGCCTCGTTCCTGCTCTGCTTCAACGCCCACGACGCGCCGCTGGACTTCACCATGCCCGGTTCCGAATACGGCCAGAAGTGGGAACGGGTGATCAGCACGGCCGAACCCGAGCCGGGCGACGCCACGGTGATCAGCGCGGGCGGCACCATCCGGGTGCCGGACCGCTCCCTCGTCGTGCTGGAGAGGACGATCTGACATGCCGGCCACCCCTCCGCAGGCCACCTACCGCGTCCAGGTCCGCCCCGGCTTCGACCTGGACGCCACCGCCGCGATCCTCGGCTACCTCGCCGACCTGGGCGTGAGCCACCTCTACACCGCCCCGCTGCTGACCGCCACCCCCGGTTCGCAGCACGGCTACGACGTGGTCGACCACCGGGCGGTCAACCCGGAGCTGGGCGGCGAGGCCGCCCGGCAGCGACTGCTGGGCGCGCTGCGCGACAGGCAGCTCGGCCTGGTCGTCGACATCGTGCCCAACCACGCCGGTGTCGCCGTGCCGCCGGCAAACCCGGCCTGGTGGGACGTGCTGCGCCGGGGGCGCGACTCGTCGTACGCCGACTGGTTCGACATCGACTGGGACCGAGGCCGGCTGCTGCTGCCGGTGCTCGCCGACGACCCGGCCGCCCTGGACGACCTCAAGGTGGTCGACGACGAGCTGCGCTACCACGAGCACCGCTTCCCGATCGCCGACGGCACCGGCCACGGCACCGCCCGGGAGGTGCACGACCGGCAGCGCTACGAGCTGGTCTCCTGGCGGCGCGGTGACGCCGAGCTGACGTACCGCCGGTTCTTCGCCATCGCGGGCCTGGCCGGTCTGCGGGTGGAGGACCCGGCGGTGTTCGCCGCCACCCACGAGCTGATCCTGCGCTGGGCCGCCGCCGGCGAGGTCGACGGCATCCGCGTCGACCACCCGGACGGCCTGCGCGACCCGGGCGGCTACCTGACCCGGTTGCGGGCCGCCGCACCGGACGCCTGGCTCGTGGTGGAGAAGATCCTGGAGTACGGCGAGGAGCTGCCGGACTGGCCGGTGGACGGCACCACCGGCTACGAGGCGCTGGCCGCGGTCGGTGGGCTGTTCGTCGACACCGACGCCGAGGGTGACTTCACGGTGCTGGACACCCAGCTCGTCGGGCGCCGCACCTCCTGGGAGGACCTCACCCACGCCACCAAGCTGGCCGCCGCCACCGGGCTGCTGGCCGCCGAGCTGACCAGGCTGGCCGCGCTCGCCCCCGAGGTGCCCACCGAGCAGGCCCGAATGGCGCTCGCCGAGCTGGCCGCCGCGTTCGAGGTCTACCGGGGCTACCCGCCGCACGGTGCCCGGCACCTCGCCGCCGCCCGCTCCGAGGCCGGCCGCCGCCGCCCCGACCTGGCCGGCGCCCTGGACGCGATCACCCGCCGACTGCGCGACCCCGCCGACGAGCTGGCGCAACGGTTCCCGCAGCTCACCGGCGCGGTGATGGCCAAGGGCGTGGAGGACACCGCGTTCTACCGGTGGACCCGGTTCGTGGCGCTCAACGAGGTCGGCGACAGCCCCGCCCACTTCGGGGTGCCGCCGGCGGAGTTCCACCGCTTCGCCGCCGCCCAGCAGGTCCGCTGGCCCGCCACCATGACCACCATCTCGACCCACGACACCAAACGCGGCGAGGACGTCCGCGCCCGCCTCGCCGTGCTCAGCGAGCTGCCGGGCCGCTGGGCCGAGCAGGTCAAGACCTGGATGGAGTACGCGCCGCTGCCCGACCCGGCGTTCGCCCACCTGCTCTGGCAGACCGCCGTCGGCGCGTGGCCGATCGAACGGGAACGGCTGCACGCGTACGCCGAGAAGGCCGCCCGGGAGGCCGCGGCCTCGACCAGTTGGGCGGACCCCGACCCGGCCTTCGAGCAGGCCATGCACGCGGTCATCGACCGGATGTACGACGACCCGAGCCTGCACGACGAGCTGACCGAACTCGCCGCCGCCATCACCCCCGCCGGCTGGAGCAACTCCCTCGGGCAGAAACTCGTGCAACTGACCATGCCCGGCGTCCCGGACACCTACCAGGGCACCGAGCTGTGGGACAACTCCCTCGTCGACCCGGACAATCGGCGCCCGGTCGACTTCGACGTA
Source organism: Micromonospora sp. NPDC048905 (assembly GCF_040649655.1). NCBI lineage: Bacteria > Bacillati > Actinomycetota > Actinomycetes > Micromonosporales > Micromonosporaceae > Micromonospora > Micromonospora sp. NPDC048905. Next base: position 25,679 of record NZ_JBEZFV010000015.1, on the reverse strand, counting down.
CGCCGAGAGCTGCTGGCACGCCTCGACGCCGGCTGGCGTCCCCCGATCGACACCGACGGAGCGGCGAAGCTGCTCGTCGTGTCGCGGACCCTGCGGCTGCGGCGGGCGCACCCGGAGCTGTTCACCGGCTACCGGCCGGTGCCGGCGCACGGGCGGCTGGGCCGGCACGCGGTGGCGTTCGACCGGGGCGGCGCGATCACCGTCGCCACCCGCCTGCCGCTGGGCCTGGCCCGCGCCGGCGGCTGGTGCGACACGGCCCTGTCACTTCCCGTTCACGAGATGAAGGACCTGTTCACCGGCCGGGTCTACAGTGGTGGGGAGACCCCTCTGGACGACCTTCTGTCCGACTATCCCGTCGCACTGCTGGCTCCACCCACCGCTGCCGTGGAGGCTGCGTCATGACCGAATTCTCCGTGTGGGCACCGGACGCCACCCGCGTGCGGCTGCGCCTGACCGGTGACGCCGACCACGAGATGCGCGCCGCCGCCGACGGCTGGTGGCGCGTCGACGTCCCCAACGCCGGCCTCGACTACTCCTTTCTGCTGAACGACGACGAGACCCCGCTGCCCGACCCCCGGTCACCGTGGCAGCCTGCTGGTGTGCACGGTCCCAGCCGCCGCTACGACCACTCGGCCTTCGCGTGGTCCGACACCTCGTGGACCGGCCGGCAACTGCCCGGCAGCATCCTCTACGAGCTGCACATCGGCACCTTCACCCCGGAAGGCACCTTCGACGCGGCCATCGACCGCCTCGACCACCTGGTGTCGCTGGGCGTCGACCTGATCGAGCTGCTCCCGGTCAACGCCTTCAACGGCGAACACAACTGGGGGTACGACGGCGTCTGCTGGTACGCCCCCCACCAGCCCTACGGAGGCCCCGACGGCCTGAAACGGTTCGTCGACGCCGCCCACGCCAAGGGGTTGGGGGTGATCCTCGACGTTGTCTACAACCATTTCGGGCCCTCCGGGGCCTACGCGCCGCAGTTCGGCCCCTACCTGGCCGAGCAGAGCAACAGTTGGGGCCGCTCGATCAACCTGGACGGCCCGCACTCCGACGAGGTACGCCGCTACATCATCGACAGCGTGCTCATGTGGCTGCGCGACTACCACGTCGACGGCCTGCGCCTGGACGCCGTGCACGCCCTGCCCGACTCGCGGGCGGTGCCCATCCTGGAAGAGCTGACTCTCGCCGTCGAGTCGCTGTCGACGCATCTGGGGCGGCCGTTGTCGCTGATCGCCGAATCCGACCTCAACGATCCGCGGCTCATCACGCCTCGGGAGGCGGGCGGGTTCGGGCTGCACGCGCAGTGGAACGACGACGCGCACCACGCGCTGCACACGTTGCTGACGGGGGAGCGGCAGGGGTACTACGGGGACTTCGGCTCCTTGGAGACGCTGTCTGACGTGCTGACGGGTGGGTTCTTCCACGCGGGGACCTGGTCGAGCTTCCGTAACCGTCATCATGGGCGGCCTCTGGATTCCCGCGTCCCGGGTCATCGGCTCGTGGCGTACTTGCAGAACCACGATCAGATCGGGAATCGGGCTACCGGGGATCGGATCTCGGCTTCGCTGTCGCCTTCGCTGCTCCGTGTTGGGGCTACGTTGCTGTTGACGGCTCCGTTCACTCCCATGCTGTTCATGGGGGAGGAGTGGGCTGCCTCTACGCCTTGGCAGTTCTTCACCTCGCATCCGGAGCCGGAGTTGGCGTCTGCGGTGCGGACCGGGCGGCGGCGGGAGTTCGCGGCGCACGGGTGGCCGGAGGGGGACGTGCCGGATCCGCAGGACCCGGAGACGTTCGTGCGGTCGCGGTTGGACTGGGCGGAGCTGGACAAGCCTGAGCATGCTTCGATGCTGGCCTTCTACCAGCGGTTGATTGGGCTGCGGCGGTCTTGCCCTGATCTGTCGGATCCTCGGTTGCACGCGGTGTCTGTGCAGCATGGGGACCAGTTTTTGGTGATGCGGCGGGGGGACACGCTGGTTGTCGCCAACCTGGCTGGGCGGGGGCAGGGGGTGTCGCTGCCTGGGGTGGCTCGGCGGGTGCTGCTGGCTACGGGGGAGGGGGTCACCGTGATGCGGGACCGGATCCAGTTGCCGGCGGAGACTGCGGCGATCGTGGCGCTGTGAGCACCGCGGGGAGTGAACGGTAGGTGCCGCACGGACAACCGTGCGCACCGTGCGTAGGCAGATCTGCCTAGCCTTTGGTCGGACCAGCCCGAGCCGGCGGCGGGGATCTGCGAGTCGCAGAGCATCAGAGCACCGACATTGACCTGCATTTATTACGCCGGCATGATAGGCGGCTGGAACCGGTTCATCATCTCGACACTTTCGCCTGTCGGTCGCCGCCGTCAAAGTGCTGACCGCCCCGTGGTGGGACGGCGGCGGCGCGAAGTGCGACGAGCTCGTCGCCTACACCACCAGCTTGATGCGGCATGTCTTCGCCGACGCCGGCTTCGCCGGCCAGCTCGGTCAACTATGGCAGCGTCCTGCCCCGCGCCACGCTCGCGAATCGTCGCAACCTACCGGTCATTAAACACGGCCTTCACCTGCGGGGCTCGGTTGTTGGGGTCCACCCTGGGTTGGCTCACTGCCCTCCACCGTGCGGCCGGCGACTACGAAACCTATCTAGGCACATTAAGGCCATGATCCGCTCGGCTCGCATTGGCGACCTACTGCACTACTCAACCGACGGGCACCTGCCCGCAGCGCATACCTCAGATACTGAAGCAACGTCGGATATCCGACTAACGCTCATGTGAAACCCCTTCCTGAAGGGCGAGTTTCGCAGATGACGGTATTGACGCCAGCACTCCCGTGGAGTTGAGTACAAGCGTAAGGTGCGTGGCCTCTAGAGGCGGAAACGCCCAAGCAGTTAAAGCTACAGTTCGCGAGAAAGTGTGTGTGATCTTGGCGTCTGATGGTCCTAGCCTCCGGGTCGGCACGCGTTACAACGTTGAGCTCGTTGGGACGCGCTCGTCGTACGCCTTGACAGCCGAGGTGGTAGAAGTCTTCGAGACCGACGTTAGGCTAAAGACGGACGATGGCAGAGAAATCAGGGTCCCAATTGGGGCGGTTGCGTCGGCCACTGTACAGCGTGGGTCCCGGCAGCCCGCCCCTCGGCAGGGAAAGGCCATTAGGCCTACATCTCAGCAGGAGCCGGATCATGTTCGTAGACAAGCTGATATCGCGCGGGGTTTCCGGGAAATGCTCCAAGATGCAGCTTTGCAAGTTGACTACACGAAACGGGCAGAATTTATTTCCGCTCGTCTTGCGCAAGACCTTACTTTCATCACGTCTAAAGTGAATCGCCAGCGGGGACACGCAGTACTTGAAGTGGCCAGACAGCTCCTTCCTCTACTTCAATGCCGTAACGACGTTGAGGCTTCGGACTCGGACGCGCGAACTAATTTCTTCAAGGCGGAACGAAACGCAAGAAGAGGTCGAAGCTATCAGGGTAGGACCGGGACGTTGCCGGCAGCTCTCGATGAGATTTTCGAGTCGATTATTGAGATAGAGCGTCTACATTCGGCGGCCTTAGTCGAAAGGGGAGGCTCTGCACCGCGGATTCTGACTCAAGATACAGTGAATGTAACGCGCGGCTACGACAACGAATTCGAGCTTCCGGTCAGGGTGTCGCTAGATCAGCCCTCCATGAGTGTGCGGAATGTTCGCCTGGTTCTCGATAAATTCAGGAGTCTGAAGGTAATCGGGAGCCTTCCCGTTGTTGAGGAGTTGAAGGCTGGCGAGTCTCTTATTCTGACAGCAAGAATGAGAGACAATAGGAAGCAGGGATCTAGAACGGATGTCCGGGTTGACGCGCATCTGGCTTTCACCGAACCTAGCGGGGTAATCTCACAAACGCCTCGGCAAACTCTCATCGTTAAAATCCACGGAAAGGAAGAACACCAGGAAATCGCCAACCCCTTCCGGGCGTATGCCGGGGGTCTTCCTGTCTCTAAACGTGATATGTTCTTTGGTCGTCAAATCTTGATTGATGAATTCATCACGGAATTGGCAAAGATTCCTGGAGGCATGTGTTACGCGTTATATGGGCAGCAGCGGACCGGGAAGTCGAGTGTCCTAGAGCAGGTTAGGATTCGGTTGACCGAACGAGGGGCTGTCGTTGCGAGCCTGTCGATGGGAACAATCGATAGAAGAAGTATGACGGTAGATTTTGTCGAGGAGATTCTCGATCAGTTTCGCGTCCAATTGGACCGCAAATTGCCGCCAGAATTGTCAGATCCGCTCTTGGCGCGTTGGCCGGATGCGGCAACGATCGAAAGGCGTCCGCTTCGAAGCCTGCAACGAGCACGAGAAGCCGGTCGAGCCGTTCTGCGGGTGGCGGGATTCTCCAACACGCCGTTTGTCATTGTTGTTGACGAATTCACATACTTGCACGAAATCTTGCGTCGTCGGGGTATTGAACCTCGCGAGCACAACGAACTCCGGGACTTCATGCGACAGCTTAAGGGGATCTTAGAGGCTCGGCTTTTCTCGGCTCTGCTGGTGGGGCAGGATACAATGCCGAGATTCCTAGAATCCTACCCCAATGAATTCAGCGTGATGACTACTCGAAGACTTGATTATTTAAGCCTGGAAGAAACCCAGGCTCTGGCTGATGTTCCCGTGCGGACGCCGCGGAACGCTAGTCGATATTCAGGTTATGCACTGAGCACTATTGCAACGTATACCGACGGCCACCCCTTCTTTACGCAAATACTTTGTGATCGAATAATTGAATTAGTAAATTCAAGACGGCGGTCGAATATAACGCAAAGCGACGTCGAGGAGGCAGTAGAAAGTCTACTTTCGGGAAATGATTGCATTGAGCTACACAAGTTCGATTGTTTGGTTAGTGCTGACAATACCCACACATTGCTGTCGACCATGGGTCAGGAAGACGAAGAGGGTGGCTCACGTCTCGCAACGGAGGTTTTGCGTCGGATTGCGCTCTTGTCTGGGAGTCAGAACCACCCAGTCCATATCGAGGCGCTGCAGCTTGAAGCAAGGCAGATGAGGGCGCTTGAAGACCTACGAATGCGAGGAGTTGTTCGCGAGACGGACGCAGGTGTTGTAATACGTGTTCTGCTGTATGCAGACTACCTTAGGCGGAGGGCATCATGACTTCCCGGATGGAGCTCCCCGAGCGAGTTCGTGCTCTTTTAAGTGCGCCAGCTAACGTTGCTGTACACGGCAGTCCAGGATCCGGAAAGTCTTGGATTTCAGATCGCGTCATCGCAAGTCTCAATGGCGGCCGTGCTCACCTTGTTAGGGTAGACCTATCGACGGTTAGGTCTGGGCTAGAGCTTTTTGCTGAAATAGCCACCCTAACTTCGCAGAATCCACGACGAGAAGTTGGCACTTCGCCTCCGCCGCATACCCGTGCAGCATGGAAGGCGGCACGTCTGCAAATCGAGCAGGCAGGTCGTCATGTCATACTTATCCTAGACCAATTTGACCGCGTCCTGCATTTCGACGATGGACAAGACTTCTTGCTGCTGTTTCGTGAACTTGTTCACCGTCCGGAGACTTTGCCATGCACAGCTCTCATCCTTTCCCGAAGATCTTTGCAATCTATTGAGGCAAAGGTTACCGGGATTTCGACGCTCGCAAGTGTGTGTTACACAGAGTTTCTGGGAAGCATGTCTCCCGACGATGTCGATTCCTTTGCGCCTAGCGTCGATAGCGTCAGTGCAACCGATGCCTACGAATGCTTAAAGTGGTCGGGGGGTCATCCGGCGCTTGTGAAATACTGGCTGACAATTCGTCCAGACCGCAATCCGGCACGCGCCGCCGATCTCGAACGATCAAAGCTCTTGCTGCGGGTCATCGACTACCTCAGCGAGATTGATTTAGTTGATGCTGCCGCACAGTTTGTGCTAGGGCCAATAATCGACGACATGCTACTCGAAAAACAAGAGCTGGAGCTCCTTGGAATACTTTCATTGCGGAATGAGGAAAGCACTTCCGATGAAGTTTGCTTAGCCGACCAGGAGGTATTTCGCGATGCGCTGAGGAGTCGTACCTGGAGTCTGGACCCGTGGGGCATTCTCGGTCACGCCGAAGTGCGGTTGCGTGCGATTGTGGAGGCCCGAATGGTGGAGCATTACGGTGGTGATTGGCCAGCGCTACTGACGAAAAAGAGTCCCGCTATCATGCGGGCGTGGAACGAGGCGATTGTAAAGATGGAGCGCGACCAGAAGATGTTTGCGCGACAGGCTCCCTGGCTTTCTTACACTTATCCTGGTGACCTGTGGACGATCATTCAAGTTGAATGGGAGCATTTTCAACAAGTTTTCGAAAAGAATGACAAAGTTTATTGGAGGAGCGTTCTAACCGGGCTATCTCAATATAGAGCACCTCTCGCCCATGGTCGGCCAGAAGTTCTCGGCGAGGCCCAACGGGCGCAATGTCGGATTTTTGCCAATGAAGTCATACAATCGGTCAACCGGTTCGAGGCGAGCGCTCGAAAACTGCCGCATCAAGATCATCGGAGCCTGAGCCTTCGGGCGGAGGTGCGAGATTGAAGCTTATTTGCAGGGCGCCAGCGAACGCCTGAGTCGACAGATTGAAGGGCAGGGTTGCTGGAGGGCGTGGAAATACGCGGGTGCGCCCGCCAATAGTAGCCCGGTGGATAATGGCCCCTAAGGCGTCGGGGTGGGTTTCTTACGCGGACGCATTCATATCCTTGGGTCCTGATTGAAGGACGGCAGCGCGGGTTTGCGGAAGGGGAGATATACCGTCGAGTGGCTATCGCGGGCATGCATTGCTGCAAGAACACGCGGGGCGACGTTCTCGGGAAGACGTTGTTGAGCATCTCGACCCGTCAGGAAAGCGGCGTCCTCCAGTTCATGTGCAGGCAGCTTCAACTCGTCGAGGTCTCGCATCTGTCCGCAGTCGAATGTGAAGCTGACTATAGAGCGTGGCCGTTGCCCGGCGGGCGCTGCCCAGTCCACGACGAGCAGTTCGCCGACGGTTACAGAAGTCCCCAGCTCCTCCCGGACCTCTCGGGCGCAGGCTGCGTGTGGGTATTCGTCCTCGTCGACGTAGCCGCCCGGAAAGGCCCAGTGGTCCCTGTACGTCGGCTTGACGAGCAGCACATTGCCCGCCGGGTCGGTGATGAAGGCCGCAGCGGCGGCGTAGAAGGAAGCCAAATTCGCGTACCACGTGGCGGGCTCCGTCCAGGTCACCTCGGTGACGTTAGCGGATGTGTCTAGGTGCGCTCTCGCTCTAGATGGTTGCCGGCACGACCGCGAGGGTATGCAAGGTCTCGTTGACCTGTGGTGATGGCTGCTGCGAGCTGAGCGTGGTTGCGAGTTCGCGGACGCGCTGCTGGACACGCGCCGAGTGGATGCCCACAGCATGCTGCCCGAGCTTGGAGGCCCATTCGCAGGCGGCGTCGGTGTCTCCAGCACGGGCATGAGTCGTGGCGATGAGGGCGGTGTGTAGGACACGCGTTCGGGTGTTCCGGCTGCCGAGGTTGAGCGCGTCGGGAGCATGTCGAAGGGCCTGCGTGTACAGATGCAGGTCGCCTAGGCACCGCAGCGCTGCCCCGGCGAAATGGGCAGGGCTGAAGTAGCCAACCCAGCGCGGGCCGGGGTCTGTTCCCATCCGATCGAGCGCATACTCGGCCTTTGTCAGTGCGAGCTGGCAGGCGCGCCGCTCGCCTGACTGGCCGTATGCGGTAGCGGCAGTGGCGTACAGCCGAGCGAGGGCTACGGCAGGTGCGCGACCAGCGCCGTCGATTGCTGCTTCGGCGAGCCGGGTCGCCTCTCGGGCGTGCCCCAAGAACACAGCCTGTGTGGCAAGGTTCGCCAGCAGGTGAGCACCGTAGAGACGGTCGCCAGCGGCCTTGGCGAGACGCAGACCGAGGGTCACTTGATGTTGCGCCATGGCATGTTCGCCCGCGTCGTACGACATGAAGGCCAGTTGGCCGGAGAGGGTTGCCGCTGCGCGCATGAGGTCGCGCCCCACGGCATCGGTGTAGGTGCCGTGCAACATCGGCGCAACCTGACGCACCAGAAAGTCGGCCATGACAGCACGGGTACGCGGAGAACCGCTCCCGTGACGTCGGTCGAGGTCGGTGAAGTGGTCCGCCAGCGCATATAGCGACTGAACATCGGTGGAGGTGACCTGTTGCCGGCCGTTCCGGCTGACCGCCTTGTCGGGTAGGTCATACCGCCAGCCAAGCGCCGCCTCTAGCGCTTTGCCGCTGTCGAACGCCCCGCTGGCCTGTTGGTTGAGGCGCTTGGCCAGCCTCGTCCAAATCTGCTCGGCGGTATCGATCGCCCCATCGACAGTCACGGGGTAGACACACATACCGATGCTGTCGCTCGCGCCGAAGCCCAGCTCGGCAATGGCGACCGGGCGCCCGAGCTTGCGGGCCAGGGTCTCGGCCATCGCAGCCTGAACGGGCTCGCCAGGCCGGCGACCGCGTAACCACCAGTAGACGCTGGCGGCGTCGTAGCGCCAGGCGCCCTCGTTGCGGCCGGTGTGATTGAGCTGTCGGGCGAATGCAGCGTGGGAGTTGGCGTAACCCGCAGCCAGCAGAAGTCCTTCGAATGCCGCGTTCGTCACCGGTCGCGCCATCGTGTCGCCTCCAGGCATCGATCAACTACCAACAGTGACGATCCTATGGGTTGCCGAGGTCCTATGGTGACCCGCGCAACCCTGCGCAACCCACGTCCTGAGCAGCGCAACCGAGCGCATCGCTTGCCATCTGGTCCGTCCACCGGCAGCCCGCTTCGCTGATCGCAGGGGTCCTGAGTGACGGCAAGTCTGAACGTCACGCCCCGGCCAGCGGAGGTGTCGATGCAGAGCGACGAGTCGGCGAGCAAAGGCGAGCAGTTGGAGGCGGCCGAGCGGGAGGCTGCCAAACAGCGTCTCCTCGCCCAGGCCGAGGCGGACCGCGTACCCGTGGACGACACGACCCGCGCGGTCCCGGACCGGCGGTGGCGGCGTGACCAACGATGACCTCCCGATCGGTCGCCGGGTTGCCCGCTGGCGGGTGCGGCGGTCGATGACGCAGCAGATGCTCGCGGACCGGCTGCGCAGGTCGAAGAGCTGGGTGGACAAGGTGGAGCGGGGTGTGCGCGCCCTGGACCGGTACTCGGTGATCCAGGAACTGGCCCACGTCCTGCGGGTCGATCCGGAGGTGCTGCTCGGTCAGCAGCCGAGCACTCCGGCGGGCACGCCGGACGGGGTGGACGACATCCGCGCCGCCCTCGCCCGCTACGACATCCCGCAGGCCCCGGCACAGGCGCCGGAGGAGCTGCGAAGGCAGATCGGGTACGCCTGGTTGTCCTACCAGCACGCGCACTACGGGCAGTTGGTGCGGGTGTTGCCGGGTCTGCTAGACGCCGTCCAGGGCGCGCGGTCGGCGGAGGTGCTGGTGCCGGCGTACCGGATCACCTCATCGCTGCTGGTCAAGCTCGGCGAGGCCGACCTGGCCTGGCTGGCCGCTGACCGGGCGATGGCCGCCGCCGGAGACAACCAGATCCTGGCGGCAACGGCAACCATCGCGGTAGCCCAGGCGCTCCGCGCGTCCAACCGCGACCACCTGGCCCTAACAACGGCCCTAACGGCCGCGAACCGCATCCTCCCCTCCCTGCCCGGCCTTGGTGATCAAGAGGTTTGCGGGAGTGTTGGAGATCAAACCGCACGCAAACCTCTTGATCACGGGGGCGTGGGGCGGGGGTGGTCGGCGGCGGAGTGGGCTTTGGGTGGGACGCTGCTGGTCCAGGCCGCGCTGGCCGCCGCCGGCTGCGGCGACCACCACCGCGCCGGGGAGCTGACCGACCGGGCCGCGGGGGTCGCCGCACACCTTCGGGGGTACGACGATCAGCACCGCACCGGCTTCGGACCGGTTGTCGTCGAGGTGGCTCGGGTGGTGCTGGCGGCGCAGCGGGGTGACGCCGACGAGGCGCTCCGGCGGCACTCGGCTGTGGTGCGGCGGGAGGCGTGGCGGCGGTTGCCGGCCGAGTATCGGGGCGCGTACCTCGTTGACGTCGCGCGGGCGTACCTCCAGGTTGGTGACCTGCGCGGGGCTGCCCGCGCCCTGGTGGACGCGGACAGTGTCGCGCCGGCTGAGGTTCGGTGCCGGCCTCTGGCGCGTACCGTGATCGCCGATGTCGCCCGCGCACAGCCGGCACCGGCCGGCGTGGCGCGCTTGGCCACGCTCGTCGGCCTCACCCGCTGACTGGCCGGCTGCTCCGGCCCAGCGCGATGGCGCGTGACCACGCCGGGGCGTCAGGACGCGCGGTCCTGACCCCGATGCCCGGCATCGCGATCAGGACCGCAGCCCGGGGCCTGCTCGACCCGCGACGGAAGTAGCTGCGCCGCCCCAGCCACCGGTACCGGCTTCGGCGGGGTAATCCCGCAGCGGACTCACAGAATCGTCGTCAGCACACCGCCATCGACGCGTACCGCCGATCCGTTGATTGCGGACGCGGCGGGACTGGCGAGGAAGGTCACGGTGTTTGCGATCTCGCTCGGTTCGATGAAGCGTCCCAGTAGGGAGGTCTGGTTGGCGCCAATGATCGCCACCTTCAGGTCATCCTCAAGGAGGGATTGGGCATCGGCCAGCGACCTGACCGTTTCGGCGACGCCAGTGGAATAGGTGGGGCCGCCCAGCACCGAGTTGACGGTCACCGCAGTGCCCTTCGTCAGCTTCGCCAGGCCGTTGCCCACTGCGAGCATCGCCGTCTTGGACGTGCCGTAATGAATCATGTCGGCGGGAATGTTGACGCCCGACTCGCTGCTCACGAACACGACCCGGCCCCACCCCCGATCGAGCATTCCCGGCATGAGGTGCCGCGCAAGCCGGACCCCGCTGAGTACGTTCACCTCGAAGTAGAGCCGCCACTCCTCGTCGGAGATGAGGTCGAAGGGTTTGAGCTCGAAGAGCCCGACGTTGTTGATGAGAATGTCGACGCTGGGCAGTTCGTCGCACAGCCTGTCGACGTCCTCGACAACCGAGAAGTCGGCTTGGATACCAGTGACGGACACGCGGGGCGCCTCCCGACGCAACACGTCGACAGCCTCGGCCAGCTTTGCCGGGTCGCGGCCGTTGAGGACCACGTTGACACCCTCGCCGGCCAGGGCCTTCGCGGTTGCGTAACCGATGCCTTGACTGGATCCGCTGATGAATGCGGTCTTGCCGCTGAGCTGCAGGTCCACGTGCTGTTCTCCTCGTGAGTGGTCGCCGATTGGTGCCAGAACGCTGCACCTGCCGGACGTCGGCCGGCGTTCCTCTCGACCTTGCCGCAGACCGATGAGCATCTGATGAGCACCGCGTCAGTGGCGGACGCTGGTGTGGTCGGGACCGTTGGCGCCTGCGGCCACCCCAACCGGACGATCCGCACGTCAGCTGCCGATACCGCCTCCGCACCCCACAGTGTGGGTCGGAGCCGTTGTGCACGACGACGGTTTGGCCGGATCGATCATCGCTGGCCCCCGACCGGGCGACGGCCGCTGGTCGACGCGGGCAGCGTCGCGCCGGCTGAGGTTCGGTGCCGGTCGTTGGGGCGTACCGCGGACGTCGAGGTCGCCCGCGCGCAGCCGGCGCCGGCCGGTGTGGCGCGACTGGCGACGGAACAGTTCCTCGATGCTCCAGCGGGAGCCGGCGACGGTGACGATTGTGTGCAGCGGCACCGGGCCGGGTGACCAGCACAGGTAGAAAGCCAGCTCGCCGGTGGTGCGGCTGCGGCCTCGTCCAGGACGACCCGCCACCCGGTCGGGTCCACGCTGTGGCACGCGGCCACCGCACGATCTTCGCTTGTCCTCACAAACCACCGATGATCAACGCGGTGGCCGTCCTCCGGGCTCGCCTTCCCACGCCTGTGCGGTCACGGTTGTCAACAAACGGGGGTGGCAGACCGTGCCGCACGGTCTGCCACCCCGCCTTGCTGAGCCCCGGTCAGACCGCGGTTCTTGTCCAGCGCTGGTTGTTGGCGCTTCCGCAGGTCCACTGCTGGATGTCCGCGCCGTCTGCGGTTCCCGACTGGTACACGTCCAGGCACTTGCCGCTGTGCCGGGCCACGAGCCGGAAGTTGCTGCCCTGGGACTGCCATTGCCACTGCTGGTTCTGGCCGCTGCCGCACGTCCACTGGACGATGTTCGCGCCGTCTGCGGTGGAGGCGGAGGCGACGTCGAGGCACTTGCCGCTGTTCTGGTTGACGATGCGGAAGTAGCCGCTACCGGCGTCCTCGAAGCGCCATTTCTGGTTGCTGCCGCCCAGGTAGCTCCATTGCTTGATCTCGGCGCTGTCGGCCGTGGACTGCCCGATCACGTCCATCGCCTTGCCGCTGTTGACGTTGTTGATCCGGTAATGGGTCCCCGATGGCGGAGGTGTCGTCGGGTCGCCGCCGCCGATGGTGTCGCCGAAGGCATAGCGGATCCGGTCGGCGCCAGATGTGTTGCGGATGGTCAGGTTGAGATTGGTGCCGCTGCCACTGAGGGCGAACATCGAATACCAGTCGTGGCCGGAGCCGGAGTTCTTGCCGCCGAGGGCGGGCCAGTAGGTGCCGCCCATCTGGTTGTCACGCATGACCTGAGCCATGGCACGGATGTGGCGCACGAAGTTGTCGGTGCTGTTCGCGTCGGCGTAGTTGAGGCCGTTGTCCATGGGACCGCCGAACTCGGTCGCGACCGCTCGGGAGGCACAGTTGCCCAGACGCGTCTGCATGTGACTTCGCCAGGCGTCGTAGGTCATCGAGCCGTAGAAGAAGGCGTAGTGGTGGAAGGACAGCAGCGTGCCGTTGAAGCGGCTGTCGTTGCAGACGTCGCGCAGGTCCTGGCTTGCGCCAGTGCCGCCGATGAGCACCCGGCTGGGCACGGCCGAGTAGTGGGTGCTGAGCCAGGTGGCTGCGATGTCGCGCCACTGTGCCGAGCTGTAACCGCCCGGCTCGTTCATTGGCTCGAAGTACACGTTGGTGTTCGAGCCGTAGGCGCTGGTCACGCTGGACCACATCGTGTTCCACGCGGCGAGGTTCGCGATCCTCGCGCCGGAGTTGTGGTCCGTCCAGAAGGCGAGGATGACCTTGAATCCACGGGCGGTGGCGGCGTCAATGGCGCCCCGGTAGGCGTTCCACCAGGTGGTGTTGGCCACCGTCTGAGTGTTGATGGGCAGCCGGACGGTGTTGATCCCCATGGTGGAGGCCATGTCGTCGTAGAGGGCGTTGGCCTTGGCCTGTACCGTCGCGTAGCTGTCGGATTGGCTCAGGCCCTGCACGACGAGCGGGCTGGTGCTGAAGTTGTCACCCAGCTGAGCCCAGTTCATGCCTCTGAACTGGCTGGTGGCGGCAGCGGCTGGGCCGGCGGTAGCGGTGATGGCGATTGCCGCTGCGGCAGCCGTGGTCGCCATCACCGCACTGGTGGCCACGAGCCTGGCCATTCGCGACAGGGGGCGGCTGAACATGGCAGGTCGCATTGCGTCGTCCTTTCTGTTGGGGGACGGGGACGGGGACGGGACGATGCGGGTCCTACTGGTCGTCCGGCGCGAGCGGCATCACGGCCGGACGACCCCGACGGCATCCACGACGAGACTGCCGCTGCGCACCATGATCTGCACGGTGTGCGTGCCGGCGCCGAGGTTGCGCAGGGCGTACGTCTGAGAGAACTCGGGAGAGGCGAGCGTGCTGGCTGCGGAGTTGACCACCGTGCCGTCCACCGTGACCTGCAGGACGGCCGAGCCGTTGTTCGGCCCGATGATGTCCAGTCCGGTGCCGGCGAACGTGTAGGTAAGCGTCGAGCCGCTGCCCTGGCTGGTCGACAGGCTCCGCTGAACGTTGTACATACCCTTACCGTTTTCGTGCGCCCAGGACCCGCCGTACACCAGCTTTCGGGCGGGCGGGTTGGCCAGGTCGGACATCTCCAGGTTGTCCAGCACCTCGGAGTAGTACGGCGGGCTTCCGTCGACCGTCTCCACCTTGAGGTTGTCAAACCGGGTGAAGTAGTAGCCGCTGCCCAGCGTGATCCGGCCGGACAGCTTGGGATTCGGGTCGGTGTAGGTGGCCAGTGTGACGCCGTCGAGGTAGGCGGTCACCGTGCTTCCGACGCCTTTCAGCGCGATGTTGTGCCACGCGTTGGGAGCGGTGTTGAACCCACTGATCCGCACGCCGCCGGCGCCGCTGACCACGTTGCCGCTGGCGACCGCAGTGTTGTTGACCAGCAACTGCCAGCCCCCGTCGAAGGTGAACCGCACCGAGTACGGCGCACCATTGTCACCGTGCTGCTCGCGGATGCCCAGCCGGGCGTGGTTGGCGCCGTTCTGGGTGCTGCTGTTCTCGAAGGAGACGTCGACACTGGCCTTGTAGTTGAGCCACCGGCTGTCACCGATCCTGGTGACCGCGTCCCCCCCGTTCCACGCACCGCCCAGGCCCTGGCTCGGGCTGTCCAGCTGCTGGCGCAGCACGTAATTGGTCGATCCGTCCGGCTGGAATGCCTCGAAGGCGCCGTTGCGGTCGCTGGCGTAGCGCGGGATGACGCTCTTGGCGCCGCCACGCGAGGTGATGAAGTCCTCGGTGCCCGTGATGGTGCCGCCACTGCCGATCACCGGGACCGTCTTGCCGGTGTAGTCGAAGCCGTCGGCGTAGAGGATGTTGTCGCTGGTGCTCTGCACGTCGCCGGAGATGTCGGTGTCCAGCACGGTGCGCTGGCCCTCCACCGGCAGGGGTTCCAGGTACTCGGGCTTGGTGTGGTTGGCCAGCGTCGTCACGGTGACGACCGAGTTCGGCCGGACCGTCACGGTGTACACCCCGCCGTCACCGGCCGGGACGCTGCCGAGGTGCTTCAGGTAGTTGGCGTTGAACGCCTGGCCGGGGTCGGCCGCGCGGGTTTCCCACAGCTGTAGGGCCGGAGTGCCGGAGTAGGCCATGTTCACCGGCTGGAGGCGGTACGACTGGGTGTACTCGCTGTCGTTCATGAAGACCGTGGAGAAGTTGCGCCGGTCGGGCGCGGCGAGCGTGAGATAGCTGGGCGTGCCGTTGCGTCCGACCACCGGGTTCGTCCCGGTCGCTCCGGTGTAGCTGGATTCGGGGACGGCGCGCCAGATACCGGCCGTGTTGCTGGAGTTCTCCCAGCCGGTCTTGGCGAACCAGCTGAAGTGCCGCAGCACGTCGATGGCGGCGTCGTAGTGCAGCCAGCCCGACCAGGGATCACGGGCGCTGACGACCTCCTTGTAGGAGTACTGCCCACCCTCGTAGAAGGACCCGATGGCCGGTTGGTAGATAAAGTTGGTCCGGCGCGAGTTGACGAATCCCTTGATGATGGTGTTTCCCATCTCCAGGGCGCTGTTGGTGCCGCCGATGCCGGTTCCGACCACCGACGGGGACCGCATGTTGTTGTTGGGGCGCAAGGCGGAGTTGCCGAAGGTCGCCTGTGCTTCGCTGTTCCAGATCTCCTTGTCGTAGTCCATCGCCAGGCGCTTGAAGTTGCCGGCGCTGTCGTCGTCGGGGCTGTAGTGGTAGCCGGCCGCCGCCACCAGGTCGCGCAGGCCGGCGTCGCTGATCATGCTGCCGCCGAACGACCCGACACCGACCTCGTCGGAGATGACGACCTTGAGCTGGTTGTACCGGGATTGCTCAGTCGAGTTCGCGAAGTCGGCACTGTCGGTCCTGACCCGGTTGGCATAGGTCTTGGTCCAGTTCAGGTCCGCCCCGCGCTCGTTGAGACCCGGGTTGACGTAGTCGACCATGAACCCGTAGGTCCGGTACGCGCTCAGGATGGTCTTCTTGAACCAGGTGTAGACCTTGTCGTTGCTGTTCACCCAGCCGGGGGAGTTCCAGCGCAGCAGGGACACCTTGACGTTGGGGTTGACCTTCTTCGCGTCGGCCGCGAGTTGGAAGCCCTGCGCACGCTTGACGTTGGGCGTCTCGGACTCCCAACGCATGGTCGAGGGGTCCGGTCCGGTGGAGTTGTTGCGGTCGTTGCCCATCTCGATCTTCACGTTGGTGAAGACCGGACTCTCCCCACCGAAGAGGACCCGCAGCAGCTGCGCGTACGCGGTCGGGCTCTGGGCCTTGTAATCCATCAGCAACTCGCTGGTGCTGTTGGCGCTGAGCGCGCCGAAGCCCTTGAACGTCAGGCCGTTGACGTTGCCGGCGCGGATGTTGTTGCCGTCCACCGTGATCGTGCCCGATCCCGGAGTCGACACGTCAGTGACGATCCACTGCTGGTTGGTGCTGCCGCTGTTCGCGTACTGGACGAGGTTGGCGCCGTCGGACGTGCTGCTTCCGCCATCCAGGTACAGCCCGTTGGCCCGGTTCCTGAACTTGGCGTAGCCGCCGGAGTCCTCCCGGGTCCACTGCTGGTTGGTGCTGCCGGTGTCACTCCACTGGCCGCAGATGGATCCGCCCGTCGTGCGGCCCATCCCGTCCAGGTACAGGCCGGTGGCCCGATTCCTGATCCGGACGTAGTCGCCGACGGCATCGATCGTCCACTGCTGGTTGTCGCTGGACGACGAGGAGTACTGGCCGACTGCGGCGCCGTTGGTGGTCCGGCCCATGCCGTCGATGAACTTGCCGGTGGTCCGGTTGCCCAGTTTGACGTAGGTGGCGGCTACTTCCATGGTCAGGCCCACTGGGGTGGATGCGGCCGGCATGGCTACCACGTACGCCAGGGCAAGCGCTGCGATCGACAGCATGCTCAGCGCGGTGGGTCTGACGCGGGCACGGCGCGGGCGGGCTACTCCCGGAGTCTGCCGAGGCGGAGCGGATCGAGGGCTGGTCATGAGATCTCCAGTCAACCGGTCAGGGTGGTGGTGGCAGGCGACGCCTCGGGCTCGCCGGCCTGCGGTGTCCAGAGGTGGCACGCCATCGTCTGATCGCATCGAATCATATTTATACGATCCGGATCAAGAGATGCCATGAAACGGACCGAGGCGTTCAAGAACGTTCAGACTCGATCATTCGGCCGTCATGCTGGAGGGCCGCGATTTATCCACCCAGCGGTCGGGGGCCACGCTGGGGACAAGGTCTCGCGCTTGTGGACGCGGACGACGAGGGAGCGGCTCGTCGCTGGATCAGGCGGCGTTGTGCTGGCCGTTGACCGGAGGGCTGATGGTGCACCGGCTCGCCGCATCCAGCCGGGCGGACACGCTTTCCGGCAGTTCGAATGCGAGGCCGGCCAGGTTGGCGTTCAGTTGATCGGCGGAGCGAGGGCCGAGGACCACCGAGCTGATCTCGGGGCGGCTGCCGAGCCAGGCGAGCGCCACGGTTGGCGTGGTCGTTGCCAGTTCGGCGGCGACGGTGGTGACCTCGTCGACGATGTCGAAATGCCGCTCGGCGAGGAGGCCGGTCACGAATGCGCGTGCCATCGGGCTGGGCATGGCCGCCCACTCGGCGAGTCGGGATCCGGCGGCCGGCGCGGTGCCGCGCTGGTATCGACCGGCGAGCAGACCGCTGCCGAGCGGGCTGTAGGCGAGGATGCCGAGCCCGTATTGCTGGCAGGTGGGCACGATCTCGGCCTCGATCGCGCGCGCGATCAGCGAATAGTTGGCTTGCAGGCTGATGAAGGGTGTGCCGCCCAGGCGTTGCGCTGCCCATTGGGCGCTGACGATTCCGGCGGCGGTGAAGTTGGAGCAGCCGACGTAGCGGACCTTGCCGGAGCGTACGAAGCCGTCGAGCGCTGCCATGGTTTCGTCGATCGGGGTGTCCGGGTCGGGCACGTGGCACTGGTACAGGTCGACGTAGTCGGTGCCCAGTCGGCGCAGGCTCGCCTCCAGGGCGCGAGTCAGGTGGGCGCGGGACAGGCCCCGGTTGTTGGGTCCGGCGCCTTGCGGTGCCGCCCCCTTGGTGGCGAGGACGACCTCGGAGCGGCGGTGGGCGATGGCTCGGCCGACGACCTCTTCGCTGGTGCCACCCCGGTAGGTGTCCGCGGTGTCGATGAAGTTGTGGCCGGCGTCGAGGAACTCGCCGATGACGCGGCGGGCCTCGGTGGCCGGCGTCGGTGCCTGCGGATCGGTGCCGAAGTTCATCGTGCCCAGGCATGCCCGGGAGACGTGGAGGCCGGATCGGCCCAGTGTCGCGTACCGCATGCCACCCCTCGTACAATCGGAATTAGCATTCCGCTTCAACATACGGAATCTGGATTCCGATTGTCAACGGTATTCGATCGGAGGAGGCCGGCATGATCCGCTCGGATGCGGCGCGCAACCGCGCGAAGGTGCTCGAAGCGGCCGAGATCGTGCTCGACGAGCAGGGACCGACCGCCCGCATGGACGAGATCGCACGCCGAGCCGGAGTGGGTGTCGGCACCCTGTACCGGCACTTCGCGACCAAGGAAGCCCTCTACGCGGCGATCGTCTCGGCGCGTGTGGACCTGCTGCTCGACGAGGCCGCCCGGTTGCGCGCCGCCGCGGAGCCACAGACCGGGTTCTTCCGATTCTTCGCGCAGGTCGTCGCGGACGCGGCGGGCAAGAAGACCCTGACGGACGCGTTGCGCAGCGCGGGGATCGACGTCAAAGCAGAGCAGGCGGGCCAGCGTACGCGGATGCGTGAAGCGTTGGCAGAGCTTCTGCGCGACGCCCAACACGTCGGCGCCGTACGCCCCGACGTCGGCCTGCCCGAGATACTCGCCTTGCTAAGGGGCGCCAGCATGGCGGCCGAAACCGGTGACTACTCCGGCCCCGTCATCGACCGGACCCTCGCCGTTCTGTTCGACGGCCTGCGCCCGCATTAACGGCATAACGCAGCCATCGGCGGTGCTACGGTTCGGCCCGGGCTGAAGGTACTTGTCAGCGGATGCTTGCAGGGGCAGGCGCTGCGGTACAACGGCAGCAGCGTGATCTATGACGGCTCGTTCACCGGCCGTACCGTGCCCGGACGGGGAGTAGCCGCAGAGGAACTGCTCCGTCACGGCATGCCGGTGTTCCACCAGGGACAGCTTGCGCAGGCCGCGGCGATGCTCACTGACCTGGAGACGTCACCGCGCCGCACCGGCCAGCAGAATCCGCAGTCTGAGGTCAGGGAGATCGACACTTGAACGCATTGTGATGCGTTCAAGTGAATGGATATGCTGGAGGTATGTTATCCGCCTATTCGGAGGAGCCCGGCGCGACGGGATCGCGGTGCGACCTGCGGGTGTGCTTCTTCGGTGACTCGTTCACGACGGGGGTTGGCGATCCGTCCGGTGTGGGCTGGGTGGGGCACGTGGCTGCTGCCGCCCGCGCGCAAGGCCATGATCTGACCGTCTACAACATGGGGGTTCGCCGGGACACATCCCTGGACGTGGCCCAACGCTGGCTTCCTGAAGCCCGTGTCCGCCTCAAGGACGGGCAGGCTTTCGGGGTCGTGTTCGCGTTCGGGACCAACGACGTGGACATGCAGCTCGACCAGGTTCGTGTCCCGCCGGGCCGATCACTCGCGCTGCTCGCCGCGATGCTCGACGACGCCCACGCCGCACGGTGGCACACGCTTGTCGTGGGGCCGCCGCCGGTGCTGGACCCGCAGGCAAGCAAACGGGCAGCCGATCTCGCCGCCGCGATGGCGCGGGTTTGTACCACCCGAAGCGTGCCATTCGTCGATGTCACGGAGCTCTCCGCGGACCCGGTCTGGTGCCAGGAAATCGCTGCGGGTGATGCCTATCATCCGTTCGCGGCTGGTTATACCCGCCTCGCCGCCCTGGTAGAGCCGGGTTTCCTGCGGTGGCTGGCCGGCATGCAGGCCGACCTGAGGCACTCTCTGGGACTAGCGGGCGTCGCGCCGACGACGCGCGCGCTCGAATTCGGCGACATCTGACATCCAGGGACCGTGCTGTTCGAGTGCGGCACAGCCGCCACGCACGAAGGCGGTCACCAGACTTCGATACTCGCCGATCCCGTCGACCAGGCGGTACTCGACCTGGTACTGCGGATCCGACCCGGCTGCCCCGTGCCGCACCGTCGTGATCCGGGCGATGGAGTCCGCGTAGAAGTGCAGTTGAATCCCCTCGCCCAGTTCCTCGTCCTCGATGGTGAACACTTCGTTGTCCCCGGCGGAGCGATCGGCGACGAACTCCCAGAACTCGGCGGAGGCGGTGCGAGAACCGTCCCGTACCCACGTCTTCTCGCCGCCCTTGTCATCGGTGAACGACAGGGCCGCCTTTCCCGCACTCGCACCGACGTCGGCGGCCTCCTCGTCATCGTCCGCAGGGGTGCTCCGGGAGCGGTCCGCCGCCTCCGAGCACATCAGGAAGCTCACCGTACGGACCGCGTCATCGACGAGTTCGGGGTGTGCGCGGCGCACGGCCGCGTCAACCGTCGCCGCCATCCGATCCCAGTCGCGCTTGTCCGTGGCCCGGTTTCCCCGCCGCGGATCGAGGTCGATCCGCATCCCGGCGCACGCCTGCTCCGCGGTGGCGATCACACGCATGACCTGGGGCAGCAGCGCGGGGGCGACGGCATCGGGGCTGCGCCGTGGCACCGTCGCGCCATGCAGGTACCGGCCCGTGTACCTCAGGATCTCCGCATCGAGTGGCCCGAGGACCACTCCGCGCTCGGCGCGACGGCGGTGCGCGTGATACTCCTGCGCACGTTTCTCATCCGACCCCTCCGTCGCCGTGCGCATCGCCGCGCAGACCTGACCGCGCCCAAGTAGCGCGATGTCGGCACCATGGGCAACGAGTCGGCTCCGGTCCCACCGGATGCGCCGAAAGAGCGCGTCGACGTCCGCGGGTGGGGAGAGCAGGACCGGATCCAGGAGCGCGACGGCAGCGTCCTCGTCGAGCTGGCCCCGAGTGCCGGCGGCGTCGCACAGTGGGAGGACCGCACTCCACAGCAGCAGGTGTCTGGCCAGGTCGTCCCGGATCACCGCGAGGTGGGCTTCCCCGATCGGGAACGCGAACGTACGAGGGTCGTGGTTGGCGTCGGCCCCGGCGGCGAGCATCAGTCTCAGTTCGCCGTCCTCGCGGATCACCGTCGGGATCCAGCCGCTGCCGCTACGCGTGAAGACGATGTCCCGCACGGCTCACGACCACCGTGCACATTCGACGTCGAGGCGTGGGTCCGTCCGCACCCAGACTTCGCCCCCGGCGGCGTCGGCCGGGGCGTCGACCTGTTCGAGGCCGAGGAAACCGATCAACTGGAGCAGTTCGGCTCGTTCGGCTCGGTCCTCGTCGACATCATGCGAGTCGAAGAAGACGTAGTACCTGTCGCTCGGGTCGACGATGCCGGAATCTGCCCAGATCCGGGCGACTTCTTCGACTGCCGCCGCTTCCGTCGTGAACGTGGCGGCGCGGGCGGCACCGCGGGTCTCCGGTGACGCGTCGAGATCGGAGAGGTCGGGAAACCACTGGCCGAAGTGGTCGAGGCCGGCGTATCCGTTCTCGAAGAACAGCATCGCGCTCGGAAGGTAGCGGTTGCCCCTGTCGACCAGGAGATGTTCGGACCGAGGTTGGTCCGCATCCTTGATCCGGGAGATCGCACCGCGACCGGGCCTGAGCACCACACTCTGCTTCGCCGCTTCGTCCCTGATGGTGTAGGTGTCAGACTCTCGACCTCGGAAGAACGCAGAGAACGCCACGTACGCCTCCTGCGGGTCGCCCACCGAGACGTGTTGATCGTTGCCAGCACCGGCGGTGAAGACGAACAGCTTCGGTCCGGGACTGTAGGGGCGGGCCATGTGTGTCCTTCGTTCACGTGTGACAGCTCTGCCAGCGTAGTGGATCGAGCTGACACGCCCACGGCCTGATCATGAGCGTGCAGCCGTACGGCAGCTTGTGTATCGACGTGTCGTACGCCAGCACCGCCGATGGCACGGCCAACAAGCAGTGGACCTGCAACAGCACCGCCGCCCAGCAGTGGAACCTGCGCGGTTGGTAGAACCGATCGGCGGGCACTGGGAACCACGCGGTCCGGTGCTGCACCACTAAACTGCTGCCCCAGTACTCGGTGGTGATGCCAGGACGGGGGCGGCGATGAACGCCGAAGATCGCATCGAACGAACCAGGACGCTCTACGACCAAGCCGTGTTGGGTGGCGATGCGAGCGCGCTGGCCGACGCCGATCGGGACCTGGACGGGGTGGAGGCCGACACTGCGCTGGCCCGTGGGCGGATCCTGCACGCGCGGTTTCTCATCGCACGCGCCAGTAGCGGCTCGCCTGCCGTCGAGGACCCGGCTGAGCTGCCGTTGTTCGAGCGTGCGATCGAGCTGTACGAGGCGTTGGGCGACGTCCGCGGCCAGGCCGAGACGTCGTTCTGGATCGGCTGCCTGCATCAGGTCATCCGAGGTGACAACGAGACCGCGGTTCCACACCTGGAAAGATCCCGCGAGATGGCGGCGCAGGTCGGCGACAAGACGACCCAGGCCGAGGCACTGCGACACCTGGGCATCGCGGCGCACGCTGCGAGTCGACTGGACGAGGCACGCGAGCGGCTGGAGGAGTCGTCGCGGCTGCGCCGAGAGCAGGGAGCGCTGGGCAGCGTGGCCGCCAACATGGTCGGCCTGGCCTACGTCGCCGCCGCCCAGGACCGTCACGAGGACGCGCTCGCGACACTCGACCGCGCGGACGCCCTCGCCCAGGCGCACGGCGCCCACGCCATCGTGCGGCAGATCGAGCACGCACGGACGCAGATCTAGGCACGCGATGACGCCAGGTAACCCGACCTGCCGACCCAGGCCCGACCACGACCGCCACCCGAGGCCACCGCGAACCACCCGCGTCCGGCGACGGCCGGGAGCGGGGTTTCCGGGAACGTGAGATCCGGGCATGTACTTCGGCACTGCTGGAGGGGAGAGACAGCAATGCTGGTGACTGGTTATCTCGGCGCGGTGCTCATCGGTGCCCTCGTCGGCCTGCTCGGCCGACTCATCCTGCCGGGGAGGCAGCGGATCGGCCTCTTCGCCACGTTCGTCATCGGCGTCGGCTCGGCGGTGCTGGGCACAGTGGTCGCCAGGGCGCTCGACATCGACGACGGAGCCAGCATGCGGGTGTGGGTGCTGCGGTGGGACTGGGTCGTGCTCGCGATCCAGGTCGGCGTCGCGATCGTCGTGGTGGCGCTGGCGAACATGCTCACCTTCACCAGGCTTGCCGGCGGCGACGACAACCCCCGTCGGCGGGCTCGTCGTAGGCCGGCCAAGGGCTGACTGAGGACACCCGTCCAGGTGGCGGGCTGGAACACCGCGAGACGTCGTAGCCGCGCCTACTCGCAGAAGACCCGCACGGTGGCATCGGGTGAGTCCACCTCCACGGTCACCTCGTCGAGGTGCTCCACGAGCGCCTCCAACTGCTCGGGCTTGAGCTGCGTCAGGTCGATCGGCACACCCGAGTCGCTGAGTGAGGCGTTGGCCTTGACCAGGGCCTGCGGCGGGACCAAAGCCGCCAGCCGTACGCCGGCGCGCAGCAGTTGCAGTGGCACCCGCACGTTGACCCGCGACGGCTCGCCGTTGTCGGTGGCGTCCACCAGCACCCGCAGGTACTTCACCTTGCCCTTCGGGCGGGTGTCATGACCCGCCGTCGCCGGTGCCTGGTCGCGTTCGAGGGCGGCGATGAGCTGCTCCGCCTCCTCGGCGGTGATCTTGCCGGCGGCCAGCAGGTCGAGGATGTCCTTGCGTTGTTCGGTCATGCGAACGTCTCCTATCGGATAGCCACGAGCACGGCCGTGCGGCCCTGCTCGATGTCGAAGCGGGCGCCGGGTAGCGCGCAGATGACACGCCAGGCGGCGCCGAGTGCCCGCACCACACCGATGCGGAACACAAGGCAGGCCACGATCGCCGCCAGTACGACCAGGACCACGACCGGGAAGAGCACGAGCGCCACGGGAAGCACCGGAACCCAGACGCGGACGGGTCGGCGGTCCGGGCGGTTGACCTTGACGGTCACCAGCTGCGGCATCACGTCCGGCCGTCCAGCTCGGCCAACGCCTGCTGTGCGGTGATCTCACCGCGGCGCAGCCGGTCGATGATGTCGGCCCGCGAGGGCGCCGGGTCGGTCTCGACGAAGTCGAGCATCTGCGTGATCCGGTTGAGTCGTGACTTGATCGTCGGGTAACTCACCCCGAAGATGCGTTCCATCTCCTTGATCGAACCGTGGCAGCGCACGAACGCCGTGACGAAGACCTGATCCTCGACGTTGAGCTGAGCCAGTTGCGGCGGCTCGAACTCGCCCTCGATCGCGACGCCGTTGCTCGCCAGGCGCACCCGCTCGACGACGAACGGCTGCCCCCGCGTCAGGCTGGTGAGGTCCTGCCATTCCATCGCCTGATCTGTCATACCTGAAGTTCTAGCTCAGAAATCCTCAACTTCCAAGAGGTTGATATTAATTTTCTTAAGCTAGAGCCGCGAGCTGCGCCACGACGGTCCGAAGCGCGAGGCTCGTGAGCACGGCCTGATACTCCAACGTCACGTGATCTGCCGGCTGGCTTACTCGGCTAGCTCATGAAGAAGATCATGGCCGCGAGGCTTGCCCCCATGCCCAGGTGTTCCCAACGGAGCAGGTCCGTGATCGGTCGATTGCGCAGCCGGACGAGTGCGGCCGCCATCCAGCAGAGGTAAGCCGCCGTGGCGGCGCGTAGCAACACGAGCGCCGCGTCATGGCCGGTGACGGTGCCGTGGTCCATCCGGGGCCCGCCGGTCAGGTGGTGGATGGCCATCGACCCGCCGTGTTGATGCATCAGCACGGCGAGCGCCATGAGCACGGCCCCGGCCGTACGGTGCCACTCCACCTCCGGGCCGCGCTCGGTCGGACCGCTGGTGACGAGTGCGACCGCGAAGGCGAGGAGCAGCAGCGCGCCCGCGTACTGCACAACCGGTGCGGCGTCGAGGGTCACCGCGACCATGGCAGCCACCATCGCACCCGCGAGCATCCGGGCCCTGCGGCACGCGCCCGCCCGCGGCGCGACGCAGCAGCAGGCCGACACCGCGGCCGACCCGAGCATGATCATCTCGAGTGTCAGGACGTCACCGCCGACGTAACGCCGGGGCGTGACCATTGGGCGGTGGGGCGGCCGTTGAGCCGCCACGGGTGACCACTGACCCGCGGCCAACCTTGGGGTGAGTTCTCCCAGTTCTCTTGCCGTCCGTACACGGTGAGGTCCAGGGCGTGGTAGCTGGTCATCAGCGCCTCCACGCCCCGCCCGGTGGTCCAGTAGGTCTCGTAGACCTGGTCGCCGTCGCGCAGGTAGCAGGCGATGAACCCGAAGTCACGACCGTCGGCCAGAGCCGGGTCGGAGTCTTTCGCCGAATACCAGGGGAACGGGTAGCCCATGAACTCCGCGAACGGGGCACTTTCGTCGTAGGGGCCCTGGCAGAACACGGCGTAGGTGACGTCCCGGGCATGCAGGTAGTCCAGCGTCTGCATGTGACAGGTCGAGAAGGTGCACCCCTCACACTGATGCTCGTGCGGCTTGCCGTCGTGCCACATGTGGAAGTAGGCGATGAGCATCCGGCGGCCCTCGAAAACCTCCACCAGCGGGGTGTCCCCGCCGGGGCCCTGGACCGTCACCGTCGGCATCAACGTCATCGGCAGCTGACGACGAGCGGCTGCGATCGCGTCTCCTTCGCGGGTATGGGCCTTCTCCCGGACCAGCAGTTCGTTGCGCTCGCGCAGCCAGGTCTCCCGGTCGACGACCGGGGGCGTGGCTGCGCTGGACGCGGGGGTTGCCGTCATGGCTGTCTCCATAAGATTGTTGATGTCCGGGATCGATGTCTCGGATGCCCGGAGCGGTGGGGTGTGGCTGATGGCTGCTTGCCCGTGGTGGTTCCGAAGGA
>NZ_JBEZFV010000014.1:0-150223 GCF_040649655.1 Micromonospora sp. NPDC048905 | reverse complement strand
GCATCACCCTCGACCAGGGCCTCGCCGACACCGTCACCTGGTACCGCGACAACCGCACCTGGTGGGAACCCCTCAAGACCACACCCACCGCATGACCCGCCTACTCGTCACCGGCGCCGGCGGGATGCTCGGCCGGGACCTGGTCACCGTGCTGCACACCCGGCCCGACCTCAAGGTGACCGCCGCCAGCCGGGCCGACCTGGACATCACCGATCCCGCCGCCGTCCGCGAGGCCGTCGCCGAGCACGACATCGTGATCAACACGGCGGCGTGGACAAATGTCGACGGCGCCGAGACCAACGAGGCGGCGGCCACCGCCGTCAACGGCAACGGCGTCGCGAACCTCGCGTCGGCGTGCGCCGCCAGCGGCAGCCGGCTCATCCAGATCTCCACCGACTACGTCCTCGCCGGCGATGCCCAGTCCCCCTACCCGGAGGACGCCCCCACCGCGCCGGTCAACGCGTACGGCCGGGGCAAGCTGGTCGGCGAGCAGGCGGTCGCCCGACTACTGCCCGACAGTGGCTACGTGGTCCGCACCGCCTGGCTGTACGGCGCGCACGGCCCGAACTTCGTGGCCACCATGCTCCGGCTCGCCGGCCAGCGGGAGTTCATCAGCGTGGTCGACGACCAGCACGGCCAGCCCACCTGGTCCTACCGGCTCGCCGAACAGCTCGTCGCACTCGCCGACGCCGCCCTCGCCGGCCAGGCCGCCGCCGGCGTCTACCACAGCACCTGTGCCGGCCAGACCACCTGGTACGGGCTCGCCCGCGCGGCGTTCACGCTGGCCGGTCTGGACCCCGACCGGATCCGACCCACCACCAGTGACCGGTATCCTCTTCCTGCCCCCCGTCCGGCGTACAGTGTGCTAGCACACAGCCGCTGGGCGGCCGCAGGTCTGCCGTCGCTCCCCGACTGGCATGCCACTCTCGTCGACGCATTCGACTCCCCCGCTCCGCCCGCTCCGTGGAAGGTCGCATGAAGCTCACCCTCGTCACCGGGTTGACCGGCCTGATATTGCTCGCCACCATCGTCGAGCTGCTGCGCCGCCGGCAGCTTCGCGAAAAGTACGGCATGCTCTGGCTCGGCGTCCTGGTGATCGTCATCCCCCTGTCGCTCTTCCCCCGCCTGCTGGACAACGTCGCCGAACTGCTCGGCGTCGCCTCCGGCGTCAGCCTCGTGCTCTTCCTCGGCATCGTCTTCCTGCTGCTGGTCTGCGTGCACCTCAGCTGGGAGGTCAGCCACCTGGAAGAAGAGACCCGCACCCTGGCCGAAGACTTCGCCCTGCTCCGTACCGAGATCGACGCCGAGCGAGCGGCCCGAAACGAACTGGTGTCCCACGATGGTTAACGGCAAGCGGGTCCTGATCATCATCCCGGCGCTCAACGAGTCCGGCTCGATCGCCGACGTGGTCGGCGAGGTCCGCGGCGAGCTGCCCGGCGTCGACGTGATCGTCATCGACGACGGCTCCACCGACCGCACCGCCGCGGTCGCCGCCGCGGCCGGCGCCCGCGTGGCCAAGCTGCCGTACAACCTCGGCGTCGGCGGCGCCATGCGGGTCGGGTACCGGTACGCGCGCGACCACGACTACGACGTCGCCATCCAGATCGACGCGGACGGCCAGCACGACCCCCGGTACGTGCCGAAGCTCGTCGACCTGCTCGACGAGACCGACCTGGTGATCGGCGCCCGGTTCGCCGGCGAGGGTGACTACAACGTCCGCGGCCCCCGCCGCTGGGCCATGGTCATGCTCTCCGGTGTGCTGTCCCGCGTCGCGCACACCAAGCTCACCGACACCACCTCCGGGTTCCGGGCCGCCAACCGTCGGGTGATCGAGATGTTCGCCACCTGGTACCCGGTGGAGTACCTGGGCGACACCGTGGAGACGCTCGTGCACACCGCCCGACGCGGCTACACCATCCGCCAGGTGCCGGTGGCCATGCGCAAGCGGATGGCGGGCACCCCCAGCCACTCCCCCGCCAAGGCCATGATCTACCTCGGCCGCGCCTTCGCCGTCCTCACGTTGGCGCTCATTCGCCGGTGATCCGCCGGCTCCTGAGTCTGGTCCCACCGGGCACCGTCGCCGTCGGCGCCGGTCTCGCCCTGCTGGGACTCGCCTCCTACGTTCACCTGGCGGTCGCCGGGCACAGTCTCACCGAGGCGGACTACAACTCCCTCTCCGTGCTCTGGACGATCGTCTTCACCCTCGGCATCGGCCTGTTCATGCCGGTCGAGCAGGAGGTCGCCCGACTCGTCGCCGCCCGGCACAGCCAGGGCCTCCCCCCCGGGCCGGTACTGGCCCGGGGGGCGGCCCTGGCCGCCGGCCTGCTCGCCGCCGTCGTCGCGCTGATCGTCGTCTTCCGGGAGACGCTCGCCGACCGGCTCTTCGCCGGCGACGGCACCATGGTCACCGTCCTGATCGGCGCGCTGGCCGGACTCGCCGTCGCGCACACCACCCGCGGCATCCTCTCCGGCCTGCAACTGTTCCCCTGGTACGGCACCCAACTCGGCATCGACGGCGGCCTCCGGATCGCGCTGGTCACCGTCCTCGGCCTGAACGGTGTCACCGACCCCGTCTGGTACGGCGCGGTGCTGGTCATCGCGCCCGTCGCCGGCGCCATCCTCACTGCACCACCGGTCCTGCGCGCCGTCGGCGGCGGCGTTCCCGTGACCTGGGCGAGCCTGGTGCGCGGCCTCGGCCTCCTCATCGCCTCCAGCCTGCTCGCCCAGGTCGTGGTCAACATCGGCGTGATCAACGTCAAGGTGCTGGACCCATCCGACGAGGCGACCGCCGGCGCGCTGCTCTCCGCGCTGGTGCTGGTCCGGATCCCGCTGTTCGTCTTCGCCTCGTTGCAGGCATCGCTGCTGCCCGGCCTCTCCACCTCGGCCAGCACCGGCGACCTCACCGGCTTCCACAGCCTGCTGCGCCGCGCCCTGGGCATCGTCAGCGCCCTCGGCCTCACCGGTGCCGTCCTCGCCGTGCTTGTCGGCCCACAACTGGTGCAGACCCTCTTCGACGCGCCCGGAGTCCTCGGCCACGCCGACTTCGCCTGGCTCGCCGTCGCCACCCTCGCCTACCTGTGGGCGATGGTCCTCGGCCAGGCACTCCTGGCCCTCGACCGGCACCGGGCACAGGCCCTCGCCTGGGCCATCGGGGTGGCCGCCCTGGTCGCCGCGACGCTCGCCCCGGTCTCCACCGCGCTGCGAGTCGAGCTCGGCTACGCCATCGGCTCCGTCGTGGTCGCCGCCGTCATGGCCGTGCTGCTGCGCACCCACGCCGCCCGCCCGGCAGCACCCACCGCCGCCCCGACCTTCGAGGCCGCCGCGCCGGGAGTGACCGCAGGACCCTGACCTGGGCCACACCCCCACGCATCACGGCCACACCGGCCCGCGACGCTCGGGACGCCCGCCGCCGCAGATGCTGGACGTACGGCGGCGGGCGGCCCGAACACCGGACCGCCCGCCGCCGTACCAACAGGTGTTACTTGCCGTCCGCCGGCTTGTCCTCCAGGTCAGCGGATGCCGCCGACGTCGTCGGCTTGTGCGACTCGGTGGTGGGCTGCGCCGGAGTGTCCGGGCCACCCGCCTCCGCCGGCTGCTCCGCGGCGGACACATCGCCGTCCAGCAACGCGGTCAGCGCCGCACCGGTGATCCGGCGGAACGTACGCCCCACCCGGTGACGGTCCAACACCGCCACCTCCAACTGGTTGGCGGCGATCGTCCGGGCCGCGCCGCCCTCACCACCAACCGTGCTCAACGCCTGCACCGCCACCCGGGCCGCCTCGCCGAGGGACATGTCCGCACGGTGCTGGGACTTCAGCACACCGGTGATCGCCTCAGCCTGGCCGCCCATGGCCATCCGCCCCGGCTCGTCGTTGACCGAACCGTCGTACGTCAGCCGGTACAACTCGTCGTCGTCCGCGGTCGCCCCGACCTCCGCCACGCAGATCTCCACCTCGAACGGCTTCGACTGCTCGGTGAAGATCGCACCGAGCGTCTGCGCGAACGCGTTGGCCAGAGCCCGCCCGGTGACGTCCCGCCGGTCGTAGCTGAGCCCGTTCAGGTCGGCCATCCGCACACCGGCCCGGCGCAGATTCTCGAACTCGTTGTACCGACCGACCGCGGCGAACCCGATCCGGTCGTAGATCTCGCTGACCTTGTGCAGGGCGCTGGAGAGGTTCTCCGCGACGAAGAGCACCCCGCCGGAATAGCTGAGGACCACGGCGCTGCGACCCCGAGCGATGCCCTTGCGGGCCAACTCGGAGCGGTCGCGCATGATCTGTTCGGGCGAGGCGTAGAACTGCATGGCCACGGCGGCGGTTCTCCTTACGGCGCGGTGCTGACGACTGCTGACTGGTGGGGGTGGACGGGGCTCACCCGCCCGGGTTCTCCATCCGACCGGCGACCACGCCCTCGGCGATCGCCGCCGTCTCGGCGTCGGTCAACCGGCGGGTGCCCTCGGCGGTAGCGGTCATCACCACCGGGTAGATCCGACGGGTCAGATCCGGTCCGCCGGTCGCGGTGTCGTCGTCCGCCGCGTCGTAGAGCGCCTCGACCGCGAGGCGGGTGGCGTCGTCGACCGACACACCGGCCCGGAAGCGCTTCTTCAGCGCCGACTTCGCGAAGAGCGAGCCGGAGCCGATCGCGTCGTACCCGGTCTCCTCGTACGGACCGCCGGTCACGTCGAAGCTGAAGATCCGACCGGCCCGCGCCGGATCGGCGGCGGCCAGGTCGAACCCGGCGAACAGCGGGACCACGGCCAGGCCCTGCATGGCCGCACCCAGGTTGCCGCGGATCATCGACGCCAACCGGTTGGCCTTGCCGTCGAGCGAGAGCATCGCGCCCTCGATCTTCTCGTAGTGCTCAAGCTCCACCTGGAACAGTCGCATCAGCTCGATCCCGATGCCCGCGGTGCCCGCGATCCCCACCAGGGAGTACGCGTCGGCCGGGTGCACCTTCTCGATGTCACGCTGGGCGATCAGGTTGCCCATGGTGGCCCGCCGGTCGCCGGCCATCACGACGCCACCGGCGGCCGAGATCGCCACGATGGTGGTCGCGTGCGGCGCCAGGTCCGCTGCCATGCCCGGCGGCAACGGCCGCCGGCCGGGCAGCATCTCGGGGGCCACCCGACTCAGGAACGTCGTGAAGGAGGACGTCCCCGCGTTGGTGAACACATCTGGTAGACGCCCGGATGGATCAAAGCCCGCTGCCACGTGGTTCCTCTCAGATACGTGATCGCCCTGGCCAGCCTCGTGGGACTGTCACGGAACTGGCCAAGACCACCGTTGCAGTTGAAGCAGAGTATCCCGCGCACCCACCCGGTGCGATGATCGTGGTCCAGATGTTGCGGGTCCGCGCCGCCACAGATCGCGCAGACCCCGCCCTGCTCGGCCAGGAGCTCCTGAAACTCCTTCTCCCCGACGCCGTACCGCCGCCGCAGGTGGTACTCGCGGTTACCCCCGTACAGCCGCTCTTTGGTCTCTCTGGTCCTCGTGTTGTGGCAGGGCTTGCAGTAGGTGGCATATCCGGAGGTGTCCGCCCGGTTACGGGGGAAGGCATCGAACGGCTTGACCGCATCGCAGGTCGGACAGAACTTGTGGCCCTCGGGCACGACGCGGCCTTCGCGCACCTCGCGGTCGAACTTTGCCTTCACCCGACGCGCGTAACTTGCCTTGGATCGCTCGTTGAAGCAGGGCTTGCAGTAACTGCCTCGCCCATCCGGTCTCTTGGAACTCGCACAGAACAGATCGAGCGGCTTCCATTCACTGCAGTCTCGGCAGCGGCGAAGGCCATCCCGATCATCACTCGCTCTAGGCATGTCCGAATTGACCCTATATGCTCACTGACCTCCTTTTTGCACGTAGCCCCTCACGAACTCCTCTGCGTTTTCTTCGAGGACGGAGTCGATCTCGTCGAGGAGGTCGTCGACGTCCTCGGTGATCTCGGCGTGCCGCTCGGCCACCTCGGGGTTGGCCTCGGTGGTGACGTCCTCGATTTCCTCGCCCTGACGGGACTTGCCGGACTGCGACTGGCCGCCGCTGTCATGAGTGGCCATTGCTGCCTCCTCCACGATCGTCTGCGATGAACTTACCTCGCGCGGGCGACGAAAAGCCCGCCGCGCGCCGGCTTGCGGCACGCGGCGGGCATAAGGACGTGCGTTCAGCCGCCGGTCAACGTCTCCAGCAGATCCTTCGCGCTGGCGCAGCGGTCGAACAGCGCCCCGACGTGCGCGCGCGTGCCGCGCTCCGGCTCCATCATCGGCACCCGGACGAGCGACTCCCGGCCCACGTCGAAGATCACCGAGTCCCAGCTCGCGGCGACGACCTCGGACGCGTACTGGGCCAGGCAGCGGCCCCGGAAGTAGGCCCGGGTGTCCTCCGGCGGCTCGGTCATCGCGGTACGCGTCTCGTCGTCGGTGAGCAGCGTCTTCATCGCCTTTCGGGTGACCAGGCGGTGGTAGAGGCCCTTCTCCGGCCGGACGTCGGAATACTGCAGGTCGACCAGTTGCAGCTTGTGCGCCCCCCAGCCGAGCTTCTCCCGCTCCCGGTAACCCTCGAGCAGCCGCAGTTTGGCCACCCAGTCCAACTCGTCGGCGCAGAGCATCGGGTCCCGGCCGAGCCGGTCCAGCACGCTCTCCCAGCGGTCGAGCACATCGACGGTCTGCTCGTCGGCGTCGGTGCCGTAGCGGTCGTCGACAAAGGACCGGGCGCGCTCCAGGTACGCCCACTGCAGGTCGAGTGCGGTGAGCCGGCGACCGTCGCGCAGTCGCATGAGGTGCGCCAGGCCGGGATCGTGGCTGACCGCGCGCAGCTCGCTGACCGGGTCGGCGATGCCGAGGTCGGCGCCGAGCGCCTTCTCCTCGATCATGTTGAGGATCAGGGCGGTGGTGCCGACCTTGAGGTAGGTGGAGATCTCGGAGAGGTTGGCGTCGCCGATGATCACGTGCAGCCGGCGGTACTTGTCGGCGTCGGCGTGCGGCTCGTCGCGGGTGTTGATGATGGGCCGCTTGAGGGTGGTCTCCAGGCCCACCTCGACCTCGAAGAAGTCGGCGCGTTGGGAGATCTGGAAGCCGCTCTGCCCGCCGTCCTGACCGATGCCGACCCGGCCCGCCCCGCAGACGATCTGGCGGGTGACGAAGAACGGCGTCAGGTACGCCACGATGTCGGCGAACGGGGTCTGCCGGCGCATCAGGTAGTTCTCGTGGGCGCCGTAGCTGGCGCCCTTGTTGTCGGTGTTGTTCTTGTAGAGGTGGATCGGCTGGCTGCCCGGGATGGTGGCGGCCCGGCGGGACGCCTCGGCCATCACCCGCTCGCCGGCCTTGTCCCAGCGCACGATGTCGCGGGGGGTGGTGACCTCCGGGGTGGAGTATTCGGGGTGGGCGTGGTCGACGTAGAGACGGGCGCCGTTGGTGAGTATCACGTTGGCGAGGCCGAGGTCCTCGTCCGCGAGGGCCTCGGCGGGATCGTAGGCGGCCCCGGAGTAGGTGAATCCGCGGGCGTCGCGCAGCGGCGACTCTTCCTCGTAGTCCCAGCGGGCTCGACCACCCCGGTTGAGCTCGGGGCGTGCCCCGTAGGCGTTGACCACCTGTGATGAGGTGACCATCGGGTTGGCTCCGGCCTGTCCGGGCACGGAGATTCCGTACTCGACTTCGGTGCCCATGATCCGACGTACCGTCATGCGACCACTCGCTTCGCTCGCCCCTGGAGCCGGCGTACCCGCCGCTCACACCATCGAGACTAGTCTGCGCGGTGGCGTACCGCGCGGCCCTGCCGGTCGGCGCGGCGCAGCTGCCGTGCCGTGGCGGGTCGCGGTGGCACCCCGCTCCGCCGGCGCGGCGCGCCCGTTGCGCGCGTGAATGCCGTCGATGGCCCGCGGGTCGGCCGCGACGGGCCGCCGTGGGCGGGGTGCGGACGCGCGGGCTGGTGGGACGCACGCAGCGGCGGCACCGGACGAGGTCCGGTGCCGCCGCTGGCGGTCAGAGGTACTGGCCGGTGTTGCTGGCGGTCTCGATGGACCGGCCGGCCTCGGCGCCCTTGCCACCGGAGACGAGCGTGCGGATGTAGACGATCCGCTCGCCCTTCTTGCCGGAGATGCGCGCCCAGTCGTCGGGGTTTGTGGTGTTGGGGAGGTCTTCGTTCTCGCGGAACTCGTCGACGCAGGCGTCGAGCAGGTGCTGCAGGCGCAGCCCCTTGCGACCGGAGGTGAGGAACTCCTTGATGGCCATCTTCTTGCTCCGGTCGACGATGTTCTGGATCATCGCGCCGGAGTTGAAGTCCTTGAAGTAGAGGACTTCCTTGTCACCGTTGGCGTAGGTGACTTCGAGGAAGCGGTTCTCCTCGGTTTCGGAGTACATCCGCAGCACCACGGCGTCGATCATCGCCGCGACGGTGGCCTGGGGGTCGGTGCCGTGTTCGGCCAGGTCGTCCGGGTGCAGGGGCAGCCCGGCGAGGATGTACTTGGAGAAGATGTCCTTGGCCGCTTCGGCGTCCGGTCGCTCGATCTTGATTTTCACGTCGAGCCGACCGGGGCGCAGGATCGCCGGGTCGATCATGTCTTCCCGGTTGGAGGCGCCGATGACGATGACGTTCTCCAGCCCCTCCACGCCGTCGATCTCGCTGAGCAGCTGCGGGACGATGGTGTTCTCCACATCGGAGGAGACACCGGAGCCACGGGTCCGGAAGATCGAGTCCATCTCGTCGAAGAACACGATCACCGGGGTGCCCTCGCCGGCCTTCTCCCGTGCCCGTTGGAAGATCAGCCGGATGTGCCGCTCGGTCTCGCCGACGTACTTGTTGAGCAGCTCGGGGCCCTTGATGTTGAGGAAGAAGCTGGTGTGCTTCTCCTTGCCCTGCCGTTCGGCGATCTTCTTGGCCAGCGAGTTGGCCACCGCCTTGGCGATGAGCGTCTTGCCACAGCCGGGCGGGCCGTAGAGCAGGATGCCCTTGGGCGGGCGGAGCTGGTGCTCACGGAACAGGTCCGCGTGCAGGAAGGGAAGCTCCACCGCGTCGCGGATCTGCTCGATCTGCGACTGGAGGCCACCGATGTCGCCGTAGTCGACGTCGGGCACCTCCTCCAGGACCAGCTCCTCGACCTCGCTCTTCGGGATCCGCTCGTACGCGTACGCCGAGCGGGGCTCGATCATGAGCGAGTCGCCGGCTCGGATCGCGGAGCCGATGAGGGTCTCGGCGAGGTGCACGATGCGCTCCTCGTCGGAGTGCGAGACCACCAGCGCCCGGTCACCCGGCCCGCCGTTTGGTCCCTCCAGGATCTCCTTGAGCATCACGACCTCGCCGACCCGCTCATAGCCGAACGCGTCGACGATGTTGAGCGCGTCGTTGAGCAGGACCTCCTGGCCACGGCGCAGGTCACCCACATCCAGCGAGGGTGAGACCGCGACCCGTAGTTTGCGACCGCCGGTGAAGACGTCCACCGAGCCGTCGTCGTGCTTGGCCAGGAAGACGCCATAGCCACTCGGCGGTTGCGCGAGCCGGTCGATCTCCTCCTTGAGCGTCACGATCTGCGTGCGAGCCTCCTTGAGGGTGCTCACCAGCCGGTCGTTGTTCTCGGTCAGCCGCGCCAACTGTGCCTGGGTGGCCGCCAGCCGCTCTTCGAGCTGCCGGACGTGTCGGGGGCTTTCGGTCAACTTGCGCCGCACCAGAGCGAGTTCCTCCTGAAGGAACGCGACCTGCGTGGAGAGATCGTGGGCTTCCTTCTCCCACCGTGCGGCGCGCGAGTCCGCGTCGTCGCTGCGTGCTGCCACGTCCCACCTCCCCGGGGGGCTTGAACGTTCTGCCCTAACACTAGCCGCTATGAGGCCGATTCGGTCCCACGCAACACCCTCGTCACCGAACCTTGATCGCCAAGGGTGGCCTGACGGGCGGTTACCGGCGTTCGGGTACCGTCGGAGTGTAGGACGGGAGAACATGGGGGGTGCACCGGTGACCGAGGTCGCGACCGATCAGCTGCAGGTCTGGGTCGACCAGGATCTGTGCACGGGCGATGGGCTCTGCGTGCAGTACGCGCCGGAGGTTTTCGAGTTCGACATCGACGGTCTGGCGTACGTCAAGGGCGCCGACGGTGAGCTGCTGGCGGCGCCGGGCAGCCGTGTCGACGTGCCCGAGCACCTGCGCCTCGAGGTGATCGACTCGGCGAAGGAGTGCCCGGGCGACTGCATCCACGTGGTGCGCGGCGACGGTGTCGAGGTCGCCGGTCCGGACGCCGAGGAAGACTGAGGCACCCACCGGCCGGGCCGCGCGGCCCGGCCGGACCCGGGAGGGGTACGCCTCAGAGCATCGGACGGCCGACCACCGAGGCGACCAGCCGCGCGAATTCCTCCAGCCGGGCGATCTGCCCGGCTCCCCCGTCGTCGAGGGTCTTGCCGAAGCGCAGCGCGTCGTGCCGGGGTGTGCCCACCATCTCCTCGCTCGGTGGCGCCTCGTCCAGTGAGGTGAGCAGCAGGTAGACGTCGATGCTGTCGACCCGGATCTCGCCGCTGTCGGCGCGGTTGAGCCGCCGCCGGCAGCCGACCTCGGTGACGGTGGAGACCGGCACGACCCGCAACGACGAGGTCATCGAGCCGGGAGGGCCCTCCTCCGGCGGCACGTCCTCGCCGTGCCAGAGGATCAGCCGGCTGCCGTCGCAGACGACGACCTCCTGCCACACGCCGTTGACCTCGTTGACGAAGCGTTCCAGGGTGAAGCCGAGCACGGACGCGCCGCGCAGCACGCCGCCGAGCGCCTCCAGGGCGACGTCCGGGTCGCGCAGGTAGGCCCGCGCCGCCGACTCCAGATCCTGGTAGGGCGACCAGTCGGGAAAGACCGCGGGGAGGTCACCGCCGCCGTAGCCCGGTCGGCTCATGCCAGCGCCTCCCCCTGCTCGGCGGTGCCTCCGGCCAGCTCGATGGTCACGGCCTGTCCATCTCCCCCGCACCGTTGGACTGCGCGTCCGCCACCTGGGCGGCGGCCTGTCGGGCCGCCTCCGCCGCGCGGAGGTCCTGGCGGCGCTGCGCGTACGCCTCGGTGCCCTTGCTGGGCTTGCGTCGGCGCGGCGGCGCGGTGACCCCGGGGGCCAGTTTGCGCGCGGACACCAGGAACGCGGTGTGCGCGATCATCCGGTGGTCCGGCCGGACGGCGAGGCCCTCGGCGTGCCAGTCGCGTACCAGGGACTCCCAGGCGCGCGGCTCGGTCCAGCCGCCGCGCTCGCGCAGCGCCTCCACCAGCTCGGACAGCTGCGGCGTGGTGGCGACGTAGCCGATGAACACCCCGCCCGGGACCAGCGCCCGCTCGACCATGTCGAGAGTCTCCCAGGGGGTCAGCATGTCCAGGATGATCCGGTCGAAGCCGGTCTCCTGGCACTGCGCGACGTCACCGACGTGCAGGTGCCACGACGGGTGCGGCCCGTTGAAGAACGCCTCGACGTTGCGCTTGGCGATCTGGGCGAAGTCGTCGCGCAGCTCGAACGAGTGCAACTCACCCTCGGTGCCGACGGCCCGCAGCAGGGAGCAGCTCAGCGCGCCGGAGCCGGCGCCGGCCTCGAGGACCTTGGCGCCGGGGAAGATGTCACCCATCGCGACGATCTGCGCCGAGTCCTTCGGGTAGATCACCTGGGCGCCGCGCGGCATGGACAGCACATAGTCCGACAGGAGGGGCCGCAGCGCGAGGAACGCGGTGCCGCCACCGGCGGTGGTGACCACGCTGCCGTCGGGGAGCCCGATCAGCGTGTCGTGCGCCAGGATGCCGCGGTGGGTGTGGAACTCCTTGCCGGGCTCCAACGTCACGGTGTGCATCCGCCCCTTGGGGTCGGTCAGCTGAACCCGGTCGCCGGGCCGGAACGGCCCACGGTGCACGGGTGTCAGCGCCGGGGTGGTGGGGTCGGCTCCGACGGTGGAGGGAGTTGCGGTCACGGTGTCATCTTCCGGTTGGGTTCGAGGAGCTGTGCAAGGTCCGCGATGTGCAGAATGCCGACGACATCTTCGCCTGACGTCACCACGTACTGCGCGCCCGGGTAGGTCTGTACGGCCTCCATCACCCGCTCGCCGTCCCAGCCGACCGACAGCGCGGGAAGTGTGCCCAGTGCGCGGGCGACGGCGTCCACCGCCAGCCATGGTCGGCGGTCGACGGGCACCGCGTCGGCGGCGGCCGGGTCGACGAGCGCCACCGGCCGCCCGGTGGAGTCGGTGACCAGCAGGGCCGAGGCGGGCTGCCCGCCTTCGGCGCGTCGGCGCTGGGCTTCGGCCAGGGGCGTACCGGTGGTCACCGGCCAGACCGGGCGGGCCAGCCGGGAGAGGTCGATCAGCGGGAACCGGCGGCTGACCCGGGCGGCCCGGATGGCCTGCCCGGCGCCCCGCCAGAGGGTGACGGCGACCAGCAGCATCAGCGGCAGCGCCAGCGGCGACAGGACGTCGGCCACGGTCAGCAGCCCGACCAGGGCGGCGGTGCCGACCGCGACGGCCCGGCCGGCCCAGCCGGCGACCTCGGTGCCGAGGTGCCGGTCGCGGGTCAGCCCCCACACGGCGGCGCGCAGCGCCCGGCCGCCGTCGAGCGGCAGCCCGGGCAGACTGTTGAACACCGCGACGATGACGTTGCTGACCGCGAGTTGGAAGGCGAGTTGGTGCGCCACCGTCCGTTCGGGCAGGGCGAGGGTGGCGGCGACGGCGAGGACTCCGAGCACCGCGGAGACCGCTGGGCCGGCCAGCGAGACCAGCAGGTCGACACGGGGGGACGGGGCGTCCCGGTCCATCTCGGTGTAGCCGCCGAGCAGTTCCAGGGTGATTCCGCGCACACCGATGCCGTACCGGCGGGCGGTGAGGGCGTGGCCCAGCTCGTGCAGCAGCACCGAGCCGAGCAGCGACACCACGAACCCGAAGCCGATCAGGTAGCCGCTGATCTGCGGCAGGTCGAGCTGTCGGCGGGCGAATTCGGCGTACAGGACGGCGATGAGCACCGCGAACAGGACCATGGAGCCGTTGAGGTGCAGCGGCACCCCGAACACCCGGCCGACGTTCAGGCCGAGACGCCGGTCGGGTCGGCGCGGCGGCGGGGATGTCTGCTCCATCGCCACGATGCTACGGACCGTCGCCGCGCGGGGCGGGCGGCGGTCGGTGTCACACCGGTGCCCTAACCTTTGCCGACATGACGGCGGAATCGGTCACCACCCCCCAGCCCTCCCTCGCGGCGCAGGCACCACCGCCGGTGCGGGCCTCGCTGTCGCCGTCGCGGGCGGCGGATTTCAAGACCTGCCCGCTGCTCTACCGGTTCCGCAGCATCGACCGGCTGCCCGAGCGCACCACGATCGAGCAGGCCCGGGGCACGTTGGTGCACGCGGTGCTGGAGCGCCTGTTCGACCTGCCGGCGACCGGCCGCACGCCGGCGGCGGCCGGCGACCTGGTGGCCCCCCAGTGGGACCGGCTGGTCACCGAGCAGCCGGAGCTGGCCGCGATCTTCGACGGCGCGGAGCCGGCCGGTCCGGTGGAGTTCCTGCGCTCGGCCGCCGGGCTGCTGGAGGGCTACTTCGCGGTGGAGGACCCGACCCGGCTGGAGCCGGCCGAGCGGGAGAGCCTGATCTCGGCGGTGGTCGACGACGAGTTGCTGATCCGGGGCTACCTCGACCGGCTCGACGTCGCTCCGGACGGCGCGCTGCGGGTCGTCGACTACAAGACCGGGGGCGCGCCCCGGGAGGCGTTCGAGGCGCGGGCGCTGTTCCAGCTGAAGTTCTACGCCCTGGTGTTGTGGCGTACCCGGGGGGTGGTGCCCCGGGTGCTGCGGTTGCTCTACCTGCGCGACGCCGAGGTGTTGGACTACACGCCGGACGCCGACGAGCTGGTCCGCTTCGAGCGCACGGTGGTGGCGCTGTGGCGCGCGATCGAGCAGGCCACCGCCCGGCAGGATTTCCGGCCGCGGCCGAGCAAGCTGTGCGACTGGTGCAGTCACCAGGCGCTGTGCCCGAGCTTCGGCGGCACCCCGCCGCCGTTCCCGGTGGCGGCGGCGTCCGCTGATCCGCTGCGCGACGCCCGGTCCGCGCCGGTGGTGCCCGGCGCCGACGAGTGACACACCGCCGCGGGCCACTCGTGCGCGCCGCGGTGTGTCCGGCCGGTCGCTGACCGCCCCCGCCGCGGGCACCGTGGCGGGGGCCGACGCGGTGCCGCGTCGGTGACGACACCGCGGCGGGGAGGCCTCTACCGTGGTCCGCGACGCACGTCCGCCGTACGCGAGGATGAGCGGTGCGGGCACGACGTCGGCGGAACGGGAGACGAGATGACGGATCGGGTGGCCTCGGCGCGGCCGGTGCGGATCCTGCTCGCCGACGACCAACCGCTGCTGCGCACCGGCTTCCGGATGGTGCTGGGGGCCGAGAGTGACCTGAATGTGGTGGCCGAGGCCGGCGACGGTGTGGAGGCGGTGGAGCTGTCCCGCCGGCTGCTGCCCGACGTCGTGCTGATGGACATCCGGATGCCCCGGATGGACGGGGTGGCGGCGACCCGGGCCATCGTCGACTCCCGGCTGCCGGTGCGGGTGCTGGTGCTCACCACCTTCGACCTGGACGAGTACGTGGTGGGGGCGCTGCGCGCGGGCGCCAGCGGCTTCCTGGCCAAGGACGTGCCCGCCGAGGAGTTGATCGCGGCGATCCGCACGGTGGCCGGCGGGGACGCGGTGGTCTCGCCGCGGATCCTGCGCCGGCTGCTGGAGCGCTTCGCCGACCTGCTGCCCGATCCGGCGGCGACGCCCGCACCGGTGCTCAACGCGCTCACCGACCGGGAACGCGAGGTGCTGGTGCAGGTGGCTCGGGGGTTGTCCAACGCCGAGATCGCGGCGGTGCTGTCGGTCAGCGAGACCACGGTGAAGACCCACGTCGGGCGCCTGCTGACGAAGCTGCGACTACGCGATCGGGTGCAGGCCGTGGTGCTGGCGTACGAGTCGGGTCTGATCCGCCCCGGGGCGTAGCCGACGTCCGGCGGCTACCCCACTCGGCGTACTCGGAAATCCCTCCGTGGGGGGACGGCCTTGTTGCCGTGCTCACCTACCGTGACCGGAGACGGCTCGGCGCGGTTGACCCTCCTGTGGCGTGAGGGGGCAGTCTCGGGTTCGGCGCTGTCCACCGGTCGCGGGAAACGGGTCGACCGGTCGTCGGGTCAGGGGCAACCCTGATCCGGCATCGGGGGCCACCCGCAGCGGGAAATCCGCGCCGGGTCCCCCCAGGGGCGGACGGAACGGGCGTGAGCAGCGCCGATGATGGAACAGTCACGCCGGACCATCGGGGGGCGGCGTGAGCAGACGGACAGACGGAAGAGGTAGATGACGTGACCGCGACGGTAGGCCAAGCGCAGGCCGCGGCCCGGGCGAACGACGTGTGGAAGGTGTACGGCAGCGGCGAGGCTCAGGTCGTCGCGCTGCGGGGGGTCAGCGCCGAGTTCGAACGTGGCCGGTTCACCGCGATCATGGGGCCGTCGGGTTCGGGCAAGTCGACGCTGATGCACTGCCTGGCCGGTCTGGACTCGGTGACCCGGGGGACGGTGGCGATCGGTGAGACGACAGTCACCGGGCTGGGCGACGCGGGGCTGACGAAGCTGCGCCGCGACAAGGTGGGCTTCATCTTCCAGCAGTTCAACCTGCTGCCCACGCTGACCGCCAAGGAGAACATCCTGCTGCCGTTGTCGATCGCCGGGCGCAAGCCGGATCCGGCCTGGTACGACACGGTGATCACCACGGTTGGTCTGAAGGACCGGCTGGACCACCGGCCGGCGCAGCTCTCCGGCGGGCAGCAGCAGCGGGTGGCGTGCGCGCGTGCCCTGGTCTCCCGCCCCGAAGTGATCTTCGCGGACGAGCCGACCGGCAACCTGGACTCGCGCTCCGGCGCGGAGGTGCTCAACTTCCTGCGTAGCTCGGTCCGCGAGCACGGCCAGACGATCGTGATGGTCACCCACGACCCGACCGCCGCCGCGTACGCCGACCGGGTGGTCTTCCTCGCCGACGGGCAGATCGTCTCGGAGTTGATCGAGCCGACCGCCGAGACGGTGCTGGACACCATGAAGAAGCTGGACACTCCGGCCGAGGTGGGCAACTGATGTTCCGGGCGACACTGAAGAGTCTGCTGGCCCGCAAGGTCCGGCTGATCCTGTCCGGTCTGGCGGTGGTGCTCGGGGTGATGTTCGTCTCCGGTGCCTTCGTGTTGACCGACACGCTGGGGCGTTCGTTCGACTCCGTCTTCGCCGACGGCTTCTCCGAGATCGACGTGAACGTCGCGGCGAAACCGAAGGTGGAGCTCAGCGAGATGGAGGGCGAGCAGACCTCCGCCCCGCTGCCCGCCGCCCTGGTGGAACGGGTCAAGCAGGTGCCGGGGGTGGCCTCGGCGACCGGCATCGTCAACGCCGACGGCGCCCGCGTGGTCGGCAGCAACGGCAAGGTGATCACCTCGTTCGGTCCGCCCCAGCTGGGTGAGAACTGGATCGGCGAGAGCGACCTGATGCAGTTGCGGGAGGGGCGCGCGCC
Organism: Micromonospora sp. NPDC048905; assembly: GCF_040649655.1. Classification (NCBI taxonomy): domain Bacteria; kingdom Bacillati; phylum Actinomycetota; class Actinomycetes; order Micromonosporales; family Micromonosporaceae; genus Micromonospora; species Micromonospora sp. NPDC048905. The sequence goes on along the minus strand of NZ_JBEZFV010000014.1, from coordinate 133,742 downwards.
GCAGGCCGAGGACGAGGTCGTGCTCAACAAGGCGCTGGCCACGGCGGCGAAGGTGCAGGTCGGCCAGAAGGTGGGCGTGCTCACCGCGTTCGAGTCGAAGAAGCGGGACTTCACCCTGGTCGGCATCATGGGCTACAGCGGTGACCGGGACTCGATCGGCGGGGTCAACGAGGTCTTCTTCACCACGCCGGTGGCGCAGCGGCTCATGCTCGGCGAGCCGGACACGTTCAGCAGTGTCACCGTCCGCACCGCCGGTGGGGTCTCCGACGAGACGCTGCGCGACGACGTGGCCCGCGCGCTGGGGCCGGACTTCGAGGTGAAGACCGGTGAGCAGGTGGCCGCGGACGCGTCGGCCGGCCTGAAGGAGGGCTTGTCCTTCTTCAACAAGATTCTGCTCGGCTTCGCCGCGGTGGCGTTGCTGGTCGGCACGTTCCTGATCCTCAACACCTTCTCGATCATCGTCGCGCAGCGCACCCGGGAGTTGGCGTTGATGCGCGCCATCGGGGCCAGCGGTCGGCAGATCATCGGCTCGGTGGTGTTGGAGGCCATCGCGGTGGGGCTGATCGCCTCGGTGCTCGGTCTCGCCGCCGGCATCGGGGTGGGGGCGCTGCTGGCGTTCCTGTTCGGCGAGCTGGCCGGTGGGCTCACCCTGGCCGGGATCGGCGTACCGGCGGCCGCGGTGATCGGCTCGTTCGCGGTTGGTCTGGTCATCACCGTGGTGGCGGCGCTGCTGCCGGCGTTGCGGGCGTCGCGGATCCCGCCGATCGCGGCCATGCAGGACGTGGCCACCCCGGACCGACCGTTGACCAAGATCACCGTGACCGGGTCGCTGGTCACCGGGATCGGCGCGGTGCTGCTGTTCCTCGGGCTCAGCGGCAACGCCCGGGGCAGCACGTTGCCCACCATCCTGGGTGGGGTGCTGTTCGCCTTCATCGGTGTGGCGCTGCTGACCCCGCTGATCAGCCGGCCGGTGGTGAACCTGCTCGGCGCGATCTTCTCCTGGTCGGTGCCGGGCAAGCTGGGCCGACTCAACTCCGGGCGCAACCCGCGCCGCACCGCGATCACCGCCGCGGCGCTGATGGTCGGCATCGCGCTGGTCACCGGCGTCACGGTGATCCTCGACTCGGCCAAGGGCAGCATCAGCGCGCTCGCCCAGGACACCATCAAGGCCGAGTTGGTGATCTCCGGTCAGCAGGGCGGTCCGCGTCCGCCGAGCTTCGACCCGGCGGTGCTGGACAAGGCCAAGGCCCTGCCCGGCGTGCAGCTGGTCGACGGCGAGTACGGCGACATGGCGAAGCTCGACGGCGAGAGCACCTGGGTCGCGGCGAGCAGTGACATCGCGTCGCTGCGGCAGATCTTCGGGGCGAAGGCCACGGCCGGTGACATCGACCGGCTCGGGCCGACCCAGATGCTGTCCAGCTCGGACACGGCCACCTCGCGTGGCTGGTCGGTGGGTTCGACGGTCAAGGTGCAGTTGACCCGGGGTGAGGCGCGGACGTACACCGTCAGCGGCATCTACGAGTCGTCCCAGCTGACCAACCCGGTGACGTTGCCGGTGCAGGCCGCGAAGGACTTCACCATCCCGCAGCCCAGCCAGGGCTTCATCCAGCTCGCCCCCGGCGCCCGGGTCGCCGACGTGCAGCCCCAGGTGGAGACGCTGCTGGCGGACAGCCCCGAGGTGTCGGTGGCCGACCGGGACGCGTTCATCAAGCAGCAGACCGGTCAGCTCGACGGGCTGCTCACGATGATCCAGATCCTGCTGGCCCTGGCCATCGTGATCGCCGTGCTCGGCATCATCAACACCCTGGCGCTGTCGGTGCTGGAGCGGACCCGGGAGTTGGGTCTGCTGCGGGCGATCGGTCTGCGCCGGGGCCAGACGATGGGCATGATCACCGTGGAGGCGGTGGTGATCTCCGTGTTCGGCGCGCTGCTGGGCGTGGCGGTCGGCACCGGTCTCGGCGCCGCGGTGGTCGAGGCGCTCAAGGACGAGGGCATCACCGACCTGATCCTGCCCTGGGGGCAGATGGGTGTCTTCCTCGGTCTCGCCGCGATCATCGGTGTGGTGGCGGCCGTGGTGCCGGCCATCCGGGCGGCCCGGATCAACGTCCTGGGCGCGATCGCCCACGACTGATCGGCAACAGCCGACGCCCCCGGTCGCCAGTGCGATCGGGGGCGTCGGCCGTCCCGGGGCGTTTCGTCCCCGATCGACGCTCAGGCGGCGGGGCGCCGGCCTCTCAGCCGGTCGCCGCGGCCCGGTCGGTCAGCAGCGCCGCGAGCAGCCCCAGGTCCACGCCGGTCAGGCTCTCCACCTGATGTACGCCGGCAGTGCGCGCGAGCGCCACCTCCGCCGGTACGGCCAGCACCGCCGCACCCGAGGCGAGCGCGCTGGCCACCCCGGTCGGCGAGTCCTCGATCGCCACGCAACGCTCGATCGGCACACCGAGCTGCCGGGCGGCGGTCAGGTAGGGCTCGGGGTGCGGCTTGGCCGCCACCACCTCGTCGCCGGCGACCACGGTGTCGAAGGTGTCCCGGCCCAGGGTGTCCAGGGCGATCTCGACGAGCGCCCGGGGGCTGGAGGTGACCAACGCGGTGGGGATCCCCGCCGAGCGGACCGCGCGCAGCAACTCGAAGGCGCCGGGCCGCCAGGGCAGTCCGGTGCGGAACAACTCCAGGATCCGGGCGTTGATCCACGCCGCGCTGATCTCCGGATCCCGTTCGGGTTGCCCCAGGTCGTCGTGCAGGATGCGCATCGACTCGGCCATGGCAGTGCCGATGATCGACCGGCGGGCGTCCTCGGACAGCTCCCCGCCGTACTCCCGGGCGAGTTCCTGCAGCGCGACGTCCCACAGCTTCTCGCTGTCGACGAGCGTGCCGTCCATGTCGAAGAGCACGGCGGCAAGGTGGTGGCTGCTCAGCGGATCCTCCAGGGTCGTGGCCGACACCGGCGATCCTGCCAGGCCGGCACCCCGCTGGTGACCGCGATGGGCGCCGACGTGATCCGGGCAACCCGCTCAGCCCAGGTCGCAGGCCTCCAGCGAACGCTCGTAGCCGCGGAAGAACGAGTCGGTGCGCTGCTCGGCGGTGCCGTGCGAGCCCTCCGCGAACCACGGCTGGTCCGGGTCGTCGCCCACGGCCGCCAGCCCCTCACGGAACTCGTCGAGGTCACCGTCGGCCAGGGTCAGGACCTTGGCGCGCACCGAGTCGCCGAGGTACGCGCCGGCCATGCAGTCGGCCTGCAACTCCTGCTGGATGGTGAAGCTGTAGTTGATGCCGAGCCGCACCTGGATGCCGTGGGCGTACTCGTGGCCGAGCAGGTAGAACACGAACGCGTCACCGACCTGGCGGAACGCCGCCACCGACCAGGCGATGTCGTACGCGATGAAGTCGCCCCGGGAGCAGTAGACGGCGTTGTTGCGGGGCAGCGGTTCTCCCCCGCAGGACACCTCGCCCGCCCGCTGGTACGGGGTGATCCGCCGGATCGGTTGGAACCGCTGCCCGGACTCCTTGAACTGGGCCGCCCAGTACCGTTCGGCGATCGTCTGCGCGTCGGCGACGTCCTGCTCGAATTCGGCGACACTTGTGGTGCCGTCGGCCCGGGTGGTGTTCGGCGCCGGGGATCCCTGCGAACGGGCCGGCGCGGGGCGCTCGCCCTCCGGCTCGGCCAGCCCGCCCCCGGCGCAGGCGAGCGACAGCAGGGCGGCGATCAGCAGGGCCGCCAGCGGTCCCCGGGCGGCGCGTCCTGACCGTGTGCCCACTGTGCCTCCCCAGACATCCGTGCTCGCGCTGGTAGTACCCCGACGATACGACCCCACGCCCACGCACCGGATTCACGTGCGGCGGCTGCGGATGGTTCACGGCAACCGTGTCGTACGGCCAGAATGAGCCGGGGCGGGTGCGGCCGTCCGGCGAGGAGGGTCGTCGTGCACGAGCTGGGCAGCCGCCGTCGCCGTCAGCCGGCCCCGCCACACGTCGTGTGGCGTTCGCTGCGCGACCCGTACGAGGTCGGTGCCCGGCCCTGGCTGGAGCTGCGTGACGACGAGGTGGCGCCCCGGGTGCTCGCCAGCTACGCGCCCGTACTGCTGATCTGGTCGTCGCTGTGGCCGCACCGGCCGCTGGACCGGATCCGTTTCGACCTGGCCGCCGACCCACCCGGCCCGGAGTGCGCGCTGCGGTGGACGCTCACCACCGGCGGGGACGTGCCGAGCGAGAGCACACTGGGGTACCTGCGGCACCGGCTCAACTACCTGATCAACGACCGGCTCCGCCGTTCCTACGGTCAGTGAGCCGTCAGCCGCCGGCAGCGCCGCCGCGCTGCCAGGTGTCGCCCTGGTCGCCGTGTCGCTCGGCCTCGTAGCGCTGCTGCCGGCCGAGGGCATCCCGACCGGCCGTGCGTTCGTCGTTCCCGACCTCGCCGGTCCGCCGCCCCCGCCGAACCACAACCCCGAACGCGGCAACAGCCACCGCAGCGAAACCTCCCACCACAGCCCAAACCACCGCCATGGCACCAACCTAGACCACCCCACCCCACCCCTCCCCCGTTGATCATGGAGTTATTGCCACTCGCATCGGCGTGTCGGAGCTATAACCTCATGATCAACGGATCGAATCGGGCGGGGGCCGGGGGTGGGTGTCCGGGTTGGGGGTTGGGCTTCGACGTTTCTGGTGAGCGGCGCCGGAGGCGGTGCCAGCGACACGAGGAGACACCCGTGAAGTACATGATTTTGCTGTACGGCTCCCAGCAGGACTACGACGTGTTGTCGGGGCGGGCTTCCGACCGGCCCGCGATGTCGGCCGAGCAGATCGCGGCGATGCACCAGCACATGGAGACGTTCCACCAGGCGCTGGCCGAGTCCGGGGAGTTGGTGGACGCCCAGGGCCTGAGCGAGCCCGTGCACGCGCGCCGGGTGCAGGTACGCGAGGGCGCACCCGTGGTCACCGACGGCCCGTACCCGGAGACGCAGGAGGTCCTGGCCGGTTACACGATCGTGGAGTGCGCCAGCTTCGACCGGGCCACCGAGATCGCCGCCGGGCTGGTCGACCCGGACGCCCCCGGCGGGTACGTGGACGTGCGGCCGGTGCTGGAGGGCATCGAGGACCTGGCCGGCTGACCGATGCCGCAGACACCCGTCGAGGACCTGCTGCGCGCGCTGGCGCCGCAGGTCCTCGGCGCGCTGGTCCGTCGCTACGGGCACTTCGACACCGCTGAGGACGCCGTGCAGGAGGCGCTGATCGCCGCGGCCGACGGTTGGCCGCGCGACGGCGTACCGGACAACCCGCGCGGCTGGCTGATCACCGTCGCGTCCCGCCGGCTGACCGACCTGCTGCGCCGGGAGCAGGCCCGGATGCGGCGGGAGGACACGGTGGCGCGGTGGGTGCTGCCCGAGCAGTGGCGCGCTCCGGCGGCCGACCAGCAGCCCGCGGACGCCGACGACACACTCATCCTGCTGTTCCTGTGCTGCCACCCGGCGCTGTCGCCGGCGTCGCAGATCGCGCTCACACTGCGGGCGGTCGGCGGGTTGAGCACCGCCGAGGTGGCGCGCGCGTTCCTGGTGCCGGAGGCGACGATGACCCGGCGGATCAGTCGGGGCAAGCAGCGGATCCGCGACAGTGGGCTGCGGTTCGCGCCGCCGACCGGCCCGCAGCGCGCCGACCGGCTCGCCGCCGTGCTGCACGTGCTCTACCTGATCTTCACGGAGGGGTACGCCCGCACGGCCGGGCCCGGGTTGCTGCGCGCCGACCTGACCTCCGAGGCGATCCGGCTGACCCGCCTGGTGCACCGGCTGGTGCCCGAGGATCCCGAGGTGACCGGGCTGCTCGCGTTGATGCTGCTCACCGACGCCCGAGCGCCGGCCCGGATCGGCGCGCACGGCGAGCTGGTGCCGATGGCCGAGCAGGACCGCTCCCGGTGGCGGGCCGACCAGATCGCCGAGGGGGTCGGGTTGATCAGCGCGGCGCTGCCGCGCGGGGTCGTCGGGGCGTACCAGGTGCAGGCGGCCATCGCGGCCGTGCACGATGAGGCACCCAGCGCGGCAGCCACCGACTGGGCGCAGATCACCGCCCTGTACGAGGTGCTCCTCCAGATGTCCGACAATCCGGTGGTGGCGCTCAACCACGCGGTGGCGGTGGCCATGAGTCGGGGCACGCCGGCCGGGTTGGCGCTGCTCGCCGACCTGGCCGACGACCCGCGGCTGGCCGACGACCCGCGGCTGCCGGCCGCCCGCGCCCACCTGTGGGAGCTGCGGGGTGAGCGGGTCGCGGCGCGGGAGGCGTACCGGATGGCGGCGGCGCGCTCGACGAACCTGGCGCAGCAGCGCTACCTGAACGCCCGCGCGGACCGTCTCGGGGGCGACCCGCCGCCCGCCGGCTGAGCCGGGCGGCGGACGGTCAGGGACTCGCGGCCAGGAAGACGAAGGCGGCCAGCAACACCAGGTGTACGCCACCCTGCAGCACGTTGGCCCGGCCCGGCACGACGGTCAGCACCGCGGTCACCGCGGTCAGCGCGAGCAGGGCGAGCTGGGTGCCGCCGAGGCCGAGCAGCAGGGGGCCGTCCAGCCAGATCGAGGCGATGGCGATGGCCGGGATAGTCAGGCCGATGCTGGCCATCGCGGAGCCGAGGGCGAGGTTCAGGCTGATCTGTACGCGGTCGCGGCGGGCGGCGCGCGCGGCGGCGAGGGTCTCCGGCAGCAGCACCAGCAGGGCGATGATCACACCGACGAACGCGTGCGGCAGGTTCGCGGCCGCGACACCGGCCTCGATGGTCGGGGAGACCGTCTTCGCGTCGCCCACCACCGCGATCAACGCCACCAGCAGCAGCCCCAGGCTGATCAGCGCCGCTCGGGTCGTCGGCGGTTTGGCGTGCTCCTCGGCGTCGATCACCCGGCCCTGGCTGTCCACCGGCAGGAAGTAGTCGCGGTGCCGGCCGGTCTGCACGAGCACGAACAGCCCGTACAAGGCCAGCGACGCGACGGCGGCGAAGGTGAGTTGGGCCGGGCTGAACTCCGGGCCGGGCCGGGCCGTGGTGAAGGTCGGGATGACCAGACTCAGCGTGGCCAGGGTGATCACGGTGGCCAGCGCGCCGCCGGTGCCCTCCGGGTTGAACACGGCGACGCGCCGGCGCAGCGCCCCGAGCAGCAGCGACAGGCCGAGGATGCCGTTGCAGGTGATCATGACGGCGGCGAAGACGGTGTCGCGGGCGAGCGACTGGGTCTTCTCCGGGCCGCTGATCATCAGCGTGACGATGAGGGCGACCTCGATCACGGTGACCGCGACGGCGAGCACCAGCGACCCGTACGGCTCCCCCACCCGGTGGGCGACCACCTCCGCGTGGTGCACGGCCGCCAGCACCGCACCTCCCAGCAGCACCGCGACCACCACGATGATCGGAGCCGGCAGGTCCCGCCCCCAGGTGGCGAGCAGCACCAGCACGGCGAGCACGGGTACGGCGACGGTCCAGTCGGTCATCCGGGAGCGAAGCAGGGTGGCCATGGCGTACAGAGTGCCAGGCGACCTGATCATGTGCCCACCATCGACGCAGGCGGGTCACCAAACCCGTAACCCATGGGTTACGCTTCTGGTGTGGACGAGGTGGCCACCGCAATCGCGGACCCGGTGCGACGGCACATCCTGACCATGCTGCGCGCCGAACCCCTCTCTGCCGGCGACATCGCCCAACGGTTCGCGATCAGCCGACCCGCCATCAGCCGCCACCTACGGGTGCTGCGCGAGAGCGGGCTGGTCCGCGACGAGGTCGTGGGCCGACACCGGATCTACCGCCTCGACCCCGGCCCACTCGCCCCGCTGGCCGACTGGCTCGCCGGGCTGGTCGGCACCGACCGGTGGGAGCGACACCTCGACGCGCTGGAGACCGAGATCTATCGCACCCGCCGAGAGCGCCGCAGCAGCGGCCCGGCGGAGCATCGAAGGGAGCACACGGCATGACCCGTACGCCCACCGGACGCCTGTTTCGCACCGACGCCGGCCACGACCTCGTCCTCACCCGGACCTTCCGCGCCCCGGCGGAGGACGTCTGGGCCAGTCTGACCGAGCCGGAGCGCACGGCCCGCTGGTACGGCCCGTGGGAGGGCGACGCCGCGCCCGGACGGACCGTCCGGCTCCAGATGGCCTTCGAGGAGGAACAGCCCTGGTCTGAGGTCCACATCGACGCGTGCGAGCCACCGCGACGCCTCGCCGTCTCGCTGATCGACAGCTACGGCACCTGGCGGCTGGAGCTGGCGCTGACCGAGACCGACGGCACCACCGAGTTGCGGTTCGTCCAGCACCTCACGAGCGTGGAGGGCATCGCCGAGGTCGGTGCCGGCTGGGAGTACTACCTGGACCTGCTCGTCGCCTCCCGGGACGGCTCACCCCGGCCCGAGTTCGACGAGTACCACCCCGCCATGCAGCCCTACTACCAGGGGCTCGCCGGGCAGCTGGTGAACGAGGGCCGGCAGTGAGGGGCAGCAGCTCACCGAGGAGGGGCGCCCGTGCACGCGCGTTGCCCTGAGTGCGGAGGGGCGTTGCCGGCGACCGGCGACTGCTGGACGCGGCTGCACGAGCTGCTGGAGATCGAGACCCGCGTGCTACCCGCTCTCGAACCGGAGGCGGGGATGCGCGCGCACTTCTTCGCGGTGGCCACGTACCAGCTCCAGCATCCGTCCCGGCTCACGACCGAGACGCTCGACCGCCTGCACGCCGCGGTCGACGAGATGACCGGTCCCGGCGCGCCTCCGATCGCGCACCTGCGCCGCGAGATGGGCCGCTTCGCGGCCGGCTCGCGGAAGGTCACCCGGTCGGCGCCGCCCACCGATCGTTCGCACCTCGACAAGCGCTGGCCGGTGTCGTGGTCGGTCACGGCCCAGGACGTCACGGAGCGACCGGAGGCGGAGTATCCCGACGCCGTCGGCCGCTGGGCGGTCGCGACGCTCGCCGACCTCCGTGTCGCGCTGGCCGGCCAGCACTCGCGAGACACGCCCTAGGGGTCGAGCTCCCGCCGCAGCCTGGCGAACTCGGCGGTCAACGTGGGCAGGGGGAAGTGTGCGTTCAGGCCGCTGGGGTTGGGCAGCACCCACACCCGGGCCGGACCCAGCCGATCCGGCTGCGGACCCAGCCCGGCCTTCGGTCGGACAAAGGCGATCCGGTACGCGGTCACCCCGAGGATCGCCACCCACCGCGGCCGGTACCGCTCGGCCTTCACCGCCAACCCCGTCAACCCGGCCACCAGCTCCGCCGAGGTCAGCTCGTCGGCGCGGGCGGTGGCCCGGTTGCTCAGGCTGGTGATGCCCAGTCCCTGGCGAAGCAACTCGTCGTGCTCCCACGGGTGCAGCTCCCGGTCGGTGAACCCGCCACCGTGCAGGGCCGGCCAGAACCGGCTGCCCCGGCGGGCGAAGGGCAACCCCACGGCGGCGGAGTAGAGACCCGGGTTGAAGCCACAGAACAGCACCCGCAGGCCGGGGCCGATCACGTCGGCCAGGCCCCGGCCGGCCGCCGCCGCCACCTCCTGCGGGGTCGGCCGCCGAAACGGCCCCGCCCGCTGCGCGTCCACCCCACCGATCCTGCCGTACGCGCGGGCACCGGACGCGGCGCACGCCGATGATCACGACGTGGCACCATCCACGGATGCAGTCAGCCGACCACCTCGCCGCCAGCCGCCACGCCCGGATGCGCTGGAACACGCCGCTGGCACCGGAGCACGCGGCGTTGCTGCTGCAACGACTCGACGTCCGCCCCGGCGCGCGCGTGCTCGATCTCGGCTGCGGTTGGGGTGAGCTGCTGCTGCGCGCGGTCGCCGCCGGGGGCGTGTCCGGTCCGGTCGCGACGCGCGGCGTCGGCGTCGACACCGACGGCGACGCCCTGGAGCGGGGACGGCGACTGGCCGCGGACCGGTCGCTGAACCGGCACGTCACCTTCGTCGAGGGTGAGGCGGCGGCCTGGCAGGAGCCGGCCGACCGGGTGCTCTGCATCGGATCGGCGCACGCCTTCGGCGGTACCCTGCCCGCGCTCGACGCGCTCACCGCCGTGGTCCGACCCGGTGGCCGACTCCTGCTCGGTGACGCGTACTGGGAGCGCCCTCCGACACCGGAGGTCGAGGAGATCTTCGGCCGGGACGTGGTGACCCTCCCGGGGCTGGTCGAGGCCGCCCGGGAACGCGGCTGGCGGGTGCTGCACCTGAGCACCGCCGACCAACGGGAGTGGGACGACTTCGAGTCCACCTGGCTCGCGGGCCGCCAGGAGTGGCTGCTGACGTACCCGGAGGATCCCCGCGCGGCCGATGTCCGCACGCAGCTCGACGACAGGTTGCGCGAGTACGTCGACGGCTACCGGGGCATCCTCGGGCTCGCCTACCTCGTCCTCGGTCGCTGACGGCCCGTGTTGCCGCCGCTGGCTACGCTGCCGGTGGTGAACGGCAACCCTCGCGTCGCCCTGCCCGGGCGGATCCTCGTCGTCTACGCGGGCGCCGTGCTGGTGTGGCTGGCGCTCGGGGCTCTGCTCGACCGCGAGTACGACCGTCCGACCCATGCCGCCGGGGCGGTCCTCACGACGGCGCTCGTCGTACCCCTGGTCGTGGTTGCCCGCCACCGGCTCGACCGGCGCCCCTGGGCCGGTCTCGGCCTGCCCTCGCTGCGGTCCGGTTGGCGGCGCCTGCTGCTCGGCATGGCCTGCTGGCTGTTGCCCGCCGCCCTCGGGTTCGCGCTCTGCCTCGGTCTCGGCTGGGTCGAGATCAGCATTCGGACGTCCGTCGGGGACGCGCTTCGGGTGGCGGCGTTGCTGGTCGTGCTCGTCGGGCTGAAAGAGGCGCTGCCGGAGGAACTCGTCTTCCGTGGCTACCTGCAGCACAACCTCGCCACCCGGTGGCCGGCCGGGCGGGCGGTGATCGGGCAGGCGGTGTTGTTCACCGTGTTCGGGTTCCTCATCGGGGCCGCCCGGTCCGTCGACCGGATCGCGCTGTTCCTCGTCTTCGCTCTCCTGCTGGGCGCCTTCCGTGCCGCCACCGGCGACGTGTGGGCGAGCATCGGCTTCCACGTGGCCTTCCAGACGGTCGCCCAGTTGTTCGGTGACGTCGGAGCGGTCTTCGACGTCACCGGTTCGGCCGTCCTGGGAGTCGTGGCCATGGGCGCGATCCCGTTCTCGGTCGGCTGGCTGGTCGTCCGTCGTCACTACCGCGACCGCCTGGACTGGCGGGCGGTCGCACCGGACCCGGTGCGCTGAGGGCGCGAGCGTCGGCGTTTCGCCCACCGGCGGGACCGTCCTGGGGAAGAGTGGCAGGCGAGAGCTGTCGTCGACGACCCAGCGGTGGCACGGCGTCGCCCCGCCCGCGGAGGTTTCAGATGAGCGACCAGTCCCCCGCCATGCAGGCGCGCAACGTCGTGCTGGTCCACGGCGCGTACGCCGACGGCTCCTCCTGGTCCGACGTCATCCCCCTGCTCCAGCGCGCCGGGCTGACCGTCACCGCGGTGCAGAATCCGCTGACCTCCCTGGCCGACGACGTCGCCGCCACCAACCGTGCCCTCGACCGCCAGGACGGGCCGACGGTGCTGGTGGGCCACTCCTGGGCCGGCACGGTCATCAGCGACGCCGGTAACCATCCCCGGGTGAGCGCCCTGGTGTACGTGGCAGCCCGCGCGCCGGACGTCGGCGAGGACTTCACCGCGCTGGCGGCAAAGTACCCCACGCCGCCGGCGAACGCCGGTCTCGTGCACCACGACGGGTACGCCCAGCTCAGCGAGAGTGCTTTTCTGACCGATTTCGCCGGCGGGGTGGAGGAGGCTCGCGCCCGCGCCCTCTACGCGGTGCAGGGGCCGATCGCCGGGGACCTGTTCCAGGGCCGCACGACGACGGCCGCCTGGCGGAACCGACCCTGCTACTACTCGATCTCCACGCAGGACCGCACGACCGCGCCGGAGCTGGAACGGTTCCTGGCCGACCGGATGGACGCAACGACGATCGAGGTCGAATCGTCGCATCTTGCCATGGTCACCCACCCGGAGACGATCGCCGACCTCATCCTCATGGCGACCCGGGGCACTCGCGGTGGCGCGTCGGACGAGCGGGGTTAACCGCCCGACGCGCACCGGGGTCGGCGGGTCAAACCGGCAGCGCCGCGCCCTGTTCGACGCGAAGTTCTCGTCTTGGCGGGTGGACCTGCCGCCGACCACGCGCCGCGCCGCAGCGCCCGCGCCGTCCGCGTCGACGGACCCCGGGGCCGGAGCACGTGGGCTTGACGAGGGCCAGACATCGGAGGTTTACTGCGTCAGCGATGCCAGTCGATACAATTGATCGTCCACAGTGTCGGTCGAGTCGGCCGACTGGCGCAGTGACCCGTCCCCCATCACCCCACCACCCCCCGCACCACCTCAGCCGAGCATCGGCGGCCCGGCTTCCGCACCACCGCCACTGCGGCCCCGGCCTGCCCCCGTGCACAGCCTGAGGTCGACGCTCAGCAGAGGAGCAAGACCATGCGTTCCCGTCCCCGTTTGTTGGCTCTCATCACCGGCCTGGCCGTGCTGGTGGCCGGCCTGATAACCCTGCCCACGCAGGCCTCGGCCGCACCGCTGACCAAGGTCCTGGTGTTCAGCAAGACCGCCGGCTTCCGCCACTCGGCCATCCCCAACGGCATCGCCGCGATCCAGCAGCTCGGCTCCGCCAACGGCTTCAGCGTGACCGCGACCGAGGATGCCGGCCAGTTCACCACCTCCAACCTGGCCCAGTACCAGGCGGTGGTCTTCATGTCGACGACCGGTGACGTCCTCAACGCCAGCCAGCAGACGGCGTTCGAGTCGTACATCGCCGGTGGTGGCGGGTACGTCGGCGTGCACGCCGCCGCCGACACCGAGTACAGCTGGCCGTGGTACGGCGCGCTGGTCGGGGCGTGGTTCGACTCGCACCCGGCGATCCAGACGGCGACCGTGAAGATCGAGGACCGCACCAACCCGTCGACCGCGCACCTGCCGAGCACCTGGTCGCGCTCCGACGAGTGGTACAACTACCGCACCAACCCCCGGTCCACCGTGCGGGTCCTCGCCAGCCTCGACGAGTCGTCCTACAGCGGCGGCAACATGCGCGGCGACCACCCGATCACCTGGTGCAAGACGGTCGGCAGCGGACGGGCGTGGTACACGGGCCTCGGGCACACCGAGGCGTCGTACACCGACCCGAACTTCACCCGGATGCTGCTCGGCGGCCTGCAGGTCGCCGCGGGTTCCGTGAGCGCCAACTGCTCGCCGGGGACGTCGCCGACCACCCCGCCGCCGACCACCGCCCCGCCGACCACCGCGCCGCCGACCACCGCGCCGCCGACGACGGCCCCGCCGACCACCCCGCCGCCCGCGGCCGTCGGTTCCACCCTGAAGGCTCGCGCCAACAACCAGTACGTGAGCGCGCCCAACGCCACCACCGCGCTGATCGCCAACAAGACCTCCGTCGGGACCAGCGAGCGGTTCGACGTGGTCAGCCTGGCCAACGGCAACGTCGCGCTGCGCGCCAAGAGCAACGGTCAGTTCGTCGCGGCGGAGAACGCCGGAGCCTCCGCGCTGATCGCCAACCGGGGCAGCGCCGGCGCCTGGGAGACCTTCCAGCTCGTCCGCAACTCCGACGGCACGGTGAGCCTGCGGGCCACGGTGAACAACCGTTACGTCGCGGCCGACAACGGTGGTGGCTCTCCGCTGATCGCCAACCGGACCTCCATCGGTCAGTGGGAGAAGTTCGACCTCGTCACCACCAACTGATCGCGTCTCGACGCGCTCTTCACCACCCCCACCTGGCCGTGGTGCGCCCCCGCACGCCCCGGCCCTGGTCGTCGAGAAAGGACGATCATGCTTTCGAACCCCCGGCGCTGGTCCCGGGCACTCATCGCGGCGGTCACCACCGTCGCGAGCGTGACCCTGGCCGTGGCCGCCGCACCGTCCACCGCGCAGGCGGTGGTCATCCCCGCCTCCGACTATCAGCAGGTCAAACTCGCCACCGGCTCCGCCGAGCTGGGTGAGGCCATGTCCCTGGCCGTGCTGCCCAACCGTTCGGTGCTGCACACCGCCCGCAACGGTGTCCTGCGGGTCACCGACGTGAACGGCAACACCAAGACCTCCGGCACCCTGTCGGTCTACACGCACGACGAGGAGGGGTTGCAGGGCGTCGCCGTCGACCCCAACTTCGCCACCAACCGGTGGATCTACCTGTACTACTCGCCGACGTTGAGCACCCCGTCCGGGGACGCCCCGACCACCGGCTCGCAGTCGGACTGGGACCGGTGGAAGGGGCACCTGCGGCTGTCCCGGTTCACCCTCAACAGCGACGACACGCTCAACCTGAGCACCGAGAAGATCGTGCTCCAGGTCGCCAACGACCGTGGGCAGTGCTGCCACGTCGGTGGTGACCTGGACTTCGACGCCGCGGGCAACCTGTACCTGACCACCGGCGACGACACCAACCCGTTCGAGTCGTCCGGCTACGCGCCCCTGGACGAGCGGACCAACCGCAACCCACAGTTCGACGCCCAGCGCTCCGCGGGCAACACCAACGACCTGCGGGGCAAGGTGCTGCGGATCAAGCCGCAGGCGGACGGCACGTACACCATCCCGTCGGGCAACCTGTTCGCCCCCGGCACGGCGAACACCCGCCCGGAGATCTACGCGATGGGCCTGCGTAACCCGTTCCGGATGAGCGTCGACAAGGCCACCGGCGTCGTCTACCTCGGCGACTACGGCCCCGACTCCGGGTCCACGAACTCCAGCCGCGGCCCCTCCGGTCAGGTCGAGTTCAACCGCATCGCGGCACCGGGCAACTTCGGTTGGCCGTACTGCACCGGCAGCAACAGCAGCACCGAAACGTACAACGAATACACCTTCCCGTCCGGGCCGTCGCAGTCCAAGTACAACTGCACGGGCGGGCCGACCAACAACTCGTTCCGCAACACCGGCCTCGGCACGCTGCCCGCGGCGAAGCCGGCCTGGATCAAGTACGCCGGCGACTCCGGGTCGCCCTCGGAGTTCGGCAGCGGCTCGGAGTCGCCGATGGGCGGCCCGGTGTACCGGTACAACGCCTCGCTCAACTCCAGCATCAAGTTCCCGCAGTCGCTGGACGGCCAGTTCTTCGCCGGCGAGTACGGCCGCCGGTGGATCAAGCCGATCAAGGTCAACTCCGACGGCTCGCGCGGGGAGATCTCCAGCTTCCCGTGGAGCGGCACCCAGGTCATGGACATGGCCTTCGGCCCGGACGGCGCGCTCTACGTGCTGGACTACGGCACCGGCTCGAACAACCAGGCGCTCTTCCGGATCGAGTACATCGGTGGCGGCAACCGCAACCCGATCGCGGTCGCCTCGGCCAACCCCACCTCGGGGTCGAACCCGCTGACCGTCAACTTCTCGTCGGCCGGCTCCTCCGACCCGGAGGGTGGGGCGCTGAGCTACCTGTGGACGTTCGGCGACGGCACCACGTCGACGGCGGCCAACCCGACGAAGACGTACACCACGAACGGCACCTTCTCCCCCACCCTGAAGGTCACCGACCCGACCGGCCTATCCGGCACGGCGAGCCTGGTCATCACCGTGGGGAACACCGCGCCGACGGTGACGCTGACCACGCCGGCCGACGGGCAGCTGTTCAGCTTCGGTGACACCGTGTCGTACCAGATCTCGGTGAGCGACCCGCAGGACGGCACGATCGACTGCTCGAAGGTGAGCCTGACCTACGCGCTGGGCCACGACAGCCACGCGCACCAGATCACCTCGAAGACCGGTTGCAGCGGCTCCATCACCGTCCCGACGGACGGGGAGCACGACTCCGCGGCCAACATCTACGGAGTCTTCGACGCCGCCTACACCGACAACGGTGGGCTCACCACGCACAGCATCAAGACCCTGCAGCCGAAGCACCGTCAGGGTGAGCACTTCAGCGCCCAGTCCGGTGTCCAGGCGACCGACCACACCAGCGCCGAGGGTGGCCGCACCGCCGGGTTCATCGAGAACAACGACTGGATCTCGTACCAGCCGTACAACCTGTCCAACGCCAACCGCATCACCGTCCGGGCGTCGTCGGCCGGCGCCGGTGGCACCATCGAGGTCCGGGCCGGGTCGGCCACCGGCACCCTGCTGGGCACCGTCACGGTGCCGGTGACCGGTAACTGGGAGACCTTCGTCGAGTCGTCCGGCACGATCAGCAACCCGCCGAGCGCGTCGACCGCACTGTACCTGGTGTTCAAGGGCGGGTCCGGCTACCTGTTCGATGTAGACGCGTTCACCTTCACCACCGGCACCACCACCCCCAGCGGAGGTATCACGCTGCGGGCGCAGGTCAACAACCAGTACGTATCGGCCGTCGGCACCAACCCGCTGATCGCCAACAAGGCCAGCGTCTCGACGACCGAGCAGTTCGACCGGGTGGACGCCGGCAACGGCAACATCGCCCTGCGCTCGCGCGCCAACGGGCTGTACGTCTGCGCTGACAACGCCGGCGCGAGTCCGTTGATCGCGAGCCGTACGACGGTCGGGCCGTGGGAGACCTTCACGATCATCAACAACTCGGACGGCACGGTCGGCCTGCGGGCGCTGGCCAACAACCAGATCGTGGCCGCCGAGAACGCCGGGGCGGGCGCGTTGATCGCCAACCGTACGTCGGTCGGGTCGTGGGAGAGGTTCATCCTGACCAGCTAGCCGGCGGTGCCCGGCCTGGTCGGCGGCCGGGGCCGCCGAACGGCGGGAGTCCGGGGCGGACGGTGAAAACCGTCCGCCCCGGTTCTTCTCTGGGCTAAGTGAGGTGGGTTGAGCGGCTGCTGGGTGGGCGTTCGCCGCGGCGGTGCAGCCGGCGCAACGGACCGGGTGGCCACGGTGGCTTGACAAGCACCCGGCTCCAGAGTGGACGATGCACCGTGCGGATTCTCGTGGTGGGTGGCAGTGGCCTGATCGGCGCTCATGTCGTGGACGTGCTGCGCGAGCGCGGCCATGCCACCACCACGGTGGCGCGGACCGCCCAGCCGGGGGTCGATCACCGCCTCGATGTCGGGTCCGCCTCGATCGAGGACCTGCGGCCGTTGCTCGCCGGTCACGACGGCGTCGTGTACGCCACCCGCACCGACGAGCAGCGGCCGCTGCGCAAGCCGATCTACCCGGAGTTCCGCCGCGACAACGTCGAACCGGTGGTACGCCTGTGCACCGCCGCCCGCCTGGAGGGCCTCACCCGCGGGGTCGTGATGGGCTCCTACTACACCTATTTCGACCGGCTGCATCCGCAGTGGCGGCTCGCCGAGCGGCACACGTACATCCGGTGCCGTGTCGAGCAGGCCCGGGAGGGGCGGGCGGCCGCCGGCCCGGATCTGCCGGTCGCCGTTCTCGAACTGCCCTTCGTTTTCGGTCGGGCCGGTGACCGGCTGCCGAACTGGGCCGGGCCGCTGGACCGGTGGGCGCGGTCGCGTACCCCGCTGGTGGTGCCGACCGGCGGAAGCGCCGCGGTCGCGGTGCGCAGCGTCGCCGAGATCGCGGCGGACGCCTTGGAGCAGGCCAGCGGCGCGGACATTCCGGTCGCCGACGAGAACCTGACCTGGGACGACATGATCGGGCGTATCGCCGAGGCGGTCGGCCGACGTCGCCGGGTGGGCCGACTGCCGGCCGGCGTGGCGAAGGCCGCGTTCCGACTCGGCGGCGCGTTGCAGGGCCTCGGGGGCAAGGAGTCGGGCATCAACGTGACCCACCTCGCGGGCCTTCTGCTCGCCGAGCTGTTCGTCGAGCCGACGACCGGCCGGTCACTGGACCCCGCGCTGCGCGAGACCTTCCCCGTCTAGGCTGTCTCACCAGCGCGGCCCGCCCGCGCTGGACCGCGCGCCTGGCTCTCGGATGCCGGTGGTCGCGCCAGGTACGCGGTCTTGACGTCGGGCGCGAACCCGCAGGCGCGGTAGAAGGCGTGCGTCGCCGGGGTACGCGACCCCGTCATCAGCATCGCCTTGTAGCAGCCCGCGTCCCAGGCGGCCTGGAGGGTGCCGGCCATGATCTGCCGGCCGAGCCCGGTGCCGCGCCGCGACTCCTCGACGACCACGTTCTCGACCACGGCGTACGGCGACGCCGACCGGCTGAGGTTGGGGATCACGTTGAGGTACGTCGTGGCGACGACGACCCCGTCCAGTTCGAGGACGAACAGACGCAGCCCCGGTGTGTCCACGATCTGGTGGAAGACCTGCTCGTCGGATCCGTCGTCGAGCACCGGATCGTCCGGGTTCAGTTGCCGGTAGAGGCGGATGATCTGCGCGAAGTCATCAGGCCGAGCCGCACGGAACATGCCCCGAGCGTAACGAGGAAGCCGGAAGCCGCCACCGCGCGGGCACGCGCCGCGCCGCTAACGGTCGACGCGTCGGACACCACGGTAGACCGCCGTGATGACCACGAAGAGCGTGCCCACGAGCACGATGGTGATGGCGGCGTTGACCACCACGGGCAGGTCCCGAACCAGGTACTGCTTCACGTAGTTGCCGCCGAGAATGACACACAGGTAGACCCACCAGGGCGCCCACGTGCTCCTCTGCTCTTCGTTCCCGCTCACGTACTGCCCTCTCTCGATGTGGTTGTCCGGACCTCGACCCGTCGATGACGGCCGCGGCCAGCGAGGCGACACTGCGTCCACTCTGGCGCCGACATACGGCCGTGCCATCGACACCGGGAATGAAGAAGACCTCATCAGTTGGTACTACGACCGCCCACCTCGGCGAGTCACTTTCTCGTCAATGGCGGCCGGGTCTGGGCCTGTGGCAGGGTGTGGCGGTGCAGAACGTCGATATCCGCGCCGCCACTCCGTCCGATCTCGCGTTCCTGGTCGACATGCTGGTGGAGGCCGTGAACTGGCTGCCGGAGCGCGACTGGTCTCGCGAACGGATCCTGGCCGACCCCGCGCTGGCGCACTACGTCACCGGGTGGATGCGGCCGGACGACGTCGGGGTGGTCGCGGTGGAGCCCGCCGGTCAGCCCGTCGGCGCGGCCTGGCTGCGGCACCTGACCGCCGCGGACCCGGGCTACGGGTATGTGAGCGACGACGTGCCGGAGCTGACCATCGGCGTGGTGGAGTCGTGGCGGGGTCGGGGGGTGGGCCGGATGCTGCTGCGCGCTGCCCGGGATGCCGCACGCGCGCGCGGCATCCCTCGGGTGTCACTGAGTGTGGAGCGTGCGAACTTCGCGGCGAAGCTCTACGCCGCCGAAGGGTTCCGCACGATCGAGTCGTTCGAGAACGCGGACACGATGGTCACCGACATTCGCGCCTGACCCTCGCGGCGCTGGCCCTCAACCGAGCTGTTCGGCCAGGCCGACGATGATGCCCTCCGGACCACGGACGTAGCAGAGCCGGTAGCTGTTCTCGTACTGCGCCAACTCACCGACGAGTTCGGCCCCGTGCGGACGCAGGCGGGCGATGACGTCCTCGACGTCGTCGACGGCGAACATGATCCGACGAATGCCCAGGGTGTTCGCGGGCGCGTCCGCCGGCTCGGCCCGGACCGCCGCCGGCGTGTGGAACATCGCCAGCTCGACCTTGCCGTGGCCGTCCGGGGTCCGCAGCATCGCGACCTCCTGCCGAACGTCGTCGAGCCCGATCACCCGCTCTACCCAGCGCCCCTCGACCGGACCCCTGCCCTCCAACTCCATGCCGAGTTCGACGAAGAACGCGATGACCGCGTCAAGATCGTCGACAACGATGAGGACGTTGTCCATCCGCTGGATCGCCATGCCGGGCCTGCCTCTCCTTGGTGCGGCCCTGGTGGCCGCTCATCACTGGGACGGAACCGCCCGGCCGTTCTCGACGTCCCGGACCGTCGGGTTATCCGGGCTTCTGCCCAACCGATGACCGGTGCGCGTGTGCCAGCGGCAGGAGCACGGCATCCACGATGGACTCGATCTGCTGGTCGGTGCTCCTGTCCTGCCCGTTGACGCAGTTGTACGTCAGCATCGCGGGCCCGACCGTGGCGAACACCCTCGCCTGCGCCTCGTCAATCGTCGACGCGCCGCCGGTCGGCACGTCCCGGCGCAGCAGCGCCAGGATCTGCTCCTGGCACGGGTCGGTCACCCGAGCCTGGAAGAGGGCACGCAGCATCGTCACGTCGTTGCCGCTCCCGGCGGCGACCGCCTGGAACGCGGCGCCCCTGGACCCGAACAGTGCCGAGTCGAAGTACTGCAGCAGCATCAGCAGACCCGCACGCAGGGAGGTCGACTCCGGCACGTCGGGCGGCCCCGGCAGCAGGGTGCCCAGGGCGTCGCGGATGAGTTCGTCCCGGTTGTCCCAGCGGCGGTAGAGGGCGGCCTTGCCGGTGCGGGCCGCCGCCGCCACGCCCTCCATGCTGAGCTTGGCGTAGCCGACGGTGCCGAGCTGGTCGATCACCGCTTCGAAGATCGCGCGCTCGAGATCCGCACCCCGTCGCCGCCCCTGGACCCGGGCCGCCTGGTCCGCCCCTGCGGTCGGAGTCGTCATCGGTCACCTCTCTGCCTCCGCGCGCGGAGACAGCTTGTCACGGTCACACCGCGGCCCATATAGTAGACGGAAGCGTTCACTATTGGCTCACTCGTCTCCACGCTATTCAAGCAGGAGGATCCGTGTCGAGTTCACCGCCCCGCACCGCGGACACCACCCGGTCGTCGGCCCCGAGGACCGGCCGGGCGGCCACGCTGACCCTGACGATCCTGGTGTCCTGCGAGGTCATGCTGATGCTCGACGGCACCGTCATCAACGTCGCGCTTCCGGTGATCAGAGACGGCCTGGGCTTCTCCACCGCCGGCCTCTCCTGGGTGGTCAACGCCTTCCTCCTCGCCTTCGGCGGCCTGTTGCTGCTCGGTGGTCGAGCCGGCGACATCCTCGGTCGACGCCGGGTGTTCCTGGTCGGCATCGCGCTGTTCACCGTGGCGTCCCTGCTCGGCGGCCTGGCCCAGAGCGCGGAGTGGCTGGTCGCCATGCGGACGCTGCAAGGCGTCGGCGCGGCACTCGCCGGGCCGAGCACCCTCGCCCTGCTGGTCATCAGCTTTCGGGGCGCCGCACAGACCAGAGCGCTCGGCATCTACTCGTCGACGACCGCGTCGGCGATGACTCTCGGCCTGATCCTCGGCGGCGTCATCGTCACCCTGGCCTCCTGGCGCTGGGTGCTGTTCGTCAACGTTCCGGTCGGCCTGTTCGTGCTGCTCTTCGCGCGCCGATTCGTCGACGAGTCACCACGGACGGCCGGCCGTCTCGACCTTCCCGGGGCGGCGACCTCCCTGGTCGGCATGGTCGGCGTCGTGTTCGGGCTGGTGCGCACCGCCGAACACGGCTGGAACGACCCGCTCACCCTGGTCGGACTGAGCGTTGGCGTCCTGTCGTTGATCGCGTTCGTCGTGATCGAACGAACGGCACCGCAGCCGATCATGCCGCTCGGCGTGTTCGCCGACCGTTCCCGCGCGGGGGCCTACCTGGGCCTACTGCTGGTGCCCATGGTGACCCTGAGCATGCAGTTCCTCCTCATCCTCTTCGTGCAGGAGGTGTCCGGCTTCAGCCCGCTACAGGCCGGCCTCGCCTTCCTGCCGATGGCGGCCGGGCTGCTGGTCACCGCCCGGAACGCGGCCAGGCCACTGGGCAGATACGGCGCGAAGACGACGGCCGCCACGGGTGTCGTCGTACTCCTGATCGCCACCGCCTGGCTGACCACGATCACCGCCACCACCGGTTACCTCGCCGGCCTGTTCGGGCCACTGCTGCTCGCCGGCGCGGGCCTCGGCCTCGTGGCCGTTGCGCTCAACGTCACCGTCATGTCGACGGTGGACCCCGAGAACGCCGGGGCCGCGTCCGGGCTACTTCAAGCGATCATGATGGCCGGTGCGACACTCGGGGTGGCGGTCCTGTCCACGGTGTACACCTCGGTCGTCGGTGACACCCCGCAGGTCACGGGCGCCGCACCCACCGCGTCGCTCATCGCCGACGGCATGCGCAGCGCATTCCAGGTCAGCACCGGCATCGCGGTCCTGGCCCTGCTCACCGTGCTGTTCACGGTCGCGTCGCCGGCCGGCGGCCGGACCCGGTGACGGCGAGCCGCCCCCATCGACACCGACGCGGGCGACCACGCCGGGCAATCGTCATCGAGCGGCCCGGTCTGACGGGCGGGTTGGACCGACAATGCCAGCGCGGCCAGGCCGGGCAGGGAACAATGGACCCCGCTGCCGGTGCTGCGCGGCGGACACCCGGTGGGCCCGCGCCGACCGCGGTGGGAGGAGGACGCGATGCAGGCCATCCAGAAGATCCGCCACCGACAGGCCGACGTCGACGGCCTGGAGGTGTTCTTCCGCGAGGCGGGGCGGACCGGGCAGCCGGCCGTACTTCTGCTGCACGGGTTCCCGAGCTCGTCGCACACCTTCCGCGAGGTGATGCCCACGCTGGCCGACGTCGCGCACGTGATCGCACCCGATCTCCCCGGCTTCGGCATGTCCTCGTCGCCCACCGTCGACGAGTACGACTACACCTTCGAGAACCTCTCCCGGACGATCGAGAACCTGCTCGACCAGCTCGGCGTCGAGCGCTTCTTCGTCTACCTGCACGACTTCGGCGCACCGGTGGGATACCACCTGGCCACCCGCGCCCCGGATCGCATCCGCGGCCTCATCGTGCAGAGCGGCAACGCGCACTCCGACGGTCTCGGCGAGCAGTGGGACGACGCCAAGGCGTACTGGGCCGACCCGACCGACCAGCGGCGCGCCGCGCTGCCGGACTGGCTGACCTTCGCCGGCACCCGGGACCAGTACCTCGCCGGGCTGCCCGAGGACGTGCGTGCCTGGCAACCTCCCGAGTCGTGGCACCTCGACTGGGAGCGCATGCGACGACCCGGCAACATCGACGCCCAGTTCGCGTTGTTCACCGACTACGCCAACCACGTCGCCCGCTTCGCCGAGCTGGCCGACTACCACAGCGCCCACCAGCCGCCGGCGCTCGTCCTCTGGGGACGGCACGACCCGTTCTTCGACGTCGAGGAGGTCCTCGCCTACCACCGTGCTCTCGAACGGATGGACGCGCACATCTACGACGGCGGGCACTTCCTGTTGGAGACACACGCGGCCGAATGCGCCGACCTCATGCGGGCGTTCGTGCTCGACAACGCCTGAGCTGGCGCGTGGTGCGGCGGGATCATCGACGTCGACCCGCGGGCGTAGCGGAAGCTTCCGGTCGGACCGACCGCGTACCGCTGGTGTTGGCCTGGCAGCACCCGAGCGTTGGTCGGGCGTTGCGACGATCGTTCGGTGGACGAGCAGTCATCGGTGCCGAACGGACCCGATGACCCGGCAGGTCGGACAGACGCGTCTCGGCGGGACGGGGTTTCCGTACGCGAGGCTCTCCGGCGCTCGTCGGTCGGCCTGGCCATCGGAGCCCTCCTCGTCCTGGCGCTGTCATGGATCTACGATGATGATGGTCTTCTCGCGATCCTCAGCGCGTTGGGCTTCCTGCACCACCAGGACGACCGGCGCTCGGGCCGGGCCATCGTCACCGCGTGGATCACCGCGGTACCGGTGGCGTTGGCTACCGCGGCGACACTGAAGGGGTGGCTACCCCAGTCCTGGAGCGGCATCCTCTTCGCCGGGCTCGGTTCCCTCGTCGGAGGCGTCAGCTACGCAGCCGTGACCCAGGCTGGCCACAAGAAACAGCAGGCACGCCGCTGACGGGTCGACGGGCCGGGCCGCCGCGGCCGTCCGGGGCGCCGGGTCATGGCGCAGCCGTCCGGCCATCGGGCGGTGTCGCCGTCTTCCATCGAAACTGGTGGTCGGGCTCGTCACGATGGTCCAGAACGCCAGCGCGCACCAACGCGTGCAGCATGTCGTAGAGTGCCGCACCAACCGGACTGTCCGACCAGAACACCCACTTGACCTGCAAGAACGTGTGATCGACAAACAGACCCACAGCCCTGCCCAAGGCGTACTGGGCGCCGTCCACGTCGGTCCAATCAGCGAGAGCGTCCGCCAGGCCCATGGCCACAGATCCTCGCACGCGAAACCGGGCCAGCCCCGGCAGCGCGACGGCGACCAGCCACGGATAACGGCTGTGGCAGCGGCACCCGATGCGGCAAGATCCTCGTGCGTGACACTCGTCCTGCCGCCGCGACTGACCGCATCGGCTCAGCGGTTGCGCGATACCGCCCATCGGCGAGGGCTGCCCACCGTGCAGCTCTCGACCTTCGAGGTGCCCGCCGGTGTGCACGCCGACCACCTGCACGCCGGGCCGACCTTCGCCGACGCCGTCGCCCCGCTGCTCGGGATCGCCCCGCTGGAGGCCCCACACGGTTGGCTCGCCGGGCTGCCCCGGGACGTCACGCTCCGGGAGATCACCCTGGTCCCGATCGACGAAGCGTACGAACTCCGCCGACCCGCATTCGTCAAGTCACCGAACGACAAGACCATCCGGGCCATGATCTATACGGACGGTTCCCGCCTGCCCGGCCCCGACGCCGTCGACCGACAGACTCCCGTACTCGTCAGCGACATCGTCGACTTCACCGCCGAGTACCGGCTGTACCTGCTCGACGGCGCAGTCCATGCCGCCAGTCAGTACGCCGAGCAGGCGCGGCTGCGCCTCGGCCCCGCAACAGCCGGTGCGCTCGCCTTCGGCGCTGACCTGGCGGCCGGATTCGGCCACACACTCCCCACCGCCATCGTGGTCGACGTGGGCGTCATCGACGGCCGTTGGGCCGTGATCGAGCCGAACGCGGCCTGGGCCAGCGGGTCCTACGCCGCCGACCCGGACCTGGTGCTCGACGTCGTCCTGCGTGCTGCCGGCCCCCGGAGCACGGTCAGTGACCATGATCGGCAGTTCATCCGGCCGTCCCAGCCGTAGGGGCGCATGGGGCGGTGACCGGCGAGATCACCTCCAGTGGAGACGACCGCAACCGACCGGTCTCGCCCACCGTCACGAGTGCGTGGAGCACTGGTCATGACACCGGTGTGCTGAGCCAACTCTCGATGCGTGGCATCGCGTCGCCGAGCGTCTTGGTGATGTGGTGTGCGCCGGTGAGCTGGGCGGCGGAGTGGGTGGTGGTCAGTGCGATCACGGTCATCCGCGCCGCGCGAGCTGCTTCGATTCCGGCCGGGGCGTCCTCGATGACCAGGCAACGCTCCGGCGGGGTTCGCAGAAGGTCGGCTGCGCGGAGGTAGCCTTCCGGGTCTGGTTTTCCCAGGGCGACCTGCGTGCTGTCCACAAGGACCGGGGGGTCAGGTAGACCGCCTGCTCGCAGTCGTTGCCGCACGGTAGGGGCTCGGCCCGAGGTCACCACACCCCACCGCCGATCCCGGATGGCCGTCAGCACGCTCGGGGCGTCGGGGTACACCGGGAAGGCGTCACCTTCGTCGGCCATGAAGTCGCGTACCACCTGGTATTCGGCTTCGGTGTCGAGGTGTGGAGCGACGACTGCGATGGTGTCGATCGGGCGGCGGCCGTGGGTGTGAGTCCAGACGGTCTCCGGGTCCAGGCTGTGGTGCAGCGCCCAGCGGTCCCAGATCCGGCGATACGTGGCGTAGGAGTCGACCAGAACGCCGTCGACGTCGAACAACACGGCAGCGCCGCGGTCGGCGTCTGCGCCGACGCGAGTGAGGGAGGTCATGGGTACGAAGTCCCGTCTGCCGCCTGCATCGCGCGGCACATCTGCTCGATGACGTCGACGGTCTGCGCCGTGAGTTCGTGGATGAGCCGGCCTGCTGGCCGGACGTCCCGGACGAGCTCGACCGATTGGCCGGCGTAGAGGGCCATGTCCGCCAGGGCGCCGGTCATGCCGGGTAGGGGCATCAGATCCCCGTACCGGTAATGGGCCTGGCCTGCGGCGTCGACGGCTACGACGTCGCCTTCGCCCGGACGCTCCGGCACTGGGGGTGAACCGGCCAGTTCCCACCGTCGCAGGGTCGGATTCCGCAGTGCGCGGTGCACGGCGTCGGGCCATCCGCCATCGAAGCAGTGGGTGTGGACGGCGTCCTCGGCGGTGGCAGCGAGGAGGTGTTGCCGATACAGCTGGTGGGTGAAGGCTTCGGTGGTCGCCAGGAAACGAGTTCCCATCCATGCGCCCTGTGCGCCCAGGGCCAGGACGGCGGCGAGGCCGCGGCCGTCGCTGATTCCGCCGGCGGCCATGACCGGAATCGGGTGCACCGCGTCGACGACGGCTGGCACCAGAACCATGGTGGCGGTCTTCCCACGAACATGACCGCCGGCCTCCCAGCCCTGCGCCACGATGACGTCGACGCCGCAGCCGGCGGCGTGCACAGCCTCCCGCACGCTGCCGACCGTGTGCATGTGCACTGCACCGGCAGCACGGATCCGGTGGCTGACGGGTTCTGGATCACCCCAGAAGGTGGAGATGACCGGCACAGCCTCGTCCAGGCACACCGCCAGCGTGTCGATGACGGGAAAGTCCAGCACCAGATTCACCCCGAACGGCCGCGCCGTCCGCTGCCGAACATTGCGGATGCCGAGGCGCGCGCGTTCGGGACTCTGCCAGGTCGACGCCAGCATGCCGAGGCCACCGGCTTCGGCCACTGCGGCAGCCAGTTCGGGCGCCGCCGCGGAACCTATCGGCGCCTGCACCACCGGCACGTCGATACCCAACCGCTCACACAAAGCGGTACGCAACCTGGACGTCATGTGTGCCCGACCCCCTGCGCTTCGGAAACCGAATCACTGGCGAGGAGGTAGCGTATCGGAAAAAGAAGCACCAGGAGAAGTGGGACGAGCCAATGGCAGTGCCGAGACCGGGAACCCCGGTTCGTGGGTCGAACACCGGGCGCCCCTTGATGGCGGCACTCGACCTCTTCGGACGTCGATGGAGCCTGCGCATCGTCTGGGAGTTGCAGCGCGGCGCACTCGGCTTCCGCGCACTGCAGCACCACTGCGACAACATGTCGTCAAGCGTCCTGCGGCAGCGGCTGACCGAGCTGATCGAGGCACGCCTCGTCACGCAGGAACCGGACGCCGCCTATGCCCTCACCCAGCTCGGACAGGGCGCCTACCGCGCCCTGCGTCCCCTCGTGCGCTGGTCGGACGACTGGGCCGGCGCCCTCGCCGACGGCGACCCGGCCACCGAGGAGGAAACCCCGACATGACCGAAAGCAACGGCAACGACGTGACGATCGTCGACGCCTGCACTCGCCGCCGGGAAGGTGGCAGCCCCACCGCCGTGCTGATCGATGACAGCACGCTCAGCGACAGCAGTCGGCGCGCGATCGTCCGGCGCGCCGGCACCTCGCACGCGGCGTTCGTCGACGCCGACGCGGAAACCACGCCCACGGTACGGTTCTTCACCGCACACGGTGAGCTCACCAACTGCGGGCACGGCACAATCGCCGCCCAGGCGTTCCTGCTGCACCGTCGCCGGATCCGGGAACATCGCGTACGTCAGCGGACCGGTGGCCGCACCTTCGACACCACCGCGATCCAGCGCGACGACGGCATTGAGGTCTGGTTCGACCAGGGCACGGTGGAGCTTCAGGGCGGCACAGCCGCAGGACTCGACAGCATCCTCGGTGCACTGGGCATCACATCGAACGACATGGCCTCCGACGACGCCCCGTGCGTCGCCTCACCGGGAACGCCACGCCTGCTGGTACCGGTCAGAACGCTGCCGACCCTGCTCGCGATGCGCCCTGACCTGCGCCGACTCGCCGCCGACTGCCGTCGTCTCGGCTATCTCGGCTGCTTCGTCTACCTGCTCTCCCCAACCCGCAGGGCGGCGTCCGCGCGCATGTTCGCGCCGGCGATCGGAGTCGGCGAGGACGTCGTCAACGCCAACAGCACCGGATGCCTCGCCGCGCATCTGTTCGCGACCCACGGCCACCGCAGCATCGACGTCGAGCAAGGACACACCGCAGGTCGCCCCTCGTCGGTCTTCGCCACCGCAACCGCCACCACGGAAGGCATTTCCGTCCGGGTCGGCGGAATGGCCACCATCCGATCCGGAGGGGTGGACCATCGAGTGAGTCCGATGAGTTTCGGGTGACGGCGAGAACCCTCCACCACCCGTCGTCGCCTGTGCGACATCCGAAAGACGTAGCCGGCGAGGAAGGTCGCCTGCTGGTCTGCTTCCAGTTCGGCTCGCAACGCCACGATGAGTTCCCGCAGATCGGGATTCAAGGGAGGCGTTGTGTTGATGCCTCTACCAGTCAGGGTCCGCGACCCGCCGTCGTACAGGAGGCGCGGCTATCCACACATCTTTCGTCGGTCCCTCTTGCCTGAGCCATGCCCGCACGGAAGGGTTCCGGAAGTGATCCCCCCAGAACTCGGCGCGTTGTCCCCGACGGAGCAGCGACTGTGGGACGCCTTTCCGCGTGGCACGCGGGTAGTGCTGACCGGTGACACTCCTCGCACGTTACGCGCCACGGTGATCCGGTCTTTGCTCCTCGGCGCTCGTGAAGCCGAACCAGGCCACCGCGCGGCGCTGCACCTGTGTGGCGCCGACGTAGTTGGCTGCCTCGACCTCGCCCAAGCCGAGATCGAGCCTGCGATCGACCTCATCGGCTGCACATTCGATGCGGTGCCGTTGCTGTCATTCGCGCGCCTCCGCGGCGTGTCCTTCGAGGGCAGCACACTGCCGGGTCTCGACGCGTTCGCGGCGACTGTCCAGGGCACCCTCAGCTTCGTGAAATGCACCTTCACCGGCGCGCTCGTCGTCTACGGCCTGCACGTCAGCGGTGACCTGGACCTCGACTGGGCACGACTGGCCGCCGACCGGCGTCCGGAGGAACTCTTCGGCGACCGGACGGCCGCAGTGTTCGGCGACGCGGTCCACGTGGGCCGGCATCTCTATCTGCAGGGCACCGCCGCCACCGGCAATGTTGAACTGGCCGGCATGCGCGTCGGGGGCACAATGCACGGCCACCAAGGGCTGCGGGTCGACGGCGAACTTCGGCTGCGCCGTGCCGAGGTGTCGGGAGAAATCAACCTGACCGACGCGGTCCTGATGAACCCCGGTGGCGTGGCCCTCGGCGCGTGGGGCCTGCGGGCCGGGCAGTTGTCCCTGCTGCCTGAGCGCATCGACGGCGCGGTAGACCTACGGCACGCCCGAGTCGACGTGCTCCGCGACGACCCGGACCGCTGGCCAGCCCAGCTACTGCTGGACGGCGCCACGTACACCGCGCTGGAACCGGCCGGCACAACTGGAGAACGGCTGAACTGGCTGGACCGGGATCCGGCCGGATACCGGCCGCAGCCGTACGAACACCTGGCCAGGTTCCTTCGGCAGATCGGGCACGAGGCCGACGCGCGCACCGTACTGCTGGTCAGGCAGCGACGCCGCCGGCGGCAACTGTCCCCGGCAGGCGCGGCGTGGGGCCTGCTGCAGGACGGATTGGTCGGATACGGCTACCGCCCGACGTGGGCGGCGCTGTGGCTGCTCGTGCTCACCGCGCTCGGTACCACCATCTTCAGCCTGAACCCGCCGGCGAGTGGGGCAGGCGGCACGGCTTTCAACCCACTCGTCTACACCCTGGACCTGCTCATCCCAATCGTCAACTTCGGGCAGGAACGCGCGTTCGGCATCGGCGGGCGGGCGCAATGGCTGGCGTACGTCCTGACGGCGATGGGCTGGATCCTGTTCACCGCAGTGGCCGGAGCCCTGACGCGTACCTTCAACCGCTCGTAGACGAACCGCGTGAGAGTCTGCGCCTTTCAACAGACCGAGCCCACCTGAGGATGCACAAACCCAGCACATCAGCCGCGACCAGCCCGAGCACCGATCCGTGCACGCCGAGCACGCTGTGGGAGGCAGACCATTGACGGCTGCCCGGCAGGACCGCCGGCATGTTGACTCCTGCCGGGCGTCCTGCCTGTCTACCGGCAGCGGACGTTGCTTGACTCAGCGGCATGACATCACTTCGGAAAGCGATCACCCGTACGGTGGTCGTCGGGGCACTGGTCGGCGCGACGTCGCTCACCGGTCCCACCTCCGTGTACGCGGAGTCCGGCCAACCGGGGGCCGCCGGGGCCGCCACGTCCCTCCTGGACATCATCCCGGCACAGACCCTGGACGAGATGGTCGCCCAGGCCCCACTTGTCGACGCGGCCAATGTCATCCGCACCGCTGTGGAACGCTCGCCGGCACGCGGTTACGCGGGCATCGGCCTGGTCGACGACCACGTCACCGTGTGGTGGAAGGGTGCGCCGCCCGCCGACATCGCCGCAGCCGTCACCGCCGCCCGCCGCACCGCGCCGGTCGAGGTGGCCAACGCCACCTACTCCCGCGCCGAACTGCGCAAGGCGGCCGCCAAACTCACCCCGGTGGTGGAGGGCGACCCGACGGACGCCAGTCACTCGGTCAGGCTGCGCACCGACGGCAGCGGCATCGAGATCGCCGTTGACCACACCCCGGTCGCCAAGCTGCCGAAGCTACCGGTCACCGGCGTCCCTACCAGCATCGTCGAACGCGACCAGATGGTCGAACGGTCGCGGGCCAACGATGCCGCGCCGTTCGACGGCGGGGCGAGCATCGGGGTCACCGTACCCTGGTGCACCGCAGGCTTCGGCGTACGCGACGCGGACACCAACGCCGGTTACCTCCTCACCGCCGAACACTGCGGTGCCATCGGCTCACCCTGGCACGTCGGCTTGTCCACCGGCACCGGCACTCTGGTCGGCTATGCGGTCGACAGCAATGACGACCACGACACGATGATCATTTCGACGTCGACGCCCGGCGGCCACCTCTACGTCGGCGGTCAGCAGGACGAAGTCCGCGCCCAGGTGATCAGGTGGACCGAGGTCTTCCCCGGCCAACTGCTGTGCCAGTCCGGCAACACCACCGCGGGTGCGATCGGCGGTCCGGTCTGCAACCTGCGGGTCGACTTCCACTACGACGACATCGAGGACCTCGTCGAGGCCACCCAGCTCGACGGCGAGGAGGCCGCACGGGGCGGCGACAGTGGCGGCCCGGTCTACTCCGTCAACGCCGACGGCACCGTGCTCGCCGCCGGCACCACCACCCGGTCTCTGGGCGTGGGCTTCGGCTTCCAGGACTTCGCCACCGCCCGCGACGACTACGGCAACATCGTGCCGGCGACGACGATCGCCAGCACCTGCCGGGTCTCCTTCGTCGTCACCAACTCGTGGGGCACCGGCTACAGCGCCAGCGTCACCGTCTACAACGACGGCCCGGCCGCCAACGGCTGGTCGCTGGGCTTCGCCTTCCCGGGTGGACAACTCGTCCAGGGCCACTGGAACGGCATCTTCCAGCAGACCGGCTCGGCGGTGACCGTCACCAACGAGAACCACAACGCCAGCATCCCGACCGGCGGCGCCGTCAACTTCGGCTTCACCGCGAACGGCTCTCCCGCCACCCCGGTGCCGTTCACCCTCAACGGCACCACCTGCAACTGACCCCTGTCCGTGCACACCGGGCCCCGCCGCACCGTCGGCGGGGCCCGGTCCGTCTTTGGGATCAGGACTCGGCCAGTTCGCGTCGCAGGGTGGCGCGCAGGGTCCGCACCTCCGGGGCGTCCAGTTCGCCGCACCGGTCGAGCGCCCGCTGGCGCAGCAGGCGGACGTCGGCGGCCCGGCCCGGGGCCGAGCCGGCCAGCGCCGCGAGCGCGGACAGGGTCTGCGCCTCCCACCACGGGCAGCACAGCGCGGCATACAGGGCCAAGGCCGCCCGCAGCGCCTCGGCCGCCGGGTCGACCTCGCCCAACGCCTGAAGCGCGAGCCCGTAGCGATGGATGGCGATGGCCTCGCTGAACGTCGCGCCGCACCTGTTGAACACCCGCCGGGCGCGGGCGTACTCGTCAGCGGCGCTGCGCCAACGGCCCATCCCGGCCAGATCCGCGCCGAGACTCATCATCGCGCCGGCCCGGGCCACCGCCGCGCCGGTAGGGCTGAGACCGTTGCCCCGGACGTAGAACGCCAACACGTCTCGGTGCAACTCGGCCGCCTCGGCGAACCGGCCGAGCGCGGCCAGCGCTCCGCCCAGCGCGCTCGCCGCGCTGTGCTCGCCGAGGGCGTACCCGATCTCGCGGAACAGGCCCACGGCCCGGCGGCAGTGGTCGACGGCCCACCCGCCGCGGCCGATCCGAATGAAGATCGCGGCGGTGTAGGTAAGCGCCCACGCCTCCTCCCGGCGGTCCCCGATCCGCCGGGCCAGTTCCAGCGCCCGGGACAGGGCGTCCAGGCCGTCGGTGTTGCGGTCCCGGCAGAAGTAGCGGGCCCAGCCCAGGAAGTTCAGCAGTACGGCCTCGTCGCGGGGGCTACCGGCGGCCCGCGCCGCGGCAACTCCCAGCGAGAAGATCTCGTCCCAGGAATGCCGGTGACTGTTGGCGTCCGAGTACCAGTGCAGAGCCCTGGTGACCGCGACCACGTCGACGTGCCGACCGCGCCGGGCCGCGTCGCGCAGCGCCGCCAGCCAGTTGCCGGACTCCCGATCCAGCCAGGACGCCGCCTCCCGGTCGTCGTCGAACGGGGAGTCGCCCCGACAGGCGACCGGTTCGAACATCAAGCCCGCCTGCCGGGTACGCCGCAGCAGCCAGCCGACCATCTGGTCGTGCGCCGCCGTCCGGCCGGCCTGTGGTTCCTCGGCGTCGAGGCGTTCCTGGGCGTAGAGCCGGACCAGGTCGTGGAACTGGTACCGGTCCCCCATGCTCAGGAGGACACCGGCCTCGACCAGCTCCTCCAGAGCCGCCGCCGCGGTCTCCTCGTCGGTGCCGGCCACGGCGGCGACCAGCGCGGGTTCGAAGTCGGTCCCGGGAATCAGCGAGGTCCGCCGGAACACCCGCGCGGCCATCGGGTCCAGTTGCCGGTAGGAGACCTCGAACGCGGACCGGACACCCAGGTCTCCAGCGGTCAGCACGGTCAGCCGCCGACGCTGGTCGTGGAGCAGGTCCACCAGCCAACCGACCGACCATTGTGGTCGGCTGGCGAGGCGGTTGCCGGCGATCCGGACGGCCAGCGGCAGCCGGCCGCAGAGTTTGACGACCTGGTCGGCCGCGGCCGGCTCGGCGGCGATCCGGTGGGCACCGACGATCGCCGCGAGCAACAGTCGACCGGCAGCCGGGGCGAGCAGGTCGAGCGGCAGGCGGACCGCACCGGCAAGACCCGTCAGTGGACGCCGGCAGGTGACCAGCGCCAGGCATCCCCGCCCGGCCGGCAGCAGCGGACGTACCTGTGCCTCGCTCGCGGCGTTGTCCAGGACCACCAGCAGCTGCCGGTCCCGGGTGAGGGTGCGGAACAGACCACCCCGCTCGGCCGGCGACACCGGCACCCGGCTGTCCGGCACCCCGAGCGACCGCAGCAGCCCGGCCAGCGCCTCGGCCGAGTCGACCGGGCCGTCCGGCGAGGCGCCCTGCAGGTCGACGAAGAGCTGTCCGCCGGCGAAGGCCGGGCTGAGTCGATGCCCGGCGGCGACGGCGAGGCTGGTCTTGCCGATCCCCGGCGGCCCGTGCAGCACCACCACCGAGGCGGCGTCCGGCCGCTCCGCGGTGACGTCCGCGGCCAACGCCGCAAGCCGTTCCAGGATCTCCGCCCGGCCGGCCAGGTCCGGCACGGCGGCGGGCAGTTCCCCGGGTACGACCACCGCCGGGCGCTCGTGGGGCACCGGCGAGCGATCGTGCGGCACCTCCGCGCGGTCGTCCGACACCACGACGCGGTCGTCCGGCACCGGCGTTCGGTCGTGCGGCTGCCGCTCGACCCGGGCCAGGGCGACGAAACGGTCGCGGTCCGCCCCGGCCAGCCGCAGGGCATCGGCGAGCAGCACCACCGTCCGTCGTTGCGGGCTGCGCACCCGGCCGCGCTCCATCTCCCGGATGCCGCGGACACTGGAACCGGCCGCCTCGGCAAGCTCCTCCTGGGTCAGCCGCCGCTCCAAGCGGAGGGTTTTGAGGAGGCCCCCGAACTGGTCACGTCGCACCTGACTCTTGGGCATGATCCCCCAACCACCCAACGCCCACAGTTACGTAACGTGCGTTGATGCTTGCACGTGCGTGACGAGTTACGGACCACTGTGCACCGAGTGTGAGTATCGCCATGACGAATCCTCGACAAGTCACCGGAATCCAGGGTGCGATCGGCCGGCCATGTTTCACGCCAACGGATCTCCCGAGTCAGGGCGCATAGCAATTCCGATCTCAGCCGTCCAACCCTGGTCGGTCCGGAACGTTGGTGCCCGGATTTCCTGGTCCGGCGGCCTGTCAGACGACCTCAGGAGTTGGTCACGGCCGGTGCGGTGCTCGCGCCGGCACTATCGTGACCCGATGACGACCGACAGGTGGGCACAGTGGTTGTTGACGCGCCGAGACGGCGGAAGCGCCACCCTGCGCGCCCGACACGCCCCAGACCTGGCGTGGTTCCGCGACGGCGTCCTCGACCGAGCCGATCTGAAACCCGATGACGTCCTCCTCGACGTCGGATGCGGAACCGGCTTAATCGGCTTTGGCGCGCTCGACCGTCTCGGCCCGGACGGCCGCGTCATCTTCAGCGACGTGTCGCAGGACCTGCTCGACCAGTGCCGGCGGATCGCCGACGGCGATGAGCGGTGCAGCTTCGTACAATCGCCGGCCGAGGACCTTGCCGGCGTTGCGGACGCCTCCGTCGACGTCGTCACCACCCGGTCAGTACTCATCTACTCCGACCGCAAAGCCAGCGCGTTCGCGGAGTTCTTCCGAGTGCTGCGGCCAGGCGGAAGGCTCTCCCTCTTCGAGCCCATCAACCGCTTCCAGCTGCAACACCGCCCCGACGAACTGTTCGGCTCGGGCGGCTCCCCCGTCGACGACCTGGTCGCCAAGGTCTGCGACGTGTACCGGGGACGCATACAACCGATGGTCGACTTCGACGAGCGCGACCTCATGACCTGGGCAGAGACTTCGGGCTTCGAGGCGGTCGAGCTGGACTACCGCGCCCAGCTCGACGTACCCGCCGAGCCGATCAACGACTGGGACGCGCTCAAGCGGGTCGCCCCCAACCCCCTGGTCCCGACGTATGGCGAAGCCATCGCCGCCGCGCTGACCAACGACGAGCGCGAGCGCCTCGACGCACACATGGCTGCCCTGGCAGCTGCCAGGACGCCTACCCGCCGCACTGATGCCATAGCGTTCCTCCGCGCGCTGCGGCCCTGAGGTCCAGGTGCAGGATTATCCGCTCCGGCTCGCCGGTTTGGCTGCCGGTCGCGCCGCGCAGCCTCGCCCGGCGCTGGCTCGCCCTTTCTCGTCGCCCCCATCCCTGCCAGCTCCTACATCGCGCGGGAGACGGCCTTCACCGATCTCGCACTTCGACAGACAGAGCGGGCACCATGGCCCGATGCGACTACTGACGGCAGATGAGTTCACCGCCACGATTGGGACACCGCCAACACCAGTCGACGTCGATGAGCCGCCTCCCTTCGACTTCTGGCCCTACTACGACGCCATCCCCCATGACCACTTCGCCGACCACGACTTCAGCCGGGAGGAGGTGACGAACGTCTGGCACATGCCCGACGGCATCTACCAGCACGTCCTCATCGCGTCCGGAACCCCGAACGTGTACATGGCGCTCGTGCTCGACCTCCGAGCAGCCTCAGTGCTCGGCCACCATCTGCTCGACCTCAACGAGCTCTACGGGCTCAGCCAGCCGCCCGCGACACCTTGACAAACAATAAGAGCGTCCACACCGCCGGCAGCCGGCTGGCCGGTCTTGGGCCTGCGTGACCCTCCACCGAGTGTTGGTGGCGGCGCCCCGGTCCTTACCGAGATTCCCGGCACCACTCCGCAGGCGGTCGCCCGGTTCAAGGTCCACACCACCACGAACCCGTTAAGGTGCACTCTCAGCCCGTCGGCAGAGGACACACATGGACAACCGAACCGACCCGGTCTTGATCATCGCCGGGGTGTCAGAGCGCGACGGTAAGCAACGCGCCTTGGAGGTATGGCTCTACAAAGCCACCAAGGAAGGCTGGTCCCTGACGGTGCAGTCGACCTCGGTGGACGAGCCAGGTGACGAGTGCGCAGTCGTACACATCGAAGGCCTGAAGTATCGCATCCGCCACGCGAAGCGCGTCCGGCAGCACGTCACCATCGTGCCGGCAGGGCAACACCTGATCGATGCGGCCGTCAACCTGTGCATGGGCGAACTAAACGGCATCACGCACACCTGGGAGTTCGGCCACGCGGCTTGGGCCGAGCCTATCGTCGAGGACGAGCCGGGTGCGGAGGCTACGGCCTTCGCTACGGACCAGGCCGCCGAGGGCGACCCGGACGCCCCTGCGGCATGATCATGGCCCAAGGGTCCTCGGGACGACGTAAATGCAGGTCAGCGACGTTGCCGGTCACTTGGCGTTGAAGTAGCTGGCCTCCGGGTGGTGGACCACGATCGCGTCGGTGGCCTGCTCCGGCATCAACTGGAACTCCTCGGACAACTCCACACCGATCCGCTCCGACCCGAGCAGGTCCACGATCTTCGCCCGCTCCTCCAGATCGGGGCAGGCCGGGTAGCCGAACGCGTACCGGCAGCCCCGGTAGTCGTTGCGCAGGAGCCCCGCCAGGTCCGCCGGGTCGTCGGAGGTCAGCGGACGGCCGTCGGGCAGCGTCAACTCGGACCGGATGCGCCGGTGCCAGTACTCGGCGAGCGCCTCGGTGAGCTGCACGGACAGCCCGTGCACCTCCAGGTAGTCGCGGTACTCGTTGCGGGCGAACAGCTTCGCCGCGTACTCGCTGACCGGCTGACCCACGGTGACCAGTTGCAGCGCGACCACGTCGAGCTGGTCGCCCTTGGGCTTGAAGAAGTCCGCCAGGCAGAGTCGACGCTCCTGGCGCTGCCGGGGGAACGAGAACCGGGCGCGCTCCGCGTGCCCGTTCTCGTCGAGCACCACCAGGTCGTTGCCCTCGGAGTACGCGGGGAAGTAGCCGTACACCACGGCTGCCTCAAGGACCTGGTCGGCGATCAGCCGGTCCAGCCAGTACCGCAGGCGCGGCCGACCCTCGGTCTCCACCAACTCCTCGTAGGACGGACCGTTGCCGCCGCGGGCGCCGTTCAACCCCCACTGCCCGCGGAAGGTGGCCCGCTCGTCGAGCAGCGCCGCGTACTCGGCCATCGGCACGCCCTTGACCACCCGCGTGCCGAAGAACGGCGGGGTGGGCACGACCACGTCGGCGGCCACGTCGGAGCGGGTCGAGGAGTCGTGCAGCTCGGGCAGGGACTCGGTCACCATGGACCGTTGCCGTTCCCGGCGGGCCCGCCGCGCCGCGAGGGCCGCCTCCCGCTCCGGGTCGATGACCGGTGCCCCGCCGCGCTTGGCGGTCATCACCTTGTCCATCAGGGACAGCCCCTCGAAGGCGTCCCGCGCGTAGTGCACCTGCCCGGGGAACATCGCCCGCAGGTCGTCCTCGACGTACGCGCGGGTCAAGGCCGCGCCGCCCAGCAGGACGGGCCAACGCTCCGCGACCCCGCGCGTGGCCATCTCGGCCAGGTTTTCCTTCATGATGACGGTGCTCTTGACCAGCAGCCCGGACATGCCGATCGCGTCGGCGCGGTGCTGCTCGGCGGCGTCCAGGATGGCGTTGATCGGCTGCTTGATGCCGATGTTGACGACCTCGTAGCCGTTGTTGGACAGGATGATGTCGACCAGGTTCTTGCCGATGTCGTGCACGTCGCCGCGCACGGTGGCGAGCACGATGCGACCCTTGCCGCCGTCCTCGATGGTCTCCATGTGCGGCTCCAGGTACGCCACGGCGGTCTTCATCACCTCGGCGGACTGGAGCACGAACGGCAGCTGCATCTGGCCGGAGCCGAACAGCTCACCGACCACCTTCATGCCGTCCAGCAGGATGTCGTTGATGATCGACAGTGGGGACCGGCCGCCGGCCATCGCCTCGTCCAGGTCGGCCTCCAGGCCGTTACGCTCACCGTCGATGATCCGCCGCTTGAGCCGCTCGTCCAACGGCAGCGCCGCCAACTCCTGCGCCCGGCTCGCCCGGGCACTCGTCACGTCGACGCCCTCGAAGAGCTCCAGGAAGCGCTGCAACGGGTCGTACCCCTCGCGGCGCCGGTCGTAGACCATGTCCAGGGCGACCTCGCGCTGCTCGTCGGGGATCTTCGACATCGGCAGGATCTTGCTGGCGTGCACGATCGCCGACGTCAGACCGGCCTGCACGCACTCGTGCAGGAACACCGAGTTGAGCACCTGCCGGGCCGCCGGGTTGAGCCCGAACGAGATGTTCGAGATGCCGAGGGTGAAGTTGATCCCCGCGTAACGCCCGGCGATTTGCCGGATCGCCTCGATGGTCTCCAGACCGTCGCGGCGGGTCTCCTCCTGCCCGGTGGCGATCGGGAAGGTCAGCGTGTCGATGAGGATGTCGGACAGGTCCATCCCCCACCGGCCGGTCAGGTCGTCGATGGTGCGCGAGGCGATGCGGACCTTGTCCGCCGCGGTGCGCGCCTGCCCCTCCTCGTCGATGCACATCACCACCACGGCGGCACCGTGCTCCCGGATCACCGGCATCACCCGCCCGTAGCGGGACTCCGGACCGTCGCCGTCCTCGAAATTCACCGAGTTGACCACGCACCGGCCGCCGAGCATCTCCAGCCCGGCCTCGATCACCGCCGGCTCCGTGGAGTCCAACATGATCGGCAGGGTCGACGCCGTGGCGAACCGGCCGGCCAACTCGCGCATGTCCTGCGTGCCGTCGCGGCCGACGTAGTCCACGCACAGGTCGAGCAGGTGTGAGCCGTCGCGGGCCTGACTGCGGGCGATCTCCACGCAGGCGCGCCAGTCGCCGGCGAGCATCGACTCCCGGAACGCCTTCGAGCCGTTGGCGTTGGTCCGCTCCCCCACCATCAGCACCGACGCGTCCTGGGCGAACGGCACCGGGTGGTAGACCGACGAGACCCCGGCCTCGTGCCGGGGCTCCCGGGGCGGGGCGGAGACGCCGTGCAGCCGCTCGGCCAGCACGCGGATGTGCTCCGGGGTGGTGCCGCAGCAGCCGCCGATCAGCCCCACGCCGTACTCGTTGATGAACCGCTCCAGGGCCTCGGCCAGCTCCACGGGAGTCAACGGGAAGTACGCCCCGTCGGCGGTCAGCACCGGCAGGCCGGCGTTCGGCATCACCGACAGCGGGATGCGGGAGTGCTGCGACAGGTAGCGCAGGTGCTCGCTCATCTCGGCCGGGCCGGTCGAGCAGTTGAGCCCGATCAGGTCCACGCCGAGCGGCTCGATCGCCGCCAGGGCCGCACCGATCTCACTGCCGACAAGCATCGTGCCGGTGGTCTCCACGGCCACGTGACAGATGATCGGTACCGACTGGCCCAGCTCGGCCATCGCCCGCTTGGACCCGACCACGGCGGCCTTGACCTGGAGCAGATCCTGGCAGGTCTCGATGATCAGCGCATCCGCGCCACCGACGATCAGACCGGCGGCGTTCTCCTGGTACGCGTCGCGCAGGGTCGCGTAGGGGGCGTGCCCGAGGGTGGGGAGCTTGGTGCCCGGCCCGATCGAGCCGAGCACGAAGCGGGGCCGCTGCGGAGTGCTGGCCGCGTCGGCGGCCTCCCGCGCGATCCGGGCGCCCGCCTCGGACAGCTCACGAATGCGTTGCGGGATGTCGTACTCGGCGAGGTTGGCGAGGTTGGCGCCGAAGGTGTTGGTCTCCACGCAGTCCGCGCCGGCCGCCAGGTAGGCGTCGTGCACCCCACGCACCACGTCCGGTCGGGTGACGTTGAGGATCTCGTTGCACCCTTCGAGGCCGTCGAAGTCGTCGAGCGTGAGGTCCGCGGCCTGCAGCATCGTGCCCATCGCCCCGTCGGCGATGAGAATCCGGTCGGCCAGCACATCCATCAACGAAGTCCGCACCCGTCCAGGTTAGTGCGGCGTCCGCCCCGCCCACTGGCCGTCAACGGGCGATCCCACATTGTGTCAGCGGGATCACGCTGTCCGGTCCGTTCCTGTCTGACCGGGCCTGGAAGCGGCCGACCGGCGCGGCCGACAGGCCGTACCTCCGCCCGGGACGTAGGCTGACGGACGTGAAGGACAACAGCGACGCCGCCGTGCCCCACGGTCTGACGACCGGGCGCCATCCCGGCGCCGGCCGCGACGAGCAGGGTGAGGTGACGGCGTGACCGAGTTCGACGGACTGCCGGTGCTGCGGTCCCCGGTGGCCATCGCCGCGTTCGAGGGCTGGAATGACGCCGCCGACGCGTCCACCGCCGCCGTCGAACACCTCGAGCAGGTCTGGAACGCCCGGCAGATCGCCGAGTTGGATCCGGAGGACTTCTACGACTTCCAGGTCAGCCGGCCCACCATCACCATGGCCGACGGGGAGACCCGCCGGGTGGAGTGGCCGACGACCCGGTTCATGGTGGCCAGCCCGGAGGGCACCGACCGTGACGTGGTGCTGATCCGCGGCATCGAGCCGAGCATGCGCTGGCGGACGTTCTGCGAGCAGGTGCTGGAGATCTGCCACAGCCTCGAGGTGGAACGGGTGGTGCTGCTCGGGGCGCTGCTGGCCGATGTTCCGTACACCCGGCCGCTGCCGATCAGCGGCAGCGCGTCCGACGCGCAGGCCGCCGAGCGCTACCAGCTCACCCCCACCCGCTACGACGGGCCGACCGGGATCGTCGGCGTGCTGCACGACGCCTGCACCCGCGCCGACGTGGATGCCGTCTCGTTCTGGGTGCACGTGCCGCACTACGCCAACAACCCGCCGTGCCCCAAGGCCACCCTCGCCCTGCTGCACCGGGTGGAGGAGGTCGTCGACCTGCCCGTGCCGATGGCCGACCTGGCCGAGGAGTCCGCCGAGTGGGAGCAGCGGGTGCGGAGCGCCGCCGAGCAGGATGCCGAGCTCGGCGAGTACGTCCGCGAGCTGGAGGAACGGGTCGGCGACGAGGGCATCACCCCGCTGACCGGTGACGAGATCGCCCAGGAGTTCGAGAAGTACCTGCGTCGTCGGGGCGGTTCGGCCGGCCCCACCGCCGGCTCCTGGTAACACTGCTCGCTGCGGGCCCTCGGACCTTTGTGGTCCGGGGGTCCGTTTTCGCGTGTCCGGGGTGGCGCCGTCACACCCTCTACGGCATCCTAGGAACCTAGATGTGATCAAGGAGGTGGGTGTGCAGATCAACCCCGGGGCCGCCGAGTTCCCGCACCGACAGATCGCCGCGCAGCTCAAGGCCCAGGTCCGCCGCGGCGACTGGGGGCCCGGCGAGCGGCTGCCGTCCATCCCGGCCATCGCCGAGATGTTCGGCGTCGCCAAGCAGACCGTGCAACGCGCCGTCGACCAGCTGCGGGTCGAGGGCATCCTGATCACCAAACCCGGCTCCGGTACGTACGTCCGGGGCACCCGCCGCCGACTCAACCGGCTCTCCCGAGGCCGGTACGGCGGCTTCCGCGGCTACCACACCGACCTGGCCGCCCGATACCGTCAACAACTCGTCTCCGTCGGGCACGCCCCCGCCCCCGCCGAGGTGGCCGACGCCTTCGGCGTGTCGGACGGCACCAGCCTGCTCTGCCGTCGGCACCTCGTCCGCACCGACGACTCCCCCGTCGAGGTGGGCGCCTCCTGGTTCCTGCCCCGCGACACCGCCGGCACCTCGCTGGAGCGCACCGAGGCGTTCGGCCGCCCGCTCTACCAGGAGGCCGAGGAAGCCACCGGGCGGCGGTACGTCTCGGCCACCGACACGATCAGCGCCCGCCAGCCCAGCCGGGAGGAGGCCGAGACCCTCCAGATCCGGCCGGACACCCCGGTGCTGCACCTGCTGCACGTCGCGTACGACGCGCACCGCAAGCCGATCGAGGTGGCGCAGGCCACCTGGCCCGGCCCGATGACCACCCTGACCGAGGAGTACAAGATTCCTGCCCCCACCCCCGACCCGGAACCCGACCCAGGCCTGGTCCTGGGCTAGGTTCCGGCTCGCCGCTCAGGTCCGCCGGGCATGGCGCGTAGCCAGTCCAGCGCCACGACGCGGTCGCGGGCGACTCGGTAGTCGGTGGCCACCCCGCCTGTTGAACCCGCGTTCCACCTGGCTTGCGTTCGCAGTAAGCGGCGCGGTCACAGTCGGCACCCCGGAAACGCGGTCACGCTCTCTTGCGCGGATAGGTCTGTAATGCAAAGCTGACTGCATGACATACGAGTCTGCTCCTCAGGCGGACGGGCCTCACGAGCTGTTGGCGGCCGTGCGCGACCTGACACACCAGGTCCGTGTCGCCCAGCGCGGCACCTGGTTTCCACTGCTGGTCTTCGCGGTGATCACCCTGGTCGCGATACCCGTCTACCGGTACGCCCCCTACCTCGACCTGTTCGGCACCTGCCAATCCCGCCCGCAGCACACGGCCTGCATGGCTCCCAACCCCGCACAGCTCGGGTACTGGACGGTCGCGCTGGTGCTCGCCTACGCGGCGATCGCAGGCTTCTACGTCAGACAGTCCCGACGGCGTGGCGTGGGCACCCCGATCCGCCCCTACGTCGTCGTCGGCGTCACGTTGGCCGTTCTGATGGCAGCCGTGTCGATCTGGCTGACGTTCCACCCGCTCATTTCCGTCCCCGCCGACCCCTTCTCCACCGACCCCGTCGAGATCGAGGTCGGGCCGGCGGCGTGGCTCGTCAATGGGCTGGCCAGTCCCATAGCGGTCATCGCGTTGGCGCTGCTGGTGCTCGCGTGGGTCGAACGCAACTGGGCGCTGCTGGCGTACAGCCTCGCCTACCTGGCGATCGTGATGGTGCAGGGCGGCCAGGTCATCCATTCGACCTCGCCGTGGTTCTTCCTGCCGTACCTGCTCGTCCCGGCGGCGCTGCTGCTGCTCGGCAGTGCCGCCTTCGCTCTGATCCGGCCGACCGCTGAGGTTCCGGGGCGATGACCGACCATCCCACCAACGGCCTCGACGACGTGGTCCACCAGCGCGTCCGACTGGGCATCCTGGCCATCGCGCACCAGGCCCGCCAGGTCGAGTTCGGCTTCCTGCGCACCACCCTGCAGCTGACCGCGGGAAACCTCGGGCAGCACCTGACCGTCCTGGAGAAGGCCGAGCTGATTGAGGTCGAGAAGGGCTACGAGGGCAAGCGCCCGCGCACCTGGGTGACTCTCACCGCCGCCGGTCAGGCAGCCCTGCGCGATGAGATCACCCATCTCAAGCAACTCATCCAGCAGGTCGAACAAGCGGAGACGGCGCCGACCGCCGACCGGTGACCTGACGGCCAGCCGACGTGCGCGGACCGGATCCGGTGCCGCACGGGGGTCCGTCCCGCCCAGCCACGGGCAGCCCCGGCGTCTCCACCATCGGGGCACCGATGTCTTCACCATCGAAGAGCGCTGACGCCGTTGCAACTACACCCTCGGTGTATACACTGCGATTATATCGATGGCCGGAGCACTCCGTTGCGGCGTCGAGCAACCCAGGGGAGGATCAATGCCAACCGTGAAACCTGGTGGTGCGCGGGGGATCACGCGCCGTGGCCTTGTCGGAGCCGCGCTGGCGGTCGGGGCCGGCGTACCGATGGGCATCGCCGGTCGCGCCACTGCGGCAACCGCCGATTCGGGCCCGGTCCGGCTCACTCTCCCCCGGCCGACCGGGCCGTACCGCGTGGGAACGGTGTCGCTGCACCTGGTCGACCGTTCGCAGCCGGATCCGCTGGCCGGCCCGGGCCGGTACCGGGAGCTGATGGTCAGCGTCTGGTACCCCGCCCGGGACGTGCGCCGGTTCCCGCGTGCGCCCTGGATGACCCCCGCCTCGATGCGCATGCTGCTGGACTCCGCCGGGTTCGACCCCGACGCCGTGCTGGCGCCGTTGACGGCCGGGCACGAGGGTGCACCCGTACGGCATTCGGGCCGGCGGTTGCCGGTGGTGCTGTACTCGCACGGCTCGGGCAGCCACCGTTCGGACACCACCATCGTGGTGCAGGAACTCGCCAGCCACGGCTATGCGGTGGTCACGGTGGACCACACGTACGACGGGGTCAGCGAGTTCCCCGACGGTCGGGTCACAGTCCAGGAGGACGACTTCGACTCGACCCCGTGGACCTACACCCGCGACGTTCGATTCGTCCTCGACCAGATCGCCGACCTCGCCGCCGGGCGCAACCCCGACGTGGACCACACTCCGCTGCCGGCCGGGCTGGGCGCCGCCCTCGACCTGAGCCGGATCGGCATGTTCGGCTGGTCGAAGGGCGGTACCGCGACGGCCCTGACCATGGGCACCGACCGGCGGATCCGGGCGGGGCT
Organism: Micromonospora sp. NPDC048905; assembly: GCF_040649655.1. Taxonomy (NCBI): domain Bacteria; kingdom Bacillati; phylum Actinomycetota; class Actinomycetes; order Micromonosporales; family Micromonosporaceae; genus Micromonospora; species Micromonospora sp. NPDC048905. The sequence continues at coordinate 89,654 of NZ_JBEZFV010000014.1, read as the reverse complement.
GAGCCTGGACGGCCCGATGGTGTCGCAGCCGCTGCCCACCGCCGACCTGTACCGGCCGTTCATGCTGATGACGGCCGAGTACAACCGGGCCGCGGAGCCCGCCGTCGCCGAGTTCTTCACCCACCTACGCGGATGGCGACTCAACGTCCAGGCCGCCGAAGCGGTCCACTCGTCCTACGGCGACAACCAGTGGCTCCTACCGCAACTGGCGCGGCTCATCGGGATGAGCGACGAGGAACTCGTGCGCTTGATCGGCAATCTCGACCCCGCCCGCGCGGTCCGCATCGGGCAGGCGTACCCGCTGGCGTTCTTCGACCTGCACCTACGGCACCGGGGCGGCCACCTCCTGAGCGGCCCGAGCCGGTCCTTCCCGGAGGTGACGTTCATTCCGTAGCCCGGCCGTCCGGGCCCGCCCCCGGACCGGTCCTGGGCTGAGCCGCTTGATCGACCCGGCACGCGGCCGTCCGCCCGGAGGCCGGTGCCCCGCCGATCATGGAGTTGTGGTGCCTCGCAAAAGGTGCGTGGCATCGCGTTTCGGGCACCACAAGTCCATGATCGCCGCGGGTGGGGGGTGGGGTGGGGTGGGGTGGGGTGGGGAGGGTGGGGTGGGCTAGAGGCGGATGCCCAGGAGGGCGTCCACCGTCTTCGCGAAGAGGGCCGGGGCGTCCGCGTCGTCGGCGGCGCCCGCCAGGGTCGCGTCGGCCCAGCGGTCGGCTGCGGCCAGGGCTCCCGGGGTGTCCAGGTCGTCGGCGAGGCGCTCGCGTACCCCGGCCAGCAGCTCGGCCCCGGACGGCCCGGCGGGCGCGGCGGCGGCCCGCCGCCAGCGGTCCAGGCGCTCCTGCGCGGCCGTGAGCAGCTCGTCGGTCCAGGTGCGGTCGCTGCGGTAGTGCCCGGAGATCAACGCCAGCCGGATCGCCATCGGGTCCACCCTGTCGGCGCGCAGCCGGGACACGAAGACCAGGTTGCCGCGGGACTTGGACATCTTCTCGCCGTCCAGACCGATCATCCCGGCGTGCACGTAGTGCTCGGCGAACGGCGCCTGACCGGTGAGCCGCTCGGCGTGCGCGGCGGACGCCTCGTGGTGCGGGAACAGCAGGTCGTTGCCGCCGCCCTGCACGTCGATCCGGTCACCGAGCAGGTTGAGCGCGATGACCGCGCACTCGATGTGCCAACCGGGGCGGCCCGGCCCCAGGTCGCCGCCCGGCCAGGACGGCTCGCCCTCGCGGGCGCCGCGCCACAGCAGCGGGTCCAGGGGGTCGCGCTTGCCGGCCCGGTCGGGGTCGCCGCCGCGCTCCGGGAAGATCTCCAGCATCTGCTCGCGGGTCAGGTTGGACTCGTAGCCGAACCGGCCGGTGGCGGAGATGTCGAAGTAGACGTCGCCGGTGCCGTCGTCGAGCCGGTACGCGGCGCCGTCCTTGACCAGCACCTCGACCTTGTCGGCGATGTCCGGGATCGACTCGACCGCGCCCACGTAGTGCGCCGGCGGGATGATCCGCAGCGCCTCCATGTCCTCGCGGAACAGCGCCGTCTCGCGCATCGCCAGGACCACCCAGTCCTCGCCGTCGCGGGCGGCGCGTTCCAGCAGCGGGTCGTCGATGTCGGTGACGTTCTGCACGTAGCGCACCGGACGGCCGGCGTCGCGCCACATCCGCTGCACGAGGTCGAACGTGATCATGGTGGCGGCGTGACCGAGGTGCGTGGCGTCGTACGGGGTGATGCCGCAGACGTACATGCTGCCCGCGTCCGCCGGCTCGCTCGGGTGGACACCCTGCCGCGCCGAGTCGTACAACGCCAGTGGCTCGCCCCTGCCCGGCAGCCGTGGCACCTCGTGTCCCGCCCAAGACTCCATGGGATCAGCCTAGCCAGCCCGGCGACGCCGCCGGAGCGCCCCACGGGTGATCAAGATGACAGCGGCTCACATGGGCGGCCAGGGAATCGCCGGCCAGTCCTCCGGTGGCTGCGGGAAGCGGCCGGTCTCGCGCAACCTGTCGACCCGGGCGGCCACCTCGGTCACCTCGCTGATGGTGAGGTGGTCGGCCAACTCCGCGCCGAGCGCCCCGGCGACCTGCCCGGCGAGCCCGTCGAGCATCTCCACGGCATCCGGGGGCAACTGCTTGCCGGCCCAGCCCCAGAGCACCGTGCGCAGCTTGTCCTCCACGTGGAAGCTCACCCCGTGGTCCACGCCGTAGATCCGGTCGTCGGCGCCGACCAGCACGTGAGCGCCCTTACGGTCCGCGTTGTTGATCACCGCGTCGAGCACCGCGAGACGTGCCAGCCGTGGGTCGTCGGCGTGCGCGAGGGCGTACGCCGTGCCGTCGTCGTCACGGGCCGCGGCGATCGGGAACCAGCGTGGCGGCAGCTCCCCGGCCGGCAGGAAACCCACAAGTGGGTCGGCGTCCTCCGGCTCGTCGATCCACAGCTGGCAGGAGCCGGGGCCGAACGGGCCGTCGCGCAGCACCGTGGGCGGCACCAGGCCCCAGCCGGTGGCCCGGGAGACCAGATACGCCGAGACCTCCCGCCCGGCCAGCGTGCCGTCGGGGAAGTCCCAGAGCGGACGCTCACCGCGTACCGGTTTGTAGACGCAGCGCGCGGTGGCCCCGTCCAACGTCAGAATGCCGCGCAACGTGGTGTTCGACGCGTCGACCAGCCGACCCTCCAGGTCGAGCGTGCCGTCTCGCAGCAGCCGCAGCGCCGCGTCGCCGTCCTGGCGAGGCTGGAGGCCGGACGAGGTCACCGGTGATAACCGTTGTGCCGCGGGCAGAGGTGCCCGGCGGGGTCCAACGGTTGGCCGCAGAGTGGGCACGGAGGCCGACCCGCGTTGACCACTCGCCGGGCCCGCTCGATGAACTGACGGGTCGCCTGCGGGGTGAGCCGGACCCGGAGCCGGTCGAGGTCCTCGTCCGGCTCGTCGTCCTCGACATCGTCGTCGTCGGGGTCCTCGTCGTCCTCGTCGCCCAACTCGACCTCGGGCTCCACCTCGCCCGCGGCGATCGCCTCGATCACCACGGTCGCGGTGTCCACGTCGAAGGCCAGCCCGAGGGTGCCGACGCGGAACTCCTCGTCGACGGGCGTGTCCAGTGGCTCGTTGTCGCCGATCACCGGGGCCAGCTCGGGCAGGTCCACCCCGAAGCGACGTTGCGCCTCGGTGAGCAGCTCCTCCAGCTTCTCGGCGAGCAGGGACACCTGAACCTTTTCCAGCGCGACGCTGACCAGCCTGCCGCCGCCGCGGGCCTGCAGGAAGAACGCGCGCTCCCCCGGCGGCCCGACAGTCCCGGCGACGAACCGCTCCGGCGGTTCGAAGGCGTGCACCTGGTGGGTCATACCCACGACCCTATCCGGCCCGCCAGGGCACCGCGCACCCCACCGACCCGAATCGCCCGAGGTGCGGCGCGCCTGGTGTGCCAGGGGTTACACCCGGGCGTGGCGGCCTCTTCGGCGTGCCAGAACGCCCCGACCGGGGGCGGTGTCGTGACGTGCCTCACCGCGACACGCCCGCGCCGCCGCCGACGGCCGCGTCCGAGTCGGCCACGCGGCTCGCGCGCCGACGCCGCTTGGCCGGCGGCGGCACCAGCGCCGCCAGGTCGCCGCCGGTGTCGTTGAGCCGCACCAGAAACGGACGCAGCGGCGTGAACCGGATCGCCGTCACCGACGCCGGGTCGGCCACGATCCGCTGAAAGGCATCCAGGTGTACGCCGAGCGCGTCCGCCACGATGGCCTTGATCACGTCGCCGTGGCTACACGCCAGCCAGACCGCCTCCGGCCCGTGTTCGGCGCTCACCCGGGCGTCCCAGGAGCGCACCGCCGCCACGGCACGCGCCGCCATCGCCGCCATCGCCTCCCCACCCGGGAAGACCGCCGCGCTGGGGTGCTGCTGGACAACCGGCCAGAGTGGCTCCTTGGCGAGCTTCTTCAGCGGCTGCCCCTCCCAACTGCCGTAGTCGCACTCGATCAGCCCGTCCTCGACCACCGGGGTGGCCTGCGGGAGCGCCAACTCCAGGGTCTGCCGGCACCGGATGAGCGGGCTGGTCACCACGGCGGCCAGTGGCACCGCCCGCAGTCGCTCGCCGACCGCGGTGGCCTGGGCGCGTCCGGTGTCGTCCAGTTCGACCGGTTGGCGGCCGGCGAGGCCGCCATCGGCGTTCGCCGTGGTTCGGCCGTGTCGCAAGAGCAGAAGGGTCGCCACGGAGACCACCCTATGACCTGGACCCCGTGCCCGGCCGTCGTGGGCGGCGGGAGGACGACCGCGGCCCCCGACTCCGCGCACGGGCGGGGTCGGGGGCCGTCGTCGGCGGGTCGCTCAGGTGGCGTCGATCGCGCCGGTCAGCAGCAGCGCCAGGACCAGCGTGCCCAGCGCCACCCGGTACAGCACGAAGACGTACAGGGTGTGGTGGGCGACGTAGCGCAGCAACCAGGCGATGGCCGCGTACCCGATGCCGAAGGCGATGAGGGTGGCCACGATCGTCTGGGCCACCGTCGGCACGGAGGTGCCCGGGGCGGACGGCTCGAAGACGTCCCCGAGGCTGAACACGCCGGACATCACCACCGCCGGGATGGCCAGCAGGAACGAGTACCGTGCCGCCGCCTCCCGGGTGAGGTTGAGCAGCAGGCCGGCGGTGAGCGTGCCACCGGAGCGGGACACCCCGGGGACCAGCGCCATCGCCTGGGCGAAGCCCATCACGATGCCGTCCTTCATCCGGAAGTTCTCCAGGGTGCGGGTCTGCCGCCCCCAGTACTCCGCGAACGCCAGCACGAAGGCGAACACGATGAGCGTGGTCGCCACGACCCACAGGTTGCGCCCCGCGGTCTTGATCTGGTCCTTGAACAGGAAACCGAACAACCCGATCGGAATCGAGCCGACGATCACGTACCAGCCCATCCGGTAGTCGAGGCTGGAGCGGACCGACGTGTCCCGGATGCCCACCAGCCAGGTCCGGGTGATCCGCCAGATGTCCTTGGCGAAGTAGATCAGCACGGCCGCCTCGGTGCCGAGCTGGGTGACCGCGGTGAACGACGCGCCGGCGTCCCGGTCGAAGAAGATCGCCGAGGTGATCCGCAGATGCCCCGACGAGCTGACCGGAAGAAACTCGGTCAGTCCCTGGACGATGCCCAGGACGATGGCCTCAACCCAGGTCACTCGCCGACTCCCGAAAGCTCCAGTGCCTCGGCGACGGTACGCAGGGTCTGCACACCGCTGTCCCGGTCGGCGACGAACAGGCTCACCGACAGCGTGGTGACGCCGGCGGCAGCGTACTCCCGCATCCGCTCGGCGACGCGCTCCTTCGGGCCGAGCAGTGAGGTGCGGTCGATGAACTCCATGGGTACGGCCGCGGCGGCGTCGCGCTGCCGCTTGGCCAGGTACAGGTCCTGCACGTCGCGGGCGGCGTCGCCGTACCCCATCCGGGTGGCGAGCTGGTTGTAGAAGTTCTGCTCGCGGCTGCCCATGCCGCCCACGTACAGCGCCGCGTACCAGCGGACCAGCTCGGCGCAGGAGGCCACGTCGTCGCCGATCACCACGGGCACCGAGGGCACCACGTCGAACCCGGCCAACTCCTTGCCGACCTTCGCCCGACCGGCGCGGACCGAGGCGAGCTGCTCCTCGGCGAACTCCGGGGCGTAGAACACGGCCAGCCAGCCGTCGGCGATCTCACCCGCCAGCTCCAGGTTCTTCGGGCCGACCGCCGCCAGGTAGATCGGTATGTGCTCGCGGGGTGGATGGAAACCCAACCGCAGGGCCTTACCCGGGCCGTCCGGCAGCGGCAGCGTGTAGTGCTGCCCGTCGTAGGCCACCTCCTTGCGGGCGATGGCCAGCTTCACGATGTCGACGAACTCGCGGGTCCGCGCGAGGGGCTTGGCGAAGCGCACACCGTGCCAGCCCTCCGACACCTGCGGACCGGAGACACCCAGGCCGAGCCGGAACCGGCCACCGGAGAGCGCGTCGATGGTGGCGGCGGTCATGGCGGTGGCGGCCGGCGTACGGGCGGGGATCTGCATCACCGCGGCGCCGACGTCGATCCGTTCGGTCTGGCCGGCCATCCAGGCGAGCATGCTGGGCGAGTCGGAGCCGTAGGCCTCCGCCGCCCACACCACCGAGTAGCCCAGCCGGTCCGCCTCCTGGGCGAGGGCCAGGTGGTCGGCCGGTGTGCTCCACGCTGTCTGGTATCCGAGACTGAGCCCGAGTCGCACTGGTCCTCCCCCATCCGTGGCACAGGTCGCACCAGGTTACGCAATGCCGAAAACGGACTCGATCACCGGCTCGACACCTTCGCTCCCCCTCCATCGGGGCAGCCCACGGCGGCGGAACCGGCAGAACCGGCAGAGATACGGGAGCGAGGATATCCGTGGCGGCAGGTTCGAAATAAGGTTCACCCATGCAACAGCGACCGCTCGGCCGAAGCGGGCTGGCGGTTTCCCGGCTCGCGCTCGGCACCATGACCTGGGGCCGGGACACCGACGCCGACGACGCGGCCGCCCAGCTGAAGAGTTACCTGGACGCGGGCGGCAACCTGATCGACACCGCCGACGTGTACGGCGACGGCGACGCCGAGTCGGTGATCGGGTCGCTGCTGGGCACCCTCGTGCCCCGCGACGAGCTGCTGATCGCCACCAAGGCGGGGCTGCGCCCGGGCAGTGGTCGACGTCGCGACGGCTCCCGGGGGCACCTGCTGCGGACGTTGGACGCGTCGCTGCGCCGCCTCGGCACCGACCACGTCGACCTGTTCCAGGTGCACGGGTACGACCCGGACACCCCGCTGGAGGAGACCCTCGCGGCGTTGGACCACGCGGTGGCCAGCGGCAAGGTTCGCTACGTCGGCGTGTCGAACTTCTCCGGCTGGCAGACCGCACGCGCCGCCGCCTGGCAGACCGCCTGGCCGGGGCGGGCACCCGTGGTCGCCACCCAGGTGGAGTACTCGCTGCTGGAGCGGGGCGTGGAGCGGGAGGTGCTGCCCGCGTGCGACGCGCTCGGCCTCGGCCTGCTGCCCTGGTCACCGCTGGGTCGGGGCGTGCTGACCGGCAAGTACCGGCACGGCCGTCCCGCGGACTCCCGAGCCGCGTCGCCGCACTTCGAGCGGTTCGTCTCGACGTACCTGGAGCCGCGCTGCTCCAGCATCGTGGAGGCGGTGGCCACCGCGGCTGGCGGCCTGGGGGTGTCACCGCTGGAGGTGGCATTGGCGTGGATCCGGGACCGGCCTGGGGTGACCGCGCCGATCCTCGGCGCACGCACGGTCGGCCAACTGCTCGGCGCGCTGCCCGTGGAACGGATCACCCTGCCGGAGGAGATCACCACCGCGCTGGACGACGTCTCGGCGGTGCCGTTGGGCTACCCCGAACGCGACGGCTGACCGGCGATGTTCCTCGCCCCCGGTTGCGGCACTCGGCAAGATCGTGCTCGATCCTGGATGCGGTGGCATCCCACGACGACGTAGCCACTACATCATGGATCGAGCGCGATCCTGGGCACGGCGCGATCTTGGGCGCGGCACGGCGGCAGGTGCATGCCGGGGCAGGGCGTCAGGGCGACGGGCGCTGCCCGGGGAGGTCGTGGATCGCGGTCAGGAAGCGCGACTGGTCGTCGCGGACCGCGGGCTGGGTGAGTCGGATCCACGAGTCGTCGTCGAAGACGATCGTGGAGGTCAGCTGCACGAACCCGGCCGCGCCGCGCTCCGAGTCGATCCGGGCCACCCGGTCACGTCGCACACTCCACAGGACCCGCGGTTGGCGCCGGTCGGGGCGGTCGGCGTCCGGGCGGGGACCCATCCGCAGCAGGTGCAGATGGGTGTCGGTCACCGCCAGCGGGGTGCCGTTGTACCGCTCCAGGAAGAGCAGCAGGCTGCCGGCGAGGGTGGCGAGGTCGCCGCTGAAGACGTACCGGCGGCGGTAGGCGATCTCGGCGAGCTGGTCGGCCAGCGGGCGGTACAGGCTGAGCCGGAACAGGGCGCGGAACGCCTCCTGTTCCTCGGTGAGCGGGATGGGATCCCGCTGCGCCCGCTGCGGTGACGGGACCGGCTCCGGTTCGGCCGCCTCCGGCACACCGGCCGCGACGGCAGCGGCCTTGGCGGGCAGCAGCAGCAGGCCCGCCGCCAGCCGGACCGGCGTCAGCACCGCGTCCACCCAGACCACCGGGTTGACGATGTTGAGCAACCCGAACAGCACCTTCGGGTCGAGCGAGTCGACGAACTCGTCGGCCATCACACCGGCGAGCTGCCGCCCGGCCTTGTGGGTCTGCGGGGCGCCGACCGGGCCGAGCCCCACGTACCGCAGCTCCTGCCCGGGCAGCAGTGGCGCGACGAGGGCCCGTTCGGGTTCGTCGCTCGTGCGGAACTCGTCGCGCAGCTCACGGGCCTTGTCCCGGGCCGCCCGCGCGCCGCCGAGCACCGCGTCGGTGAACCGACCCAGCCGGCCCCGCTCCCCTGACATCACGCGTCCCCTCCCGACCGGCCCGCCGGCGGTTGCCCGAAGACACGCTGGTTGATCCAGTCCGCCTCGACCGCGGCGAGCGAGCTGTCGAGGCGGCGGGCGGCGGTCTCCAGTCGACGGACCGCCCGCACGTCGACGTCGATGTCCGGCGGCATGCCGTTCCTCCCCCACGAGTCGAGCGCACCGACGATACGATTCCCGGCCACCCGGCACCACCCCGTGGCACGGACAGCACGCTGCACGGGGCAGGGGCGCACAGGTCGGCACGAACCACCCCACGGCAGCGTCGTTGGTCACCCCCAAGGGGGTGGCGAACAGCCGCTGGGCTGGGCAGCATGGATGGCATGGACTACGAATACGCGCCACTGCGGCTGCCGCCGAACGTCGACCGGTTGACCGCGGCGGCGCAGTTGGCGATCCAGGCGGAGTTCTCCGGATGGGAGTTGGCCCGGGTGCGGTTGTACCGGGACGGCACGCGGCAGGTGGTGCTGCGGCGGCGGCGGGTCAACCAGCCGCAGCCGGGCCTGTCGTACTGACGGCCGGACGCCCGGGGCCACGTGGACCCCGGGCGTCGAACGGCCTTGGTGCGCCCTAGTGCTGGTGCCCGGCGTGGTCGTGATCGTCGTCGAGCTCCACGAACGGGTGCTCGTCGAGCCGGCCGACCAGGCGGTCGTCGACCGCCGGCTGGAACGGACCGACCGCGTCGTCGTCGTCGAACGACTCCAGATCGACCGGCGTGCCCACCTCGCTGACCATCACCACCCCGTCGAGGGGCTCCAGCTCGGGGACGTCCAGCGCGCCGAGCGAGCCGTCGCCGCTCTGCAGCAACTCCAGCACCGCCTCGCCGACGCCCTCCACCGGCGCCGGCTCGTCGTCCTCCGGGGTGCCCTCGCGGCGGGCCGCCTCGGCCACCCGCAGCAGCGCGGCGACGCTCGGCACCCGGTAGTCGCGACGCTGCCGCACCGAGATCACCCGGGGGTGCGGGTCGCTGGCCTCGGAACCCTCGGGGCCGCCGAAGCGCTCGTCGGCCTCGTCCGGGTCGATCGAGTCGACATCCCACGGCGTCACCTCGCCGAAGGCGTCGAGCAACCGCTCGTCGTACGCGAAGGAGGCGTTGTTCAACGCCACGTACGCCTGCCAGACGTCGTCGTCGTCGACGCGGCCCTGCGCGGCGCGTACGGCGGCCAGGTGGTGGCGGGCCGCTTCGATCACCCGCTCGAGAGCGGCGTCCAGCTCACCGTGCTGGTCGGTCATGTGGGGCAGTCCCTTCACGTTGGGGAGGTCGCGCGCCGGATGCAGCGCCGGGCGCGGCTAGCAGGTGCGGAGGAACCGGTCGAGAACCCGCACGCCGAACTGTAGTCCGTCGACCGGAACCCGCTCGTCGATGCCGTGGAACAACGCCGAGAAGTTCAGGTCGGCGGGCAGCCGCAGCGGGGCGAACCCGAAGCAGCGGATGCCGAGCTGGGAGAACGCCTTGGCGTCGGTGCCGCCGGAGAGCATGTACGGGACCGGACGCGCCCCCGGGTCCTCGGCGCGCAGCGCCGCCGACATGGCCTCGACGAGGTCGCCGTCGAAGGTGGTCTCCAGCGCGGGCTGCCGCTGGATGTACTCGATCGCGATGTCCGGGCCGACGAGCTCCCGCAGCTGCCGCTCCAGCAGCTCGGACTGGCCGGGCAGGCTGCGGCAGTCGATCGTGGCGGTGGCCCGGCCGGGGATGACGTTGTCCTTGTAGCCGGCGTCGAGCCGGGTCGGGTTGGCGGTGTTGCGGATGGTCGCCCCGATGATGTTGGCGATCGGGCCGAGTTTCGCGATGGCCGTCTCCGGGTCCTCCGGGTCGAGCTCGACGCCGAGCAGGTCGGAGACCTCCTCCAGGAAGGCCCGCACGGTGTCGGTGACCACCACCGGGAAGCGGTGCCGGCCGATCCGGGCGACCGCCTCGGCGAGCGCGGTGACCGCGTTGTCGTCGTGCACCATCGAGCCGTGCCCGGGGCGACCCTTGGCGTGCAGCCGCAGCCAGTCGATGCCCTTCTCGGCGGTCTCGATCAGGTAGAGCCGCTGGCTGTCGTTGACCGAGTAGGAGAAACCGCCGACCTCCCCGATCGCCTCCGTGCAGCCGTCGAAGAGGTCCTGGTGGTTCTCCACCAGGAAACGCGCGCCGTAGTCGCTGCCCGCCTCCTCGTCGGCGGTGTAGGCGAGCACGATGTCCCGCGGTGGCCGTACGCCGGTGCGCTGCCAGTGCCGCACCACGGCGAGCACCATCGCGTCGAAGTCCTTCATGTCGATCGCGCCGCGGCCCCAGAGGTAACCGTCGCGCAGCTCGCCGGAGAACGGGTGCACCGACCACTCGTCGGCGTCGGCGGGCACCACGTCCAGGTGGCCGTGCACCAGCAGCGCGCCCCGGCTCGGGTCGGTGCCGGGGATGCGGGCCACCACGTTCGCCCGGCCCGGCGCGGCCTCGTGCAGGACGGACTCCACGCCCACCTCGGCGAGCTTCTCCGCCACGTACTCGGCGGCGCGGCGCTCGCCGACGCTCGTGTCGTTGTCCCCCGTGTTGGTGGTGTCGATGCGCAGCAGGTCGCGGCAGAGGTCCACGACCTCCGCGCTGGGGTCGGGTCGGGTGGAGGCCGCATCGCTCGTCATCGCCTCTTCATACCAGCCGGCCCCGGTCGGCCGGGCGGCGCACCGGTGCACGCGGGCCGGCACACCGGTGGCCACGCGCCGGCGCATCGACGGGCCCGGTTTCGCCGGGAGCGGGTTCGGGTACCGCCGCCCACGACCGCACATCCCTGCCGGAGCTTCCGCCCGCCAGTCGAGGAGGGCACCATGTCCGCCGTTCCCCTGCCGCCGCTGCCGCCCGCACCCGCACCCGAGGAGGGCTACCGACCCGGTGGCCGCAACATCGCCGACATCGTCGATCGGGAGCACCGTCAACTGGTGGCGCTGCTGGACCAGCTGACCGGCCCGGACGCCACACCGCGGGAAGGGCTGCCGGTGCTCACCGCCGCGTTGTCGCGGCACCTCTCCGCTGAGGAGCAGTACCTGCTGCCGGCGGTACGCGCCGCGCTGCCGGCGGCCGCCGAGCGGGTGGACGCCGAGATCAACGCCGACGCCAGTCTGCTCAGCGCCCTGAAGGGCGCGACCGACGAGGCGTTGGCCGAGATCGCCGAGCGGGTCCGCCACCACGTCGACGGGGTGGGTGCGCTCGTCACCGAGCTGCGCGCGGTCGCGACCCAGGAGGAGCTGATCCGGCTGGGCAACCGGCTGGAGATCGCCGAGGAGGCCGCACCGACCCGGCCGCACCCGGGCACTCCGGCCACCCCTCCGTGGAACCGGATCGTGGAGCCGGCGGTCGGGGTGGTGGACAAGGTGCTCGACGCGGTGACCCGCCGGCCGACGTACCTGGCGGACCTGCCGGAGTCGCCGCGGGACTGACGGCGGCGGCGATCCCAGGTGCATTCATTATCACCGATCCGCTCGGGCTATTCCGCCGACTGACGTGTAGTCCTACCGTCACGGTATGAACCTGGAGCTGCGTCACCTGCGGGTGGTCTGCGCGATCGCGGAGACGGGGAGTGTGACGAAGGCGGCGTCGGCGCTCGGCCTGGCCCAGCCGGCGCTGACCGCCCAGCTCCAGCGCATCGAGCGGACCCTGGGCGGCCCGCTGTTCGACCGGGACCGGCGCGGCGCCCGGCCCACCGCTCTCGGTGAGCTGGTGCTGGCTCGGGCCCGGGTGCTGCTGCCGGCGATGAAGGGGTTGCAGGACGAGGCGGCCCGGCTGGCCGGGGCCGGCGACGCGCCGCCGTGCTACCGGTTCGGTGGGGTGAACAGCCCGATCCTGGGCCGGATGGTGCACCGTCTGGCGGCCGAGCAGCCGCCGGCCCAGATCACCACGCTCGCCTCCTGGTCGGTGGACGAGCTGGCGCAGTTGGTGGCGGGCGGCCGACTGGACTTCGCCCTCACCGGGGTGTGCGGCGACGCCAGCCCGTCGGCGGGGTTCGGGTTGAGCTGGCAGGAGGTGGCCATCGACCCGGTGCTGGTGCTGCTGCCCGAGACGCACCCCCTCGCCGCGCACGACGAGGTGCGCCTGGCGGACCTGCGGCACGAGCAGTGGGTGGCCGCCCCGGGCGACGGCTGCTTCGCCGACTGCTTCGCCACCGCCTGCGCGCGCGCCGGATTCACCCCCCGCAAGGTGTACGAGACCGACATCCGCGGCTGCGTCGACCTGGTGGAGGCCGGGGTGGCGATCGCGCTGTGCCAGGCGACGTTCCGCCCGGTGGCCGGGTTGGTCACCCGCCGTCTCGCCGGCGTACCGCTGCGCTGGCGGCTCCTGCTCGGCTGGCATCCGGACTCCCCCGCCGCCCGGGAGGCCGACCTGATGGTGCAGACGGCGAAGGCGGCGTACGTCGACTCGTTGGCCCCGCATCCCGCGTACCTGGACTGGCTGCTGCGTCACCCGGCGTTCGGCGTCCGGCAGCCCACCGGGGTCCGACCGGGCTGAGCGGGAGGTAACCGGCCGGTGGCGGTGCGAACCGCCGTGGGCCGGGTATCTGGCGGACATGACCGACCTCTACCCGCCCGCCGACGACCGGGAACTGCTCCGCGAGGCGGCCGCCGCGCACACCGCCGCCACCCGTGCGGTGGAGGCGTTCCTGCGCCGCCTGCCGCAGGTGCCCGACCCGGCCGCCGTCACCGAGTACGCCAACCTGCTCACCCGGGAGGACCAGACCCGCACCGACCGCGACGCCGCCGCCGACGCGGCGGGGCTGACCATCGCCAGCCTGGAACCGGACCAGGGCCAGTAGCGCAGACGCGATCGGTGCCGTCCCCGGCCGGGACGGCACCGTTCGCGCGTGGTGTCGTTCAGAGTTCGACGAGCGGGTCGTGTCCGAGGTCGAGCAGCGAGTGCCGCCAGGTGTCGTCGGCGTTGCCGCGCGACGGCTTGGCGTCCATCAGCTCGCGGATCCGCTCGACCGCCTCCCGCATCACCTCGATGTCCTCCGGGGTGAGGTCGACCTTGCGTTTGTTCAGCACCTTGAGGATCTCCCGGCCCGGCTGGGGCAGGTCGAGGTTCGGGTTCGGGCTGAACGACTCCTCCCCGGAACCCCTGGTCAGCAACCACGTCCGCAGTTGCTCCGACGGGACGTTGACCTCGGCGTGGAAGTCCTCCCAGAGGACTTCCACCTCGGGGTCGAGCCGCGCTTCGCGTACCATCAGGTCTCCTCTCCGGGCGGTTTCCCGGACGTCTCCGGGTCGTCCTGGTCGGTCTTGGGATGCAGGCCCTCCGCGGGCACCCGCGTACGGCGGGGGTTCGCGGTGGGCGGCGCCAGGATCGGGTCGGGATGGTCGTCCTCGTCCCGGGCTTTCGTGGGCTCGTGCGGGTCCTCGTGCTCGTCTCGTCGCGCCGGCCCGCTCATCGCGGGTGGGTGGTCGTGGCGGCGGTGTACCCCCGCTCGCCCGCGGTCACGTCGAAGGTGAGCGCCCCGTCGCGGACGTCCACCGTGACCTTCTGCCCCGGTGAGATCGCCGACTCCAGCAGCATCCGGGACAGGTGGTTGTCGACCTCCCGCTGGATGACCCGACGCAGCGGACGGGCGCCGAACTCCGGCTGGTAGCCGTGCTCGGCGAGCCAGTCGATGCCGGCGGTGGTGAACTCCACCTGGAGGTCCTGGGCGTGCATGCGGCGGCGGGTCTCCTCCAACAGCAGCGCGGTGATGTCGCGCAGCTGCTCGGCCTCCAGCCGGCGGAAGATGATGACCTCGTCGATGCGGTTGAGGAACTCCGGGCGGAAGTTCTCCTGCAGGCGGCGCATCAGTCGCTCCCGCAGTTCGTCGTTCTCCTGCTCGCTGCCCACGTCCCCGCTGCCGAAGCCGACCGAGCGCTGGGCGCCGGTGATCAGCTCCGAGCCGAGGTTGCTCGTCATGATCAGCACGGTGTTCTTGAAGTTCACCGTGCGACCCTGACTGTCGGTCAGCCGCCCGTCGTCGAGCACCTGGAGCAGGATGTTGAACACGTCCGGGTGGGCCTTCTCGATCTCGTCTAGCAGCACCACCGCGTACGGGCGGCGGCGCACCGCCTCGGTGAGCTGACCGGCCTCCTCGTAGCCGACGTATCCGGGTGGAGCGCCGACCAGTCGACTGACCGTGTGCCGTTCCTGGAACTCGCTCATGTCCACCCGGACCATCCGGTCCGCCTCGCCGAACAGCGCCTCGGCCAGGGCACGGGCCAGCTCGGTCTTGCCGACACCCGTCGGGCCGAGGAACAGGAAGCTGCCCATCGGTCGTTCCGGGTCGGCCAGCCCGGCCCGGGAGCGACGGACGGCCTCGGCGACGGCGGTGACCGCGTCGTCCTGGCCGACCACCTTCTGGTGCAGGTGCCCCTCCAGGCGCAGCAGCCGGTCGCGTTCCTCCTCGGTGAGCTGGCTGACCGGGATGCCGGTGGCCCGGGAGACCACCTCGGCGATCTCCTGCGGACCCACCTCGGGCACCTGCGAGGTGGACGAGCCGTCGTCACCGTTCGCGCGACGGATGTCCCCCTCCAGCTCGGAGATCCGGTCCCGCAGGGCGGAAGCGCGCTCGTACTGCTCGTCGGTGACGGCCTGTTCCTTGTCCCGGCGTACCTCGTCGAGCTCCTGCTCCAGCTCCCGCACGTCGGAGGCGGGCGTACGGGTCCGCAACCGCACCCGGGCGCCGGCCTGGTCGATCAGGTCGATGGCCTTGTCGGGCAGGAACCGGTCGGTGACGTACCGGTCGGACAGCTCGGCGGCGGCGACGAGCGCCTCGTCGCTGAAGCGCACCTGGTGGTGGGCCTCGTACCTGTCGCGCAGGCCACGCAGGATCGCGATGGTGTCGTCGACGCTGGGCTCGGGCACCAGCACCGGTTGGAAGCGTCGGGCCAGCGCGGCGTCCTTCTCGATGCTCTTGCGGTACTCGTCGAGGGTGGTCGCGCCGATCACCCGCAGCTCGCCGCGGGCGAGGGCGGGTTTGAGCATGTTGGACGCGTCCATGCCGCCCTCGCTGCCGGCGCCGCCCGCCCCGACCAACGTGTGGATCTCGTCCATGAAGATGATCAGCTCGTCCCGGTGCGCCCGGATCTCGTCGATCACCTTCTTCAGCCGTTCCTCGAAGTCGCCCCGGTAGCGGGTGCCGGCGACCAGGCCCGCCAGGTCGAGTTGGACGACCCGCTTGCCGAGCAGGGTCTGCGGCACGTCCCCGTCGCAGATCCGTTCGGCCAGCCCCTCCACGATGGCGGTCTTGCCGACGCCGGCCTCCCCGATCAGCACCGGGTTGTTCTTGGTGCGCCGGGACAGGATCTCGATGGCCTGCTCGATCTCGTCGGCGCGTCCCACCACCGGGTCGATCTGGTCCATCCGCGCCAGCTCGGTGAGGTCCTGCCCGTACTGGTCGAGGGTGGGCGTGCCGCGATCCGGCTTGGGCCCGGTCATCGGTCCACGCTCGGCGTTGGCGGCCTGCAGCGACTCGGGTTGGATCCGGCCGGCGGCCAGCATCCGACCGGCCGGCGACTCCGGGTTGAGCGGCAGCGCCATCAGGATGTGCTCGGGGCCGATGTAGTTGGCGCCCATCGCCCGGGACAGTTGGTGGGCGTCGAGCAGCGCCCGCTTGGCGGCCGGGGTCAGCGACAGGTTGGGCGGCACCTCTCCGCGTGGCGCGCCGTCGCCCTTGCCGCCGAGCGCGTTGAGCAGGGTGTCCGGGTCTGCTCCGGCCCGGCGTACCAGGTCACGTAGCGGTTCGCGTTGCAGCGCCGCCCAGAGCAGGTGGTCGGTGTCCAGGTCGTTGCTGTGGCGTTGCGCGGCCCGTCGGGCCGCGTCGGCCAGCATTTCCCGGGCGTCCGCGGTCATGAGTCGGGTGATGTCGACCCGGTGCGGCGGTCGGCGTCCTCCCTCGCCCCGACCGAAGTACCTGGCCAGGAATTCGTCCCACGGGTCGGAGCCGGTGTCACCGGGTCCCATCATGTCTGTCCTCCGCAGTCGGGCGCGGCACGGTCGGCAGGGGCTACCCGGCGCGCGCCCCGACAAACGCCGCGGGAGACGGCGTACCGGCATCCCGGGAGTGGCGTCGGGTCGGGACAGGCCGTTTGGTGGCAGGCTGGCCGGATGGATGAGACCCCGCTGCTGATCGTGGATGGCGCCAACGTGGTGGGCTCCCGCCCGAACGGGTGGTGGCGTGACCGGGCCGGTGCGGCCGCCCGTCTGCGCGACTCGCTCGCGCCGGTGGCGACCATCGGGTTGCCGGCCCGACTGCCGGCACCGGTGGAGGTGGTGCTGGTGGTCGAGGGTGCCGCGCGGGACGTACCCGGGACCGACGGCGTCCGGGTGGTCTCCGCACCCGGCTCCGGCGACGACAGCGTGGTCGACCTGGTCGCGGGCGCACCGCTTCGGCGTCGGTTGGTGGTCACCGCGGACCGGGAGCTGCGCGAGCGGGTCACGGCCCTGGGCGCGGAGGTGTACGGACCGCGCTGGCTCCGGGAGAACTGAGAAGTTCTCGCACTGGGAGTCCCACAGAACGGACTCCCGGCACTTCCAGGTGCCTTCCGGACAGGCGGGCAGGAACACCGACAGGGCGGATGTTCTTTCGCGGCGGCCGATAGGCTCTAATGGAGATCTCCCCGCCCCCAGGAGGTTCCGCCGTGGCGAGCGTCGCCGAGCTGAAGGCTGCCATCGATGTCGCCCTCCAACAGATCGGTGACGGGCAGACAGCCGTGCAGGCGGCCGGCGAGAAACTGGCCGAGGCGCAGCAGACCCTGGCCGGCGCGCTGGAGGGCAGCGGGCACGAGACAGTGGAGGCGGCCCAGGCGTCGCTGACACAGGCCAGCCAGGAGCTGGAGGAGTGTCTCGCCGCGACACTTGTCGCGGTCGAGCAGGCGCAGCTCTACGTCGCGACCCTGTAGGCCGCCATGTCCATCATCGAGGACGTCGGTGGGCAGGTCCGCGCCGCCAGCGAGGAGTTCCCGCTGGCCCTGCTCGGACAGGCGTTGGAGAAGTTCGGCCTGGCCGCGGAGCGACTGCGCTGGGTCCGCCAGGAGTCGGCCAACCCGATGGGGGTGCCGGAGTTGTCCGCCGCGACCGAGCACGCCGAGAGCGCCGGCTACGCGCTACGGGTGGCGCAGGAGCAGCTCTCGGCGTATCTGGCGGCGATCGGGTTGGGCGCGGACGGCGCTCCGGCGCCCCGCCCCGAGCAACGCGCTCCCCGACACGACACGCCGCCGGCGGCCGGTCCCAGCGCGGTCGCCCCGGAGCCGACCGAGCAGGTCCGGATGCGCCGCTGGTGGTCGGTGCGGGTGGCGGAGCTGACCGGCGGGCGCGAGGGCGCCGACGACGAGCCCGACGAGCGGGTGAACGACTCCCAGGAACTGCTGCGCCGAGTGGTGGGTGGTGTCCGCTCCGGCGACCGGGACCGGCTCCGCACGGAGCTGCGGCGGGCGCCGGCCGACGTGGGGCTGGGGATGGCGGCGCTGGCGCCGCCGCTGCTGCGCGAGCTGGCCGGTGAGCTGCTGGGGCATCCGCCGCGCGCCGCCGACCTCGGTCGGTTGCGCGGGGAGTTGGACGGGCGGGTCCGCGACCTGCTGCCCGGGCTGCCGCCGCCGGTGCTGGAGACGCTGCTGACCCGGGTGTGCCGGATGCCGCCGCCGCGTGCCTCCGGGGAGCCGCCGCACGCCGCCGACTCCGCGGTGACCGCCGGTGTGGCGACCGGGCTGCTGCTCGCCCGTCTCGGCCGGGACCTGCCCTCCGGCGCGGGCCAACCAGCCGGCGCGGGCGACCAACGCGGAGCGGGTCAACCGGGCGGCGCGGGCCAATCGGGCGGCGCGGGCCAGCAACGCGGTGCGGGCCGCGCAGGTCAACACGGCGGAGCGGGTCAGCCAGGCGGCGCGGGTCAGCACGGCGGCGTGGGTGCGCGTCCTGGTGGTGCGGTTCGGCGGCCGGGGGATGCGGGTGGACAGCGCTCCGGTGGGTTGCCGCCGCGTTCGGGCAGCCCGTGGCGGGACGCGCCGACGCGTCGGAGCTCCGATGGCTGACCGGCGTGGTCAGCTGGCCGGGCGAATCCGGGACAGCCTGGCCGAGGCGCTGGGAGCCACCCGTACCCGGCTGTCCGCCGCCCAGGCGGAACTGACCGCCGGGCGGGAACGACTGGCCCGGGTCCAGCGGGCGGCAGCCGCCGTACCGGAGCGGGTGGGCGCCCAGCGGGACCGCCGCATCGCCGAGATCGACGCCCGCTACTCCGCCCGGATCGCCGAGCTGGCCCGGCGCGCCGCCGAGGCGGCCCGGCAGGAGGCGCCCGGCTGCGCGGGGGCCGACTGGGTGGGGTGGGCGCCGACGCCGACGCGGCGCGCGGAGCCGCCCGGCGCGCTGCGGGTCGGCACGGTCCGGATCGACGGCGTCGATCCGGTGCCCGCGCTGGTGCCGCTGCTCGACGCCGGCCACGTCCACCTCTCCGGAGACGATCGGGCCGGCTGCGACGCGGTGGTGTCCGCGTTGCTGCTGCGGGCCGCCGGCCGCGCCGACCCCGGGGCGGTACGGCTGGTCGGGTACGACCCGGAGCAGCTCGGCGGCGGCCTGGCCGGGTTCGCGCCGCTGGGCACGGCGGGGCTGCTCACCTTCGTCGGCCCCGGTGGGCTGGGTCCCCTGCTCGACGACCTGGTGGAGCAGATCCGCCGGATCAACGAGACGGTGCTCGCCGGCGAGTACGCCTCGCTGCGGGAACTGGCCGCCGCGACCGGCCGGCGACCCGAACCGTGGCGGGTGGCGGTGCTGCTCGGCGGCGACGAACTCAACCGGCACGAGCGCGGCCAACTGGACCGGGTGGTCCGTGCCGGCGCGGCCTGCGGGGTGCACCTGGTGGTGCACGGGGTGCCGGTGCCGGAGGACCCGACGGTGACCCGGGTGGTCGCCGGGGCCGCCGGTGCGCGCATCGGCGGGTCGGCCGGGCTGCCGGTCCGGCTGGATCCGCCGCCACCGGCGACGCTCGTCACCGAGACGTGCCGGGAGATCGCCGTCCAGGTGAACGCCGGCCCGCCGCCGACCCCGTTCGCGGACCTGCTGCCCCCGCCCGAGCTGATGTGGCGGGAGGATTCCGCCGACGGGTTGACCGCCCCGATCGGTGAGGGGCCGCAGGGTCGACCGGTACGGCTGTCGTTGGGCGACTACCCGCCGCACGCGCTGATCGGTGGGCCGTCCGGCACCGGCAAGACCAACCTGATCTTCGCGTGGATCGGCGCGCTCGCCGCCCGCTACTCCCCCGCCGAGCTGGAGTTCTATCTGCTGGACTTCAAGGAGGGGGTGTCCTTCGCGCGGTTCGCGCAGGGCCGCCGTGACCCGAGCTGGTTGCCGCACATGCGCCTGGTCGGCATCAACGTGAACACCGACCGGGAGTTCGGCCTGGCGCTGCTGCGGTTCCTCGCCGAGGAGCTGCGCCGGCGCGCCGACGCGGCCAAGAAGCACGAGGTCACCAAGCTGGCCGAGCTGCGGGCGGTCGACCCGACCGGGCACTGGCCGCGGATCGTCGCGGTGGTCGACGAGTTCCAGATGCTGCTGGCCGGTCGGGACGTGGTCGCCCGGGAGGCGGCCGACCTGCTGGAGGACCTGGCCCGGCGCGGCCGGTCGCAGGGCATCCACCTGGTGCTCGCCTCGCAGGACGTGCGGGGCATCGAGGCGCTGTGGGGGCGGCCCGCGCTCGTCGCCCAGTTCACCCTGCGCATCGCGCTGCCCAAGGCGCTGCGGATCCTCGCCGAACGCAACGACGCGGCACAGTCGCTGCCCCGCTGGCACGCGGTCGTCAACGCCGAGTCGGGGATGGTGGAGGGCAACGAGGTCGCCCGGATCCCGTCGGCCAGCGACTGGGAGACGTGGAGCGGGTTGCAGCACCGGCTGTGGCGGATGCGCCCGCCCGACGCGGCGCCGGCCCGACTCTTCGACGGCGACGCGATCCCCCGGCTGGCGGACGCCCCGGACTTCCGGGCGCTCGCCGCACCCCCGGACGGGAGCGTGCCGCGCAGCCCGGTGGCCCTGCTCGGCGAGATCATCGACGTGCAGTCCCGCTCGGCGGCGCTGCGCCTGCCGCGCGCCCCGGGGCGTAACCTCGCCGTGCTCGGCACCCGGGTGGACGAGGCGTGCGCGGTACTGGACGCGGCGGCCCGGTCACTGGCCCGCCAACATCCGCCCGGCACCGCCCGGTTCTCCATCGCCTGCCTCGACGCGGACGCCGACCCGATGGCCCGCGCCCTCTACGACGACCTGGCCGACGACGCCGCCTGGTACGACGAGGAGACCGTGGGCGAGCTGATGGCCGAGACGGCCGACAGCCTGACCGGGCCGGGAAGCCCGCACTACCTGCTGCTGTTCGCGGTCGACGCGGCGGCCGGCGCGCTGGCCGCCCGCGCTGGCCGGCGCACCGGCCTGGAACAGCTACGCCGGATCCTGCACGACGGGCCGGAACGACGGACGCACGTGCTGGCCTGGTGGCGGGGTGTGGCCCGGATGCGCGCCGACCTCGGTGGTCCGGCCGCCCGCACCGACCAGATCGGCGCCTGGGTGGCGCTGGACGCGCACGGCGGCGAGCTGGGCTCCTCGCTCTACCCCGGCACCGGCGGCCCGGACTGGTATCCCCGCCCGTGGCGCGGGCTCTTCTTCGACCGGGCGGTCCACCGCACCGGACAGGTGATCATCCCTTACGGACCGTCGCGATGAACGAACCAGTGGCCAGCGAGACGTACGCGGCGCAGTTGCGGCGACTGGCCGAGCTGACCGCACGGGTGGGTGAGCAGCGCGCCGAGGCGCACACCTGGTACGAGCGGCAGTGCGCGGCTGCCGAGCGGGCCGTCGCCGACGCCGCCGAGCAGGTCCAGCACGCCGAGGTGGAACTCGTCGAGGCGCGCGAGCAGCAGGAACGCGTCGACGCCGAGGTGGCGCACCTGTGGCAGCAGGTGCGTACCCGCCTCGGCGCCCGTCGTCTCGGCGGCCCGCCCGCTCCGGCGAACAGCGGCGGGGCCACCGACGCGCTGGCGCTCCTCACCCGGGCCCGGGACCTGCTCGACCGGGCCGGCCAGCCGGGTGAGCTGCCGGGTTCGGTCAACCCCCTGCTGGCGCTCTGCGGGGTGGGCGGTGCGGTGTTCGCGTACGCGCTGGGGGCCGGGGCACGGGCGTTGGGCGTCGGGTACGGCGGCGACCTGGCGGTCGGGATGCCGGTGCTGGCGCTGGTGGTGACCCTGTTCGGGCCGTTGGTCGGGCTGGCGCCGGCGCGGGTGCTGGCCGACCGGCGGCACGCGGTGCTCGGACCCCGGCCGATCATCGTGGTGCTCGGCGCGGGGTTGGTCACGACCGCATTGCTGCTGGCGCTCGGCCGCTGAGCGCGGTCGTCCAGCGGGGGTCCGCCGGCCGTCGCCGCGGTCTTCCACGGGGCGCCGCGGCCGGCGATGATGGACTCGGGTCCGGAAAGACGGGCCATCCCCGCCGCCCGGACCCCGCGACTTCAAGAAAGCCGAGTCGATCACCCGCCGCGCCACACCGGACCAGGCCGCGCCACACCAGGCCGCACCACACCGGTCCAGCGACCGCGGGCCGGGCCGTCAGGCCGGGACCAGGACGGCCTCGCGGAGCAGGCGGCGGGTCAGGGTGACCCGGTCGGCGTCGTCGGGAAGGCCGGGCAGGTCACCGACCCGGGTGACCGCGCCGCTGAGCAGGACACGAGCCGCCGCCTCGCACTCGGCGGGCAGGGTGATCGTGCGGTCGAACAGCCGCAACGCCACCGTGTCCGAGCCGTGCGGCACCAGTTGCCAGCGCAGGCCGGGCCGCAGGGTGACCCGGGCGTCGGCGTCCAGCGCGGCCACCGCGTCGGCCTGGGCGAGCGGTCGGATGGGTGCCGGGCGGGCAGCCGGCCAGGCCCGCTGGCGCAGCCGCGCGGCGACCGCGCCCGGGTCGGCGCGCAGCAGCCAGTCCCGCAGCGCCTCCACCGTCTCGGTCAGCTCCGGCTCGATGGCGTCCGGGTCGGCGACGTCGGTGCCGAACGGCAGGGTGGCCCGCAGCCGCTGGTCCTCGGCGGCCAGCGCGAGCAACTCCTCGACCAGGGCGTACCGGGTGAGCGCCCGAATGCCCACGGTCAGGTGCAGCGAGCTGGCGTCCTGTGCCTGCGCGCTGTGCAGCCAACCCCGGGGCAGGTAGAGGGCGTCGCCGGGGGCGAGCACCACGTCCAGCGCGGCGGGGCCCTGCGCGGTCGCGCCGACCTCGTCGGCCCGGCCACCCCACGGCTGCTTCTCCAGCGGGTCGGGCAGCACCGGCGGGTGGATCCGCCAGTGCTTGCGGCCGTCCACCTGGAGGACGAACACGTCGTGCGTGTCGTAGTGGGTGGCGAATCCCTGACTGCCGGCCGGCGTCAGGTAGGCGTTGATCTGCAACGGCTGGTTGAGCGCGAGGCCCAGGTCGCGGGCGAAGTCGACGAGCGGCGGCCAGATCCGGTGCAGACCCTGCAACACAAGGGTGGCGCCAGCGGCGTACTGCTCCAGGACCCGCTCGTCGAGCACCTGGTCGCCGATCTCGGCGCCGGCACCGCCGCCGCCGGTCCAGCGCGCCGCCGGCACCAACTGGCCGTCCCTGGCGACCCGCAGGAACGGGGTACGCAGACCGCGCCGGCTCAGCAGCTCGTCGGCGTCGGCGGGGCTGAGCAGGTCGGTGAAGCCGGCCGGGTCGGGCAGCTCGGCGGCGCGGGACAGCAGCGGCGTGTGTCCCCAGTGCGCGGCGGCGAACTTGGCCGGTTCGACCGAGACGCAACGGGCCAGCGCCGCGGCGGCGGATGCGGACGGAACCGCCGGGCGGCCGTGGCCGCCCGGCGGATCGAGGTGCGTCATGGTGTGCCGCTACCGCGCGCTGCCGTCGGCGCCACCGTCCTGGTGACCCGGCGTCGCACCGCCGTCGGCGGGACCCTCCGCGCCACCATCGGCGCCACCGTCCTGGTGACCGGGGGTCGCGCCACCGTCGGCCGGGCCCTCCGCGCCACCGTCCGCGCCACCGTCCTGGTGACCGGGGGTCGCGCCACCGTCGGCCGGGCCCTCCAGGCCGCCGCCGCCCGTGGTCTGCATGTCGTCGTCGTTGAGTGCCATCGGTACTCCCTCGGGTGTGCCGCCCCCGCCGTACGCCGGGGTCCGTCGTGCTGCGGGTGGTACCCCACGCGCGATCTTCTCTAACCCTCACCGTAGACGTCGAAGCGGGACGACACGGGCGGTTCGCGAGCCGTGGCGGAGAGTGTCACGATGGGACGGTGATCCTGGTGGGTACGTCCGGCTGGCAGTATCGGGACTGGCGGGGCCGTTTCTATCCGCAGCAGCTGCCGCAGCGACTCTGGCTGGAACACTTCGCCGAGGGTTTCGCCACGGTGGAGGTCAACAACGCCTTCTACCGGCTGCCGGAGCGGGACACCTTCGCCGCCTGGCGGGCACGCACCCCGGCGGACTTCTGCGTGGCGGTGAAGATGAGCCGCTATCTCACCCACATCAAGCGGCTGCGTGAGCCGGCCGAGCCGGTCGCCCGGTTCCTCGGTCGCGCCACCGCCCTCGGCGACCGGCTCGGCCCGGTGCTACTGCAACTACCACCTAACCTGCGGGTGGACGTGGCCGCGCTCGACGCCACCCTGCGGCTGTTCCCCGCGGACGTGCGGGTCGCGGTGGAGCCCCGGCACCCCTCCTGGTGGACCGACGCCACCCGGGCGGTGCTGGAACGGCGTCGGGCGGCCCTGGTCTGGGCGGACCGGCTCGGACGGCCGGTCGCCCCGCTCTGGCGCACCACCGACTTCGGCTACCTCCGGCTGCACGAGGGCCGGGCGCGGCCCTGGCCCCGGTACGGTCGCGCGGCGCTGCGGTCCTGGGCGCACCGGCTGGCCGACACGTTCGACGCGGACGAGCCGGCGTACGTCTACTTCAACAACGACCCGGGCGGCGCCGCGATCGTGGACGCCGTCGCGTTCGCCGCGTTGGCCCGTCGGGCCGGACATCCGGTGTCCCGGGTGCCGACCGCCGCCGAGGCGGACCCGACAAACGGCTGAGAGCCCGCCCGACAGGTCGTCGGGCGGGCTCTGGCGCGTCAGGTCGTCACGGCATCATCACGGCCAGGTCGGCCGGCATGGTGTCCTTCACGTCCTGCCACTCGCCCTGGGTGACGTGTCGGCGCAGGGTGTCGAGCACCACCTGCGTGACACGCTCCGCGCCGCCCTCCGCGTCGTACGGGAAGCCCTGGCGGACCTCGTAGAGGAAGTCGTCCCGGTTGAGCTTGATCGGCACGTCCGACGGGACCCACCCGTCGAAGTAGATGCCCCGCACCAGCACCGGCAACTGCTGGGCGAACTCCACGCTCTCGTCCACCGGCAGCCGGTCGCGCAACAGGTGCAACACCGTGCGCAGCGCCGCGTACGACTGGTTGCGCCGATCCTTCGGCCAGCCGTAGGCGTTCTCGATGTCCTTCAGGATCAGGTTCGTCTTGTCCAGCGAGGATTCGAACGCTGAGATCATCGCGTCAGCCATCGGAGGCCCCCCGTTCCGTGTTGTCCCACCGTCGGTCGTCGGTACGACGTGGCGGTCCCACCGGGCCGCGTCGGGCCCGCACCGGGCTGCCCTGCGGGGCGCTCCGGGCGTTGTCGGGCGTGCCGACCACGTGCAGGACGGCTCCCCGCCGTCGATCCGTCACCACTCGAACCGTCATCCCCCGTCACCTCCGTGTCGTCTCCGGCGTCGGCCACCCTGCGGGCGACCGGCACCACCGTGTCCACCCTGCCGGCGGGGCGGGTGAGCCGGCACCACCCCGATCGGGTGATCCGCGACGCCCCGCCGGCGGTCAGTCGGCGCCGAGGAGCCCGGCCAGGGTCGTGGCATTCGTCTGCGCGTAGTCGCGGTAGCAGTTGTTCATCAAAACGTGGGTCTGCCCGGCCTGGTCGGCCAGCTCGCGCAGCTTCGGCGCCCAGTCGGCCAACTCCCGCTTGGAGTAGTGGTAGCCGAACTTCTCGTGGATGTCCTTGCTCGTCCACTTGTCGCTGTGCCCGTGGAAACGCACGACCGCGAGGTCCGCGGTGGCGGCCAGCACCGGGGGCAGCGACGAGCGGTGGCCCTGCGGCATGTCCACGCAGACGTACGGCAGGTCGTGCTCGCGCAGGAAGGCCAGGGTCTCGTCGGCGTTGTCGCCGTCGAACCAGGAGGCGTGCCGGAACTCGTACACCGGGCGCAACGGCGCGCAGCGCTTCGCCACCTCCAGCAGGTACTCCTTGTTGGCCCGCTTGATGGTGAACCAGGGCGGGAACTGGAACAGCAGCGCGCCCAGCTTGCCCGCCTCGACCAGCGGGTCCAGCGCGGACAGGAACCGCGTCCAGACCTCCTCGTACGCCTGCGCGGGCAGGTCGTCGGGGTAGACGTTCTTCTTGTCGGTCTCCGGCCGCAGGTCCTTGTAGAGCGCGCTGACCCGGGTGGGATGTCCGGTCAGCAGGCTGAACGCCTTGATGTTGAAGGTGAAGCCGTCCGGGGTGCGTTCGGCCCACAGCCTCGCGGTCGCCTCGGCGGGCGGGGAGTAGTAGGTGGCGTCCACTTCGACGAGCGGAAACTTCCGGGCGTAGTAGGCCAGCCGCTTCTCCGGGTTGTCCGCGGTCTGCGGATACCAGCCCGAGTCCAGCAAGGTGCGGTCGGTCCAGGACGCGGTGCCCACCAGGATGTCACCCATGGCTCAAGTCCATCGCGTCGTGGGCCGACCGGCAACCGCTGGCGTTACTCAGGCCGCCCGCCGTTCACGGGTCTGCTTGCAGGTCACACAGGTGGTGGCGGCCGGGAAGATCTCCAGCCGCTCCACCGGGATCGCCGCCGCGCACCCCTCGCACCAGCCGTAGGTGCCCTCCTCGAGCCGGCCGAGGGCGTGCTCGTACTGGGCGCGGCGGTCGAGGATGGTGCGCAACAGCGACTGCGCGGTGTCCCGCTCGGCCGTCTTGGTCCCGCTGTCGGCCTGGTCGTCGCCCGCGGTGTCACCGACCTCCACCAGGCGCAGCACCTGGCTCTGGAGCACAGCCTGGTCGTACTCGGCGGTCAGCTCGTCGTAGCGCGCCTGGAGGGAGAGCCGGATCTGGTCGATCTCCGCCTGGGGGCGGGTCGTACCGACCGTGTCGTCGACGAGCATCGCTGCCTGCCTTTCCTGGGCCTGAGGCTCACGGTGAACCGGATGCCGGCGGCATCGTGCCCCGGGTCACGGTCGCATTCGGTACGCGGGCGGTCACCCGCGCTCTGTGAGCCGGGCGAGTACCCGCCGTACGAGCCGAGCAAACCGACGATTTCCCGACGGTTTTCAGGCGTCGCCGTCGGCCTCCACGAGCGCCGGGTGGCGGGGGTCGTCGGCCCGCACCACGACGTCGGCGAAGCTCGCCGGGGCGACCTCCTCGGCGTACCTGTCGAAGGCCGGCAGCGCCCACACCTGTCCGGCTTCGGTACGCCGGCGCAGCGCCGCCGCGGACACCTGAAGGTGGACGGTGACGTCGAAGGGCAGGCCACCGCCGAGCAGCAGCGGGCCGCTGACCAGGACGACGCCTCCGGGTGGCAGGTGGACGTAACGGGCGCGGCTGGCCCGGTCGGCGTCGGCGTCCCAGAGCGACGGGAGCAGCCGCCCGGTGCCGCCCGGACCAGCCGGGTCGAGCACCTCGCGACGCAGCCCGGCCTCGTCGACCCAGTTCTCGTAGAAGGAGTCCGGGTTGGTGCGGCCCAGCTCGAAGCGCAGCGAGGCGGGGCGGAGGAAGTCGGAGGCGCGGACGTGCAGCACCGGACGACCCCGGGCGCGCAGTGGGTCGACGAGCGCGTCGGCCAGGTCGTCGACGCCCGCGGCGGGAGCGCCGTCCACGGCCACGCGCAACCGCGCGGGTCCGGCGCCGTCGGTCGCGGCGCGTGTCGCGGCGTCGGCCAGCCGGCCGGTCAGCTCGTCGACGAGCAGGTCGGGCGAGATGGGGCGGATGCGCACCGGACCATCCTGCCCCGGCGTGGACGGGCCGGTGACGCCGGTCAGCCGGAGCGGTCGATGGTCACCCGGGCGTCGTCGGCCAACCGGTAACCCACGCCGTAGACGGTGGTGACCAGTGGTACGTCCACACCGACCTTGCCGCGCAGCCGACGCACGTGCACGTCGACGGTGCGGACGCCGGCGTGCTCGTAGCCCCAGACGGCGTTGAGCAGTTGCAGCCTGGTGAACACCCGGCGCGGGTGGGCGACCAGGTGCAGCAGCAGGTCGAACTCCAACCGGGTCAGCGGCAGCGGCTCGTCGTCGCGCAGCACCGAGCGGGACGACGCGAGGATGTGCAGGGCCGGGATGGTCGGGCTGAGCGCCAGGGTCGGCGACCGGTTGGGGGAGGCCTGGTCGGGGCGACGCTCGGCCGGCACGGTCCCGATGATCACGCCCTCGCCCCGCTCCAGCATCTCCCGGGCGGCGTCGAGCAGCCGACGTGCCGCCGGGGTCAGCGACTCCTCAGAGGCCAGCGGGATGGACAGCGTCACGGTGAGCACGGGCGCGGCGGTGTTGGCCGGGCGACGCTGGCCACCGGGCGGTCGACCGGGCACCGGGGGTTGGGACGTATGCCATCCGGCGCGCGACGAGGCAGGGCTGACCGACATGGTCCTCCTTGGGCTGATCCGGGTATCTCCCCACGGCCCGGGACGCCGCTTCATCGATGTTTCCCGGCGCTTGGGCGAGGGTCAAGAGGCGACCGCGTTGCATGACTGTGACAATTGACTTACACATCGGAGCCAGATGCTCGCTCTGCGTGTGAAGTCAGATGATTACAGCAGAGCCCACGCGATGCACCGATACGGGGGTCCCCGTCCTGTTCAGCGGGACGATCGCCGGGTCGCCGCAGTGGGGTTCAGCGGCTGTGGTCGACGCTGATCCCCGCCTCGTCGGCCAGTCGGTAGCCGACCCCGTAGACGGTGGTGATCAGCTCCGCCCCGGGCAGCTTGGCGCGCAACCGGCGCACGTGCACGTCCACGGTCCGGGCCACCGCGTGCTCGTAACCCCAGACGCTCGACAACAGCTGCAGGCGGGTGAAGACCCGGCGCGGCCGCTCGGCCAGGAACAGCAGCAGCTCGTACTCGATGCGGGTCAGTGGGACGACCCGGCCACCGCGGCGGACCAGCCGCGAGCCGGCCAGGATGTCCACGTGGTCCGTGTCGGCGGGCGGCTCGGCGATGGCCGGCCTCGGGGCCGGTCGCGGCACCGCCGCGACATTCTCGACGGTACGCAGCTGACCCTCACCCGACTCGGCCAGCTCACCGAGCAACTGCACCAGCCGGGCCAGCCGCGGGCTCAGCGGCCCGGGGACGAGGTCGAGGGTGATGGTCAGGGTCGGTGCGGTGCGCGGCCGCGCGGGGCGCAGCCCGGGGTGACGGCGCGTGGGGATGGCGACGACGGACATGGTGCCTCCTGAGTGGCGGTACGCCCGCCACGCCGGGTACGGCGTGACGGTCAGTGGCGCGCTCGCCCGGTGTTGACCGGGGACGCGTGAGGGGTGGTGCGGTGCAGCGGGGTCGGGCCGAGGGCCGGCAGACCGGCGATCCGCCAGGCGGCGAACCCACCCGCCACGTCGGTGGCCCGGTGCAGGCCGATGTCCTGTAGGGCGGCGGCGGCCAGCGACGAGGTGTAACCCTCCTGGCAGAGGATCACCACCGGCACGTCGTAGTCGACCGCCTGCGGCAGGCGTGCCGGACAGCGCGGATCGAAGCGCCACTCCAGCACGTTGCGCTCGACCACGAGCGAACCCGGCACCATGCCGTGCGCGGCCCGCTGCGCCGCCGGCCGGATGTCGACAAGCAGCGCTCCGGTCCGGTACGCCAGGTGCGCCCGTTCCGGGTCCAGCCGGTCGAGGCGGGCGCGCGCGGCGTCCAGGATCTCGTCGATGCCCCGAGAGCCCGGCGGCGGCACGGGGGCCGGGCGGTGCTCGGCGGTTAGCTGCATTATGGGTTCCTTCCGGTGACAGGTATGAATCGTGGCTGGCCGGCGCTCACCAGGACCGGCCAGCCTCGGCGACTTCGGCGACCCGCAGCCGTCCGTCGACGAGGTGATAGCGGGTCATCCGCAGCAGCGCCGGCCGGTAGACGTGCACGCTGACCGCCGGCACCGAGCCCTGGTTGGTCACCTGGTGTACGTGTCGGGGGCCGAAGCGACGACCGGCGCCGGCGGACAGCAGCCGTGGGCGTAGCCGACCGAGACTGACCGTCTCCTCGGTGAGCGCGCCGTCGACGACCCGGAACGCTCCGGCGGAGCCGCCGTGGTCGTGCAGGTCGGTGCCCTGCCCGGGCAGCCAACTCAGGGCCCACACCTCGTGGTCGTCGCCGACGTCGAGGCGCGCGTACCAGCGCTCGGCAGGGTCGAAGCGCAACGCGACCGGCCAGCCGGCCGGGTCGGCCCACCGGGCGGCGACGGTGAGCAGGTCGGGCTCCGGGCGGCGGTGCGTCATGGCGGTTCCTCGCGGGTCGTTCGGCGGGGTGCCCTCGTACTCTAGACGGCAAAGCCTATAGGTTTAGTAGGTAATACCGCCTGGTGGGACGACGGTCCGCTCCCGACGACCAGCTCAGGGGTGCGGTTTTCCACACCCGGCTGGTGTGGTCGCCCCGCTGAGGTCGGCGGTCGACCTCATGGTCCGGGCCACCGGGAGTCCATAACGTCGTCGACATGATCCAGAACGTCGTCACCCCGGTCCGCGCGCTCGCCGGTAAGCCTTTCACCGCGCGGATCGGCCGGTGGAGCGCCCACCATCCCTGGCTGGCGATCACGGCCTGGCTGTGTTTCGTGGCAGCCAGCGTGATCGGTGGCAGCCTGGTCGGCACGGTCGAGGCCACCACGCAGGACAGCCTGCACGGGGAACTGGCCCGCGCGGATCGCATCGAACAGGCCGGCGCCTTCCCCGACGCCCCGGCGGCGGAGAGCGTCCTGATCACGGCGCGGGCGGGCGATCTCGATCTCCGGCGTGCGCAGACCGCGGCGATCGACCTGTCCGCGCGGATGCGCGTCCTGCCCGAGGTGGCGACGGTCGCCGACCCGGTCACCTCGCCCGATCGCGGTGCAGTGCTGGTCGAGGTGGAGATGACCGGGTCGGCGGACGACGCGGACGCTCGCGTCGGACCGCTGCTGGAGGCCACGACGCAGGCGCAGCAGCGGTATCCCGACCTGTGGGTGGAACAGGTGGGGTCGGCATCCCTGGGAAAGGCACTGACCGAGACGCTGGCGGGGGATTTCGTCCGGGCGGAGCTGATCAGCGTGCCGGTGGCGCTGGTGATCCTGTTGTTCAGCTTCGGCGCGTTGATCGCTGCCGGAGTGCCCGTCGTCCTGGCGTTGTCAGCCGTGGCCGGTGCGATGGGGCTGGCAGAATTCGCCTCGCACCTCTTCCCGGCCGGGGAGATGGTCAGCAGCATCATCCTGCTGATCGGCTTGGCGGTCGGCGTCGACTACTCGCTGTTCTACCTCCGCCGGGAGCGGGAGGAACGAGCGCGCGGGCGTGACCATCGCAGCGCGGTCGAGATCGCGGCCGCCACCTCGGGGCACGCGGTACTGGTCTCCGGCGTCGCCGTCATGGTCGCCATGGCCAGCCTGTTCCTGGTCGGCGACAACACGTTCAGTTCGATGGCGACCGGCTCGATCCTGGTGGTCGGCGTTGCCGTGGTCGGCTCCCTCACCGTGCTGCCCGCGATCCTGGTCGCCCTCGGGCGCTGGGTGGACCGGTTACGCGTGCCCTTCCTCGGTCGGCGGATCCACCGGGCGCAGCGGAGCCGCCTCTGGGCCGCGGTCCTACGGCCGGCGCTGCGCGCGCCGCTACCGACCCTCGTGATCTCCGTCGGAGCACTGGTCCTCGTCGCCATCCCGGCGCTGGACATGAACCTCAAGAAGCCGACCATGACCGACCTGCCCCGCTCGATTCCGATCCTGCGCACCGTCGACCGCCTGGCGCAGGCGTTCCCGAGCAACGACCTGGGCACCAGTCACGTCGTCGCGGTCCGCACCACCACCGCCGGCGGCGCGGCGGTGCACCGGGAACTCGCCGAGCTCTCCAGGCGGATCAGGGGCGACAGCCGGTTCGCCCAGGACCGTCCCCCGACCGTCCGCAGGTCGGCCGACGGCACCGTCTTCCTGTCCACCGTCCACGTGGCGGGCGCCAGCGACAGTCGCGTGGCGACGCAGTCTCTGCGGCGGCTGCGCGGCGAACTGCTACCGCAGACGGTCGGCACCGTCCCGGAAACGCGGTGGGCAGTGACCGGACGTACCGCCAGCGACGCCGACTTCCGTGACCGCATGGCGGCGGCGCTGCCACCGGTCGTCGGGTTCGTGCTCGCCACGACGTTCCTGATCATGCTCTGCACGTTCCGGTCAGTCGTGGTGGCGCTGACGTCGGTCCTGCTCAACACGATCTCCGTGGCCGCCTCGTACGGGCTGCTGGTGCTGGTGTTCCAGTACACCTGGGCGGAGGGCCTGCTCGGCTTCACCTCCAACGGCGCGGTTGTGTCCTGGCTGCCACTGATGCTGTTCGTCATCCTCTTCGGGCTCTCGATGGACTACCACGTGTTCGTCGTGAGCCGCATTCGCGAGGCTGTTCAGCACGGTGTACCGACCCGGCAGGCGATCGAGCAGGGCATCGTCTCGTCGGCGTCCACCGTCAGCAGCGCCGCGATCATCATGGTCGCCGTCTTCTGCGTCTTCGCCACGCTGTCGATCGTCGAGTTCAAACAGCTCGGCGTGGGACTCGCCGCCGCGATCCTGATCGACGCCACCATCATCCGCGCGGTCGTCCTGCCGTCACTCATGCGACTGCTCGGAGAGGCGAACTGGTGGGCCCCACGATTCCTGACCAGCCGCCGTGGGATCGCTGGCACACCCCGCGACGGTGACGCCGACACACAGGTCATCATGGCGAGCGTGGACCGGTAGCCCGGTTGGGTGGCGGCCGGGGGCGCGGCCCTCGTGACCGGCCGCCACCGACCCCGGACGACCTGGACCCGAGACGACCTGGACCCGAGACGACCTGAGCCATGGGGGGACCGCCGGATGGCAGAGCGAGCCGCGCACGGTCGGCGATCGTGGATCGCCGCCGTGGCCCGCCCGACCACGGGCGTGGTGCTCGGCGTCCTCACCGCGGGGGCCGAGGTCCTGTTCCTGCTCCTCGCCGGGCTGGCCGTGGTCGCGCTCTCGCCGGCGCCGGCGGTCCGCCGGCGCACGGGCACCAGCACCGTCCGGTACGCCAGACGTATCGCGGAGTGGGAGCAGCACCGGTTGGCCGCCAGCGCGTCGCAGCCACCCCCGCCACCGACCCAGGCGAGCGGACCGCGCGTGCTCGGCTACCTCGCCGCCCGCCTCCTGCCGGCGGCGCTCGGCCTGCTCACCGCCGGCCTGCTCGTGGTCGGCGCCGCACTCGCCGCCATCGTGGTGCGCTCCTTCGTCGCGGGCAGCATGACCGTGGCCACCCTCCTGCTGCAGGGGCTCGTCGGGGCGGCCCTGCTGCTGGTGAACCTTCAGGCGATCGCCAGCGTCGCCAGGCTGGACCGCTGGCTGGCGCACAGCCTGCTCGAATCTCACACCCGGGCGGCGTTGCACCAGCGGATCAGCGACCTGACCGTCAGCCGAGCCGGCGTCCTCAGCGCGGTCGACGCCGAACGCCAGCGCATCGAACGCGATCTCCACGACGGGTTGCAGCAACACCTCGTCGCGCTCGGCATGCTGCTGGGGCGGGCGCGACGCAGCCGCGACCCGGACAAGGCGAGCGCACTTCTCGGACAGGCGCACGAGGACGTGCAACGCGCTATCGACGAGCTGCGGGACGTGGCCTGGCGGGTCTACCCCTCCGCGCTCGACCACACCACCCTGGACGAGGTGCTGACCATGGTGGCGCAACGATCCGCCACCCCTGTCAAGATCAGCTATGACGTGCCCGTCCGGCCCACCCGACCGATCGAGACCGTGCTCTACTTCGTCGCCTGCGAAGCGATCACCAACACCACCAAACACGCCCGAGCCACCCTGATCACCATCGAGATCGAGAAACGGGACGCGAGAATCGAGATGCGCGTACGCGACGACGGCGCCGGCGGCGCCGACCCGCACGGCAACGGCCTACAGGGGCTCGCCCGCCGGGTCACCGCTCTGGACGGGCAGTTCGACCTGCACAGCCCAGCCGGCGGTCCGACGACGATCCGGGCGGTGCTGCCGTGCGCATAGTTCTCGCCGAAGATTCCACCCTGCTCCGCGAAGGGCTGGCCCGCCTCCTCGCCGACGAGGAACACCAGGTGGTCGCCGCCGTCGCGGACGCCGACCAGCTCGTCAGCGCCGTCGAGCAGCACCGCCCCGACGTCGTCGTCACCGACGTCCGCATGCCACCCACCAACACCGACGACGGGCTACGGGCCGCGCTGGAGATCCGCCGCCGATGGCCCGACATCGCCGTACTCGTCCTCTCCCAGTACGTCGAGAAGCGCTACGCCGCGAAGCTCCTCGCCGACCGGTCCGAAGGCGTCGGCTACGTCCTGAAGGACCGGGTCGCCCAGGTCGAGGACTTCCTCGACGCGCTCGACCGTGTCGCCGCAGGCTCCACCGCCCTCGACCCCGAGGTCGTCCGGCAGCTCATCTCCGCGACCCGACACACCGACCCGCTCAACCGTCTCACCCCGCGGGAGCGCGACGTACTGCACCACATGGCTCAGGGGCACACCAACGCCGCCGTCGCCGCGCGCCTGCACATCTCACAGAGCGCGGTCGAGAAACACGTCAACACCATCTTCGACAAGCTCGACCTCACCCACGCCACCGGATACAGCCGCCGCATCCTCGCGATCCTGCAGTACCTCGGCTCCTAGCTGTTCCACCCACCTGCCGGCACCGTGGCCGCAGCGGGGCTGCCGTGGAGCCGATCAGCGCAGGACCGGAGGATCCACCCGGTAGCCGGGCAGGGAGGGCCACCGCACGGTCAGCACCACCGACGCGCGCTCGGCAAACCAGGAGTGGTCCACCCCCCGGCCCCACACCACGTAGTCGCCCGGCGCGGCCAGCCGTACCGTCCGGTCCGGCAACTCCACCCGGAAACACCCCTCGACGAGGACGAGCAGGGTGGTACGCCGCTCTCCGGTGGCCCACCGCGACCGGGCCTGCCCGGGCGGATGCACGCCCCACTTCACCTCGACCTCGGTGCTGTGCCGGACCTCCCCCGGCGGCACGAAGTGCCCCAGCAGCCAACCGGCGTCGGCGGCACCGTCGACACCCGCGTTACCCACGTACACCGTCTCCGCCATCGGCCCCTCCCCCAGCGTGCCGGCCGAGCAACCTACCAGGACCGGGGCGACTAACCTGGACCGGTGACCGACCACCTCGACGCCGAGACGCTGGCGTTCGCGCACCGGATGTTCGACCTGGCCCGGGCCGGCTCCACCGAGGAGTTGGCCGCGCAGCTCGACGCCGGCCTGCCCGTCAACCTCACCAACGACAAGGGCGACACGCTGCTGATCCTGGCCGCGTACCACGCCCACCCGGACACGGTGGCCGCCCTGCTCGATCGCGGCGCCGACCACTCCCGGGCCAACGACCGCGGTCAGACCGCGCTGGCCGCCGCGGTCTTCCGCAGCAGCACCGAGGCGGTCCGCGCGCTCCTCGCCGCCGGCGCCGATCCGGCCCACGGTAACCCGTCGGCCCTGGACACCGCGGCGTTCTTCGACCTGCCGCAGATGACGCAGCTACTGCGCGCCGGCTGACAGCGACGCCGAACGGCCGGTATACAGGGTCGGTGGAAGATCCTCTAGCCGAGCAGATGCGCGCGGCCGGCACCGCGCTGCTGGCCGCGCTCGACCCCGCCGCCCAGGACAGCGCCGTGCACCCGTTCGACGACGAGTCGGCCCGACGGTGGCTGGAATACCGGCCCCGACCCCGACCCGGCGTCTGCCTCGCCGCGCTCGACGTCGCCGGTCGCAAGGCCGCGCACCGGCTGCTGGCCACCGCGCTCAGCCCCTCGGCGTACGCGCAGGCGATGGCGATCTTCGCGCTGGAGGAGGTGCTGGACCGGGCCGAGGACTGGCGGCGCGGGCGGCACAGCGCTGACTACTGGGTGGCCGTCTTCGGCGATCCGGCGCGCGACGACCGGTGGGCGTGGCGGCTGGAAGGCCACCACCTGTCGGTCACCATGACAGTGGTGGACGACCAGGTCTCCCCCGCGCCGATCTTTTTCGGCGCCAACCCGGCCACGGTCCGGTACGCCGGCCGCCCGGTCTCCCGGCCGCTGGGCGTCGAGGAGGACCTGGCCCGCGCCCTGCTCGACGCCCTGGGGCCGGCCGAGCGGGGCGCCGCGATCATCGCCGACGAGGCGCCGGCCGACATCATCAGCGCCACCCGGGGACGGGTCGACGGACCCCTCGAACCGCTCGGCGTGCCGGCGGACCGACTGAGGCCGACCGGCCGCGCGTTGCTCGACCAGATCGTCGCGCTCTACCTGGATCGGCTGCCACCCGAGCTGGCCGTCCGGGAGGCGGCGCGCGTGCACGGCGGTCAGCTGCACTTCGCCTGGGCCGGCCCGACGAGGCCCGGCCAGCGGCACTACTACCGGGTGCAGGGCGACGACCTGCTGATCGAGTACGACAACACCAGCGCCGACGGCAACCACGCGCACACCGTGCTCCGCCGCCCCGCCAGCGACTTCGGCGCCGACATCCTGGCCACCCACCACCAGTCCCAACCCCACTAACACCCCCAGCTGGCGTCGATCATGGAGTTGTGGTGGGTGGCTTGCCCCGGTGCGCGACTTCTGTTCGGCACCACAACTCCATGATCGGCGGCGCTTGGGGGTCAGGGGCGGGTCGCTTCGACGAGGAAGCGCTGGGCGTGAGCCACGAAAGGGCCCTCGCGGGCGATGCGGTCGTGCAGGGCGCGCAGTTGGTCGCGGTAGCGGTCGACGGTAAACCCGGGCACCGTCCAGATCACCTTGCGCAGAAACCACACCACCGCCCCGATGTCGGAGAACGTCGCGCGCAGCGTGGCCCGACGCAGGTCGACGACCCGCAGGCCGGCGGCCTCGGCCGCGGCGATCGCCTGCTCGGGATGCCGCTGGCTCGGCGGCGGCAGTGGACCGAGGATCGCCTCGCTCAACTCCCGCATGGTGCCCGCCCCGATCTGCTGCGACAGGTACGTCCCACCCGGGCGCAACACCCGGGCCGTCTCTGCCCAGTCGGTGCGTACCGGGTGGCGACTGACCACCAGGTCGAAGGCATTGTCGCGGAACGGCAACGCCGAGTCGGGGGCGACCGCCACCACCGTCGCGCCAAGCGGGCGCAGGGTCCGCCTGGCGACCTCGACGTTCGGCGGCCAGCCCTCGGTGGCCGTCAGCACCTTCGGCGGGTGCGGGACCTCGGCGAGCACCTCGCCGCCCCCGGTGTCCACGTCCAGCGCCGCGTCGGCGCGCGCCATCCGGTCTGCGACCAGCTTGGCGTACCCCCAGGGTGGGCGTTCCTCGGTGGCCCGGCCGGCCAACCAATCGAAGCCCCAGCCGTCGACCGGCGCGGCGGCCGCCTCCGCGATCAATTCCTCGACGTCACGTTCGGCGCTCATGACGGCCAGCCTTGCCGTCCAGCCACGAGGCCGGCAACCCATTTGCCGCGGGGTCCGCAGGCCGCGTCGCCCGCCGCCGTCGACCGGCACTGTTGGAATCGTCGGACACCGCTTCGCCGGCGCTCGCCAGGCATGCGGCGTGGCGCTGGCCAGTGCGCCGTCCCTCCCGGGTGGCAGGATGCGAGGCATGGCTGAGGAAGATGCCGCGATACGGCGGCTTTACGAGGACTTGCTGAGCGCGTGGAACGACCGCGACGCGCGGCGGTACGCCTCCTTGTTCACCGACGACGCCTCGCTCATCGGTTTCGACGGCAGCCAGGTCGACGCGTCGGAGCTGGAGAAACACCTGGTCCCGATCTTCACGGACCACCCGACCGCCTCCTACGTGTGGAGAGTGCAGGAGGTACGTCCACTCGGTCCGGCGGTCGCGCTGCTGCGAGCGCGGGTCGGGATGGTCCCGCCGGGCCACACAGACGTGAACCCGGCGGTGAACGCGGTGCAGTCGCTGGTCGCGGTGCAGCACAACGGCACGTGGCGTGTCGCGTTGTTCCACAACACCCCGGCGCAGTACCACGGCCGGTCGGACCTCGCCGAGGAACACACGGCCGACATGCGTGCCGCCATTGTCGAGGCCAGCAGTCGCTCCTGACCCGCAACCACACCGACGACGGCAGCTGTCCGCCTGTCCGGCCGGACACCGGCGAGCGCATCCGCTCCCACGTCGGCGATCCCAGGACGGCCGCAGGGAGGCAGGAGCAAGCGCCGGTCGGTCGTCGAGTGCGGGCGGTGGCGGCTGGCAGCGACCGGCCTCAGCCGAGCCCCAGGTTGTGCTCTTCGAGGGCGGCCTGGAGGATGCCGAGCGCCTTCGGCCCCATGCCGTGCAGCTTGGCCAGGTCCGACCGGGGGACGCCGGCGAGTTGGCGCAGGGTGGTGTAGCCGGCGCCGTGCAGGGCACGCGTCGCGGGCGCACCGATCTTCGGAAGTGTGTCCAGCGGCGAGGTCATGCGCGGATGATAGAGAGCCGCTCCGACACCGGCCGGTCCGGCGCGGCCGATCAGGGGCGCGGGCGGGACATCTCCACCGGGGAGCCGGCGAGCGTCTCCAGGCCGCCGGCCTCCGCGCGGCCGGTGTCGAACTGGCGCATCAGCCGGGCGCCCAGGTGCACGCCGATCCCGCCGACAGCCAACGCGACAAGTTCGGTGACCAGGATCGCGGCGGACGCGCCACGCTCCGGGGACTGCGACCGGACCAGGCAGGTGAGGAGGAACATGGCGGCCATCGCGGTGTTCACCAGGTTGAAGGCGACCGCGGTGCGGCGGGTGCGGTCACCCGGCACGTCCCACAGGTCGACCATGCCGGCCACCGCGGTCAGCGCGGCGGCGACGAGAGCGGCGACGGTCGTCCAGTAGCCGACCTCACCCAGGAACGCCGGCCCGCCGAGGAGGTCGGTGAGGTCGAAGACGGCGACGCTCACGAAGAGCCCGAGCGGGAACGTCACGAGCATCGGTTGGATCGGGTGGCCCTGCACCCGCAGCCGGCTCTGCATGGATCCTCCCCCGGGTCGGCGCAGCGCACCTGACCCAGAGTGCTACCCGAGACCACTCGCCGTGAAACGATGCCGCCCGACTCCCCGCCAGCAGGGAGAACGGGCACCCGAGGGCGCCAGGCCGCGTGATCGCCTCGGGTTTCCGGGAAATCGGGCCGTCGGCAGGCCCCGGACACCCCGACGTCAGAAAACCCGAGTCGATCAGCCGAAAGCGGGCGGCGGTCGGCCGGTGGTCAGGTGTCGCGCTGGCGGGAGACCGTCCGGACCAGTCGCTCGGCCACCTCGCGGAGCGGGATGTCCAACGACGACGCGGCGGTACGCAGCACCTCCAGGGCCTCGACCGCTGGGCACCCCCGCTGGGTCATGATCACGCCGATGGCCTGGCCCACGACCCCGTCCTGCAGCAGCGCGGCGTCCCGTTCCCCGGCGAGAGCGGATTGTCGGCCGCGGTCGCGGACGGCGGCCAGCAGCAGGCCGGCATGTTCGGCGAGCAGCATCGCGGTCAACTGGTGTTGGGGAGTGAGCACGTCGGGTGAGCCGGCGTACAGGTTGATCGCCCCGATCACCTGGTCGTCGATGTCGACCGGGGCCGAGATCACCCCGTGGACGCCAAGGTCGCGGGCACGCGCCGTCCAGACCGGCCAGCGCGGCTCACCGGCCAGGTCGGCGGCGAGGATCATCTCCCGGCGGCGGATCGCGCTCATCGCCGGCGAGTCCGGGCCGTGCCGCAGGTCGTCCAGGCCGGCCAGCCGCTCGTCGGAGGCAGCCACGCCTGCCGGTTCGCCGGCGCGCAGGGCGGTGAACCCGCACCAGCGCACCCCGGCCACCGCGTCGCGGGTGACCCGGACCAGCGCCAGCAACGCCTCATCGAAATCGGTCAGCGCGATCAGGCCGGCGGTCAGTTCCCGCAACAGTGCGGCTGTTTCCAGGACGCCGAGACTCTGCACCACCGGTTCCCGCGTGTCGAGGTTCACCGGTTCGCAGCCTCCGTACACCCTCGCGCCTGCCCGGCGGGCATCGTCACCTGTGTCATCGTCTGCTCTCTCCCGACTCAACCGAACAGTGCTACTACCCGCGATACCAGGGCCGAAACGGCGCAAATCGGAGCCCCTGCCACCCGGACGCGCGGTGACAGGGGCCCGACTGCGTGTATCAGCGCGAGGCTCCGCTGAGTCGTCGACCGATGGAGGCGATGAGCCGGTCGAGTTCCGAACCGAACGGGTTGTCGTGCACCAGGTACGTCCAGGTGGCGGTGGGCCGGACCAGGGTGCCGTCGTCGGGCTGCCAGTCCTCATCGAATTCGGTCTCGTTGAAGGTGGCGATGGTGCGGGCCTCGATCTCCGGGACGAGGTCGTTGAACGCCGGCACGGCGGCCCGGTGGAACTCGTCCAGCGGGTCGAGCCGGCCCAGCGCGCGCAGGTGCACGCCCTCCCGGACCTCCGACAACTCGGCCAGGTGCTCGGCCCAGAGCCGGTCCAGGTGGAAGAGCGCGACCGACCGGGCCACCCGGGCCAGCAGGTCCTCGTCCATCTCGGTGGCCTTCTCCGGCGCCTTCTCCAGCAGCATCACCGCGGCCACGTCGCTGGTCAGCAGCCGCTCCCGGCGCGCGGCGAGGGCCTTGCGCTGCTGCTCGATCACCACGCTGTAGCGCCAGGTGTTGCGGTGGATCTCGTGGTTGACGCCCTCGGCGACCCGCTGGGCGTGCTCCACCGCGTAGTCCACCTGCTCGTCGGTGACCAGGCCGTCGGCGTTCATCCGGGGCGACGGCGGCACCGCGTCGGCGGCGTGCCGGACGACCAGGTCGTCCTCCAGGCTGACCAGGAAGACAGAACCTCCCGGGTCGCCCTGCCGGCCCGCCCGACCGCGCAGCTGGTCGTCCACCCGGCGGCTGTCGTGCCGGCCGCTGCCGATCACGTAGAGCCCGCCCAGCTCGGTGACCCGCTCCTGGTCGCTCTGGTCGCTGCCGCCGAGCCGGATGTCGACGCCCCGGCCGGCCATCTGGGTGGACACGGTCACCGCGCCGTACGCGCCGGCCTCGGCGATGATCGCCGCTTCCTCGTCGTCGTTCTTGGCGTTCAGCACCACGCAGGGCACCCCGGCCGCGTTGAGCCCGGCGGCCAGGCTCTCGGACTCCTTGACGTCAAGGGTGCCGACCAGCATCGGCCGTCCCTTGGCGTGCCAGCGCTGGATCTCGTCGATCAGCGCCTCGTCCCGCTCGGCCCGGGTGGCGTAGATGCGGTCCGGCTCGTCCTCGCGGATGCACGGAGTGTTCGGCGGGATCACCGCGACCTCGAGGTCGAAGAACTCCCGCAACTGGTCGCCGACCAGCACCGCCGTGGCGGTCATCCCGCAGACCTTCGGGTAGAGCGCGATGTACGCCTGCACGGCGATGGTGCCGAGCACCTCGCCCTCGGCGGTGGCGTCCAGGCCCTCCTTGGCCTCGACCGCCGCCTGGAGCCCGTCCGGCCAGCGGCGGCGCTGGGCCACCCGGCCGCGCATCTCGTCGACCAGCTCGACCGAACCGTCCCGGACGATGTAATCCACGTCACGGTTGAGCAGGGCGTGCGCGTGCAGCGCCACGTGGACCGCGGAGAGCTGGGTGACGTGCTCCTCGTCGTACAGGTCGATGCCGAGCTTGGCCTCGACGGCGGCCAGGCCGGCGGCGGTGAACGCCACGCTGCGCCCGTCCTCGGCGACGGTGTAGTGCTTGCCCTTGCGCAGCCCGCGGACCAGCGCCGCGGCGGCGTGCACCGGGTCCTGCTCGCCCGGCACCGCCCCGGCGAGGACCATCGGCACCCGAGCCTCGTCGATCATGATCGAGTCGGCCTCGTCGACGATCGCGGTGCTCAGCGGCGGCTGCACCCGGTCGTCGACGTCGGTGACGAGCTGGTCGCGCAGGTAGTCGAAGCCGGCCTCGCTGACCGAGACGTAGGTGACGTCGCAGGCGTACGCCTCGCGCCGCTCCTGCGGGGTGGAGGCCTCGTTGACCCAGCCCACGGTGAGGCCGAGCAGGGTGTAGACGGGCTCCATCCACTGGGCGTCGCGGCGGGCCAGGTAGTCGTTGATGGTGAGCACGTGCACCGGCCCGTTGCCGAGCCGGACATGCCCGTACGCGGCGATCGTGGCGGTCAGCGTCTTGCCCTCACCGGTGGCCATCTCGGCGACCTTGCCGGAGAGCAGCGACATCGCGCCGAGCAGCTGCACGTCGTACGGCCGCTGGTCGAGGCCCCGGCGGGCGGCCTCGCGGCCGACGGCGCAGATCTCCTCGTAGCCGACGGCGGCACCCGCGGCCTCGGTCAACTCGGCGTCGTCGAGCGCGGCCAGCTCGTCCGCACGCGCCTCGATCGCCGGCAGCAGCTTCTCCAGCGGAGCGAGATCCACGGTCGAGCCGGGCCGCTGGAGGAACCGCCGGAACTTGCTCTTGAACCGTTGCGACACACCCATGAGCGGCAACGGTACGCGATTCGAAGCGGCTTGCGCGGCCCGGCCGCCGGCAAGTTGAACCGGATCCGTCGGTGTCAGCCGACCAGCAGCTGATGGGCGGCGAGTTCCCGGTAGAGCGGGTCGGTGGCGGTCAGCTCGGCGTGGGTGCCGACGGCCACCACCCGACCGCCGTCGAGGACGACGATCTGGTCGGCGTCGACCACTGTGGCGAGCCGGTGGGCCACGATCAACAGGGTGCGGCGGACGGCCACCGCGTCGATGGCACGGCGCAGCGCGACCTCGTTGCGTGAGTCGAGGTTGCTCGTCGGCTCGTCCAGCAGCAGGACCGGCGGGCTGGCGAGCAACGCGCGGGCGATGGCCAGCCGCTGCCGCTCACCCCCGGAGAGCAGCACCCCGCCCTCGCCCACCTGGACGTCCAGCCCCTGGGCGGTGCGCTCGGCCAGGTGGCTCAGGTTGACCTCGTCGAGGACGCCGCGCAACCGGTCGTCGGTGGCATCGGGGGTGGTGATCAGGAGGTTCTCCCGCAGCGTGCCGGCCAGGACGGGGGCCTCCTGTTCCACGTAGCCGAGCCGGGCGCGCAGCGCGTCGCGGGGCAGGTCCCGCACGTCGCTGCCGTCGATCCGGACCGCCCCGGCGCTCACCTCGTAGAAGCGCTCGACCAGCGCGAGCAGCGTCGACTTCCCGGCGCCCGAGGGCCCGACCAACGCGGTACGGGTGCCGGCGGGCACCGCGAAGCTGACCTCGCGCAGCACCGGCTCGCCGCCCGGGTAGCCGAACCCCACCCGGTCGAACTCGATCATGGGGGCGGGCTCGCGCGGGGTCGCCGTCGCGCCGGCCGGCGCCGGCCGGTCCGCCGCGCCCTCCGCCGGCACGGCCAGGATCTCCTCGATCCGTTGCAGGGCG
This sequence comes from Micromonospora sp. NPDC048905, assembly GCF_040649655.1. Taxonomy (NCBI): domain Bacteria; kingdom Bacillati; phylum Actinomycetota; class Actinomycetes; order Micromonosporales; family Micromonosporaceae; genus Micromonospora; species Micromonospora sp. NPDC048905. Next base: position 46,776 of record NZ_JBEZFV010000014.1, on the reverse strand, counting down.
CCCAGGCCGGACTGCAACTGGGTGTACGCCCGCAGCACCTGGGCCAGCGGCAGGGCCAGGAAGAACAGGTACATGACGAACGCGACGAGGTCACCCACGGTGATCGCCCCGGCGGCCACCCGGGCCCCACCGATGGCGAGGACCAGCAGGAAGGCGCCCTGCACGGTCAGCGAGCCGATCGGCCCGACCACCGCCTGCACCCGGGCCACCCGCAGCCCCGCCGCGTACGCCTCCCGGGCGCTGCCGGTGACGGTCTCCGTCTCCCGGGCCTCGGCCCGGCTGGCCCGGATGGTCCGGGCCGCCGAGATGGCCCGCTCCACCGCCGAGGTCATCTCGCCGATCCGCTCCTGGGCGGTGCGGGCCAACGCCCGGACCCGCCGGGCGAAGGTGGCCGCGAATCCCAGCCCCAGCGCCACCCCGAGCAGGGTGACGCCGAACAGCAGCGGGTCGAGAAGCACCATGGCGGTGCCTGCGCCGACCACCATCACCGTCCCGGTGACCGTCTCGAAGAGCCCGGCGGTGACGACCGCGCGCAACAGGGTGGTGTCCGAGCCGACCCGGGAGAGCAGGTCACCGGTGCGCCGCCGGTCGTACTCGGCGATCGGCAACCGCAGCAGGTGCCCGGCCAGCCGCCGCCGGGTGCCCAGCACCAACCCCTCGGCGGTGCGTTGCAGGAGGTAGTCGCGCAGCCCGCCGATCGCCGCGGCGAGCACCACGAGGGCCACCAGCACCGCCACCAGGTCCGAGACCTGCTGGTCGGCGCTGATCCGGTCGAGCACCGACCGGGTGAGCAGCGGTTGGGCCAGCGACGCCGCCGCGCCGACGAGCGACAACACGCCCACCACGACCAGGGTGCCGCGGTGCTCTCGCAGATACGGCAGCAGTGCGCTCAGACCGACCGGCCGGCCGTGCGACGTGTCGCCGTCCGGCCGGCCTCGCGAGGTGCTCATTCCGCGAACGGTAGCCGGCCCGGTCACCCGGCGGGTCCGCTCCGGCACCTCAGGCGGACAGCACCACCTGTAGCTCCTGGCGGCGACGGTCGGCCAGGTCGGTGAGCAGGGTCGGCGCCTGGTCGAACGGCACCACGGCGGAGACGAGGTGCTTGCGGACCACGTCGCCATAGGTCCGGAGCAGGTCGACGGTCTCGGCGGAGAGCCGCTCCCGGTCCCAGGTGGGGGCGAGTCCGCGCGGCACCCGGCCGATCTGCGCGCAGCGCAGCGACAGGCCGTTGTGGTGGAACTCCTCGCCGAGCCGGACCGCGTCCGCCCCGCCCTGGTAGAAGGCGAGGTCGATGACGGTGCCCTGGGGCCGCAGCAGCCGCAGGGCGAGCTGCAACGCCCACGCCTGCCCCCGGCACTGGAACACCACGTCGGCGCCGCGGTCACCGGCGGTGTGCGCCCACCGGGTCTTGAGCACGACCGCCGGGTCGTCCGCGTCCGGGTCGAGGGTTTCCAGACCGAGCGCCTCGGCGACCTGCCGGCGGTGCGGGGTGGGATCGAGCACCACCACCGAGGCGGCGCCGTTTCGTCGGGCGAACAGCGCCGTCAGCAGCGCCACCACGCCCGCGCCGACCACGGCGACCCGTCGGCCGCGTACCCCGTCGCCGAGCGAGCGGACGTCGGCGCCGTGCAGGTCGGCGGCGGCGTGCAGCAGACCGTTGGCGCAGATCGGACCCATGTGCGCGACGTAGACGCCGAGCAGGGGGTCCAGGTCGTCGGGCAGCGCCACGAACCGCTCGGCGACCGGGTCGGCGAGCCAGCCGGTGCGGTGCCCGTAGGTCATCGCGCCGACCGTGCCCACCGCGACGGCGGGGGTCTCGCTCTCCACCACCCGGCCGACCTGCATGTACCCCAGCCGGGTCACCGGGTACGGCGTGCTCGCCGCTCCCGGCTGGAACAGCCCCAGGTCGGCGTTCCAGGTGACGTTCAGGTAGGGGTTGGTGCCCTTGACGTAGCTCAGCTCGGTGCCGGCCGAGACGCCGCTGAACAGCGTCTCGACCCGGAACGTGCCGGGGCGCAGCGGGGCGGCGTCCTGCTCCACCAGCTCCACGCGGCCCGGACCGGTGACCACCACGACCGTGTCACGCATCGACGGTCACCCCCGTGTCGAGGACCGCCGGCAGGCTCGGGGTCGTCAGCCGCACGGTCGCGCCGGTGCGGGCCGAGTCGGCCACCGCGAGGGCCAGCCGTTGGGTCGCGAGGGCCTCGGCGTACGGGACGCGCACGTCGTCGCCGATGCCCCGTACGGCGTCGACGAAGGCACGGTCCACCGCCACCCGGGCGGCGTCCGGGTCGGCCGGGACGTGTCGTTCCCCGTCGGCGTCGCGGATCGTCAGGCCGTCCTCGCTCAGCGCGAGTGCCAGCCCGTCGGCGAGGATCTCCAACCCGGCGCGGTGCTTCCAGCCCAGCACGCAGGCGGCGCTGAGCGTGCCGACCGCGCCGTCGGCGAAGCGCAGGGCGGCGGTGGTCACCGAGTCGATGTCGGCGCCGTCGACAGGTGGCGGCGTGCCGTTGCCGTACGCGGTGACCTCGGTCACCTCGCCGGCCAGCACGCGGATCAGGTCGAGCACGTGTGCCGCCTGCTCGACCACCGGGCCACCGGAGCGGTCCCGCCGCGACCACCACGCCACCGGGGGCACCTTGTCCAGCCAGGCGCCACTGACCATCCGCACCGGACGGTCGGCGAGCAACGCGCGGGCCTCGTCGAGCACCGTCAGGTAACGCCAGTGGTGGCCGACCGCGGTGCGCAGCCCGCTGCGGGCCACCAGGTCGGCGATCCGCTCGGCGGTACCCAGGTCGACCGATACGGGTTTCTCCACGAACATCGGCACGCCGGCCTCGATCACGGCTTCCTCCGCCGGACCGTGCGCGAACGGCGGCACACAGATGTAGACCGCGTCCGGGCCGGTGGCCAGCAGCTCGGCGACGTCGGCGCAGGCCCGCCCGCCGTGCTGCGCGACCAGCGCGGACGCCGCCTCCGGTGTGACGTCGGTGACCGCGACCAACTCCACGTCGTCGAATCCGGTCAGCACCCGCGCGTGGCGTTGTGCCACTCCACCGGCTCCGACCAGACCCACCCGGCTTACACGCATTCGACACCCCTTCGAAGACCTTTCATGTGCGGTGGGAGCAGTCCCCTGGGGTGTGCGCAATCAAACGTTCATCCCCTGGGAACGCGGTCATGTCACCGTTGTGATCAAGCTGTTGCCGGAAAAGCGGTTAGAGCGTGCTGGCGATTGGGAACAACCAATTTTGGTTTTTCCACGCACGAACGGAGGGGTGCCCGTGCGGGATACGACAACAAGCGTGTCACCGGTGGTGGAGGCGTGGGCCACGTACCGGACGACGTCGGCGGCCGACTGGCCGGCACGTCGGCTGCTGCGTGCCAAGGGAACGACGCGGGTCAGCGTGGTGCTGCCGGCCCGCAACGAGGAGGCCACCGTCGGCGCGATCGTGTCGACCATCCGGGAGCACCTGATGGATCGGGTCGCCCTGGTCGACGAGCTGATCGTGGTGGATTCCCGGTCCACCGACCGGACCGCGCAGGTGGCCCGCGCCGCCGGCGCCGAGGTGGTCAGCCAGGACGCGATGACCCGAGGGCTGCCCCGACTCACCGGCAAGGGCGACGCGCTCTGGGCCGGGTTGGCCGCCGCCGAAGGTGACGTGGTCGCATTCATCGACGCCGACCTGCGGGAGTTTCGCCCGCACTTCGTCAGCGGACTGCTCGGCCCGCTGCTGACCGACCCGTCGGTCGATTTCGTGAAGGGCTTCTATCACCGCCCACTGGTGGGCGCCGCAAACGTGGAGCAGGACGGCGGCGGCCGGGTGACCGAGTTGATGGCCCGGCCGCTGCTCAACCTGTTCTGGCCCGAGTTGGCCGGCTTCGTGCAGCCGCTCGCCGGCGAGTACGCGGGCCGCCGGGACGTGCTGTCCCAGGTGCCGTTCGTCTCCGGGTACGGGGTGGAGACGGCCATGATGATCGACCTGCTCGACCTGGTGGGCCTGGACGCGATGGCGCAGGTCGACCTCGGTGAGCGTAAGCACCGGCACCAGGACACGGCGGCCCTCGGCCGGATGTCCGCCCAGATCATGTTGACCGCCTGGTCCCGGTTGCAGCGGCGCGGCTGGGCCACTCCCGGGCTGGTGCCGGAGTCGTTGCTGACCCAGTTCCGTCGCGGCGGCTCCGACACGCTGCCCAACCTCGACCGCGAGATCGTGGTCAGCGACGTGTCCATCGAGGAGCGCCCCCCACTGGCCGAGCTACGCCACCGGGTGCCCCGCCGCCGGGTGGCCGCCGCGTGAGCGCGAGGCGTGAGCCGGTCCTGCGAGCCCCGCAGTCGCGAACCGGGGGCACCGTGAGCGGCAGGAAGGGACGGGCACGATGGGCCTGACCGTGTTGATGAACGCCGGCCCGTGGCTGTCCGTGCCACCACCCGGTTACGGCGGCATCGAGAACGTGATCGCCACGCTGGTGCCGGAGCTGCGGCGACTCGGCGTACGGGTGGTGCTCGCCTCGGTGGGCAGCAGCACCCTGCCGGTGGACGAACAGGTGTCGGTCTTCGCCGACGGGCAGTTCGCCGCGTTGCAGCGGCCGTACAACCAGGTCTGCGGGATCGCCCAGGCGCACCTGGCCGGGGTGGTGCGGGAGTTGCACTCCCGCGACGACATCGACCTGGTGCACGACCACGTCGAGGCGGTCGGGCTGGCCACTCTCGCCGCGATGGGACCGGCCGGCCCGCCGACCCTGCACACCCTGCACTGGGACCTGGCCAAGCATCCGGCGCTCTACGGCGGTCTGGACGGCGGCGACCGGGTCCGGGTCAACGGCGTCTCCGCGTCGCAGTTGGCCCGCGCTCCGCTGGCGTTGCGGGAGCACTCGGTGGGGCACGTGCACCTGTCCACCCCGCTCGCCGTCGACGCCGATCGGCGGCCCCGACCGGAGAAGGGCGAGCACCTGCTCATCCTGGGCCGGATAAACCCGGGCAAGGGGCAGGACGTGGGTGCCCGGCTCGCGCACCGGATCGGCGTTCCGCTGGTGCTGGCTGGTCCCGTCGGCCCGTACCATCGGCCGGCCGACCTGGCCGCGGCCGGCGACGAGGCCCGGCAGAACCCGGACGTGCGGTTCTTCCTCGACGAGGTGGCGCCCCACGTCGACGGCGACCTGGTCCGCTGGGTCGGCACCGTGGCCGGTCAGGAGCGCGACGACCTGCTCGCCAGCGCCCGCGCGTCGCTGTTCCCGCTGCGCTGGGAGGAGCCGGGCGGCACGGCGGTCGTCGAGTCCCTCGCCCTGGGCACGCCGGTGGTGGCCACCTCCCGGGGCTGCCTGCCGGAGCTGATCGAGCACGGCCGCACCGGTCTGCTCACCACCGACGAGGAGGAGCTGGACGACCTCGTACTCTCCGCCGAACTGCTCGAGCCCGACGAGTGCCGGCGGGTCGCCGCGCAGCGGTTCACCCCCGCGGTCATGGCGCAGCGCTACGTCGAGCTGTACGAGCGGGTCCGCCAGCTGGCCAGCGCGCCGAGGCTGCTCCCCGCCTGACGGCGGCGACTCGGCCGGACCGGTGGCGCGGCCGGACCGGCGACACGGCCGCAACGGTGGCGCGGGTTTGGCGGTGGCGGCAGCGGGTAGCCCGGCAGCCTCATGCCCGCGGCGCAGCGAGGAGCCGGTGATGGTCGGATCGATGGCGCACTCCCGGGCGCGCCCCAACCCGGCTGACGGCAAGCCGCCGGTACGTCGCGCGGCGGCATCGGTGGGGGTGCTGTTCCTGCTGGTCGGCGCGCTCGGTTTCGTGCCGGGGATCACCAGCGGCATGGACGCCCTGCGCTTCGCCGGCCACGACTCGGGCGCGTACCTGTTCGGTGTCTTCCAGGTGTCGGTGCTGCACAACCTGGTGCACGTGGCGTTCGGGGTGGCGGGTCTGGTGCTGGCCCGGACGGTCACCGGCGCCCGGGCGTTCCTGATCGGGGGCGGCGCCGTCTACCTGGTGTTGTGGCTGTACGGGCTGGCGGTGGACCACGACACCGGGGCGAACGTCCTGCCGGTCAACAACGCCGACGGCTGGCTGCACCTGGGACTCGGCGCCGGCATGATCGCGCTGGGTGTCGGCACCAGCCGGCACCGGCCGTGACCATGCCGGCGCCGGCACCGCCCGTGACCTGCCGCTTCGGTGCGTGACCTGGCTCGCCTCGCCGCCCATCCCGTTTGACGCGGCGGGGCGTCGGGTAGTTGGCAGATCCCGACCCAGCAGCGAATGGAGGGCGCCGATGTCCAGCCGGATCACCTGCGACGTGCGCACCACGGCACCGGTGGCGGTCGTCCGGCTCAGCGGCGCACTGGACCTGGGCACCATGCGGTCGGTGCACCAGGCGCTCAACGGAGCCCTCGTCGAGGAGACGGAGGCGCTGGTGGTCGACATGGCCGAGGTCGACGTTCGCGACCGGCTGGCGCTGTCGGTCTTCGTCGCGACCGCCCGCCGGGCTCAGGAGTGGCCGTCGGTGCCGGTCGTGCTCTGCTCCCCGACGCCGGTGGCCGCGCGGTGGCTGGCCGAGTCGACCACCTGCCGGGTGGTCCCGACGTCGCCGGACTGCGCCGAGGCGACCCGGGTGGCCGGCACGACGTCCACGTTGCGGATGCGGGCCCGGCTGGAGCCGGTGGCCGGGGCCTGCCGGCGGGCTCGGGACCTGGTCACCGACGCGTGCGCGCGGTGGAACCTGCCGGACGCGGCCGGCCCGGCCTCGCTGGTGCTCAGCGAACTGGTCGGTAACGTGGTCCGGCACGCCGGCACGCCGATGCAGGTGACGGTGACCCTGCGCCGGCCGTACCTGCACCTCGCCGTGGTGGACGGCAGCAGCGCCCAGGCTCGGGCGGGCGGGACGGATCTGCACGCCGAGGGTGGGCGGGGCCTGCTGCTGGTACGGGAGCTGACCCAGCGCTGGGGCAGCGTGCCGGCCGGTGCGGGCAAGGCCGTCTGGGCGATGCTTCCGGCGACCTGAGCGTTCGAGGTGCTCGCGCCGGTACTGGCGATCTGACCGAAATTACCGCTTCGGGCTGGTTACATGGTGCAAGGGTCGGGTAGGCACGCCCGTCCTTTCTGCCGTCACGACGGGGTGAGCAGCCATGCCCAAGCGGGTAACCACGGAACCCGGTCGCGATCGGGGCCCGGCGATCCTGGCACCGGCCCGCTTCGGGGGGTTCCCCGGAGCGGTACGAGCACCGGTCCCCGGCGGCTCGTTGATCAAATTTCTCGCGACCACCGACCACAAACAGATCGGTCTGCTGTATCTGCTGACGTCCTTCGGGTTCTTCCTGCTGGCCGGGCTCCAGGCGATGCTGATGCGCGCCGAACTGGCCCGCCCGGGGATGCAGTTCCTCTCCTCCGAGCAGTACAACCAGCTCTTCACCTCGCACGGCGCGGTGATGCTGCTGCTGTTCGCCACGCCCGCGGCGTTCGGGTTCGCCAACTTCATCGTGCCGATCCAGATCGGCGCGCCGGACGTGTCGTTCCCCCGCCTCAACGCGCTGGCCTACTGGCTGTACCTGTTCGGTGGGCTGATGGTGGTCGGCGGGTTCCTCGCGCCGGGCGGCTCGGCGGACTTCGGGTGGACCGCGTACAACCCCCTGAGCAGCGTCGAGAACAGCCCCGGGGTGGGCGCGAACATGTGGGTGCTCGGCCTGGTCGTCTCCGGGCTCGGCACCATCCTCGGCGCGGTCAACCTGATCACCACGATCCTCACCCTGCGCGCACCCGGGATGACCATGTTCCGGATGCCGATCTTCACCTGGAACATGCTGTTCACCAGCGTGCTGGTGATCCTCGTCTTCCCGCTGCTGGCCGCCGCGCTGCTGGCGCTGTCCGCCGACCGGCTGCTCAACGCGCACGTGTACGACGCGGCCACCGGCGGCCCGATGCTCTGGCAGCACCTGTTCTGGTTCTTCGGCCACCCCGAGGTCTACATCATCGCGCTGCCGTTCTTCGGCATCATCACCGAGATCATTCCGGTCTTCTCCCGCAAGCCGCTCTTCGGCTACACCGGGATCGTGCTGGCCACCATCGCGATCACCGTGCTGTCCATGACGGTGTGGGCGCACCACATGTTCGCCACCGGCCAGGTGCTGCTGCCGTTCTTCAGCATCCTGAGTTACCTGATCGCCGTGCCCACCGGTGTGAAGTTCTTCAACTGGATCGGCACCATGTGGAAGGGGCAGCTCACCTTCGAGACGCCGATGCTGTTCGCCATCGGCTTCCTGGTCACGTTCCTGCTCGGCGGCCTCACCGGGGTGCTGCTGGCCAGCCCGCCGGTGGACTGGCACACCCACGACAGCTACTTCGTGGTGGCGCACTTCCACTACGTGGTCTTCGGCACCGTGGTCTTCGCCCTCTTCGGCGGCTACTACTTCTGGTGGCCGAAGATGACCGGGCGGCTGCTCGACGAGCGGCTCGGCAAGGCGCACTTCTGGACCATGTTCATCGGCTTCCACGGCACCTTCCTGGTGCACCACTGGCTGGGCAGTGAGGGCATGCCCCGCCGGTACGCCGACTACCTGCCCAGCGACGGCTTCACCACGCTGAACACGATCTCCAGCATCTTCGCGTTCATCCTCGGCCTGTCCACGTTGTTCTTCATCTACAACGCGTGGAAGTCCTGGCGGTACGGGGCGGTGGTGACCGTCGACGACCCGTGGGGCTTCGGCAACTCCCTCGAGTGGGCCACCAGCTGCCCGCCGCCGCTGCGCAACTTCGACCGGATGCCCCGGATCCGCTCCGAGCGCCCCGCGTTCGACCTGAAGTACGGCCCGCTCGTCGCCGATCTGGGCCGGGACCTGCCGCAGCGCACCACGAAGCCGCCGCAGCACTTCGCCGAGGAACTGCGGATGGAGCACCACACGCCGGAGTCACCGGCCGCCGAGGGCGCGCACGGCGCCCGGGAGGCGACCGACTTCCAGCCGGCATCGCGATCCGGTGCGAGGCCGGTGGACGTGCCGGAGCCCGAAGGCGTCCGTCGGCCGAGCTTCGAGGACAGCGACGCGCCCAAGGACGCCGACGACGCGCCGAAGCCGCACGAACGCTGGCGGCACCCGCACAGCGACGGCAACCCCGAGCAGGACTGACCGACGTACGACGCAGGGCCGGCACCTGGTGGTGTCGGCCCTCGTCGCGTCGGTCGGTGCGTGCGTGCGTGCCGCCCGCATCTCGCGGGACGGAGGGAGCCAGCGCGGTGGCTCAGTCCCGCACGGGTGCCAGGCCGGCGGCGGTGAGCGAGCGGCGTACCGCGGGTTGGACCCGGGTCAGCCGCAGCGGTACGCCGGTCCGCTCCGCCGCCTCGTGCCCGGCCATCAGCGCGGCGATCCCCCCGGCGTCGAACCCACCCGCGCCGACCAGGTCGACGACCACCTCGCTGGGCTGGCCGGTGACCGCCTCCAACATGGCCCGGCGCAACTGGTCCGCGCCGTCGCGGTCGATCTCGCCGCCGACCTCGACCACCACACGGTCACCGTTCTGCTTCACCGAGATCCGGGTCTTGCCCGGGTCGGGTTCGGCGGCACCGTTCTGCCACGGCGGCGGCGCGTCGGCGAGCATCGCCTGACGCAGCCAGGTCAGCGCCCGCGACAGCAGCCGGGACACGTGCATCTGCGAGATGCCGAACCGGGCGGCGATCTCAGCCTGGGTCTGGTTGCCGTAGAAGCGCATCGCCAGGATGCGCCGCTCGCGCCAGGGCAGTCGGTGCAGCAGTCCGCTCACCGTGACCCGGTCGTCGACGGACTCCAGGGCGTTGTCCGACTCGCCGACCAGGTCGCCGAACTCCGCGGAGCTCTCACCACCGACCGGGGCGTTGAGCGAGGCCGGACTGTAGCCGGCCGCCGACTCCAACGCGGCGAGGATCTCCTCCTGCGGGGTCTCCAGTCGGGCCGACAGTTCGGCCACCGACGGCGCCCGGGACAGTTCACTGGTCAGTGCGGCGGTGGCCTGTCCGACCTCGAGGATCAGGTCACGCAGTCGGCGGGGCACGTGGACGCCCCAGGTGCGGTCCCGGAAATGCCGTTTGATCTCGCCCACGATGGTGATCGCGGCGTACGCCGTGAACGAGCCCCGTTCCGGGTCATACCGGTCGACGGCGTTGACCAGCCCCAGCCGGGCGACCTGCTCCAGGTCCTCGAGTGGCTCCCCACGCCCCCGGTACCGGCGGGCCAGCCGCCCGGCGAACGGCAGCGCGAAGCGCACCAGGTCGTCGCGGGCCTCCCCCCGCCGCTCTGGCGGAAGCCCGGCGATCCGGGCCGCGTACGCCATTGCCGCCGCGTCGAGATCCTCCAGACCTCGCTCGGTGGGTGGTGGTGTGGTCGTGGTCGTGCTCGTCTGTCCGAACATCCGCGCCTCCCTCAGGAAGGTCCCCCGCCCGGATCGGGAAACCGGTCGTGCGCGTGGCCGAGCCACGCACCGGGCCGGAAAAGTGGGTCAGTGACTGGGATGCCAGCGGGCGACACCGCCTCTACGCAGCGCAATCAGGCCGTCGCAGCCAGCGATGTTCCCGCTCCGTAGGTACTCAATCACGGGACCCCGGGTTCGCGAGGAAGTTTCGGCGTGTCCGCCTCAGGAGACGAGTAACCCCTGGTGGCCGCCACTGTCGCGGAGCACGGCCAGCGCCTCTGCGACCCCCAGCGGGGGCGGCAGGGGCAGGTCGTACGGCTGCGCCCGCAGCACCTCGGTGGCCCGACGGGTCGGCACCGAGGTGACCGGGTAGCCCCGGGCGGTGGTCCGGTCCAACGCCCGACGGCGGCGTCCGAAACCGGCCACCGCCAGCCACTGGGGCAGCCCGGCCAGCGCCGGTGAGCGCATCCCGGGCGGCTCGGGCAGCACGTCCACCGAGCTGAAGGCCTCGCTGCCGGCCAGCCACCACTCGGCCTCGTCGACGCTGCGCCGGGTGGCGTTCTCACACCAGTACGGCACCAGCCCCGCCCGCACCACCTGCCACGGGTCGAGCAGCCGGCCGCACTCCACCACCAACCGGTCGCCGGTCTTGCCGGCGCCGCGCAACCACCGCCGGTACAGGTCGGCCACGCCCGCGCTCAGGGCCGCCGGGCGGGGCACCAGCATCCGGTGCAGCGGGTGCTGGTGCCCGGCGGACCAGTCCCGCACGGCCGGTTCGAAGCCCGGGTCGACGTCCTGCTCGGCGTAACCGGACGGGACGGAGACCTCCGGTGGGTCCCAGCGGGCCGCGTCGCCGCCGACGGAGCGCAGCACCTGCCGCAGCGCGTGGCTGTCCGGGTGGAAGTCGACCGGGTCCAGCCCGCTGGCCGGGCAGCCGACCTGGAAGCTGTGGCCGGAACCGCGCTCCAGCACCGGCCAGGTGCGCGCGTCACGGACCAGCAGCACCGGGGCGCCCGGGAGCAGCCGGTCGGTCAGAAACTGCGCGTACGCGGCCGGCAGGGTCCGCCACGCGGCGGTCAGTGACACCGTCGCCCCGGTCAGCGGGCCTCGACTGGCCGGGCAGTGCACCTGGCGCAGGTGCAGGTCGGCGTTGCCGGCGAGCAACCGGGCGGCGAGTGCCGCGCCGTGCTCCAGCGCGTCCGCGGGACGGTCCACCGCGCCGTCGGACCAGTGCACGGTCATCTCGAAACCGGCCGGCAGCCACGGCACGCCAAGGGCCACCGCGAGGTGTGCCGCCGCGCCGTGCGGCGAGCCGATCAGCACGCCGGGATAGCGCCGACGGGGATACTGGTCGACGAACCAGCGGGCCACCCGAGCGCCGTCCACCTCGTCGACCTGGGCCACGGTGAGCGCGACCCGACCGGCGGCGCGGGTGACCGCGGCGCGGCGTACCGGCTCCGGGGCGCCCGGGAAGCGCGACGTCGGCCCGGTGTGCCCGAGGTCGGCGCAGTCCTCCCCGCGCAGCGCCCGGGCGGTGGCGGCGACCAACACCCGGGCGGCGCTGCCCGCGGCCACGACCCGGTCGCCGGCGAGACCGGCGCCATCGGCCGTGAGCCCCTTGTGCACCTTGTGCACCGGCCCCACCTTGCCTCGTTCGCTCACCACGCGGCCCGGCTTCCCGTACCGATGGGGTTCAAACGGGGCATCACCCACCCGGCAGCACATTCCGCTGGTCAGCGGGGTGCGCCGGTCATCACCGCCGTTCGGCGACGATCCGCCGGAGTCGCCTCTTCGACGGCGGTCGGCACGGGTTTCGCCTGGGTCAGGGCGGGCACTTCCGGGGCCATGCGCACCGACGACACCAGCGAGCCAGCCGCCGCCACCATCACCCCGTACGAGGACGGACCGCTACTGGTCCGCGGCGACTTCGCACTTGTCACGCCGGACGGCGAGCACATCGACGCGCGCCGGGGCACGGTGGCGTTGTGCCGGTGCGGCAAGTCGGCGCTCAAGCCGTTCTGCGACGGCACCCACAAGGCGATCAACTTCCGCGCCGGCGCCGACCGGCAGTCCTGACGCGCCGGCCGTTCAGACGACGACGGGCCGGGCCGGCGGGACCACTACGGCCGACGCCGTCGCGGTGAGCGAGACGGTCGGCGGCACGGTGGGCGGCGCCGGCGACCGCAGTGAGCTGCGGCCGGCGGCCCAGTTGTCCAGCAGGTGCCCGGCGAACAGCCGGTCCACCGCCAGCCCGGCCGCCGCGCCGAACAGCACGTCGGGGGCGAGAGCCGGCTCGACCCGGACCAGGCCACCGCACATGTCGTGGGCGGCGATCTGCTCGTGCACCGCGTCGGCCTCGACGTGCTCGTCGTAGAAGCGGGTGGCCACCTCGTCGAGGCCGAGCCGGCGCAGCCCGTTGCCGTAGCGGCGGTTCGGCAGCGAGGAGGTCATCTCGAACGCGGCCAGGTGCCCGAGCAGTGCGCCGCGCCAGCGCCGGTGCAGCCCGAACAGCGACATCAGGTTGTTGGTCGCCAGGGTCACCGCGGGTGCCGCGTCCAGGTGTGCGCCGTACGCGGTGTCCAACCCCAGCCGTTCGAGGGTGCGCCGGAACAGCTCGGCGTGCATCCGGTCCAGCCGGCCGTTGCCGTACTCGTCGGTCTGGATCTCCACGAGGGCGGCCTTGGCCGGCCCGCCGAGGCGGGGCAGCGCCCAGCTGTGCGGGTCCGCCTCGCGCAGGTGGTAGACGGAGCGGTGGGTGGCGAACTCGCGGAACTGGGTGAGGTCGGCACGGCGTTGCAGCGTCGCGGCCAGCGGCGGGCCGTTGTCGGCCGCGACCAGTTCGGCCAGGCCGGCCGCCACCCCGGCGGCCGGCACCGACGGTGCGCCGACCAGCCGGCGCAGGGCCGCCTCGAAGGGCCGTTCGGCTTCGGCGCGCAGTGCGAGCAGCGTCGGCTGCCACTCCCACGCCTCGTCCACCCCGCACCAACCCCGGTAGTGCAGCTCGTAGCAGAGGAACAGGGTGAGCTGAAGGTCCTCGTCCGTGATCGGGTCGGTGGGGTCGAGGTCGGCGCCGAGCCCCGCCGGCAGGTCGTGCGGCGGGCATCGGAGTGCGTCGAGCACCGCGGCGGAGACCGGGCCGCGTGACTGCGGCAGGGCCGCCGGACCATAGCGGCGGTCAGCGGGCTCGGACATGGGACCTCCAGCGTCGTCGGGCCGCTTCTGATGCCCTGGCCGAGGGCGGCTAAACGAGGTCTTCGGCGTTCGCGGTGACCTCCACCTGCTCCCGGACCTTCCGGGCCGGGGCGCCGTCGGCGTACAGGCCGCGCAGGTCGGCGAACGCCGGCTCCGGCGGCGCCAGCGACACCGCCGGGTCGACAACCGCCTCCAGTACGCAGGGACGGTCCGCGGCGAGGGCTTCGTCCCAGGCCGCGCCGACCAGCTCCGGGCGGTCCACCCGCACACCGTGCAGCCCCAGCAGGCGGGCCCAACCGGCGTACGGCACGTCGGGGCGGCGGTTGGCCGGGTCGGAGGACGGCTGCCGTCCGCCACCCATGCCGTTCTGGTCCCGGTTGTTGAGCACCAGCACCACCAACCGTGGGTCACGCCAGCTCTGCCAGTGGTGGGACACGGTGATCAGCTCGGCGAGGCCGTTGAGCTGCATCGCCCCGTCGCCGACCAGCGCGATCACCGGCCGGTCGGGGGCGGCGAGCTTGGCGGCCACCGCGTACGGCAGCGCGCAGCCCATCGAGCCCAGGGTGCCGCAGAGCTGCGCGTTCACCCCGGGTGGCAGGGTGAGGTGCCGGGCGTACCAGTAGAGGACCGAGCCGACGTCGACCGCGACCGCTCCGGTGCTCGGCAGACGGGCCGACAACTCCTGGAGTACGAGTTGCGGGTTGACCGGGTCGGCGGGCGCGGCCACCCGCTCGGCGGCCACCTCCCGCCACCGGTCCACCGAACTCTCCACGGTGGCGCGCCACTGCTGCTCGGGTCGACCACGCAGTCGGGTCAGCAACGCCCGCAACGTCTCGGCGGCGTCGCCGACCAGCGGCACGTCGGCCGGGTAGCGGGTGCCGATACGGCGGCCGTCGATGTCGATCTGCACGGTGCGGGCCTGCTCGGGTATCGGGAAGTAGTCGGTCCACGGGTCGTTGGTGCCGACCATCAGCAGGGTGTCGCAGCCACCCATCAGCTCGGCGGCGGCCGGGGTGCCGACCTCGCCGAGCACCCCGGTGTGGAACGGCAGCCGCTCGTCGAGCACCGGCTTGCCCAGCAGTGAACTGGCCACCCCGGCGCCGAGCCGGTCGGCCACCTCGATGATCTCCGCGGCCGCGTCCCGCCCGCCCTGGCCCACCAGGATCGCGACGCGCTGGCCGCCACCGAGCAGTTGCGCGGCGGCGTCGAGGTCCGCCTCGTGCGGCAGCACCCGGGCCAACGGCTCACCGGGGGTGGCCGAGACCACCCCGACGGCGGACGTCTGCACGTCGGGCACCAGGGTTTCCTGCAACTCCCGGGGCAGCACGACACAGGTCGGGCTGCGGGTCGCCGCCGCCGTACGGAACGCCTGGTCCAGCAGCGCGGCCACGTCCTCGGGGTTGCGGCCGTAGCGGACGAACTGGTTGCACACGTCGCCGAAGAGCCGACTCAACCCGATTTCCTGGTGCGCGCCGCCGAGCGGCCCGGAGATGTCCTCCCCCACGATCGCCACCACCGGCTTGCTGTCCAGCTTGGCGTCGTAGAGGCCGTTGAGCAGTTGCACGGCGCTGGGTCCCTGGGTGGCGAGGCAGACCCCGATGCCGCCGGTGAACTTGGCGTGCCCGGTGGCCATGAACGAGGCGGTCTCCTCGTGCCGGGCCGGGACGAACGCCGGTTCGCCGCCGGTGCGGTCCAACGCCTCGACCAGCGGGGCGATCGCCTCGCCCGGGTAGCCGAAGGCGCGGGGCACCCGCCAGGCCAGGAGTCGCTCCACCACGAGGTCCGCCACCCGGCGCTCAGCCATTGCCGCGCCCCGGTGTGCTGGGGTCGACGTAGCGCAGCACCGCGCCGACGCCGTCGGTGAGCTCGGGAGCCTCGTCCGGACCCAGCACGGTCAGCGCCGCGTCGGTGCCGACCAACGCGCGGACCAGCGCGGCGTCCGCGCGTACCCGCTGCGGTTCGGCCACCGACATCGCGGCCAACTGCCCCGCGTCGACGGCGATCTCGGTGGGCTCCGAGCCGATCCACAGCTCGCCGTCGGCCGACGGATCGTCCACGATGATCATCGTGTCGACCTGGTTGCGTTGCAGGGCCGAGACGACCGCGTCGAGGCCGGCGCCCACGTCCTCCTGCACCCCGAACCGGTCCAGCGCGGCGCTGATCCGCTGGTCGGCGACCTCCGCGATGGTCTGCACGGTGAGGTCGTCGAGCATCGTCTGGTCGGCGCCACCGGCCCGCGACCCGGCATCGGTACGGACCACCAGGTCCTGCCAGCGCTCCGGCATCTGGGCGGCGATCATCCCGGTGGCCCGGACGTCGCCGGCGACCACCACCACGTCCGCACCGACCCGGTCCGCCAGCTCCACCGTGGCGGCGGTGACGTCACCGGCGTTCTGGTGCCAGGCCTCCATGGCGGCCCTCTGGTAGCGCGACTGGGACCAGCCGCCGGGCTTGGTCCGCCGCAGCGGGTACGCGTCGCGCCCGGCGACGTGCGCCCGCCGGGGCACCCCGCCGGCGCTGACCGCCATCGCGTCGGCGCCCAGCCGGTCGGCGATCACCCGTACCCAGGCCACCTGTTCGCCGCGTTGGGCGAGCAGCGGCATCACGTGGGGCAGCGGCGCGAAACTGGCCAGGTCACGCAGTGGTGGCGCGGACAGGTACTCGGAGAGCACCACCCGCCCGTGACTGGCGAAGACCGCGAGGCCGTAGTCCCCGACCATCGGGTCGTGGCCACGGATCACCCGGTCCAACGCGGCGATGCTCGCCTCGTCGGCGCCCTGTTCGGTCAGGCGACGTTGCAGGGCACGCCAGCGCAGGTCCAGCGCGGGATGGGCGTCCTCCGTGTCGGCGGAGGCGTCCAGATACACCGAGCACCACGGCCCGGGACGGTCGTAGAGCGGGCGCAGGAAGGACAGCTGCATGCTCGACCCCTTTCCAGCTCGGCCCCCCGCTTACCCGGGTCGCCCGGGATGTCACCTCGCAGCCGTGAGCCCGTGACCAGGTTTCATTCACGTCGTTCAACCCAGGACGTCGATACGATCTGTGCACACAAGCGGACTCTCGGTGGTGGGAATGGACAGCGGACTCGAAAGCCGACGGATCGTGCACCCGACGGAAAAGATCGTCACCGGGCGGTTGGTCCGCCTGCTCGACGGTTACACCCGCGAGGTCCGCATCGGTCAGCCGGTGCTGGTGGCGGTGCTCGCCGCGGCGGCGATCGCCCGGCTGCCCGCCCTGCTGCTGCGCTCGCTGTTCTCCTTCGGCGGTGGCGGCACCCGCCGACGGTGGAAGGAACTCAAGCAGGGTCCGGAATACCTGGTCGTCCCGGTGCGCCTGCGCAACACCGCCGGCCAGCTCTGCGAGGTGGAGCTGCACGGGCACCTGCCGCAGAGCGCCCTGCACCCGGCGGACCAGGTGCAGCTCACCCTGCGCCCGCAACGCGACCCGGAGCTGCCGCCGCGCATCGAGCGGATCGTCAACCTCACCACCGGGCAGTTGCTCACCCCGCGCACCGCGACGCTCTGGTCGCACCTCGGGCCGCCGCTGCTGTTGCAGGCGTTCCTGGGCGCGCTGCTGGTCGCCGGCATCACGGCCTGCTCCGCGCTGACCTGAGCCGCCTCCGTGTTTCGGGCCCGCTCGGGAGGGCATCGGCACGTCCATGTTTCCCGGATTCACCCTCGACGAGATCGATGTCGGCCCGGTCCGTCTGCGGGTGCGCCGCGGCGGCGCCGGCTCGCCCGTGGTGCTGCTGCACGGCCATCCCCGTACCCACGCGACCTGGCACCGGGTCGCGCCGCTACTCGCCGAGCGCCACACGGTGATCTGCCCGGACCTGCGGGGGTACGGCGGTTCGACGAAGCCGGCGGAGACGCCCGACCACAGCGCGTACGCCAAGCGTGCGATGGCCCGCGACGTCATCGCGCTGCTCGACGTGCTCGGTCACGAGCGTGCCGCCGTGGTCGGTCACGACCGCGGGTCGTACGTGGCGATGCGTACCGCCCTGGACCACCCGGAGCGGGTCAGTCGCCTCGGCGTGCTCGACGGGGTGCCGATCGGCGCGGCGCTGGCCACCTGCGACGCCCGGTTCGCCGCCCGCTGGTGGCACTGGTTCTTCCTGGGCCAGACCGACAAGCCGGCGGAACCGCTGATCAACGCCGACCCGGACGCCTGGTACGGCGGCTCCCCCGCCCAGATGGGCGAGGAGGCCTACGCGGACTACCACCGGGCCATCCACGACCCGGCGACGGTGCACGCGATGTGCGAGGACTACCGGGCGGGTCTGGGGCCGGACCGCGCCGCCGACGACGCCGACCGGGCGGCCGGGCGGAAGATCTCCTGCCCGGTGCTGTTCGTCTGGGCCGAACGCGACGACATGGTGGAGTTGCACGGCGACCCGGCGTCGATCTGGCGGGAGTGGGCCGACGACGTGCGCACTGCGTCGGTCGACTCGGGTCACCACATGGCCGAGGAGGCGCCGGAGGCCCTGGCGGCAGTGCTGAGTGCCTTCCTGATCGACTGAGTGGTCAGCCGATCCGCACGGTCTCGCGGACGGGTCGCCGTTCCACGCCGAGCATGCCCCGGCGGCGGGCCCAGCGTTCGAAGATCAGGGTGGCGAACGGCGGCACGGCACCGACCAGAGCGACCGCCGTGGCCAGCAGGCTCCACCGGTGCAGCCGGGCCACGGCCAGCGTCAACACGACGTACGCGACGAACAGGCCGCCGTGGATCGGCCCGAAGATCTTGACACCCAGCTCGTTCTCCGGCGGGCCGTACTTGACCAGCATGCCGACCAGCAGGGCCAGCCAGGAGCAGGCCTCCGCGATCGCCGCCGCAACGAACAGTCGGGTCACCTTGTCGCGCATCGCCACGCCACCACCTCTCGGGCGGCAATGGTAGCGGTGTCGGTGCGCCGCCACCTGACGGACCTCGTGAACGGCGACAGGGGTCACCGGGTCCGTCACTGGGTAGGAAAGAAGCCTCAGATATTCCCCTGCCGGACGAGGACGTGCGAGGTTAGGGGAACCAGCGGTGACAGGGTGGTGACGATGGGCGAGGACGTCGGCGTACGAACCTTCAGTCGAGAGGATCGGGCCCGCTACCGCGACAAGGTCCGCCGCTGCCTGGACGTCTTCGCCGAGATGCTGCGCGAGTCGCGCTTCGACGTGGACCGTCCGATGACCGGCGTGGAGATCGAGCTGAACCTGGTCGACGAGGCGTCGAACCCGGCGATGCGCAACGCCGACGTGCTGGCGGCCATTTCCGACCCGAGCTTCCAGACCGAGTTGGGCCAGTTCAACGTCGAGATCAACGTGCCGCCGCGGCGGCTGACCGGCACCGGCACCGCGGACTTCGAGGAGTACGTCCGGGCCAGCCTGAACGCCGCCGAGGTGAAGGCGCGGGCGATCGGCGCGCACATGGTCATGATCGGGATCCTGCCGACGCTGCGCCCCGAGCACCTGACCGCCGAGACGCTCTCCGCCAACCCCCGCTACAAGCTGCTCAACGAGCAGATCTTCGCCGCGCGCGGTGAGGATCTGCCGATCGCCATCAGCGGCGTGGAGCGCCTGGCGGTCACCGCCGACACGATCACCCCGGAGGCGGCCTGCACCAGCACCCAGTTCCACCTACAGGTCAGCCCTCCCCAGTTCGCCGACTACTGGAACGCTGCCCAGGCGGTCGCCGGCGTCCAGGTGGCCGTCGGTGCGAACTCGCCGCTGTTCTTCGGCCGGGAGCTGTGGCGCGAGACCCGCATTCCGCTGTTCCAGCAGGCCACCGACACCCGGTCGGAAGAGATCAAGGCCCAGGGGGTACGCCCCCGGGTCTGGTTCGGCGAACGCTGGATCACCAGCGTGTTCGACCTGTTCGAGGAGAACGTGCGCTACTTTCCGGCGTTGCTGCCGGTCTGCGACCCGGAGGACCCGGCGCAGGCCCTCGCGGCCGGCGAGGTGCCCAATCTCGCCGAGCTGCGCCTGCACAACGGCACCATCTACCGGTGGAACCGCCCGGTGTACGACGTGTCCCGCGGCCGACCGCATCTCCGGGTGGAGAACCGGGTGCTGCCCGCCGGTCCGACCGTGCTGGACACCATCGCCAACGGCGCCTTCTACTTCGGGCTGGTCCGTGCCCTGGCCGAATCCGACCGGCCACTGTGGTCACAGATGTCGTTCAGCGCCGCCGAGGAGAACTTCACCAACTGCGCCCGGCACGGCATCGACGCGCAGGTCTTCTGGCCCGGCCTGGGTTATCTGCCCGTCACCGAGTTGGTGCTGCGCCGGTTGCTGCCGTTGGCACACCACGGCCTGGACCGCTGGGGGCTCGACCCCGGTGAGCGCGACCGGCTGCTCGGCATCATCGAGCAGCGCTGCCTGACCAGCCGCAACGGTGCGACCTGGCAGGTGGAGACGCTGCACCGGTTGGAGTCCGCCGACCACCTGGACCGGCCGGAGGCGCTCCGGGAGGTGGTCCGCCACTACATCGACCTGATGCACAGCAACCGACCGGTGCACGAGTGGCCGATCCCGTAGGCGTCCGTGGGGCTCAGCCTCGTCGGGCTCAGCCTCGTGGGGTCGGCACACCGAAGAGATCGGTGATGCCGCCGGGAAGCTGGGCGAGCAGGTCGTGTCGCTGGTCGTCATCGAGCGCCTCGGCGACGGTCCGCAACACCGCCTGGGCATGCTGACGCACGTGGTCCGCGTTCGCGACCTGCTCGCGGTCCCCGACGGCCTTCAGGAACTCGCCGACATCCCACCGGCGGCCCTGCGGATTGCGCGTGACGGACCCGTTCAACCGCTCCGGTAGCTGTGCCGCCAGGTGGTCGGCCTCCTGCCCGGCGAGCCGTTCGCCGAGCACCGACAGGACGGCCTCTACGGACCGCACGGCCTCGTTCTCGCCGAGGCCAGCGCGCTGTCGTACCGTGGCGATCATCTGCTCGTACTCCATGCTCCGCTCCTTCGTTTCCCTCGACATGCCGTCCGGCCTGCCGGCGGACGAACGGGGCGAGTTCCCCGGCTCCCCGGCCACAAACGGGTCGCACGCGGACCCGGACATCCCGCCAACGCCGGGCGAGGCCGGACAAACCCGACAGTCACGTCACTCGGGATGCCGCCTGAACCAGGTCTGGCCGTGGGCAGCGTCCGTCCACTGGAGATGCTGTCCCTTCTGGACCCCGTGCGACACGAACAATTGTCGTAGGCTGCGGTGGCTCGTACATCGTCTGATCACGATGAGGGGACGCCGGTGGCCACTTCTGGAACAGACCCAGCTTCGACCCGGGGGGCCGCGCGGGTCCCCCTGTCCCGTCGACACATGCTGCGGATGGGAGCGGCGGCGGCCGGTGGCGCGGTACTCGCCGGCGGGGTGCAGAACGGGACCGCGCAGGCCGCGCCGGGTGGTGCGAAGCGCGTGCTGCGGGCACCGGCGCTGGCGCCCGGCGATCGGGTCCGGGTCGTGTCGCCCGGCAGCACTCCCGACCCCACGAACATGGCTCGCGGCATCGAGATCCTGCGCAGTTGGGGTCTGGTGGTCGAGTTGGGCCAGCACGTCTTCGCCAAGTACGGCTATCTGGCCGGCACCGACGCGCAGCGGCTCGCCGACCTCAACGCCGCGCTCAACGACCCGGGGATCCGTGCGGTCTTCGCCGCCCGTGGCGGTTACGGCACCCAGCGGATCGTCGACGAACTCGACGTTTCCGGTTTGCGCCGGGATCCACGGGTGGTCGTCGGTTTCAGCGACATCACCAGCATCCACGGCAAGCTCTGGCGCGACCTAGGCCTGGTCACCTTCTACGGCCCCATGGTCAACTGGAGCGACAGCCGCACCGGCCCCGAGTCGGCCGAGGCCCTGCGCCAGGCGGTGATGACCACCGCCCCGGTCACGATCGTCCGGGATCCGGCCGAGACGGCCGCTCCCGTGCTGGTGCCCGGGCGGGCTTCGGGGCCGCTGCTCGGCGGCTGCCTCACCCTGCTCTCCACCTCGCTCGGCGCCAGTGACGCGCCGAAGTTCAACGACGCGATCCTGTTCTTCGAGGACGTGGACGAGGCCCCGTACAGCATCGACATGATGCTGACCGAACTTCGCCGGGTGGGCGTCCTGTCCCGGGTCGCCGGGGTGGTCATCGGCCAGATCACCAACAGTGTCGGCGAACCCGGCGAGTGGGACGCGGCGGCGGTCCTCAAGGACCGCCTGTACGACCTCGGCGTGCCGGTCCTGGGTGGACTGCGGCTGGGGCACGGCAACGGGCAGCTCACCGTGCCGCTCGGCGCGCGGGCCACGATCGACGCCGAGGCGGGGACCCTGACGGTGGAGTCCGGGGTCCGGCCGCGTTAGCCGGTGGTACCCGCGTGTCGATCAGGCCGTGAGCAGCACCTTCGTACAGTCGTCCTGTTTCTTCTGGAAGATCTTGTAGCCCTTCGGGGCGTCGCGCAGCGGCAGCCGGTGGCTGACGATGAAGCTCGGATCGATCTCGCCACGCTGGATCCGTTCCAGCAGCGGCCTCGTGTAGCGCTGAACGTGGCACTGACCGGTCCGCATGACCAGCGACCGGTTCATGAACGCGCCCATGGGGAACTTGTCGACGAACCCGCCGTACGCGCCGACCACCGAGACCACCCCTCCCGAGCGGCAGGCGAGGATCGCCTGGCGCAGCGCGAACGGCCGCTCCGTCTCGACCCGGGCGGCCTGCTTCACCCGGTCGTACGCGTACATGGCGGCATTGCCGTGGTGGCCCTCCAGGCCGACCGCGTCGATGCACGCGTCGGGTCCCCGGCCGGCGGTCAGCTCGTTGAGGGTGTCCAGCACATCCAGCTCTTCGTAGTTGATCGTCTCGGCGCCGATGTGCTCCTCGGCGAGCCGCAGCCGGTACGGGTACCGGTCGATGACGATCACCCGTTCCGCGCCGAGCAGCCGGGCGCTGGCCGCGGCGAACAGGCCGACCGGCCCGGCGCCCCAGACGGCGATCACCTGCCCGGGTTTGATGTCGCACATCTCGGCGCCCATGTAGCCGGTGGGGAACACGTCGGCGAGCATGACCGCCTGGTCGTCGCGGACGTCGTCGGGCACCTTGAGCGGGCCGACGTCGGCGAACGGCACCCGGGCGTACTCGGCCTGACCGCCGGCGTACCCGCCGAGCAGGTGGGAGTAGCCGAAGATGCCGGCCGGCGAGTGGCCCATGATCTTCTCGGCGATCCCCGCGTTCGGGTTGGAGTTCTCGCAGACCGAGTAGAGGCCGCGTTGGCAGGACGAGCAGTGCCCGCAGGCGATCGGGAAGGGCACCACCACCCGGTCGCCGGGTTTGAGGTTGCGCACCTGCGGGCCGACCTCGACCACCTCACCCATGAACTCGTGGCCGAGGATGTCGCCCTTGCGCATGGCGGGGATGTAGCCGTGGTAGAGGTGCAGGTCGGAGCCGCAGATCGCGGTGGTGCTGATCCGGACGATCGCGTCCCGGGCGTTCATGATCTTCGGGTCGGGTACGTCGATGACCTTGACCTTGTCGGTGCCCATCCAGGCGTTGGCCTTCATCCTCGGTCCCTTTCGGAGCGGGCGGTCACCGGCGCGACGGCGGCAGTGGCTGGGCGGGTCGTTGCAGGGCCTGTTGGCGTACGGAGATGCCGTTGGGGCTGCCCTCCGAGCGGACCACCTCGCCGGTCTCCAGCACCTGCTTGAACCGGCGCAGGTCGTCACGGACCTGCTGCTCGGGTTCCTCGCCGAAGAGTTTCGCCGCCGCCCGGCCGAGCGCGCCGGCCGGCGGCGCGTAGCGCAACTCCACCCGGACCTCGGTGCCCCGGTCGCCGGGTGCCGGCACGAAGCGGACCCGGCCGGCGTTGGGTACCCCGGTCCCCGCCATCGAACGCCAGGTGATGGACGTGTTCGGCTGGTCGTGGATGATCTCGGCGTCCCACTCGACGCGGTGACCGGCCGGGCCGCGGGCGACCCAGTGCGAGCGGCGCAGGTCGTCGGCGCGTACCGACTCCAGGTGCGACATGAACCGGGGCAGGTTCTCCAGGTCGCGCCAGAACCGGTACGCCTCGGCGGGTGACCGGTTGACGGTCACCGCGATCTCCATCCGGATCATCCGCGCCCGCGCCCGTCGGGCTCGGCTGATCCGCACGGCGGAGAGCACGTCGACGGCCGCGATGCCGGCGATCGCGAGGGTGGTCAGCGCGACCCGGCGGCGTCGTTCACCGCTGCGGTCGGCGAGGGCGCGGCCGAGCAGGGTCAGGTCCATGGCGTCGCCGGCCACCCGGCTCCAGGCCCAGCCCGCCGGGCGACGACCGCCGAGCAGGCCGGCGGCGCTGCCCAACTCCCGTACCCCGACGGCCGGGAGCACCGCCCGCGCG
This sequence comes from Micromonospora sp. NPDC048905, assembly GCF_040649655.1. NCBI lineage: Bacteria > Bacillati > Actinomycetota > Actinomycetes > Micromonosporales > Micromonosporaceae > Micromonospora > Micromonospora sp. NPDC048905. The sequence continues at coordinate 22,884 of NZ_JBEZFV010000014.1, read as the reverse complement.
GCCGGGGAGTCGTCCACCCCGGTCAGTCGCGCGAGGGGTCCGGGAGCTGCCAGGGCGCCGACGCCCAGGGCCAGGCTCAGCAGGCCGAGCGCGCTCGGCAGCGTCGCGGGCACGGGTCCGTCCAGTTCCGGCAGGAGCACACTGTCGACGTGGTCCATCTTCGGTCCCCCTCCGGTCGGCGTAGCCGGCGGCGACCGGCGCAGCGGCGCGGCCGCCGCCCTGACGCTATGTCCTGAACGTGGCTCCCGTGCCTGGTTCGCGGCAGAAGGTCCATTCCGGGCGGGTGCGCGTTCCGCAACAGTCAGCATGGCGACATTGACCGATTTGGATCACTGACGGGCGGATACCGTCAGTCCAATCCGTCGCGCCGCCGAGAGGACGATCCCCCATGCGCCACTCGCTCCCGCGCCACCTGACCGCCGCCGCCGTCGCACTGCTCGTCGTCGGGGCCGCCGAACCGGCCGGCGCGCGCACCCCCGGGTCTCCCTCGACCGCGCCCGGCGGTGTTCGCACCGTGGTCCGCGACGCCGCCACCGACGCTCCGGTGCCTCGGGCCTGCGCGTCGCTCGTGCCGGTGGACGCCGCGGCGCTGGCGTCGGTCACGCTCGGCGGGGACCAACTGGGCCGGCACGGGGGCTGCGCCGACGAGCAGGGCACGCTGATCGCCGAAGGCGTGGCCCCCGGGGAGTACCGGCTGCTCGTGCGCCCCTACGACACGAGCACCCACGGCTGGCAGTGGGTGGGCCGGCACGGCGGCACGGGTGAGCGCGAACGCGCCCGGGTGGTCCGGGTGCGGGCCGGCGCGGTGACCGGTGTGCCGGACATCCGGCTCGATCCGCCGGGCAGCATCGCCGGCGTGCTGACCGACGCGGCGACGGGCGCTCCGATCTATCGTGCGCTGGCGATGGTGGTGCCGTACGTGCCGGATCCGAAGTACGGCGACCACGGCCCGACCACCGACGAGGACGGCCGCTACACGATCACCGGCCTCGGGCCGTACCACTGGCCGGTGCAGTTCGCCGCGGACGGGCTGGCGACCGTGTGGTCCGGTGGGGTCGGCACTCGGGAGCAGGCACGGTCGGTGCGGGTGCGCGCCCACCGGACGGTGACCCTGGACCAGGCGCTGCCCGCCGGCACGCTGGTCAGCGGCGCGGTACGCGTCGACGAGCTGGGCACCTACGCCCAGGTGATCGCCTTCGACGCGACCAGCGGGGATCTGGCCGGCGTCGCGGACGTGGGCAGCGGTTACGCCCTGCGCCTGCTCCCCGGGAAGCGGGTGAAGCTGCGCTGCGACTGCGCGTACGCCCCGCCGGTCTGGCACCGCGACGCGGCCAGCTTCGATGCCGCGACCCCGGTGCGGGTCCGGAGGGCGCCGGTGGTGGTGGACTTCGACCTGGGATGACCCGAACGAGGCAGGCCGTCGGGAGTTAACGGCGAGCCGCACCGGGTAGCCGGCATCCGCTTCTACCAGCGCCCGGGGAGGTGGGATGACGGCGACCAGTGCCTTCTTCGAGCGGTTGACCGTCGCCGGCCAGGATCCGCGGTTCAGCAAGGTGTGCGGGAGCGTGCGGTTCGACATTCGCGACGGCGACGACCTGGAGCAGTGGCTGCTGGAGATCGATCACGGCCGGATGCGGGTGACCCGCAGCGCCGACCCCGCCACCACCGTGATCATGGTGTCCGCGCCGGTCGCGGAGGCGATGGCGCGCGGTGAGGTGAACGGCCTGGCGGCGATCACCCGCGGTGAGATCATGGTCGACGGCGACCTCGGCCTGGCGCTGCGGCTCGGGCGGCTGTTTCCGCGGACACCGGGGCCGTTGCAGAGCAGTGGCCCGGACAGTGGGACGTGACCGATGAGGGACATCGCGGACACCGTGTCATGTATCGACGGCAACACGTTCATGGTGTCCGACGCCAGTGGGGACGTGGAGTCGTCCCCGGCAACGCCGGTCGGGCTGTTCGCCGCCGACACCCGCTTCCTGTCCCGCTGGATGCTCTTCGTCAACGGTGAGTGCATGACCGCGCTGTCGGTGGACGACAGCCAGTACTACGAGGTCACGTTCTTCGTGGTGCCGGGCGAGGCGGTCGACTACGTGCAGGCCGACGTGTCGGCCATCCGGCGCAGGCGCATCGGCCCGGACCTGACCGAATCGCTGACGATCTTCAACTACGGCGACCAGGACAGGGATCTCGACATCCGGCTGGAGGTGGCCGCCGACTTCGCCGACATCTTCGAGATCAAGTTCGACGTCGGCGCGAAGACCGGCACGCACTACACCCACGTGGGTCCGGACGAGTTGCGCCTGGGCTACCGGCGCGGCACGTACCGACGTGAGGTCGTCGTGTCGGCGAGCGAACCCGCCGAGTTCGACCCGGAGGGCATCCGCTTCACGGTCCGACTGCGCCCCGGGGAACAGTGGTCGACGCGGTTGCAGGTGGCCATGCTGGCGCTGCGTCCGGACGGCGTCGACCTGCGCTCCGCGCTGCGGGCTCAGCGGCCCGACGACTCCACCCTGCCCACCAGCCTGCGGGCCTGGGTCGCGGCGGCCCCCACCCTGGACACCGAGAGCGCCGCGCTGCAACAGGTGTACCACCGCAGCCTGGTGGACCTGGCGGCGCTGCGCTTCGCGCCGCTCTCGCTCAGCGGCGCGGCCGTCCCCGCCGCCGGGCTGCCCTGGTTCATGACCCTGTTCGGCCGCGACAGCCTGCTGACCTGCCTGCAGACCCTGCCCGTCACCCCGTCGCTGACCCCGCCGACGCTACGGATCCTCGCCTCGTTGCAGGGCGTCCGCACCGACGACGTGCTGGAGGAGGATCCCGGCCGGATCCTGCACGAGCTGCGCTACGGGGAGTCGGCCGCGTTCGAGGAACAGCCGCACTCCCCCTACTACGGCACCGTGGACGCCTCACCGCTGTTCGTGGTGCTGCTCGACGAGTACGAACGGTGGAGTGGCGACGCCGCGCTGGTGCGGGAGTTGGAGCAGGAGGCTCGCGCGGCCCTGGCGTGGATCGACGACTACGCGGACCTGACGTCCACCGGTTACGTCTGGTACGAGCGACGCAACCGCGCCACCGGCCTCGAGAACCAGTGCTGGAAGGACTCCTGGGACAGCATCTCCTACGCCGACGGGCGGCTGCCGGGCTTCCCAAGGGCCACCTGCGAAACCCAGGGGTACGCCTACGACGCGAAGATCCGCGGGGCTCGGCTGGCCCGTACCGTCTGGGGTGACCCTGCCTACGCCGAGCGGCTGGAGCGCGAAGCGGCGGCGCTGTACGACCGGTTCAACCGGGACTTCTGGCTTCCCGAGCGCGGCTACTACGCCCTCGCGCTGGACCACGACGGCACTCCCGTCGACAGCCTGTCGTCGAACATCGGGCATCTGCTGTGGAGCGGCATCGTGCCGCCGGAGCGCGCCCCGCAGGTCGTCGAACACCTGATGGGTCGGGCGCTCTTCTCCGGTTGGGGGGTGCGAACCCTCGCCGAGGGGCAGCGCCGCTACAACCCTCTCGGCTACCACAACGGCACGGTCTGGCCGTTCGACAACTCGTTCATCGCGTGGGGTCTGCGCCGTTACGGGTTCGCCAGCGAGGCGGCCCGCATCGCGGAGAGCATCCTGTCCGCCGCCACCTTCTTCGAGGGTCGGCTACCCGAGGCCTTCGGCGGGTTCGACCGCAACACCACCCGCTACCCGGTCCGGTATCCCACCGCCGGCAGCCCGCAGGCGTGGTCCAGCGGAGCGTCCGTGCTGCTCCTGCGCACCATGCTCGGTCTCAACCCGCACGAGGACCACCTGGCCGTGGACCCCGCGCTGCCGTCGGTCTTCGGGCGGGTCGCGCTGCTGGACATCCCCGGCCGCTGGGGCAAGGCCGACGCCTTCGCCCGGCACCGCCCCGACCAACGCTAGGGCCACGTTCAGCTGACGCTGCAGGGCAGGAGTCGGGCATTCTGCCCGACCCCGACGAGTATCGCCCTGCGCGTTCCCGGTCAGGGCTCAGTCGGTGGCCCGGAAGGTGCGACGGTACGCGTCCGGGGGCACGCCGACGGTGCGGTGGAAGTGCCGACGCAGCGTGGTGGCGGTGCCCAGGCCGGCCGCCGCGGCGATGACGTCGATGCTGTCGTCGGTGTTCTCCAACAGCTCCTGCGCCCGGCGGATGCGCTGCGTCGACAGCCACAGCAGCGGGGTGGTGCCGGTGGCCGACCGGAAGTGCCGAGCCAGGGTGCGCGAGCTCACATTCGCCTGCCGGGCCAGGTCCTCGACGGTCAGCGGTCGGTCCAGTCGTCGCAGCACCCAGGGCAACAGGGCGGCGAGCGGGTGGTCGTCGCGGGCGGGCACCGGTGTGGCGACGTACTGGGCCTGGCCGCCGGCCCGGTGTGGCGGCACCACCAGGCGGCGGGCGACGGCGTTGGCGACCGTGGAGCCGTGGTCGCGGCGGATCAGGTGCAGACACAGGTCGATGGCGGCGGCCTTGCCGGCGGAGGCGAGCACGGTGCCGTTGTCGACGTAGAGCACGTCCGGGTCGACCCGTACCCGGGGATGGCGGGCGGCCAGCGCCTCGGTGTGCGCCCAGTGCGTGGTGGCGCGCAGCCCGTCGAGCACCCCGGCGGCGGCCAGCACGAACGCGCCGGTGCACAGCGAGACCATTCGGGCGCCCGCCAGGTGGGCGGCGCGCACGGCGTCGAGCAGCTCGGGCGGTACGTCCGCGTCGACGTCCTGCACCGCCGGGATGATCACGGTGTCGGCGCGAGCGAGTCGCTCCAGCCCGTCGTCGGGCTCCAGCTGGAACCGGCCGACGCGGACCGGCCCGGCGCCGCAGACCACCACCTCGTACCACGGGTCCGCCTGGCCGGTCGGGTCGCGGGCGAAGACCTCGCAGGCCATCCCCAGCTCGAAGTGCAGCATCCCGTCGGTGGCGGCGATCGCGACAGAGGTCATGTCCGAAACTGTACGGGTCATGGCGTTCCCGACACTGGCCGGTCGTCCGCCGCTGCTGGAGGCTGTACCCAGTCGATCTTTCCAGGGGGCAACAATGAGTCAGCGTGTGGCGGTGTTCGGGGCGTACGGGCACACCGGACGGTTCGTGGTGACGGAGTTGCGCGAGCGCGGGTTCGTGCCGCTGCTGCTCGGCCGCGACGAGAGCAGGCTGGCGGCGTCGGGTCTTCCCTACCGCGTGGCGTCGGTGGACGATCCGGTCTCCCTCGACCAGGCGCTGACCGGCGTGGACGCGGTCGTCAACTGCGCCGGCCCGTTCGCCTCGACGGCCGCCCCGGTGATCGGGGCCGCGCTGCGCGCCGGGATCCCGTACGTGGACGTGGCGGCCGAGATCGAGGCCAACGTCGACACGTTCGCGCACTTCAGCGAGCCCGCCCGTGCGGCCGGCGTCGCGGTGGTCCCGGCGATGGCGTTCTTCGGCGGGCTCGGCGACCTGTTGGTCACCACGGCGATGGGCGACTGGACGTCGGCCGACGAGGCGCACGTCGCGTACGGACTGAGCAGTTGGCACCCGACGGCCGGGACGGTCGCCGCCGGGGTCGTCTCCCGCGAGCGCCGTGACGGCCGCCGGGTCCGCTACACCGGTGGACGGTTGGAGTACCACGTCGGCGAGCACGACCTGCCGAGCCTGGCGTGGGACTTTCCCCCGCCGCTGGGCCGGCGCCGGGTGCTCGGTGAGTTCACCATGGCCGATGTCGTGACCGTCCCGAGCCACCTGGCCATCCCCGAGGTCCGCACCTACATGGCCGCCGACGCCGCCACCGACCTGGCCGGCGCGCGGGCACCGGTCGCGGTCGACGAGTCGGGCCGCTCGGCGCAGACGTTCACCGTCGACGTCGTGGTGCGGCGCGGCGACACGCGACGGCGCGTCGTCGCCACCGGCCGGGACATCTACGCGGTCAGCGCGCCCCTGGCCGTCGAGGCGGTCCGCCGCATCCTCGCCGGTCAGACGAGGACGAGCGGTGTCGCCTCCGCCGGGGAGATCTTCGACGCGCCCGACTTCCTCCGCGCGCTGTCACCGTCGGTTTCCGTCGACCGGCACCCCGACGAAAATCGGCCCGAACTCGTTACCCAGAATGCGTAATATTCCAATAGCCCGGCGCACCGGAGACTTAAAAGAAACTTAAGACCGCACGTGTGAAAAATTGTTATCCCGAGCGCCGGAGCCGGCCACCAGCGCCTTCGCGGAGCGGTCTCCTTAATTCTTTCCCCGCGAGTTGATGCGGGCTCCTGACGTGCACATACTTCTGTCGACCGGAGCGTTATCACCGACTCAAAGGACAACACTGGTAATGCGGACTCCCCCCGCGCACGTCGCACCGGCGGACCGGGCGCGACAGCGTCGCCGCCGCACTCGTATCTCGCTCGCCGCCGCCGTCGTGGCCGCACTGGGCGCCAGCGGCATCTACATCGCCGGCGCCCAGGCCGAAGAGGTCGCCGTGCCCGGCCGGGTTCAGGCCGAGGCCTTCGCGGCACAATCCGGGGCGCAGACCGAGGGCACCGGCGACGCCGACGGCGGCCGGAACGTCGGCTGGCTGGCCAGCGGCGACTGGCTGCGCTACGACGGCGTGTCGATCACCGGCGCCAACCTCACGGCCCGGGTCTCCTCGCACAACACCACCGGCGGCACGGTCGAGCTGCGCCTCGGCGCGCCGGACGGGCAGGCGCTGGCCGCCTTCCCGATCGCGCAGACCGGCGGCTGGCAGAAGTGGACGACGGTCACGGCGAAGGCGTCCGGCGTGCCGGCCGGCCCGCAGACCGTCTTCGCGGTCATGAAGAGCACCTCGACGTCGGACTTCGTGAACCTGAACTGGTTCACGTTCGGTCCCGCGGCGGGCTCGTCGCCGAGCGTGCCGGCGAGCGCCTCGGCGACGCCCCCCGCCTCGTCCGCGCCGAGTCCCACCCCGTCGGCGTCCGCCTCCACGTCCGTCCCGCCGAGCGCTCCGGCCGGCGGCTGGGTCCCGGTCGACCAGGCCCGGTGGAGCAGGGAACTGGCCGCCTTCGACGCCCTCACCCCGAAGGCGGTGACGCCGGGAACCACCCGGGTCCCCGAGTTCCACACCGACTGCGAGGTCGCCAACTCGGCGCCGGACGACCCGATCGTCGTGCCGGCCCTGCCGGGCGCCTCGCACATGCACACGTTCTTCGGTCCGAAGGTCGACGCGTTCAGCACGACCGACAAGCTGCTCTCCGCGACGACCAACTGCAACGCCCCGGGTGACAACAGCGCCTACTGGACCCCGGAGTTGCGCAAGGACGGTCAGCCGGTCCCGATCAAGAGCATGCGCGTCTACTACGGCTCGCGGGTCAAGGACCCGTCGACCGTGAAGCCCTTCCCGCCGGGCCTGCGAGTCGTCGAGGGTGACGCCAAGCGGCAGGTGGACACCCCGAAGAACGCCGGCAGCAACCAGTTCTGGTGCGCCGGCAGCGCCGAGATCGGCCGCAGCGCCGACGGCAACTGGCCGGTCTGCGCCCCCGGCGGCAACCTGATCTTCCAGCTGGTGTTCAGGGACTGCTGGGACGGCAAGAACATCGACTCACCCGACCACAAGTCGCACATGGGCGACCCGGTGAACGGTGTCTGCACCGGCAAGTACCCGGTGGCCGTGCCGGACCTGTCCTTCATGGTCAACTACCAGTCGCTGGGCGGTGACGGTCTCACGCTCTCCTCCGGCAAGCCGTCGTCCATGCACGGCGACTTCATGAACGCCTGGGAGCCGGCACGCCTCGGCGCCCTGGTGAAGTCCTGCCTCAACCAGAACGCCAAGTGCGGCACCGAGGTCACGTTCGCCGGCGGCTGACCGACGCGCCCACACCGTTGCCACCGGCCGACCCCCTCGCTCAGGCGAGGGGGTCGTCCGGCGTCGTGCCCGGCCCGGGATCGTCGCTAATCTCTCCGATCCCGGTGCGGCGCCTGCCGCTCCCCGTGCGGAGGGTGCGGATGGAGGTCGCCGTCAGCGCGACGGCGCGGTCGTCGTCCCGGGACAGGTCCACCAGGGCACGCTCCGCGGTGTCGCCGGGGATGTCCGCCAGCGCCTCGGTCAGCCGCCGACGCGCGGACGGTGCCAGGGTCCCCCGGGCGAGGCAGTCGACGAGCCCGGTCGCGATCCGCTCCGCCACCGCGGGTTCGCTCGCCAGCACGGCCAACACGTCGGCCGCCTCGGCGTCCTTCGTCTCCTCGACGACCATGTCGACAAGCGTCGGGACCGCGTCCACCACCCGCCGTGCCCCGAGCGCCAGCGCCGCGTACCTGCGGACGACGACGTCGGAGTTCGTGAGGGCGTCCCGCAGCACGTCGGTCGCCGCGTCGTGCGGGATCTCGGCGACGGTCTGGACGGCCCGCTCGCGCACCTCGGCCTGTGGTGCGCGCAGGCCGTCCGCGAGCAGCGCCAGGCCGCCGTCCCCCGACTGCGCCAGCGCCCATCGCAGGGCTCCGGCGACGTTCGGGTCGGTCTCGTTGAGCGCCGCCTCGACGAGTGCCTCCACGGGCACCGGCACTCCGTCGACCGAGGACAGGGCCGCGCGCTGACGCCGGCCCGCGCTCGGTGAGCCCAGTGCCTGTAGGAGCGCGACGACCTGGAGGACGTCCTCCCAGTCGGCGGGTTCGGCGGCACCGATCCGACGCAGTCGGGTGAGCAGGTCCAGCTCGTCCGCGATGCGCTGTCGGGTTCGCTGGATCAGGTCGTCGACGAGGTCGGCGGGGGTGAAGTCGGGATCGTCGAGCGCCCGCCGGACGTCACGCAGCGACAGGCCCAGGGACCGGAGGCTCTCGACCTGGAAGATCAGCCGGATGTCCTCGTCGGAGTACTCCCGGTAGCCAGCGCCGCTCCGGCCGGTCGGTCGGACCAGGCCGAGCGAGTCGTAGTGCCGGAGCATGCGGGCGCTGACCCCGGACCGGCGCGCCACGTCACCGATCAACACCTGCGCATCATCCCCTCTCGCCGATCACGCCGAGGGCCACCACACGCTTTGCCTCCTCGATCGAGAACCCGACATGGGCATCCGGGTCCCGCGCCAGCCGTTGCGTGGCGATCGCGTGCGCGCGTACCCGCGGGTCAGGATCTGTCGTCGCGACGCGCAGGATCGGCGTCGTCACCGCACCGAGCGCGACCAACGCCCGGCTGAGACTCAACCGCGTATCCCGCGTGCCGCGTCCGAGCTGCGTCGCCAACACGTCGGCCAACTCGGGCTCGTCGGCCGGGGGCACGAGGACGACCGCCGCCCGCCAGGCGCTTCGCGCCACCTCGTCGTCCGGGTCGGTCAGAAGCGCCCGTGTCATCGCCGGCCAGGCCCGCCGATCGCCGATCTTGGACAACGTGTGCAACGCCTGGCTCCGGGCCTGCGCCCGCTCCGAGCGGAGTTGGTCGGTGAGCTTCGGAACGGTCAGTGCGGGTGGGTGGCGGATCAGTGCCCAGGTGAGCATCTCGCGTACGGAGAACTCGGGCTCGACCGCGCATCGCGCGACGAGGGTGTCGACGAACCGCGGGTCGGGGGCTGTGCCGACCGCCAGCGCCGCGCGCAGCCGCACCGACGGGTCGCCGTGCTCCAGCGCCCGGAGCGCCCGCCCGGTGTTCGTGTCCTTCTCCGGTCCGGTCATCGAGACCACCTCCTCGATGTCACTGAAGACCTTGTCACCGTGTCAAGGTCAAGGCCTCCGACGACGGGCGCCCCGGGCAACTTTTGTCGATCACGGTAGATCCATTGGTCGGTATCAACTGATAGGAAGGAGGCAACACCTAGCTTCCCGGGAGATCGCCTTGGCACGTGCACACCTGTCCCGTCGTTCGCTGCTGACTGCCGGTGGCGCCGCCGCCGTCGCAATCGGTGCGGCAGCGAGCCCGTCCGCTGCCGCCGCCGCACCGCTCGACAACCCGGTCGAGACGCCGGCCGAGGCGCTGCGTCGGCTACAGGCCGGCAACCGGCGGTTCACCTCCGGCCACGGCCGGCACCCGCACCAGGGCCTCGCCGACCTGCACCGACTCTCCGCCGGCCAGCACCCGTTCGCCATCACCGTCGGCTGCGCGGACTCCCGGGTGGCGCCGGAGGTGCTCTTCGACCAGGGGCTCGGCGACCTGTTCGACAACCGGGTGGCCGGCAACATCGTCGACGACCTGCTGCTGGGCAGCGTCGAGTTCGCCGTGGAGGAGTTCGGCAGCCTGCTGATCGTGGTCCTCGGCCACGAGCGCTGCGGCGCGATCACCGCCACCATCGACGCCATCCACAGCGGCGGTACGGCACCCGGACACATCGGCGTCATCGTGGACGCTCTGCGTCCGATCGTCGAGCCGGTGCTGGACCAGCCCGGCGACCCGGTGGAGAACGGGGTCCGCGCCAACATCGCCGCGCAGGTGGCGGCGCTCTCCGCTCGCAGCACGATCATCGCCGAGAAGGTGCACCAGGGTGCGCTGCGCGTCGTGGGCGCCCGCTACGACCTGGACAACGGCCGCGCATCGCTGGTGGCCTGACGACCCCGCCGGATGGGCGCTGCGCGCCTGGGCCGAGCCGCCGCAACTAGGGTGCAGGGATGGTCGATCGACAGCAGGTGCTGAACTTCCGGGTCCGGGCCCAGCAGCTCGACCGGACTGAGGGCGCGCTCACCGATGCCGCCGTCCTGGACATCGGGGTGCAGAACACCGGTCCGGACGGCGCCCGGTGGGCGCTCGCGGTGCGCGGCGTCGACGTGACCGCGCTGTCCGGCGCGGAGGTGGTTCTGTTGTGGACGGTACGCGGCGCCCCGCACCTCTACCGGCGGGCCGACGTCGGGCACGTGCTGGCCGCGGTCGAGCCCTTCTCCGACGCCGACGCGGGCAAGCGCATCTACGACGCGTCCAAGCCGTTGAAGGCGGCCGGCATCGCCAACCTCGCGGCCCTCGACGAGGTGGCCGCCCGCATGCGGGCCATCGTCACCACGCCGACGGTCAAGGGAGAGGTCTCCGGTCGCCTGACCTCGGCGCTGCCCGAGCCGTACCTGCGGTTCTGCCGGCCGTGCGACGCCACGCACGTCTACGAGATGCCGTTCCGGCTCGCCGCCGCGCGGGCCGGGCTGGAGCTGCAACTCGACACCTCGCCACCGATCTTGCGGCGCATCGCCGGGCTCCGGAAGGCGGCCGCCCCGGGCGATCGCTTCGACCTCGTCCGCGCCTACCTTCGGCTGCTCGGCCCGGCCACTCCGAAACAGGTGGCCGACTATCTCGACGCACCGCTGAAGGACGTGAAGGCGCGCTGGCCCGACGACGTGATCGAGGTGACGGTCGCCGGCGAGGTGCGCTCGCTGCTGGCCGCCGACGAGGAGGCGCTGGCATCGGCCGACACCCGGGTCACCCGTCTCCTCGGCCCGTTCGACCTGTTCCTCCAGGCCAAGGACCGGGCGACGCTGGTGCCGGACACCGCCCGCGCGAAGGAGCTGTGGCCGGTGCTGGGTCGCCCCGGTGGTGTCCTGGTCGACGGCGACCTGGTCGGCACCTGGCGTCCCCGCAAGTCCGGTCGCACGTTCACGGTCGCGGTCCAGCCCTGGCACCCGCTGTCGGACGCCGCGCGTAAGGCCGTCACCGCACAGGCCGAGCGTCTCGCCGCGTACCGGTCCGTCTCCCTCGGCGGCGTCGACTTCGCGGCCTGACGGCGGCGGCCAGCCGGGTCACTCCACCGTCCATTCGATGGCGGGTGGGTGGACCCGGGCGCAGATCGGGCCGCCCGTCGCATCGGTCAGGCCGACCCGGCCGACCAGGACCCCGCTGCCCTCGTGTGCGGCGCGCAGCACCTCGGTCGGGATGTCGGTGAACATCAGCTTCGCTCGGCGGAACATCGCGAAGCCGTCCTCGGTCACCGCACCCCAGCTCAGATACAGGAAGCGTGCTCCGGGGCGGCCGTGCACCCAGGGGCCGCCGACGTCCAGCATCCCGTCGACCTCCCGGCTGGACACCTCGAACGCCCAGGCGGCCCGCTCGGCGTCGGCCGGCACCTGATCGACAACCTCGGCCGTGCGTTGGACCCCGACGTGCACGTTGCCGAGCCGCAGCGCGTCGGCCTCCGCACCGGGGCGCCGCCCGGGCAGGTCGGTGCCGTCGATCCGGATCCGCATGCCGGCGACTCTAGTTTCTCGACGAGGCGTCAGTGGTCGCGATCCGCGGAGCCCGACGCTTGCAGATTCGCCCGGTCGTAGGCCTCCTGCGCCGCCGACACGTCCCCGAGGTGGGTGATCGACCATTCCTCCAGCGCGCGCAGCGGCCCACGCAGGGTACGTCCGGCCTCGGTGAGCGCGTACTCGACGCGGACCGGCACCTCCGGGTAGACGGTGCGGCGCACGAGACCGTCGCGTTCGAGCCCGCGAAGGGTCTGGGTGAGCATCTTCTGCGAGACGCCCTCGACGCGTCGGCGCAACTCGGAGAAGCGGGCGCTGCCGTCCCAGAGGGCGCCTACGATGAGCACCGTCCACCGATCGCCGATGCGGTCCAGGATGTGACGAGTCGGGCAGTCCGCGCGGTAGGGGCTGCCCCGCAGCACCGGCTCGGCCCCGGGGGTGGTTACCACAAAGTGCCTACTTCCCGTTGGAGAGTTGCACTCGTACGGTAATCGCAGCGCGTCGCCCGACGCCAACCTCTCCTGGAAGGGCACCTCGTGTCTCGCATCACCGTCATCGGCGGCACCGGCTACGCCGGTTCGGCCATCGTCGCGGAGGCCGCGGCTCGCGGTCACCAGGTCACCGCACTGAGCCGCTCGGTTCCCTCGGCGCCGGTCCCGAACGTGACCTACCGCCAGGGCGACGCCAGAGACGAAGCGACCCTCTCGGCGTCCATCGACGGTACGGACGTCGTCGTGGCCGCACTCGCCCCACGCGGCCCCCTGGCCGGCGTCTTCCGCGACGTCTACCGCACCGTCGCACGTCTGGCCGACGCCGCCGGCGTTCCCCTGTTCGTCGTCGGCGGCTACTCGTCGCTGCGCCCCGCGCCCGGGGCGGAACGCTTCGTCGCCGACCTCAGCCACGTGCCAGCGGAACTCCACGACGAGATCCGCGCCGGGGCGGCGCTCATCATCGAGGACCTCCCGGCCGCGCCCGCGACACTCGACTGGGTCTTCGTGAGCCCGGCGCTCAGGTTCGGCGCATACATGCCCAGCGAGCAACTCGGCCGTTACCGGCTCGGCGACGACGTCGCGGTCGCCCCCGAGGACGGCGGAGCGATCTCCGCCGCGGACTACGCGCTCGGGTTCGTCGACCTCATCGAGAAGGGCGATCACCACCGGACGCAGGTCAACCTCGGCAACTGACGACGAGGTCAGCGGCAACCATCGGTCAGCGGTCGGCGGGAACACCCGATCTCCGGCTGCCGGCGGATGCGGCATGGAACACTGCGAAGTGCCCTCGGTCGGTGCCGCCGGCCTGTGAGCCCCCTCCGGATGTGGCAGCGGGAGGCGCGTCGTCGCCCCGCGTGCGGAAGGGGCGCGGATGCAACCCACCTGGCTCCTGGCGCTGTCCTGGGTCTCGCTCGCGTTCGGGGTCGTCAGCTGCGCGATCGTCGTCGCCGACACCTATCTTCGTGGGCACCGTCAGCCGGTCCGGGTCATGGAGATCGTCTGGCTGGTGACCGTCCTCTACGTCGGCCCGGCAGCCGTGCGCCTCTACTGGAACTGGGGCAGACCGGAGGCGTTCAGCCAGAGGCGGCAGGAGGGGCAGCCCCGAAGGCCCCGCCGGGGCATCGTCGTCACCCAGGTGTCCCGCTGCGGCGCCCACTGCGCCCTCGGTTTCGTCGTCGCCGAGGTCGCCCTGTACGTCGTCAGGTCCGATCCGGCGCAGGAGAGCCTGTGGGTCGACTACGCCGGGGACTACCTGGCGGCGGTGGCGATCGCGGTGCTCTTCCGGTACGTGGGCGCACCCGGCCGCAGTGTCCGGAAGATCTGGCACGCCCTGTCCACGGTCGCCCGGGTCGAGCTGCTGACCATCACCGCGTTCGAGGTGACGCTGTTCGTGTGGCTGACGCTCGCGCATCGCGTGGTCTTTCCCGAGCCACCGCTGCGGCCCGACAGCCCGATCTTCTGGTTCGCGGGCCAGGTGGGGCTGATCGCCGGCTTCATCGCGGCGTGGCCCACCGCCTCCTGGCAGCTCGGCCGAGGGTGGAGACTCGAACCGCGCCGACTCCCCTACGACTGAACGCGGTGGGCCGCTCCGCTCGCGGGCCACCGCCCGCGGCGCAGACGAACCGCTGGCTGACGAGGAGGAACGATGATGACTGCCGCTGTCCGACGCCTGACGGCCGCGGTGGCCGCGACGGCGGCCCTGGTGGCGTCGCCCGCGTGCGGCACCAGCGACGTACCCGAGGCGCGCACCACACCGAGCCCGGAGGTCACCCTTTCCCCGGCGCCGGCCGCCGAGCAGGAGTTCCAGCGGCTGGAGCAGACCTTCGGCGCGCGGTTGGGGATCTACGCCGTCGACACGGGCACCGGCCGCACCGTGCACCACCGACCTGACGAGCGGTTCGCGTACGCCTCGACGTGGAAGGCGTTGGCCGCCGCCGAGGTGCTCGACGACACCTCGGACACCGAGCTGGACCGGGTGGTGCGCTATTCGGCGCAGGACCTGGTGGCCCACTCCCCCGTCACCGGCAAGCACGTCGCCGAGGGCATGAGCCTGCGCGCGGTCGCCGACGCCGCCGTGCGCTACAGCGACAACACCGCCGGCAACCTGCTGCTGCGTCACCTCGGCGGACCGCAGGGATTCGAGGCGAAGCTGCGTGCCCTCGGCGACACGGTCACCGACCCGGCCCGCTACGAGACGGCTCTCAACGAGGCGACACCCGGCGACCGCCGCGACACCAGCACCGCACGAGCCCTGGCGGGCGACCTGCGGGCGTACACCGTGGGGGACGCCCTGACGCCCGCGGACCGCGACGTCCTGCGCGGCTGGCTGCGCGGCAACACCACGGGCGCGGCGTTGATCCGCGCCGGGGTGCCCACCGGCTGGGTGGTCGGCGACAAGACGGGGACCGGAGGGTACGGCACCCGCAACGACATCGCCGTGCTCTGGCCGCCCGACCGCGCCCCGATCGTGCTCGCCGTGCTCTCCAGCCGCGACACGAAGGACGCCACCCCCGACGACGGCCTCATCGCGCAGGCCACCAGGGTCGTCGTCGCCCACCTCTGACCGGGGTGGTCGCCGAGGGTGTGCGCGTCAAGCGGTCCGGCCGCGCCGTCAGCGGGCCTGTTCGGCGCCGTCGGCCGGCAGGCGCTCGGGCAGCCCGAGCCGCGGGAACTGGTCGTCGTGGAACGTGACGATCTCGGTGATCACGCCGCCGGTGACGCGCAGGACGTCGATCGTCAGCGGCAGGTACGCACTCTCCTGCGCGTGCCACAGGTAAAAGGCGACCGCCGGCTGCCGGTTCACCGAGGTGGGGAGCCCGCGCAGGCCCCGCAGGTCGGCGAACCCGTCCTGCACCCAGTTGGTGACCACCGCGTCGCGGCCGACGGACAGTCCGGGCGTGGGCGGCATCGAGCAGCGGACGTCGTCGCGCAACATGGCGGCGAGCACATCGATGTCGGTGGCCACACTGGCGTCGGTGAAGCGGCGCACCAGCTCGCGGGTGCCGGCGTCCTCCTCGCCGCCGGTCCAGTCCTGCCGCTCGGCGGGCAGGTGCTCCCGCATGCCGGCGCGGGCCCGTTGCAGCGCGCTGTTCACCGAGTTGACGGAGTCTCCGAGGAGGTCCGCGACGTCCTTCGCCGGCCACCCGAGCACGTCGCGCAGGATCAGCACGGCCCGTGGGCGCGGCGCGAGGTGTTGGACCGCGACCACGTACGCCAGCTCGATCGTCTCGCGGGCGACGGCGAGCGCCTCCGGCTCGTCCGCGCCACCCGCGGGCAGTTCGTCGAGCAGCCGATCCGGGTACGGCTGGAGCCACCGCACCTCACCGCCGCTGGCGGGTTCCGGACGGCGTTTGGCCAGCAGGTTCAGGCAGGAGTTCGTGGCGATCCGGTACAGCCAGGCTCGGAACGTGGACCGTCCCTCGTAGGTCTCCCGCCCTCGCCAGGCACGCAGCAACGTCTCCTGTACGGCGTCCTCGGCGTCCTCGAACGACCCGAGCATCCGGTAGCAGTGCACGTGCAACTCCCGCCGGTGCCGAGCCGCCAGCCCCGAGAACGTCAGCTCGTCGACCTCGCCCAACCCGTCCAACCGTGTGTCCGCACTCATCACGTCATCCTTCCGCCTCGTCAGGTCCTGTCGTGGGTGTGACCGGTGCGGGCGCGAAAACTCATCACCGGCGTCGGTCGCGGCGGTCTTCCGGCCCGACTCCGGAGGTTGCCCGGTGGTGGCACCATCGTTGCGATGAACGTTCGTCGCCTGGCGGCAATCGACATGTACGGCAGCCGGGGCACCACCCGTCGACGCTGGATCATCCTGGCCGAGTTCCTCGTCGGCGTGGTCGTCATGGTGACGTGGGGTGTCTGGGTGCTGGCGTCGGCGCACGGCCTCGGCACCCGGGTACTGGGGCTGTGGCTGACCGGCGCGGGTCTCAACTACGCCCCGCTGTCCGCGTACGCGATCGCGCTGATGCGCCCCGGCGCCCTCGACGCCGAGCTGGCCGGCGCGTCCATCGACGGGGAGCTACGTCGGTACACCGTGCTTCAGCTGTGGGTGTTCATCCCGCTCTCGCTCGTCGTGCTCGCCATCCGCGACGTGCTCACCCGGCGCAGGGCGCGCGGCTGACCGCTCCGACCAATCGGGCCGCCGCGGACGGGTAGGGCGCACCTCCCGTGGACCGGGGTCGTGCGATACGGTCAGGTCGTGGTTCCGGTGGAGGCGGTCGCGGCTTCGTACGCCCGGTGGATCACGCCCGCTCTGCCGTTGTACGGCAACGACCACGACCGGTCCGACTTCGCTCCCTGACCCGCGCCGGCAGTTGCCAGCGGGTCCTTTCGATTCCTTCCATCGCGCCGGGAGCGATGTCTCATGTCTTCATCCGGTATCCGGGTGGTCCTGCGTGCACCGCAGGTGCTCTGGGTCCTGTTCGCCGCCCAGGTGGGCCGGCTGCCCTCGGCCTCCGGGCCGCTCGCTCTCCTGTTGTTCGCGCGGGAGTCGTTCAGCCTGGCCGCGGCCGGGTTGCTCGTCGCCGCGTACACCGCCGGGGTGGCGGTGGGTACGCCGCCGCTCGCCCGAGCGGTGGACCGCTGGCGTCAGCCACCGGTGCTGTGCCTCGCGGTGGTGGTCTCCGGTGCCGGGTTCGGCTTCGTGGCCACCGGCGCCTTCGGCGCGACGGGTGCGGCTGTCGGTGCCGTGGTCGCCGGGCTCGGCGCTCCCCCGTTGGAGGCGTGCCTGCGCTCGTTGTGGCCGGATCTGCTGCCGCCGGCGGCAGTGCCGGCCGCGTACGCGCTGGATGTCGCCGTACAGGAAGTGATCTTCGTGGTGGGACCGCTCACGACGCTCCTCGCGGTGGCGCTCGGCGGGCCGGTCGCCGGGTTGGTGGTGGCGGCGCTGCTGCAGCTCGTCGGCACCGCCGCGTTCGTCCGCGCTCCCGCCGTGCGGGCCTGGCGGGGAGTCCCGGCGGCACGACACTGGGCCGGTCCGCTGCGGGTACCCCGGTTCGCGGCCCTGCTGGCGGGGGTGGTCGGCACGGGGATGGCGGTCGGCGGCATCGCGGTGGCGGTCACCGCCTACGCGGAGGAAGCCGGCAACCGGCACCTGGCCGGCTGGTTGCTCGCCGCGCAGGCAACCGGCGCCCTGATCGGCGGCCTGCTCTACACCCGGGCCGGGCCGGCGGGAGCGCGGCGGCTGCCGCTGCTCACCGCCGGGCTGACCCTCGGCTTCGTGCCGCTGCTGCTGACACCGCGCCCCACGCTGATGGCGGTGTTGCTGGCGATCAGCGGTCTGGCCCTACCGCCGGCGTTGACCGCCATCTTCCTCCTGGTGGATCAGCTCGCGGCGCCGGGCACCGTGGCCGAGGCGTTCGCGTGGGTCGCCACCGCGTTCACCATCGGCAGCGCCGCCGGCTCGGCGGTCACGGGTCTGGTGGCGGCGAACGGCGTCCGCTACGGCCTGGGCCTCGCCCCCGTTGCCGCGCTGCTCAGCACCATCATCATGGTGGCCGTCGCCAGAGACACGACCCGCCCGGTCGTCGCCAACGACGGCCACCACGACCCCCGTCTCACGCAACAGGGTTAGACCACCGTGATTAGAAGTTGACGCTGGCTCCGGCCGCCTTGCACGCGGCGGTGAGCTCCGTGCCGGCCTTCTCGAAGGCCCCGTTGTCGGCAGCGGACTCCGGGTCGGCGGCCGCCGCGGCCTTGCCCGCCTCGGCGCCGAACGACTTGAGGGCAGCGGCCACCTTGCTGTCGCCGCCGGCCGAGGCCAACGCGGCCGTCTTCTTCTCCAGATCGGCAAGGATCTTCTTGAAGTCCGCCGCCGTCGGCTCACCAGCCGTGGCGATCTTCACCAGCTCGGCCTTCATCTCGTCGGCGGCCTTACTGAACGACGTGCAGAGTTCTTTGTCGGCCGTGGAGCCCGTGGCGGCCGACGACGCCGGCGCGGCGGACGGGGAGGCAGCGGCCGTGGTCGCGGCGGCGGACGTGCTGGCAGACGGGGTCGAGCCGGCGGTCGTCGCCGCGTCCCCGTCACCGCAGGCGGTCAGCGCGGTGGCAGCGGCAAGCATCAACAGTGCGGAAGCAATTCGAGAGTGATTCACGGACGCGCACACTAACCGATGAAAGAGAGATGATCCATCCGCGCGGGACAATTCCGGCCAGCACGGCGCTTTTTGAAGTGGTGCGCCACGGTCACGGCACACCGGAGGTTTGGCCGAGGGCAACTTCGAGCACAACCAGGAAGGTCGACCCCGACGCCAGGCAGGAGTGACTCCCGTGAAACGACCTACTCTCGGCATCCTCCTCGTCGTCCTGGGCACCGTCATCGGATCCGTGCTCGCCGGCACCGTCGGTGAGCGCTATCCGGACGCGTTCGTGGCCGTGTCGGCCGGCATCATCGTCCTCGGCCTGGCCGCCGTGCTGGTCCACCTGCTACGCCAGCGGCGGCAGCGAGACTGACCGCGCCACGAAGGACACCGGAACCAGGGGGTACGCGATGCGGCGTCGGCAGGCGATTGGCGCACTTGTCATGCTCACGTTCTTCGTCCTGCTCATCGCGGCACAGTTCGCCTGGCCGCAGGTGTCACCCACACTCCGCTACGCGAGCGGCGGAATGATCGCCCTTGGTCTGCTCCTCGTGGCCGTGGGCGTGTGCAGTGGGCACGACGGCGACGGTCGTGAGGCCATCTTCAGCGCGCGCGGCGGTAGTGCATGGCCACCGCACCGTTGCGGAGCGGCTCCGCCGAGAGCAACTCCAGCTGGCGCGTGGCGGGCAGCCCGCCCTGGTACAGCGTCGGGCCGTGTCCGGCGATCCTCGGATGGACGAGCAGCCGGTACTCGTCGATCAGGTCCAGCCGGTCGAGTTCGGTCGCGAGCGTGCCGCTGCCGAGGAGGACCCCCGCCGGGGTCGCGTCCTTGAGCTTCTGCACACCCTCGCGCAGATCGCCGGTGAGGTGGTGGCTGTTGGCCCACGGGAAGTCCTCGCGCGTCGACGACACCACGTACTTGGGCTTGGCCTCCAGCGTGACCGCCCACTCGCGGAGGGCCGGCGGCGCCTCCACGTCGCCGCGGGCGACGGCCGGCCAGTAGCTCTCCATCATCTCGTAGGTGACGCGTCCCCACAGCATCGCTCCGCTCTCGTCCAGGAGACGGGTGAACAAGGCGTGCGTCTCGTCGTCGGCGATCCCCTCCTGGTGGTCGACGCAACCGTCCAGGGTGACGTTGAGGCTGAAGGTCAGGAGTCCCATGGCCGGCGAGTCTAACGCCGCTACGCGCGGGCGGGCGCCTGTCGGCGGCGGCGTCGCTTCAGCAACTCGCGGATGACGACGCGGAGCGCGCCCAGAGTGAGCGCCAGCCCGCCAGCCGCCGGCAGAAACTCCAGGCCGCTTCGGCTCACCCACAACCGGCCCTCCAGCGGGGCATCCGGCGAATAGATCACCTTGACCCTGTCACCGTCGCGGTCGAGGGAGCCGCTGGGGGTGACCCGGAAGCTGGTGGCGACCTGCCGTCCGTCGGCGATCACGTACTGGAACTCGTACCACGTCCCCTTGCGCTTCTCGTGCCGGGCCGATGGGTGGGAGCCGGTCAGCGTGCCCGTCGTGGTCACCTCCCGCGGGGAGCCCCGGTCGTCCCAGATGAAGGTGACGCCGATACCGCTCGCCAGGATTCCGACGATGACCAGCGTCAGCGCCGTCCGGAGCGTCGAGACGCCCGAGGTGTCCCCGCGAAAGTCAGACATGGCCGAGAGGATAGCCACGGGCCACAAACGACTGGTGGGTCGGTACGGCGCCCCAGCCGCCACGAAATTCGATGGCCGTGAGGTCGTTGACGGTCTACCGTGGCCCGCCGTGCTCTCCAACGAAAAGGTAGTCGGACAGGCCCTGGACCGGATCGAGGCAGGGTACGTATTTCCCGCGCAGGTCGTGGACATCGACGCCGCGATCCGGCGTCGTCTCGCGGCAGGCGAGTACGCCGACCTGGACGGGCCGGCGCTCTGCGAAACGGTGACCGCGCACCTTCAGCAGGTGTGCCCGGACAAGCATCTGCGGCTGCTGTGGACGGACCAGCCGCAGTCGCTCGATCCGGCGGACGAGGACGGCGGGCAGGCCGCGTTCCGCGCGCTGCTCAGGGCGGAGAACCAGGGCATCCGCCGGGTCGAGCACCTGGACGGCAACGTCGGACTCATCGACGTACGCCACATCGCGTACGCCGACGAGGGCGCCGCCGCGATCGGCGCGGCCATGCAACTGGTCGCCCTCAGCTCCGCGCTCATCCTCGACCTGCGCGCCTGCTCCGGCGGAACACCCGAGGGCGCCGCGATGTGGTGCAGCTACTTCTTCCGCGACGACCAGGTGCACCTCAACGACTTCTACGAACGGTCCACCGGCGCCACCCGCCAGTTCTGGACGACCGCGCACCTTCCCGCGCCGCGCTACGCGGACCGTCCGGTCCACGTGCTCACCAGCGCGATGACGTTCTCCGGGGGCGAGGACGTGGCGTACACCCTGCAGGCCCACGACCGGGCCGTCGTCGTCGGTGAGACGACACGTGGCGGCGCGCATCCGACGGCCCGCCACCCGGTCACCGCACACATCCTCGTGACCGTGCCGACCGCCCGGACCATCAACAGCGTCACCGGCACCAACTGGGAAGGCGTCGGAGTGCTCCCCGACGTGCCCGTCCCGGCAGACCAGGCACTCGACACGGCGCTGAAGGCCATTCGGGACGCATAGGCGCGACCTCGTCGGCGGCCCGCCAGCAGCCGCAGCCGATCCTCCTGCCGCTCAACGGTCGGGCGGCGCGAGCATCAGCTGGGCGGTGGCGGACACTCCAGGACCGCTATCGAGTTTCCGGCGAACAACCCCAGGTGCGGGTGCTCGGAGAAGATCCGGACCGCCTCGTCGTGCGAGTCCGCCTCCACGATGGCGTAGGCGGTCAGGGCGTCGGTGAAGTCCTCGACACCCCGCGCCGTGACCCGCTTCTTCGCGTTCAGCGGAGCACCGGGGTCGACGATGGCCTTCTCGTTGGCCTGCGCCCAGGACGCCCACGCGTTGAGGAACTCGGCCTGCTGCTGGTCGGTGAGTTCGACCTTGTCGGCCTCATCAGCCGCGCCGTTGAAGAGCGCAAGGAACCTACCCATCGCCGAATCGTACCGGTGATCTGCTCCTGCCACTTAGTACTCCAACGTCACTCGTCTAGGGCTCGAGTGTGGCGGGCATGCTGAAGGCGGCGACGTGACGGGCACCGATGAAGGCGTTGCTCTCTACGATCTTTCCGTTCTCGATCCGGAGGACGTCGACGACCAGCGCCTCATAGTGCGGGCTGCCGGGCCGGCGGAGATAGTTGATCAGTGCCGGGCGCCCGTTGGCCGAGGTGGGGAAGGTACGCCAGTCGAGCGGTCGGCCGAGGAACTCCGCGGCCGCGTCGATCCCGACGACCGGCGGCTCGGGCGGCATCGTGATCCGTACGTCCTCGGCGAGCAGTGCCCGGACCGTCTCCGGGTCCTTCGCGTTGGCGTAGCGGCGCAGGATCTCTTCGTCCTCGCTGGTGAGCTGCGGGCGGCGCCAGTCCTGTGGGTCCGACGGAGCGTGCCCCCGGAGGGTGTGGCGGGCCCGCTGGAGGAGGCTGTTGACGGCCGCTACGGCGGTGTCGAGCGCGCCGGCGATCTCCTGCGGCGTCCAGCCGTAGACGTCGCGCAGCACGAAGGCCGCCCGCTGCCGCGGCGGCAGGTACATGAGCGCTGCGATCAGGGCCAGCTCGACGGTCTCCCGGGCGGCGAGACCGGTCTGCGGATCGTCGGCCAACAGGGCGTCTGGATAGGGACCGAGCTCGGTGGACCACTCCAGCGGGTCACCATACGGAACCGTCCGGTGACCGGCCGCCTTGCGGCTGTCGAGGAAGACGTTCGTGGCGATCCGGTAGAACCAGGTGCGCGCCGACGCCCGACCCTCGAAGCGGTCGCGAGCCCGCCAGGCACGCAGGAAGGCCTCCTGCACCAGGTCGTCCGCGTCGGTGACGTTCCCTGCGAGGCGGTAGCAGTGCACGTGTAGCTCGCGCCGGTGCTCGTCGAAGGCGCGCTGTAGCCAGACCGCCCGCTCGTCAGGCGAGTCGGACATGTGATCTCCCCGGGGCTGAGTGGTCCTCACAACCGTACTGACGACCGCGGACCCCATCCGTCATCGGTCACCGATGACGATCGCCGACTCGGTCGTCTGTACCTGTGACCAATCACCACGCCACGAAGGAGTTTCAATGACCAAGTCAAGCCGTAGACGCGGTCAGCGGTGGTGTGGGTTGGAACTCGCGGCCGTCGCGCAGCAGTGCCCAGACGACG